>CAZEQY010000001.1:0-285145 GCA_964514655.1 uncultured bacterium
TGTTTAAAGAATGTTACGTTTGAACGGCTGAGTTTTGCAAAAGGCTCTTAATCTTGATCTATTTCAGAACGGAATCTATAAAAAAAGATTAAGATCAAGATTAAGAGGAAAAGCCCGCCCGAGAGCGAGCGAACTTTAGCGAACAAACGATGTGAGCAGCCTGATGAGGTCGTGATAGGTTAGATATACCAAGAAAGCGATCAAGGCTACTGCAAAGGGCACTACGATCTTTTCGATAGTTTTTGCCTTGAGTCTTTTGCCCGTCACGATTTCAAAGAGAGAGAGGCATATGTAGCCGCCATCTAGGACCGGTAGAGGCAATAGGTTAAGTAAACCAAGGTTTAGGCTGATGGCGCCAAGCCAAAAGAGGGCCTCTTTTGCACCGGACATCCACTGAACATGGATCACCTGAACAATGCCTATAGGGCCGCTTAGCCATTTTGGATTCAAAAAGCCGCCAACTAGCGCTTCTAGGGTGTGAACAACCTCATCCACGATGTCGCCAAACATCTGAAATGGGTCTGGATTGTAAGATACCTGCATATCATCAACGCCGGGCAGTCCAAGTAAAAGCTGCTTCTGGCGCGTTTCCAAAAACTTTAGGGCATATGCGCGCTTTTCCGGATCGTCGATAGCTTGAATGATCTTTTTTTCTTCTTCAGCCTCTTTTTGTGAAAGCTCTTTATCAGCAAGCTGCATAAGCTCTTGCCTGCTTTTTGGGGTAACAGGCTGCAAGAGCTTTAAAGACCCTTTTTGCATTATTGGCTGCGAAGTGCCTATGCTATTTACAATTTCGATAAGGTTTTTGCCGTGAAATTCTGAATCAAATAGAGCATCTGTTGCCTGTTTAGAGTCTTGAGGCATCTTTTGGGTTATAAGTACTGCCTTGTGCGTCTGAATGTTTTTCAAAAAGTCGACAGTAGAGTCAACAGGTGTGCCATCGACTGCTACAATGATATCGCCCTCCTGAAGGGGCTCGTTAACTTCTGAAAAGTGCGTTTTGCTTGTAGACTCATCCTTTTTGTCTAAATCGATATAGGAAAGTCTACCTTCCACCATGCAGTCCGGAGTAAGGTTATAGGGAACAAAATAGAGCTTTTGAAACTTTGTGTTTTTTAGGCCGCCTTCATACTGCCAGTCGGCAAGTTCTTCTCTCACCTGGTTTGAAAGTTTGAGATCTTCAAGAACAACTCGTGGCACGCGCCTTTGCAAATAGTGTCCATCACGTTCAATAGTGATCAGACTTTTACCATCATTTAGTACGCTGCTAAGTTCAGCTAGGGAGTAAATAGGCTCTCCATCTACCCAGAGGATGCGATCGCCCGGCTCTATGCCACTTCCAATAAGTGGTGAGCCTTTTGGAAGTTCTTGGTTATGCTTGGGATAGATAATGAAGCTTGCAGAATTAAAAACACCTGTCGTTAAAATGCCTGATTCTACCGCCTGAGGATGCTGGTAGGGCTTAACCTGCAAAGAAAATGGCTCATAGGCATGCTTCTGTTTATTCCAGCGCAGGCCCTCAACTAAAATATTGTCTCCAGATGTCATAGCAGCATGAAAATGGCCCTTTTCACCACGCACAGGCTCGCCATTATACGCCAAGATAATATCGCCAGGACGAACGCCAGCTTTATAGAGTTCTGATTGAGGATCTACCCAGCCTATTTTATTTGTAACATCGGCATAGTTTTTCTCTCTTCCACCCGTTGCCCAAATAACGCAGAATACCAAAAAGGCAAAGACAAGGTTTGTCAAAGGTCCCATGATGGCAACTTTGATGCGATCCCAGGGTGATTTACCAAAAAATCCATCAGTAATATCTTCCGGTTCTTTGCCATCTTCTTTTTCCATACCTGCAATTTTGACATAGCCACCAAAGGGCAGCCAGCAGATATTCCATTTCACGCCATTATGCAGTATAGTAAAAATTGGACGTCCAAAGCCTATACCAAAAGACTCAACGCGCATACCAACACGACGCGCCATCCAGAAGTGACCGAGTTCATGAATAAAAATTAAAAACCCAAGTCCTATAATAGCTAAAAGAAGATAGAGCAAGCTCACGGGCATTTCCTTGTAAAATAATTCAGGATTATGCCTTAGAAGGTCTAATCAGTGCAAGAGTTATACCATAAATAAGGGCTAAAATAGTTACTACCAATCCAGCTGTTGAACAGGCTTCGTTGTAATACGAAAGTATGTGACGAGAAAGGGCAACTCCAACTAAAGAACTACTCACTCCCACCACACACGATAGCATCACCATATGGGTAAGTGTGTGTGTGAGGCGCCGTGCAACAAGTGGCGGCGTTACTAAAAAGGCCAAAAAGAGCAATACACCAACTGCCCGAAATGCACCTATTGCTGTAAGTGAAACTAAAGCCATTAATAGATAGCTCATCTTGGTATTAGATATACCGCACATCCCTGCAAAAAGCGGATCAAAAGATGTGACAAAGAGCTTTCTCCAAAAAAGAAGTATAACAACTGCCGTCACGATAAAAATCCAAAATAGCAAGATAAGATCATCGATATGCAAAGCATCGACATTACCCATCAATAACTCAGCACCTATATGAGAACTTTTTGTAAGGCTTGTAACAAGAATAATGCCAAGGGCAAATAAAAAGGTAAATACCATGCCTATACTTGCGTCTACAGCAACAGGTAGATGCGCGCTAATGAGTTGAATCAAAAAGGTTGTGAGCACGCTTGATCCAAGCGCAGCGAGTATGAGTAAGCTATCAGAAGGCAAAAGGTGGCCAAAGTCAAGCTCCTGTCCAGGCGTATAAAAATAGTGATACACTAAATAGGCAATTACAACTCCGGGAAGTATCGTATGAGAAAGGGCATTTGCAAGCATTGTCATCTTGCGCAGCACAAAGAAAGTGCCTATAAAAGCTGCGGTAATAGACAAGATAAGAAGCACCAAAAGCTGCAATTCATCACTTGCAAGCTGCATAGCACTTGGCCCTTCAGCTATAAACGTATAGATGCGACGAAACAAAATGGCAAAAAATCCTAAGAAATCACATCCCCAGTATGGATTTATACTCATAGACTTGCCTCAGGTATTGGCTGTTTATGAGGATCTTCTTGAGGATAGTGCAAAAGCTCTAAAAGCGCCTTTTCAATATCAGGAGTGATGATATGTTCCATTTCTTCAGCACTTGGATGCACGCGGTCTTTTCCAATGCCGCAGTATTCTACTAAATAAACTTCCCAGAGCCTATGAAGCCGTACAATCTTTTTTCCCCACAATAGCCCGGATGGCGTAAGTTCAAAAGAATCATCCCCTATTTTACGTAGCCACCCCTTTTTACTAAGTACCTGTATGAGCAAAGCAAGTCGTACCGGATGTATCTGAAGTTTTTCTTGGATCTCTTTTTGCTTAAAATCCTTTGAATTTAGCTTCCAAAGGGCTTTTAACAGATTTTCTTGTTGGCAGCGAATCTGAAAGGCATAGCGCCTTAGGGCACAAAAGACAAGTCCCCTTTTTGGCGAAAAAAGACTCGACACCAAAAATAGAGATGCGCCCGCAACAACAATCATGGGCCCCGTAGGAAAAGAGTAAAGATCCTTACTCAGCTCATGCGAAAAGTACACCCCAAAAAATCCTGAAACTACACCAAATAGACAAGCAAGTCCTAGCACATATTCTAAGCGACTTGTCCACATTCTACTAGTAACGCCAGGAAAAATCAGCATGCTCGATATAAGGACAACGCCTAAAGAGCGTATACCCACCACCACGGCGACAACAGTAATAGCAAGTAACAGTGCGTGAACTTTTGCTACGTTAATGCCTATAGCTTTTGCAAAATCACTATCAAATAGCACGGTTTTAATGGGCCTATACATCCATATGGTGATGAAAAGTGTTATGAAGATGAGGCCACTATAGACATAGATGTGAGTATTTGTCTGCAAAGCCGCCTGCCCAAAAAGATAGCTTGAAAGCTCCCTATAAAGTGTTGGATATGTTCCCTGAAGTGCTGAGAGCACAACAAGGGCAACACCAAAAAAAGAGGCTATAATAAAGCATAGAGCACTATCCGGATGCACGCGGTAGCGAATAACTAATTTTTTAATAAAATACATTCCCAAAAGGCACGATAGCGCAGCACCAATAAGCGGCAGCAGTAAAAGTTGAATATCATCATCAACAGCATATAGCTTTATCGCAAGCAGGCTCAAAATAACGCCAGGATAAGAAGCATGCGAAAGCGCCTCACCGATGAGCGACTGCTTTTCAAGGATACTAAACGTTCCCACAAAAGCTGCAATCAGGCACATCAGCATAGACCCTATTGTGGGCGCAAGAAGCACAGGATCAGTAAAGTACTCAATCATTGAATTCCAAGTGTCGTTGTACGCGAGCGTTTTACTGTTTCATCTAAAAGTGAAAAATTTTTGGCGTAGGTTTTATGGATATTTGGCCGTGTAAAGGTGCTACCTGTTGGCCCCAAGGCAATCAAACGCACATTTAAAAGAAGCACCCACGAAAAATAGTCTTCCACGCGGTTTAAATCGTGATGCACCATCAAAACAGTCTTACCCTCTTTTACAAGGCTCTGCAAAAGGGCTATTATCATCTCTTCTGTTGTATGATCAACTCCTGCAAGAGGCTCATCAAGCAAATAGACCTCTGCCTTTTGCATGAGGGCTCTTGCCAAAAAGGCGCGCTGCTGCTGGCCGCCTGAAAGCTGGCTAATCTGCCTATCGGCATAGTCTAGCATGCCAACCTTTTCAAGACACTCTGAGACGAATTCATGGTCTTTTTTTGATGCAAAGCTAAAGGGACGGCATCTCGGATAGCAGCCCATGAGCACAAGCTGGCGTACAGTTATAGGAAAGTCCCAGTCTACAGCTTCTCGCTGTGGGACATAAGCAATGTGCGTTTTCATAGAGCAAAGAGGCTTATCATGCACCCAGACAGAACCTGAAACTACCGGCACAAGACCAAGAATTGCCTTTAAAAGAGTGCTCTTTCCGGCACCATTTGGCCCCAAAATGCCCACAAATGCTCCTCGAGCAATTGCAAGATCGATATCCCAAAGCACAGGAGAATCATGATAGTGAACAGTAAGATTAGATACCTTGAGCGCTTCTTGCATCCGCTAATCCTTTTTCAATTACATCTGCATCATAACTCATCATGTCTGCATAGGTAGATCCTGCCGGCCCCATGGCATCTATATAGAGGGCATCTTTTGCGATGTGCACTACGTAGCCATATTTTGAGCAGACTTCAGCAAGTTTTTTTAATGAATCGCGACTTACGTTAGATTCAGAAAAGAGTGTTTTTACCTTATACTTGATAATGTACTCTACAAGCTTTTGTATATCTGCTGTGCTGAGCTGGCTTTCAGGGGCTAAGCCCTCCGGCGCCATAGCGCGTACATTCCATGTAGCATTTTTACGCTCCTCATCTGTTGCAAGATAGGCTCTAACAAAATAGTTACATGCTTCATGCGAAGTAACAAGGTAGCGATCTTGTTCAGGAATGTGTTGAAAAGCAGTGTATATCTTTTGGTGCAGCTGGTTCAATTTGTTGCTAAGAAGATCCCTACGAGTTTTAAAAATACCATCACTTGCTGGAAGTGCTATTGAGAGCTGCTTGTAGAGTAAAGGTACACTTTTTTCCCACAAAGAAACATCCATCCATACATGAGGATCAACACTTCCATTATATACGATAATATCTTGAGGAGCCACGCTAGATAAAAAATCACCTATAGAATGAGCCTTAGGATTATTTCTCAGTCGCTCTGACAGGCTGGGACCATGTTCTAAGCCGAGTCCGTTATAAAAAATTAAATCGGCACGAGAAAGTTTTTCATCATCTCCTTTTACAAGCTGGTAGGAATGGGGGTCACTTTCTCCCTGAATAAGTGTAAGACAGTCAATTTCGTCCATACCAACTTCTTGAACAAGATTGGCGATCATTGCTGTTGTGCAGAGTACCTTGAGTTTGCCATTATCGCTCATCCATTCCTGAAGTTTAGGGTTACTCGAGCGGTCGCAACTGGTAATAAAAAATGAAAATAATGCTAGGGCTAGTGCCAAAGGCCAAAATTTGTTCATCAGTCTCTCTTGTCTTCATGCTTCATTGTACACATTCATGCGTAATAAAACAATTAAGATTGACAATAAACCACTAAATGACAATAAATATGCCCAACAAAAATCCGCGGGTTCCGGTGTGCCAAATCTTAACCCGTTTGGATTGTAACTTATTTTTGAAAAACAAAAAAGAAAGGACAACCCAATGTCAGTTAAACAAAGCGATATGATCGCAACCTCATCGCGAGAACTCGAAGAGCTCATCACTAAAGCAATCAAAAAAGTTGGTGGCAAAAAAGAAAACGACCTGTGCCGCTATCTCCCTATGACAACCGGTGGCTATATGCACCATTTTACCCTACGTAAAATGAAGACACAAGCCGCAGAAACACTTGCAGCAATGATTAAAAAGTTTATTACAGATGCGGATCGCCCAGCAACAGTTGCTCCTAAGCAACGCGCAGCTCGCGGCTCAAGAAAGAAAAAAGATCATATCGTACTAACAAAGACTGACATAGACCACATCCTTCAGATCGCCCGCTCTGTTGGCGACAAAGATTTAGTACGCAAACTCACGCCTAAAAAAGACCTTCGCACCGTTAAGCGCGAACTTATCTCCTCAATTCGTCATGGCAAAATCGAGCAAGAATTGTGGAATATCTATGTAGAAGTTACTCAGCACAGCTTAATGGCTTAACCCCTACTAAATTAAGGAGCGAGGCCACTTGCTCCTCTATTCTTTTTTTTATGCCACACTCACGAACAGGTATCGGCCAGACATCGCACCGCTTTTTATCTCCGGAATCCACAAAACCGTGCATTATTGCAGGCATGATTTTTGAAGACATTCCCGGCTTTCAATCACGCTCTGATGGCGACGTTGTCTATCACGCGCTCTGTAATGCTATTACCTCTATTACAGGCGTTCCGATATTGAGTGATATAGCAGTAAGACTCTGCACGCGAGATGGCATTACAGATAGCGAAGTATACCTAAAAGAGGCTCTTAAAACCTTAAAAGGCCAAAAAATTACTCATATAGCTATCTCTTTAGAAGCAAAGCGCCCTCACTTTCAAGATCGCATCCCCGAAATGAAGCAAAGAATTGCCCGCACATTAGGCATACAGGCAACCCAAATTGGCATAACGGCTATCTCAGGTGCCGGCCTTAGCGACTGCGGCTGCGGCGACGGCGTCGCCTGTACGCTCATCATCACAACTCACCCTACTCAAGACGCGTAAAAAATATTTGCCGTTTTAGAGATAAACAAGTAGGTTGAGCTTTCTATTGATTAAGAGTGGCTATGTCCGAACCTACAGAGACACCTGTTCCTCCGCCAAACCACAAGCGCACAAAAGCCATGTGGACCTTTACTGCCATTTTGATTGTTGCAGGGCTTATTTGGTTTTGCCTCTGGTTTTTTTATTTTCGCTATTATGAATCAACTGATGATGCCTACGCAAATGGCAACCTAATATATATCAATGCACCAATCGGCGGTGCTGTAGTTGCCTTTTATGCCGATGACACCGACCTTGTACAAGAGGGCCAGCTTCTCGTTCAGCTAGATCCAACAGAACACCAAGCAGTCTACGAAAAGGAACTTGCACACCTTGCATCTATAGTCTTAGACGTTAAACAGCTCTATGACGAAGTAAAAGTTGCTCTTGCAAACGTAAAAATTCAAAAAATAGAAGTCTTAAGAACCAGGTATGACTACAAACATCGCCTGACACTACAAGGTACGGGCGCTGTCTCTGAAGAGGATTTTGTACACTCTCGAGATGCCTTTAGATCAGCAAAAGCTGCACTCAAGCAGGCAAAAAGCGCCCTTAAAGTAGCTCGCGATGCAGCAGGCAAAACTCGCATAAAAAACCACCCGTTAATCGAGCAGCAAAAAGGCACATGTCGAGAAGCCTACTACAACCTCAAACACTGCTCAGTGCTAGCCCCGGCAACAGGCTACATCGCACAAAGGACTGTTGATGTTGGGCAGTGGGTAACGCCCACTACCAATATGATGGCAATCATTCCTACAGACTATGTGTGGGTTGATGCAAACTTTAAAGAAACACAGCTCACCTACATGCGAGTAGGCCAAAAGGCTACTGTAGAACTAGATATCTACGGCTCAAAAGCTCAGTATGATGGCACAGTTCTTGGAATAGCTTCTGGTACAGGCAGCGTTTTTTCTATAATACCTCCCCAAAATGCCACAGGAAACTGGATTAAGATTGTTCAGAGACTGCCTGTACGCATCAGCCTAAACCCAGAGGTTGTAAAAAAATACCCTGCACGTCTTGGCCTTTCGGCAACCGTGTGGGTGGATATTTCAAACCAAGATCTGCCCATGCTAGCGCCCGCACCATCTCGCAAAGCCGTTGGCACGACCGATGTCTATAATATTCACCTCGAAGAGGTAGACACCATAATGGATACACTCATTAATGACATGCTTTAGAGGCTGGCAACTTATTCTTCTTAATATTGCAATAGGCCTTGGCACCTTTATCCAGGTACTTGACACCTCAATTGCAAACGTGGCCATACCCTATATCGCAGGAAATCTAAATGTAAGCGCCGATCAAGGCACATGGGTAATTACTTCTTTTGCAGCAAGTAACGCCATAGTCTTGCCACTCACAGGATGGCTGTCAGACTATTTTGGGCGAATACGACTCTTTGTCTGGTCAGTAGTTTTATTTGTGCTTACGTCATTTCTTTGCGGCCTCTCTACAAGCCTTACGATGCTCGTCATTTTTCGTACCCTACAAGGTGCTGTAGCAGGAGCTTTGATACCGCTTTCACAAAGTCTCATCCTTGCCTGTAACCCCCCTGAAAAACAGGGATCGGCACTTGGCTTTTGGGGCATGGTGGTGGTGGTTGCCCCCGTCTTGGGCCCAATTGTAGGAGGTTATCTCACTGACGTCTACTCGTGGCCCTGGATATTCTATATTAATGTCCCTATAGGGCTATTTTCTGCTGCAGTTGTCTGGATATTTTTGAAGGACCATGAAACAGAAATAGTGCGCCACCCTATAGACTGGGTAGGGCTATTTTTATTATCTGTAGGCGTAGGCAGCATACAGATCATGCTCGACCAAGGCAAGGACTTAGACTGGTTTGAATCTAATGTCATTATTACCCTCACGATCATATCTTGCGCAGCAATAGTCTATTTTATCATCTGGAACCACTACCAGGAGCATCGGATTGTAGACTTTTCATTTTTCAAAAACAGAAATTTTGCCTTTGGCACTCTTGCCATCACGGTAGGATTTTTAGTCTACTTTGCAAGCACGGTGACAACGCCCCTTTGGCTGCAAACCGAACAAAACTACACGCCCTTTTGGGCAGGAATTGCTGTTGCGCCAATTGGCATTGTCCCATTTTGCTTAGCTACTTGGATAGGCAATAATATGCAGCGCTTTGACCTACGCCGTATGGCAGCACTTAGCTTTGTCTTCTTTGCAATAGGCTTTTTCTACCAAGCAAATTTTACGACAGATGTAACTATTGAAAAAATCATGCTCGCAAGATTCCTGCAGGGCTTTGGCTTGGTATTTTTCTTTTTACCCCTACTGCAGCTATCGCTAGGCGAAATTTCAAAAGCACGCTACGCAAGCGCTGCCGGACTATTTAATTTTATTAGAATATTAGTAGGTAGCGGTTTTGGAACATCTCTCTCCATTGTATTATGGGATAGGCGCGAGATATTTCACCATGCAAGGCTCTCAGAAGCCTCAACGAGCTTCAGACAAACTACAGCTCAGTTTTACAACCATCTTGAAAATATAAGTCCTACATTTACGCCCGATGTCAACAACGTAATCCTAGATAAAAGCATAGAGCAGCAAGCCTACATGCTTGCCACAAACGAACTCATCTGGCTTGGCGCCTGGCTCTTCATCCTGATGATCCCACTTGTCTTCCTATGCAAAACCGTAAAACCCACCGATACCCACGCCGCTGCCCACTAGACTACTGAATGTGGAAGGAATCGAAGAAGTGGTTTCTTCTGGCTTCGTTTGTGTCGTCTGTGATAAGTTCAACAAGATGCTTTTTTGTAGAGATGCATAGGAAGTGTAGTGTTTTGCCATCTGTGTCTACTGAAAACTTAATGGCATATTTGGCTCCAATCTTCTTAGCATCGACCCAAATTAATTCTACGCCCGGATTGCCTTTTTGAAGCTCTTTTTTATACTGCTTTCCTGTCTTTGGGAACCTTTTTGGATCAAGGCCATTGAACACATGGATCACATGGGCATACTCATTGTGCCTGCCTGCCATAAACACCTGATCATTCACAAGCTCGGTTCCTGCATAGTTGGGTAGGGCTCCTGTAAATGAAATTCCACTTACCTGGTAGTAGACATCCTTCCATTCAGCACCCTCAAAGGTATGAGGAGTACCTCTTGCTCCCCAGCCTGCAGCTTGTAGAGCAGTACACGCAAATAAAACAACTAAAACAACTATATTTCTCATATTATGAACCACACCCTTTATGTGTTACCGGATATAAAATTTTGTCCCACTCATGAACTCCTGAGAGGCCTGTTATGTCTATCATCCTATAGCCTGCCTGGCGGCGGATGGCATCTGTTGTCTGGTAGCGAAAAAGTGGGCATGACGCCTCGATAGCATCTTGTACGATGCAGGCTATTTCTTCTGGCTCTTGCGCAATCGGGCTGTTAGGGTCAAGCAAGCCCACCTTCTCAAAAATCTCTGCATATGGGTCGTCCTCTACAGCAAGATTTGAGCCATAGGGAGCTTCAAAGTCAAGGTCTGTCTTAACAGGGCCGGGTTCGATTAGCGAGACGAGGATGTTCCAAGGCTTTAATGTTGTTGCCATGGTTTCAGAGATGCCCTCAAGTGCAAATTTTGTTGCTGAATATACCGATAATGATGGTACAGGCCGAAAGCCGCCTCTAGACCCAATCTGAATAATTCTGCCGCCCATTTGTTTTCTCATAATGGGCAAAACTGCCTGACACATCCGTGTCGGACCAAAATAATTTACATCAAACAGCTTTTGCGCCTCTTGGATGGAGATATTCTCTATTGACCCCCAGTATTCAACGCCGGCATTATTTACAAGTACGTCGATCTTCCCTTCATTTTCCATGATCGTTTTGATCGCTACATCTATTTCATCCTGCTTTGTGACATCAATATCAAGAACATGCAAGTTATCAGGATACTCATCTTGAAGAGGCCCTAAGTTTTTCATTGTAGACGTAGAGCGCTTACCCGCATATACCATATACCCTGAAGAGGCAAGCCTTTCAGCTATTGCAAACCCAATCCCTCGCGAAGCTCCCGTAATAATAACAACATCGCCCGCCTGAATACATCCAAAGAAAAGCACAAATAACGCAATAAAGTATCTCATAATTGCCAAAACAATAACGCTTTTACCCCCTACAGGTCAACTATAAACCAGCTGCTTGCAATAAACTATAAGTGCATGCTAAAAAAGCGTTCATATGCATGAAAAATTCCTAAAAGTAGGCACGCTTACGCTGCTACAAATTGTCATTGTTGGCAACTTGCAGATACTGCCTCCCATTGCCCTATACAATCTTTCGCTTCCTCTACTTTTTGTGCTGGCGGCCCTATGCTTTTATCTGCCGTGCGTGCTAATGGTGGCAGAGCTTGCTACCACCCATCCGCAAACGGGCGGGGCCTACATATGGTGCCAAAAAGCTTTTGGACAAAAGGCAGGCTTTTTTACTGTAGCGCTTTTGTGGATCTCTAATGTGCTTTGGTACCCATCCATATTTTCTTTATTAGCAGCAAATCTTGCCTATATTTTTGATCCAGCTCTTGCTTCTAACAAAACATTCATCTTAAGCTTTAGCTTAGGGATATTTTGGCTTATAACGCTTCTCAACTGTTTTGGCATTCGCTTTTCAGCCAAGATAAGCACTATATGCTGCGTAATAGGCATTATCATGCCCATGCTTTTGATTATAGCGAGTGCAGTAGTGTGGTGGCTAAAGGGAAACCCCCTTGCCCTTTCTTATGAGACGCCAGAGCCCAGCTATCTGATATCGCTAGTAGTTTCGCTCTTTGGGATAGAAATTACGGCAGTTCACGCTGGAAATGTAGTAAATCCCAAGCGAGACTATCCTAAAAGCTTACTGACCTCAAGCATTGCCATAATAACACTTTTACTGCTTGCGGCACTTTCTATAGCTGCAATAATCCCCCAAGAAAGTTTGAGCGTGATGACAGGACTCTTAGACGCCCTTGTGCGCTTTTTTTCAGAAATGGGCCTTTCAAAGTGGTTGTTTTTTGTGCTTTTGCTTGTCTTTTTAGGTAATGTAGGCAGCCTCACCGCCTGGATGCTAGGCTCCACGCGCGGTATGTTTGTAGCGGCTCAAAATAACCACGTGGCAAGCTTTTTACAAAAAACAAACCGCAAAGAAGCCCCCGTCGGCGTGCTTATCTTTGAAGCTATCATCTTTACGCTCGCAACAAGCGTCTTTTTGCTCTTTACTGATGTCTCATCAACCTTTTGGCTACTTCTTGCTATAGCCTCACAAATCACGCTTATCTACTACATACTGCTTTTTTCTTCTGCTATACGCCTTCGCTACCTTCCACAGGAGACTCAAGGCTTTATAATTCCCGGCGGCAAAGTGGCGATATGGCTCCTCATGGGCATAGGGATATGCACATCACTTGCTGCTATATGGTCAGGTTTTTTGGCGCCGGACAATTTAAGTGAAGACGAAGTCTTCTCATTCCACATAGTAATGACAACAGGGCTTATAATTGCCCTGCTACTTCCTGCCGCATTTTTTGCATGTAGATCAAAAGGAGAAACACAATGATTCAAACCATCGGCGACTATTTTTATAGATACAAAAAAGCAGCTATTGGGGCTGCAAATGTTGCAAGTGCTGCATATCTCATATACACAAACCCCTCTATAACACTCCGTAGCGGCATACTGTTAAGTGCTCGAGTTCTTTCTCAGTTTGCACTGATTACAGACCACACCCTTGTTAAATGTGCAGCAAGCTTTGCAAATGCTATGAACCTCTGCAGCTTGCAGAGCACATCAAGTGCACTTTCTTTAGGAGGATACGTTACCTACAGCTCAACAGCATCTCAAAGCCAACTTGACACCATCCTAAGTGTCTTCAACATGCTCAATTTTGGCTGGCCAAGCCGCCTTGAGCTTAGCGATGCAGCTACTCTACGCTAAAGTAGGCACTAGTCACAACTTTTCGAGCATCGTCGATAAAAAAGCTTGCTCTATAGTTTCCTGGGGCTAGTGGGAAATTTTTTTGGCTTGTGCTGTCAAATTGGTAGGTGCCATCAATTTCAGCCCGTAGGTAGTGGGCCATGATGGGCTCATCGACATTTGTATCTACCGAAAAAATACCAATCCAATCCCAGTTATGGCCAGGAGCATTGTGCCAAAAAACCGGTATTGGCTCATTATATACGTATGACGCTTTTGAAAGCTCTAGGATTGGAGCATCATCTTTTGCCTTTGCAACAAAGTGTGCGCTAGCAAGTACATGACCAGATGATGAAATAAGCTTGAGCACATGACGCCCCTTATTTTGCACATCAAAGCTTGTGTAGCGAGATAAAGCCCCTACCTTTTGCATACCTATACGCGTATCATTATGATAGAGGGCTATCTTTAGTTTATCACTATTTGGCCCTTTAAAATAGACTTTCACAGCTTCTCCGATATCTACAAGGCGCTTTTCGACAGCAATGTACATGGGTGCATTATGTGGCTGCACATGAAAGCTCGAGACAACAACTTTATGATCAGAGGGCCACGGAGAAAATTCTTTTACGCTCACAACCTTGCTCGACACTGTCTTTGCAGGGCCGCTTACATAAATAAAGTCGATCCTGTCATGAGGGTCATCATCTTCAGGATTCCAGCCCGGAACCTTTGGCCTAGGAGCCCACCAGGTATATCCTGGGTGCTTCTTAACGCTTTTGTGAGCCTCTCGATACGAATCTCGAAAGCCCTTTTTTTGCAATGCAAGGCTTACAGGCCACCTAAAGCTTGAGTCATCAAGCATAGATGGAGTGTTAAAGTCTCCCGATAAAAATACGGGAATATGTTTTTTTACAAGTAGTGGCAGCGCTGCAAGTTGAGGCTTTAAAGCTGCAAGGCGAACATCTTTTTCCACCTGCTTTACTTCTTGTGCGGGCTCTTTCTCTTCAAGTAGGTATGGACCGTATGGATCACTTGGCAGGTGCACATTGCTTACTGCAACCACTTTTCCTGGCTCCACTTCTATAAAGGCGTAGATGCCCTTAGTATCTTCTGGATCGATAATAGGAAACTTTGAAAGCACGCGCTGGCGTATATTGTAGTAGGGCATTCCGGTAAGCGAGGCAATATAGGGAATACGCCCCTCAGACTCCTGTATGCAAACAACATCCGCATCTTCTTTCTGTATGATATTGACTACCTGAGAAAGACTTACAAGCGCCCCGCCATCTTCAATATTAAACTGCATGACGCTAAAGTCGCTAGCCGCCCAAAGCCGTGACACAACCCCAAAAACCAAAAAAATGAATGTGTATATACCCATACCCTCAGCTAACCAAACACCGAATTATTTTGCAAGCCAGCTTGTCAAACTGACGTTTAAGCAAAAGCAAAATCAATCGAGAAATCTGGAAAAAGGTTCTTTATTTTTGAAATCATATCAAGTGTGGCGTTACACTTCCGTTCTAAACGCTGGTAGCTATAAAGACTCTTAAAGCCCATTTTTTTAGCTGCTTCTTTCTGGGTAAGCTTTTTCTTCACGCGATGATAGCGCACCATAAATGCAAATGCAATCTCAGGATCTACACCCACCTGCACCAAGTTGCTTTTTTTGCTTAACTTAGCGTTGGGAAGTGCGGCAAGATAATTAGATTCCGCAGGCTCTTGAAGATACATGTTCAACGCCTCTTGCATATTCTCCCACAGCTCTTCTTTGCTATCGCCTTGAGTAAGCAAGCCGTTAAGCTCCACACACTCTGCCCAAAATCCGTTAGCTTCTTTATGAATCTTAAAATGGTACTTCATGCTTATTCCGCCTCCAACTGTTTTAAAAGCGCTCTTTCAAGACCCTTTTTTAATTCCTTGTGATCGGGGATAATAATCGTCTTATTGCCTTTTCGGAGCTTTCGGTGACTTCCCCTACCCTGGCCTTTAACGATTTCATAACCCCGCATCTCGAAGAGTTTGATCATCTCTCTACCGCTGAGGGGCATTTTTTCCTCTTTAGTTTATTACCTCAATAATACCAAATATAATTGGTATCGTCAAGACGAAAAACTACGAATTTGCAGTTTAACGCGGTTTGACTTTCTAGAGTAAATAGAGCGCAAGCGTCCACATCATAAGGGCCACGAGGGTATCTATGACCTTCCAGGCGATGGGCTTTTGTAGGAGTGGGGCAAAGACGCGCGAGCCGTAGGCAAGAGTAAAGAACCAACTAAAAGAAGCTACGATAGCACCAAAAGCAAAAAAGAGCTGCAGGTGCTCTTCTTCTTGTGCAGCCCTTTCCCGATAAAACCTGGCAGATCCCCCTCTACTGGCACAACTGGTCCGTCCAGTCCCCTTTTTACCAAAAGTTCACAAAAGAAATCGTGCTAAAGATAAAACGTAAGCTCGCTTAGGGTTCGCATAAAGCGTCAAGAGCCGCCTCCTTTGACTCTTCTAAATATTCCGGTTCAAGTACTGTAGATGCAATGGTAGAAGTAAAGAGATTCACCGCATCAGTCGGCGGCATACTGTTTACCAATTGGATAAAATCTAGATACGGCACTCCAAAAATCGTCTCTTCATTTACGTCAGGAATCGAATAACGAACTCCTGGCTGCGGCGCAACTGCTATACGGAAAACTGCTTCATCTACTGTAGGAGATGCAGAGGGGGTATTTCCTGAAGTTATCAATCCCCCCCCAAGATTTTGGTCTTGTACAATTGACACCAAGGCTGACTCGACTGGCAGGCTATTTTTCTTTAGCGAAGAAGCCTTATAGAATTCATAAAGGCCAATTGAAGAAGTAATATAAACCGGTTGAACAAGTGAAAATGTTGGACCATAGGTTATAAGTCCACGCGCCTTATTGAGCATCTCGTCACTTTGCAATGAGTCATTCCACCTCTCAAGTGCTATGTTTGCCATAGCATACACACTTCCATCACCAGGAAACGATGCATACGCCTCAGCTGAGCTAAATGAAATAACTCGGGTATCGTCTGAATGGCGCATATAAGGTAGTGCATAATGGACAACTCTTTGAAATCCTGCGACTTTTACATTATAAAGACCAAGGATATCATCTCCAGTAGCTTGCTCTAAAGGACCATTCCAGTAGATTCCCGGAAGAATCACGAGGATATCAATATGACAGACCTTTTTAACATACTTTTTTATAAACTCTTTCACATCTTTTTCAAAACGCACATCCAATTTTTTTAGTGGATATGGCGGCTTCTCATAGCAATCAGGGTATCGGGAAGTAGCTGTTACATGCGCACCCTCTTGATGAAATCGATCAGCAACAGCCTTTCCAAGACCTCTTGAACCTCCTACGACAAGCACATGTTTGCCAACAACAGATCTTGCATCACTTGTGACTTCGGGGGGATAGGCAAAAGGCTGGCATGGCTCTAATGGTGGATCAAATGGAGGATCTTGTGTAATCGTAAGAGCAGCAGGATTAACAATTATTGGATACTTGTTTAAATCAAAATTTCGAAAAGCCTTGCACATTTCCTTATGGCTTTCACAAGTAGTATTTACATTAAAAGTGACAAATCGCTCTTTTTTATTTTCTTCGCAGCAGATGCAATTTTGCATTGAAAGATCAAGGACGCCATCTCTACTTGGCTCACGTAGTTTACTACATGTACATGAACTTGAAGCTTCTTTTGCATGTACCTGTGGAGCAAAAAAACACAATCCTAAAAGCAGGGAGCTAAACACCTTTCTTGAAAACATACAACCTTCCTTGTAACAATTCGTTTGCTGTATCATAAAAGGTACGAGAAAAGCAAGCACATTGACTTTTATGAACCCTTAGAGAACAATTGTCTGTTATGGATCTAGAAGAAGTCTACTCAGCTAAATACTGCCAGCAGCTTGAAGCTGCCTATGGCAAAAATATGATGTCAGAAGGTGGCACTGAAGCTATAGAGCACCTTTTTGATTCTGTAGAGCTCCGGGGCAAAAAGGCCCTAGACATAGGCTCAGGACTTGGTGGAGTTGCCTTTTTTATTGCTGAGAAGTATGGCTGCACTGTTGTTGGCCTTGAAATTAACAGCTGGATGGTTGCTGAAGCCACAAAACGCACTCCAAAACATCTTAAAGACAAAGTCAGTTTTGTAAAGTGCGACCCCGAATCTAAGTGGCCCTTTGCAGATAGTACTTTTGATACCATCTACAGTAAAGGCGTTCTCACCCATGCTGAAGACAAAAATGATATCTTTCAAGAATGCTACCGTCTCCTAAAACCGGACGGCACACTTGTTATAAGCGATGCTTTAAGCTCTGAATCAAAGGTTTGGGGCGAACATATAAGTCGCCTAAACGAGCTTGAAAGCCTTAATATGTACCCGGAAAGTGAAAGTGGCTATAAGGCTCTTTTGCTAAAACATAATTTTATCCTCAAGTCCGTTCGCGATGATCACGCCGAGTGTCACAAATGGACCCTCGATCTTATCAACAGGCTAAAAGATCCAGCCAAGCTAAGCGAACACCTTACCTATTTTGACAAGGATGAGCTTGCAGCCCACATTGAGGGCTACGAAGCCATGCTCAAAGCACTTGAAGCAGGCGAGCTGCGATCAGTTCGTTTTATTGCAACAAAACTCATGTTGAATAAAACCTAATTGCACTTTATTATTAAATGCTATTTAGGTGATATAAAATGAAGAATTGTATTTTAGCTTTACTATTATACGTTACTAGCTTTGCACACGCCGATGTGTTAAAACAAATTTATAATTGTGAAGTTGATGGTAACCCTTGGGCACTTGTGCAGCTAGATACCGGAGAGTTCTTTGTTGTAAACAAAAGAAGTGGCCACATTACAAATGCTGCTCCATATGTCTTTGAAACCCTCGGCTCAATTGATGACTGGCAAATAGGCGACCATGTCACCTACGGCAGGCTTTCTAATGCGCGTGGAGGCTTTGGATGGAACTCCGGAGGCACCTATCCGGTTCTTAACAACCACAATACCCGTGACTATGTAGTTCTTAAGCATAAGTATGGGCGCGGCTGGGATGCCGATCATTTCTTAGAAGATAGCGTTCGCGAGGTATATGGCAATGAAGTGATCACCGAGGGACAGATGCGGCTTATCCTGCCAAACGCTGAAACTAGGTGGAATGCATGCGAAGAAAAGCGTTGGCAAGTAGGCGACCCACTTGTAATTTTTTCTTTTAACTCAGACCTTGCTACTACATCTACGATGATTCAGCCACATGCCATCATAAACCCAGCCAGGGATGATTTTGAAACAGAATTTGAAGCAACGCGAGCCTTTTTTCCTTTCAGGAGCACTCATACCTACACCGTATCTCAGATAAAGCGCAAAAATGACAAAACAATAATCACGCTAAGCGATGGAAGCATTTGGCAACGAGATGAATATCCAAAGAATTTGAAAGCCGGCGACGTTATTGTCCTCAGGCAGCATGATCACTACCGCTGGAGAGGAGCTACTCACCATTTTAGTAACTTTCTCAAATTTTCTGCCATTCGCGTAGATACTGGAGAAGAGATAGACCTTTTTGACCTAGGCAACAAAAAAAATCGCCCTCAAGGCCAAAGCTGCGAGCGCACTCGTCACAATCGCGAGTTTTTAATCGGTGGTAACACCCTTATTACAGTTCCAGATGATGCGACATACCAAAAGGTACTTTCCTGGGGCAAAAATGCAAAAGTTACCATTGCCATGGCAAACCATGGCGAAGGGTATATTTTAGTAAATCTCACCTCGTATCAGCGCACCTTTTGGCCAAGCTACCCCTCGCAAGATCACTGGGTTGATATCTATACTATCTGTTTTAGCTCTGATAATACCTGAGCGAGAAATTTGTCTGTGTTTGGTCGATTGATATACACATCTTGTATGTACTCTTTAAAAACAGGGTCTTCTATGATTGCAATCTTGAAATTCCAGACTTTGGAGGCATCTATAGCGACTTGTTTCCCTTTTTCGCCTGCCGGCACCAATTTACACTGTTTAAGGACTTCTCGTATCTGCTCGTCATAGGCACTAAGTTTTTCCATGCCATCTTCTAAAAACGTTAACGCTTTTGCTTGGGCCTCGTCATCGTTTTCATCCTTCACAAGCACCTGAGTTACGACGCCATATTGCTGAAACTCTCTAAAGACCACGTCGTAAATATCTCGGGGGTTAACTGGAAATCCATCATCGCTAAGAGAATAGCTATACAGTGCTTTTTTCCAGATGAATCGGTGTTTATCTAGTGGACCATTCAGGACAACCACCTTAAATTGAGGGCGAAATGCGGCTAGATCTTCCCTCAGCCTTCTCATAATAGCGGCAGCATATGCCGGAAGCTCATCAGGATTGTCATGAGCCAATCTTTTAAGTCGCTCAAGTGCTTCAGGTGGAATGCGGCTGTATTTGGCATCGCCAGCCCCCTCAAGAATCAGGATCCCCGTCGTCAGGCAATGAAGGCTGATCCTATGTACGTTTACCCATACTTCATCCTGGAGTCGGTTATTTCCAAATTCATGTTCATACGCAGTAGATAATGCAGCATGTATCTGTGAGGCTTGAGGAGGATTCATATCTTATTTCCTTGTTCGTGCAGTACAGCATAAGAAACGAAAAATTTCCCTTCCAGAAAAAAGAGCATTCAGACTTTTTGGAAGCGGTTATACCAGTTTGCTGCAAAGCCCCTGATCACCTACCATCCAGATAGTATTGTTGCGGGCTTTTATAGCATGATAGTCCTTTAAGCTGCCATCTACTGCTATTGCCTTGTTGTCATGGCCCCAGGCTACACCTGAAAGATATAGACCAGAAAGGTTGCTATCTAGCGGCTGCCAAGAGTCGCCTCCATCGCATGTGAATATAGCATTTATGCCTGGTAGATTAGATCGTGTACTTGCTGAACCACCTACTGCGACACCCACCCTATCATTAAGAAAGGAGATTGCATGAATGCCTGAATAGGGGTCATTTTTGACTGTAGTAATGGAAGACTCAACTACTTGCCATGACAGGCCGCGATCTCGTGAAGAAAAGATGCGCGAGCAGCTTCCTCCTGTACCAAATATGATGCCATCTCGTCCACATACAGCAAGACTAGAGTTACTTGCAGCAAAACTGTATTCGCCATCTATCGCAGGTATATTGACAACTTGCGGATGCCAGCTAAGACCCTGATCATCTGTTCGGTAGAGTATATGAAAGCCGTTGACAGGATCGCTAATGGCAACTCCAGAGTGTTCATCCCAAAAGGCAACGCCATCAAAAAAAGTGCCGGCAATATCGACATTCAACACCCTCTGCCACGTACTGCCTCCATCAACTGTGCGATAGATACAACCTGAACTTACAACAATAGCCCTTTTGGCATCAAATGCCCAGATGGAGCGAAAGTCAAGCTCCTCTGCCCCTAAAAGCTGAAAATCTGTCCAGCTAGCACCTCCATTTACCGTGCGAGACACCCGTCCATTTGTACCGCTCACCCAAACCACGCTATCATCTAGAACAAAAAGGCCGTGAAGATCGGGCTTACCTACTATCTCAAAACTCTCTAAACAATAGTCCTGCGCTCTTGATAGAGGAATAACGCGCGCGCTGTAGCCAGCTTCTTGAGCTCCTAACGGTGGGGATAAAGGGTCTATAGAATTCATAAACCTCCTAAGATAGATGCATAGATGTTTCTGACAATAGCTTCAGAGTAGTAGCCTGAGACCTGGGCTACAAATTTTCTGATGTCTACCGGCAGCTCTTGGTGATTGGCAAAGTCTGAAATGGTACGTATCACTACAAAAGGTATTTCATATTCATGACATATTTGTGCAACACTTGCCCCTTCCATTTCTACACAGAGAGCATCCGGAAGGCGCTCTTTGAGCTCGCGCTTATGTTGCTCTTGAGAGACTACCTGATCGCCTGTAAGGACAAGGCCCTTTACTACTTTTGGGGTAGTGAGGCGATATTCACTCAAAATAGCCTCCGGAACCACTTTTTGAATTTGGCCTTGCGCAAATTTTTGGGCTGCCTGATAGGCAAAAAATTCTAAAGTTGGATCCGGCGTAAGGGCTCTTATACGTAGTAAAGGAAGCTCATACTTTGGGCAAAAAGGCTCTGCATTAACATCGTGCTGCATAAGCTGATTCCCAATCACTATATCGCCAATGCCAAGCGATTGATCAACCGCTCCTGCAACGCCTGTGAAGAGCACAAGATCTACCTTATATTCTGCAATAAGATGGGCAACGCTTGCACTAGAGGCTACCTTTCCAATGCGCGCGGCTACTAGCACGGTATCTATGCCAAAAAGCTTTCCGCGATAAAACACCCGCTTGCCTCTTTCTTCAGAAATAGGCTCTTGCATACTCTCTACAAGCCTTCCCATCTCACCAGGCACTGCACTAATAAGTCCAACAGTTATAGGTTTGCCGCTTACAAAAAGCTCTTTTGCACTTTGTGCAAATAGCGCCTGCAGTGAACATAAGCAGCAAAAGAAAAAAATAAGACACTTCATACGGGCTCCTAAAAGCTCTTAATTCTACGTAATGAGTTGGTTGCCAGCAATAAATTTTATGTCGTCTTAAAAAAAGGATATTGTTATACCTGTGCTAACAGTTTGTAAAAAAGGAGTTTTTATGAAGAAAATATTGATTGCGACAGTGCTGATGATGATCTCGTTAGGGTCTATATCAGCTCGAAACATGACGCTGCCAGAAGCACAGAAAAGGCAGTTCAATCTAAAGCATCATGAAAAGCAGATTACTGCCTATCATGCCAAGATGGGAAAAAATGCTTCAAAAGAAGTTCACAGCGTAGTTGAAGGCATGAAAACCGGAAGCTATATGTATGATCTTGAGACAGCGCGCAAGGTTATGCGTGAAGTCTATGGACATCGCATGGCTCGTACAGCAAAAAATATAAAGCAATAAGGAGCATCCATGAAACTAAAGAACTTTGCATCATTTTTTATAGCTCTCTTTGTTGCAAGCCAGCTTTTTGCGGCAAAAAGCAGCGACTCATCAGATGATAGCTGCTGCAAAAAGACAAAAAAATTGGTTAAACAAATTAGCCAGACAACGCAGCAAGATTTGCTTGTTGACGAGACAACGCTTTCTCTAGTCAACCAGATTAACCAAGTTACAAGAAGCGACCTAGCTGTCGATCTAGAAACGCTAGATATTGTCACACATCTTGTTGACTGCAGCTGCACCTGCATCGTCATAAAACCAGAAGATTTTATGGATGATGAGGGCAATCTTACAGTCACATATGCGATTACCGAACCTGGTAACTACTGCCTTGGAGCAAATGTTGCCTTCTCACCTCAGGATGAATTTACTCCGGCAATCGTTATTCTTACTGACAATGTTCGCCTAGACTTAAGAGGCTTTACGCTCAGCCAGGCAAATGATACTCCAAACGCCTACGGCGTACAGATTGGAGAAGGGTATAATTACATAGATCCAAACGATGTACTTGATAACATCTCAGTATTCAATGGAACCATTAGGGATTTCAGTGCAATTGGCGTTTTTTGCTATAACGCAAGCTTTGATGATGAGTCATTTGATCAAGTCGCCTTCCAAGATCTTTCTTTTGCTGATTTGAATATTCTTGAATGCGGATCATCGCCATCCTTTGATTTTGCGTCAGGAATTGACCTCGACTCTTCAGCAGGACTTGATCCAACAAGTAGAGACCTACCGGTAGCCTATAGAAACGTTACGGTCAATAACTGCAACGTAAATAACTGCATCGGCAACGGCGCGTTACAATTCTATACCGTAGATAATCTCGTACTAAAAAATACCCAAGCAAATAATTTAACAACTGAAGTAGATATCTTCGGCACTTTTGCTCATGCCTATTTTGGAAGAAATATCCAGATGTTTGACTGCCAAGGCAATGGCACAGGCGATTTTGACCCAA
Source organism: uncultured bacterium (assembly GCA_964514655.1). Classification (GTDB taxonomy): domain Bacteria; phylum Chlamydiota; class Chlamydiia; order Chlamydiales; family FEN-1388; genus SZAS-7. The sequence goes on from CAZEQY010000001.1 coordinate 23,228, forward strand.
GTCCTTCCCTCTCGCAAGCTGGCGGACTTAGGCTTGAAACATCTGCCAACATCTATGTTGCTAACTGCCAGTTCAACGATACATATGGCGAGGCGGGTTTTATCGTACAAGGAGCAAATCTAGGAGAAAACTACAATGCTGTTTATGAGAATTGCCAATTTAACAATACAGTCGGCGGTCCATTAGTTGCGTTCTTTGTTTCAGGAGCGCACGCTTCTTCAGGGGGAGATACATTTCAGGCAAATGGGCTGAAGTTTATCAATTGCCAATTCAACGGAACACGTAATAACACAACGGACGAATCTAGTATTTTTGCTGGACTTATGCAATGCTGTGGATTTCAAACAAGAGTCGATCGAAACTTAACATTTGAAAACTGTCAGGCATGTAATATCCAGTCTGATTCACCTCTTGTTACCACGGTGGCCGGATTTGAAATCATAAACTTTAATTTCGACCATGCTCCTGAATTTGGTGATGTTCGCAACGTCACATTTTCAAATTGTATAGCAAGCGACATAACCGGTGTACATGAAGCTATAGGTTATGACTTTAGGGCTGCTAATGCCTCTCTTACGGAAGATCAGTCAGTTATGACAAACATAGTGCTGCAAGATTGTATCATAGAGCGTATCCAAGGCGGCTCAGATAGTGCTATTATTGCCGGCATTTCGGGCGCGCTTCTTGATACATCATCAATTGCCGACCCGGCCCCTTTTTCACAAAATAATGACTACCTCATTAGAGGCTGTCGCATTTCCGATGTGCATAGTACAAGTGAAGATATTAGCCCCTTATCTGCCGGAATACTACTCCAATCGGTTAGTCGGCCGGTGCTGCAGCAAAATAGCGTGAGCGACTGTGACCGGGGTATTTTGTTTACGGGCATAGATGAAAACCCTCCTGGTTTTAGCGATCTTGGGATGATCCAAGAAAATGAAGTAGATAACTGCCTTATCTCTTGCTACCAAGATGATGCTCCAACGACAACAAGTGCCTGGGTAAATAACACGGCATTTAACTGCGGAGAGATGCCATCACAATTTACAAACTACAACATCAACTTTGCAGGAACACGCCCTGTTGATGCCGGTACCCTATCTGCCTACCCTGTAGGTGGAAACAAGTACTATAACCTCTCGTTAATTCCCTAAGCTCACGCTTCCGAGGCAGGATGTTCCATCCTGCCTTTTTTCTTACAGTGAAAAGTGAAAGAGGCCGGATACCGTTTCATGTGCGATTTGCTCGGATTAACAAAAAACTGCTTAAAGGCATCTGTGAAACTGTGATCACGTCTTCCTTATTCGCTTGCTATCCAGTGGCCACGCTTCTCTATTTGTTCCACTAAAAAATCTTGGTTAATGCGTTTGAGCATAGGCAAGGATCGGGATTTCATAGGAGCGATTGCATATCTTGGCTGCTTGGATCGCTAGCTTTATTTCGTTAATGTAGAGATTGGCATAGGGACCTTTAAATACGCCGCCGTGAAGATCAAGCTGATATTGAGTAAGGCCTGCTTGCTGTTCTAGGCCCAAAATAAGAGTCTGCAGGGCAGCTGCTGCTTCTTTTAAAATGCGCAACGCTTGTCTGTTTTGCTTGTTCGCTTCTTCAAAAACCACAGGGGATAATAGGGCAAATTCTGCAGGGGGTATCTCTTTTAAGCGGCTAATAAGCGTTCGCATTTCATCTACACGAAAGACATCCGGCACCTCGGCAGCCTTAATAGCGCGTTTTAGCTCTGTAATATCTGAGTCTACCACTCGCTCGGCATCAGTTGCCTTGCGATTTTCTTCAGCTGCAATGGCAGCAATGAGCGCAAGACCAATTTTATGTGCGCTTCCCTCATCGCCAAGAATAGGTCCAAGACCTCCTTCGCGAAAGGTTCTCTCTCCCCTTCGTGCTAAAGCAATAGATCCTGTGCCCGAAATAAGAGCGATGCCATCTCCTGGAAGTAGCTTTAGGGCAATTTCTGCATCCGTCATAAGTTGGATGTTCTTCTGAGGAATGCCAAACTCCATAAAGAGACGCTCCACCTTTTCCTTGGTTTGAGGAACAGCAACGCCTGCCATCCCTGCCACAATGCGGCAGCGGGGGAGGACCTCTGTAAGCTTTCTTCCTGTTGCCTTTAGTATAACCCCATTAAAAAGAGCCTGCAGCGTCTTGCGCACCGTCTCTTCGCCTACTGAGTTGATGTTTGAAGAGGGGGCCTGCACCTCTGATAGATCCATGCCCTCTTTTGTCACCGCAATACGCTCTTTTGCTTCGTCAAGAAGCCACATGAGGGTTTTAGAGCCTCCGCCATCAATACAGATAGTAATTTCTGTCATTAGAATCTCCTTATTTATTTTTCCCGAGCGCAGGTCATAGATACGTATTTCATTGCTCCAAAGAGCAGTCGAATCTTTAGAGGCCCATTTTTAAGACAATCAAAATATAGAGAGTGCTGCGAAATGTCAACTACTTCTCGTGGCTGTACATTTCAAAACAAAAGATGGAGCTTTCGCCTCTCTATTTTCAAGATGAAAGGGGCCGGATTTTGCAACCCTTTTGAAAGCTGGGCAGCTCTAGCTAGAACTGCTCGTGCACTCATAACATTTCGTTGTTTATTTTCACTGATTAACTGTTCAGCTGTATATGTAAATCGAGCGCACACCAAGTTGATGAGCATATCGTGTCGCAAATCGATGTACGCCGCTCGCCAAACTACAGTCTAATGGCTCTAACAGCAAATGAATATGATTGTCATCAAGCAAAAAGCATGAATTCGGAACGCATGTTGGGGTTGTATAAAGTAAGCACAAATCGCACGAGTCGCAGTATCCGGCCCCTTTCACTCAAGGCAAAATAAACACTTTGTCCATGGGCAGTCTTCCAAACCGAGTGCCATGCATATTTGAATAGTTATTAGGTAAATGATAGACCCATGTACAGACTGGTGCAATACCTGTTTTGGCATCGATGGGCACTACGTAGCGTACCTTCCAGGGCTTCGGAATATTTTCAAAACAAAGCCCCATTGCAGCTCTTTCTTGAATGCCCCAAGTTGATACGTGTCTACTGTCATATTGACTAAAAGAGTGCGACTGTACATATTCCTCAGCAAGTTCTTGATCAAGAATAAACCCTGCCATGTATGGATTGTCTACAGTTGTAATTAGTTGATCATCTAAAAGCATGTGATGCTGTTCAGAGACTGAAGTAGGAGACCAGTTATCAGTATTTACAAATTCTTGTGTTTCATCACGAAATTCTACCCGCAAAAAAGAGGGCAAAAGGCCGTAGGGGCGAAGAATTTCTCGATATTCAAGAAAGTAGCAAAAATTTTGCCAGCTAAGCTCCATATCGTCTTCGAGATAGATAAAGTGGGTATGTTCGCTTTGTAAAAATTCGTCCTTAATTATTTCTTTGTGGCACCAGGTAAGTGCCAATGGATCAGCTAAATGCGGATAGGTTCTTATGTCTATTGGAGTTGTAGAGCAAGCGTTACGTAGCATCTCATGCTTTTCATCATCTTCTGTATTTGTCACAATAATAACTTTAATCTTAGGAAATTTGCTAAGCGCTGCCACAACTTGCGATAGGTACTTTAGCCTTGCAGAGTTGTAATGAGCCGTTATTGCCACGAGAACATCAGTCTTACTTGGCTCTATGCCATATAAATTCGATGCAATAAACGAGAGTGTGAGAAAAATGAGGTTGTGTATTTTTTGCATGATTTGCCTTTTTTGCCTTTTTGGTCACGATCATACGCTAACTGAAAATTATTGAAAGTGGCCGGATTTTGCGATTATGAGATTTGGCTTTTCACCAACTCATCAATGATGTCTCGTAATATAACATCCTTGGTTGCTAGAGTTCCTAAACGAGAAAGTGTACCTGGGTGTTTTTTAAGGGCTCTACTCACGTCGCTAAGATTTAACCCTTTTGAAAGCTGGGCAGCTCTAGCTAGAACTGCTCGTGCACTCATAACATTTCGTTGTTTATTTTCACTAATTTTGTTATCACTTCAAGTAAGTCTACGCTTTTTGAAATATACAGCTCACTTACTACAAAATAGGGAAATTTTATGAACCTTGCGTTTCTTTTTAGCCTCTTAGCACTACTAGGAAGCACACTTTCGGCTTCTGAATCCTCCTCTTCATCAAAGGGAAAGTATGCATTTGTTCAGGGAGGAAAATGTACGCCTGGCATTGGCACTAAGCAGGATCCATACAACTCTCTCGCTCTTGCACAAGCGGATACATCGTGGACAACCCTTGTTGTCCTTCCATCACCTGTAGCACTTGATGGCGGTATCGCCATGCGGCCAGGCACTACAATTATCGGGGGAAAAAGCCCCGTGAATGGCTCACTTGATTACGATCAGCCCACTATTACCAATACATCTATCGATAGCAATGGTGGTAATGGCGTTGTCGTCATAAGCGGAGATGTCACCGTAAAAAACATCTACTTTAAAGACACCTGGGGCTCTGCCATTAAGTACGACAATGCACGTGACTTAATTGTCAAAAATGTGCTTGTGACAGGCTTTAACCAGGGAGAGCTGATGGTTCCTGTATTGCCTCGTTTGAAACTTCGTGAAATTGGCGCCTTTGATGCGACTATCCTCAATGACGGTAAAACAGAGGTTTTTAATACTATCATTCGCGACGGCCACACAGGCATTGGTATTGGAGAATTTGCTGTGGGAACCAATCGCCGTATGACCCTTGAGTCGGTTGAAATGAGCGGGCTCAGATCCTTTATCCCCGCAGAGCCCGATGTATTACGATTTAACGTAGCAGTAGCACCTATTTGCTTTAATTCTGCAAAGCTTAAACTCAAAATTAAAGACTGCTACTTCCATGATATGGCACCAAATTTTGATCCTTTTATCTTCACAGAAATAGTCAAAGTGGAAGCACGTGAAGGCTCTTTTGTCGAGATGGAAATGAAAAATACAAGCTTTGTACATAACCATGTATTCGGTCAGCTTTTTTTAATGAATGACATTTCTACGTATACCTTGGATGATAATCTTGAATCATCGCTTGCCCTTAGTCGCTTTAAAAGTCACATCGAAAATTGCTACTTTGAAGAGCCTGTGGAGAACAGCCTCGAATCTGTCGTCGCAATTTATCACCAAAATATAAATAACTCACAAACAGACATTAAGATCCTAAACAATACATTCAATAATATGTATGATAACATAGTTTCAATCTCTGCAGGGATCACCCGTGAAACGTATACCATTGAGGGAAATACAGGAACCGGTCTTGATGGCTTTTATACAGCTGCAAGCACGATTTCTGAAACACCAAATAGCCTAAACACAAAGGTAAAGATCAAAAACAATAACTTTGCAGGTGGAAATAACGGTGGCCCAGTTACTGTCGTTTCAGCACTTGATGGAGTAGATGCTCCATGGAATAGCCTGAAAATTTGTGTAGAGCATAACTGCTTTGATGGGCTAGGCTCTGGGTTTGCGGGCTTACTGGGGGTAGATTTTGCCTCAAATACTGTAGGAGCAGGAAATGCCTCAATATATGCCCACAAAAATAACATTATTGGCGTTGAGTTTGATATTTTTGATTCATTTGCAAACGTAAACTACTTTGCAGAAAAAAACTGGTGGGGACAGCCCTCCGGCGCTGACTCTATCCAGAATCTTGGAAGCGGCGTAGTAGATGTAAGCCATCCGCTCCATCGTCCAATAAAGTGCCCGCCAAAGACAGCGTGCATTCCAAACCCAGTAAGCCCTCCGCTCCCAGCGGCTGCGGCATCAGGACCAAAAGCGCTTCTAAAGCCTGTCCATTTCTAACCCAAACACCCCTTGCAAACACCTGTTTGCAAGGGGTCCTCTAAAAAAACGAGGTCAATCCTGGCATTCGGGCATTTGAGACAAGAAAGCTAAAGAACTATTTCATGTGCGATTTGCTCGGGTCAGATCAAGATTGACGGATTAACGGGTCTGACCCCTATCCCCTGCTAGTAATTTTATAGATCCAATGATGGTGCGTAAGACAGTAAGGGCGTAGCCCTGCTCGTAAAGCTGGGCATCTGTTGCGTTGAGGGTTTCTGAAAGAGCATCAATTTTGTCTAAAAGCTGCTCGAGCTTTTTTACTACTTTGGGACTTAGTAATGATGGGTCGTTAGCTTGAATAACAGCTTGGTGCCAGAGGGCGGTAAAGAGGTCAGCATCAATCTTGTGTGTACGCGTTAGCTCGATGAGGTTTGTTCGGATCGTATTTAAAAAAGTAATAGCTTCTTCAGCGTTTGATAGGGTTTTAATTGCTACAACACCTTTAGCAAACTCTTGAAACTCTTTTGTACAGGAAATTTTTTTTACCTCTTCTTCGTCCCTAAGATCTGCGTATTCTTTAGCCCCTTTAAGAGATGTAAATATGAGCGATAAAGTACCAAGAATACCCTGAAGAAGGCGTAAAGGAAGTCTAAAAGGGATTGCTGATGCAAGGGCCTTATGGATGGAAAACCGCCTAAGTTCATTTTTCGATAGAGTTTTTTTGTAGCGTGTTTCTAGATCCTCAAGACGCTTTATGATAGTGTCATCAAACACCTTTGGATAGCGCTCTTTTATGATCCATAACGCATTAAGACTTTCATTTACTAGAGATTTGTCATGGGGCCCATCAAGGTACTTTTCTAAAAGGGTCATCTGCTGGGAGATCTGCCATTTGGCAAAAATGCCGTCAGCCGTCTTAGGGTTCTTAACAACCAAAAAGGCCTTTATAATCCCTTCCGCTGCAGCCCATGAACAGTTGCCAACAAGCTGCCAGGGCAGCTTTGCAGCTTTTTGAATGGCAAGCTCAGCATCTGTCTGCTTTTTAAAGCCCAGCATCTGGGGCAGTGTTTTTCTCATCAGCTCTTTGTAGTCTTTTTCGCTTTTATTGCGTACACCTACTAGTAGTTTAGCAACATCTTGAGTAAGCTTTCCAGGGTCAAAGCGATGAACAAGAAGTGACTTTGTGTCACCAGCTCTATCGCATACAATAAAGAGATCTTTCCATATTAATACTGCTATAGAATGCCCACTATATCCTGTGAGGATAATATTTGGTCCTTGCGGGTTATACAAATTATGAGATGCATCTTGAAGCGCCTGCGAAATGTCTGTCATTTCTGGAATCTCTGCAACAGATTTTGCCATTGTTGCAGCGGCCACATTGCTACCATAGCCTTCAAAGTCTATTTTTTGCCCATGAATTTTTCCTGTCCCACCAATCTCAAAGGCATGTGTGAGCAATTTTGTGCGCTTATACTGTTTTGAATACTCTTGAGTTTCTTGGGAAGAATACTGTCTAAGTAAATCGCGAATGCCTTTCCAGCCTTTCTTATGCCGCATTTGTACGTATGTGAGCAAAGTCTGTGCATCAATAATCCTATCAGGATTCGCGCCTGCCTTTAGCAAAAGCTCTGCAGTATCCCTGTCATTATTTTCACACGCATGCCAAAGGGCCGTGTGGCCATTTTCATCCGGAGCGTCTACTGAGATAGTTTCTAAATCTTTTTTAATTAGATCTATTTGCCCCTTTCTCGCATGAGTGTGTAGGGCTGTAATTTTTTTGTGAAGCGTGACATGCCCTATTTTTCTTACGGTTGCCCTAACCCTTTTCTCGTCGATATTAGGAGTAATTTTAAGCCTGTCTCGAATCTGTTTTAGAGTGCGTAGGTCTGTATCATCTAGGGTAATAATTTTGGCTGTGACCTTGCTAATAAGATCATCTAGCTCATCTAACACATGAGCTGCATTTTTAGTGAAATCTTCATGTAGCAAAGAGTTAAGCAACCATCTTGTGCCGTGGGCCTCTCCCTCGCCCCTTCCATCCAGTGATACCATGCCACCCCCGTTCTACTTGTGGCTGTAGTCCATTTGTAATTTTATGTACACCAAATTATTGGGTAGGATATAGGAAGAGCATGCTCTAATCCAATAATCATCTGACTTCAGAATATCAATATGTAGATCCAAAAAGGCTTGTAGGCTTTGTTTTGTTTTTGTATGCTTTTTCGGCTATGAATTGTGCTTTATCTATACCTCAGAAATCCCCATTTATCGATCTTCTTGTCGATGCATTCAATAATAACCGCATAGATATTACCGTTGAAGGCGTATACTATACAATCGTAGTTGACGGCGCAAAAAGAGGGATTTATACCTATCGAAGAAAGCGCATAACAGTCATATCAGATGTAAAGCCGCTTGCAACTTCACAAGATGCAGTCCAGTTTGACACCTTTTCAATACCCTTTAATCCAAAGATCATCAAAAAAGCAATTACAGCGTATATAGCAAACTCATTATGAGCACCTGCTTCTCTAATTTATTAGTAGACGTCGCGAAGGTAGCGCTTTTGTTTACGAAGGTCTTGAAGGAAGTGGCGGGCACTTTCGTCTGAGATTTGGAGGGCATCTTTGATGATGTTTTGCAGGCAGGCTTCAACGTCTTTTGCCATGCGCGAGGCATCGCCGCAGACATAGATGTGAGCGCCATTTTGGATCCAGTCCCAGATATCCTTTCTTGCTTCCCACAGCCTGTGCTGCACATATACCTTGTGCTCCTGATCGCGAGAAAAAGCTTCACTCACTCGCAGCATCTTATTTGATAGAAGATTTTGCCAGTAGTCTTCATAAAAAAAGTCGCACGATTTTTGGCGCTCGCCAAAGAAAAGCCAGTTTTTTGATGTGGGATTTTCTCGAGCTAGGCGCTCTTGCATAAAGGCCCGAAAGGGCGCAACGCCTGTTCCCGGGCCAATCATGATGATTGGCTGCTGGTTATCTTCCGGCAGCAAAAAGTCTTTTGTAGACTGTAGGTAGATAGGAACTTCAGCGCTTTCTTCTTTAACCATATCGCATAAAAAGTGCGAAGCAACGCCAAGCCTTTTTTTGCCATGCACCTCGTAGCGCACTCGTGAGACAGTAAAATGCACCTCATCGGGGTGGGCCGCTTGCGATGATGCAATCGAATAGAGCCTTGGCAGTAATGGCCCCAAATTCTGGACAAGGTCCTGCGCGCTTAAATTTGCTTCAGGATGCTCCTGGAGCAGCTCTAGCACATTATGGTTTTGTATAAACCCTCTAAAAGCATCATCGTTATCAGGCTGCAAAAGCTCATCAAGATGCCTTGCCCCCCTTTGAACAAGCTCTAAAAGTAGCTTTCGCGTAGGAAGAGAGAGATTTGCCTTTCGTTGCAGATACTCTAAGATGCTAAATTTCTCTTGCGTTCTAGGGTCTACAACCTCTTCATCGGGCGAAAACTTACAAAGCTGCAAAATAGAAGCGCACATTGGATGGTCATTTTGTGGGCATATACCCATGCTGTCGCCTGGCCTGTAGGCAATGTTAGAGCCTTTTAGGCTTAACACGACGTGCCAGGTCTCCTTTGTCGAGTGCTCTTTATTTAACCTATGGCGCTTGACAAGATGCGTGACAAATGGGCTTGTGCGGCTATAACTACTCAAATTCTGCTAAAACCTCAGCTGACAATGCACCATGGTCTATAGCTTTTTTAAGAAGGTCTGTCTTTTTAGATGACATGTTGCCATTAAACTCCATGGACTGAAGCAGCCTAACGCGCGTTCTATCTTTACCTAAAAGGTCTATAGAGTCAAAAAGCGGCAATCCATGGCGCTTACCCATAATGCAGGCAAATAAAAGCGGCATGATGACCTTTTTATGGTTTACGCTAAAAAGCTCTGCTACTTTGCGAGAAACTTCATTAAGGCCCGCTCCTGACCAATTTTCAATCCTATCAAGCTCCCAGATTATTGCCTGGTAAATAGCTACGATCTTGGTTTTACTTACGCCAGGAACATCAAAGAGCTCCTGCCTATACGGCAAATGGTTGATAAACAAAAAGTCTGAAAGCTCCATAAAGTCGCCAAAGTTTTTCATGCGTGAGTGCGCAAGCGGCATAAGGCGATTCATAAACTCTTCGTTAAAACTCCAACCCTTCAACCTATCCCACAGCTTATCTTGAGGGACGTTTTGGATGATATACTGCTGGTTTATCCAGTCGAGTTTTGTGATGTCAAAAACAGCTCCAGACACCCCTATACGCTTTGGATCAAACTCCTTAATGATCTCTGAAAGACTATAGATCTCTCTTCCATCAGCTACGCTATAGCCCATGAGGGTAAGAAAGTTCATAAAGGCCTCTGGCAGATAGCCACTATCGCGATAGTAGAAGATAGAAGTTGGGTTTTTGCGCTTAGATAACTTTTTGCCATCTCGTCCAAGCAATAAAGGCATATGCATAAAGACAGGCGGCTTCCAGCCAAATACATCGTACAAAAGAACGTGCTTTGGTGTAGAGCTTATCCACTCATCGCCGCGTATAACGTGCGTGATGCCCATCAGGTGATCATCTACAACGTTTGCAAGGTGATAGGTAGGAAAGCCATCAGACTTTAACAAAATTTGGTCGTCGATATCGGCATATGGAAAGGAAATTCGCCCCTTAATTGCATCCTCAAATACGCACTCGCCAGATAGTGGCACCTTTAAGCGAATGGTAAAGGACTGGCCTTGGGCTTCTCTTTCAGCAATCTCTTCAGGGCTTAAATTTCGATAGCGCCTGTCGTAGCCAAGCTTTGAGCCTGTCTTAGAAGCAACTTCTCTCATCTCCTGGAGCTCATCAGCCGTAGCAAAGCATTTATAGGCCTTACCTTGCGCCAAAAGCTCATAGCAGTACTTTTGGTATATTTCGGTGCGCTCAGATTGCCTATAGGGCCCAAAAGGACCGCCAATGTCCGGACCTTCGTCCCAGGTGATTTCTGCCCATTTGAGGGCTTTATAGATGTTTTCTTCATATTCCGGGCGGCTTCTTGAGCGGTCGGTATCTTCGATGCGCAAGATGAACTTGCCCCCAAAATGGCGAGCAAAAATAAGGTTAAATAGGGCCATATAGGCCGTGCCCACGTGTGGATCACCCGTAGGTGACGGGGCAATACGAACTCGTACCGTCATAGCTTTATCTCAATAAATTGTTTTAAAGAGGATTATTATAGCTACTAGCGATGTTAAGTTCAATCTCAAGCTGCCTTGGCCGCCGCAGGTTGTTGCAGCTGGGGCTGCTCAACTTCTATAAGCCAGATAAAGTCTTTCATCACATTCATGGCTTCTTGAAGCTGAAAGTCCATAGGGACGCTAGATACGCTGAGGCCACCATCTAAATTCTTGAGGTTTTCAAGAAAATTTTGAAAAAGCTTGTTGTTGCTGATGCGCTGGGCAGAATTTCTTCTTAGTTGATCAAATGTAGCTTTATACTTAGTGATCGGCTTTTGCATATCAAATTGGTAGAGGCGGCGAATACGCTCGCGCTGAAAGAAGGGCACATCCGACAAGGTATCTTCAAAATTTGGGGGTATTGAGTCATTTTCTAGTGGATGTTTTGCATACTCTTCGCCCACTTCCATAAACGATAACTCACCAGGGATAACAATATCAGACTGCACACCAACTAGCTGAGGCGACTTACCGGATACTGTATAGTAGCGGCCTCTTGTAACTTTATATTCTCCATGCGGGTCTACAGCGTCATTTCCTTGCGTGGTGAGGGTAAAGGTTTGGAATGTACCTTTGCCATAAGTGTGATCATCTCCTAAAACAAGCGCCCTTCCATAGTCCTGCAGGGCCTGGGCTACAATTTCAGCAGCAGATGCGCTCAAGCGATCAACTAACACAATTAAAGGTCCATCCCAGATACGGCTTGAGTCTATATCGCGGATATTTTGCACGTTGCCATTTTCGTCTTTTATCGATGCTACGATGCCCTTTTTAATAAAGAGGCCAACAACCTCTACAGCCTGGGTCAAAAGCCCCCCTGCATTCATACGCAGGTCCAATATTACGCCGCGCACCTTATTGTCTTTTGCAATACCATTATAGGCCTTTGCAAGGTCTTGACTTGATGAGCTTTCTAGATCTTGATAAAACGAATGGAGCGTTAAACATGCAATAACCCCATCCCCAAATGGCTCTAGAGTAGACTGTACGCGCGCATCTTTGATGATTACTTCTCCGCGCTTTACGCGAATATCTTTTGTCTCTACACGCTTTTCATCTCCTACAGACACATCTCGAAGCACTGTAAGCAAAACTTCTGTATTGTCAGGTCCACGAATGCGCTCAACAACTTCTAAGCCATCAAGTCCAAGTACAGGCTCGTGATCTATCGCAATAATCTTGTCTTTTAGCTTAAGTTCATGGCCAAGATCTGCCGGGCCTCCCTCAATGATTTTTGTGACTGTATAGCCGTCCACATCATCGCGTAGCTGCACTCCAATGCCGGTAAGGCGCTGCTGTACATCAATTAAAAACTGGGTGGCTTCAGCTGGAGTAAAGTATATGGTATGAGCATCAAGTGACGATGCCATTGCCTTTAATAAATAGGTGCAAAAGAGCTGAGATTTAAGCTTTTTGTCCTTTGTAAGAATATCTTCTTCGTATTTAAGGCGGATTTTCTGTAGACGCTGCATGGCCAGCTGTTTAAATTCGCTATCCATTTTTTCTGCTGCAATCATCTGCAAGGCCCTCATGCGAACTAGGCGCTCATAGAGCTCTTGGTCTGTTTTACACCAGGTAAGGTCCTTAAATTCTTTTGCGTGAACATCTCGAGGCAACTGATCTTGCTTAAGCTTATCCTCAAAGCGGTTACGCCGGTCAATGCATGGCTGCATAAGATTGAAAATCTCCTCAAATGCAGGAAATTTACTGTACTCAAAGTCTCTTGTAATCTGCTCCAAAAGCTGGTCTGTGGGGTGAAGCCACTTGTCGATTTCGCCTTCCAAAAAGTAGGTTTTATATGGATCTAAGAGATTGATAAAATTATCCAAAGAACGCTTTGCAAGTAGCGGTGACATCGATTTATACACGGCATGGGCGCGCATAATCTCCTGCATTTTGTATGTCACATCATACTGGTTAATTTCGGCAGGTTTTGCCGACAATGACATGTGAAACAGTAATGTAACACAAAAAAGTGCGAAAACGTATAATCTACCCATTATCTTGCGCTCCAAAGGTGGAATCTATCTAAAAGATGTCATCTTAGCAGTAAGATGTCCTATTGCCAATAGGAAAAAAGAGGGATTTTCCTCTAAAATGGTGAAAAAAATACCGAAAATAGCAGAAAATGCTTGAAGAAAATAATTTTACGTGTATAATAAATGGTTCAAAACAAGTGCGAATTGAGGAAAAATGCCCTTTTCGCGGTGGCTTAAGGCACGTGTCCTTGAGTCATGTTTATGTGCTTAAACTTTAGGAAAATAAAAATAAGAAGGGGAAAACCATGAAAGAAAACCAAACCGAAGTTGTTGTTCACGACAACAAAAAAGTGGTGTCGATTACCGAAGCTGCTAAGCTGAACAACGTAACACGCCAAGCTATTTACGTAGCAATTAAGCTTAACAAACTAAAAGCTACAAAAGAAACAAGCCGTTGGATGATTCACGTTGAAGATCTCAACGAGTACCGCAAGCAAAAGTATTCACGCACAAAGTCCACCTTCCAAGGTGAGTTGCTGTTTGACAACACGAAAGGTTATTATTCAGTTAACCAAGTTGCGAAAATGCTTAACGTTCCTGCGCAAAAGATCTATTACGCAACTCGCGCTGGCTACCTCAAAGCGATCCGCAAGGGCGCTGCATGGGTTGTTCGCATTGAAGATGTTAAGGGATACCAAGAATCATACTTGGCTTCAAAAGCAAACAAGAAGCAGCAACAAGCGAGCTAATTGTAATGGACTGGCAGGTATACGACTATAAGTCGTATACTTTGCAGTTCAGGATAGGTAAATGACCGATTCTAAGTGGCATGTCTCGGCAAACATGTCGTAGACATGTGCCCTTCGAATGGTGTAGCCACTTTGGCATAAAACTTTTAGGTCGCGAGCAAGCGTCGCCGGCATACACGATATATAGATAAGCTCCTTTGGCTTATTCTTCGTAATGATCTCCACTACTTTTTCAGATAGCCCCGTTCTTGGCGGATTTACAATCCACGTACCATATTGAGTAATTGGTAGCGTTTGGATCTTTTCACACGCCATAGCGTAAAATTCGATGTTCTGGATCTTATTTTCTTGGGCGCTTTTTTTAGCAAGGCTTATAGCATCGCCGTCAAGCTCAACCCCAAGCACCTGTCTTCCTTCTCTTGCTGCAAGAAGCGATAAAATGCCAACGCCGCAGTAGAGGTCTAAAATAGGGCCAGGAGCAACTTTTGCAAGTACATCCTTATAGAGTATAAGGGCCATTTCCGGGTTATTCTGCACAAAGACTTTAGGCGAAAAAAAGAACCGCAGCCCCTCAATCTCGCGCTCAAAGATGGCTCTATCCCCCTCTATTTTACCACCTGCCATAAAAGCCCAATCATCTTGGCTATTTCGCATAACGACAGTATGTTCTGCCTCTTTGGCGCGTACAGAACTAAAGCTCTTTTCAGAAAAAATCAGGCACCGCTCAATGGGCAATATAGTGGTATTGTCGCGAGCATAAAAGCCACACTCTTTACCGTGCAGCGTTACTTTCTGCCGGTAGCACCACTCTTTTTTTGCCGGGGTAATATCTACAGGAAAATCGACTGTACATTTTAGCGCGCGCTCTAAAGCATCGATAAGCCATTCTTTTTTATAGGCAATTTGTCCCTCATAGGCAATATGCTGCAGCTGACAGCCTCCACAGGTGCCAAAATAGGGGCAAGGCGGCTTTACTCGTAGGGGGCTTGGCTCTACAACCTCAAGAAGCTCAGCTTCAAAGTAGGACTTTTTTTTGGCAGTAATCCTTACTACCACCACTTCATCCGGAATAACATCGGCAACAAAAATCACCCACCCTTGATGGCGTATTAACCCCTTGCCACCAAAGACTAGTTTTTGCACGCTTGCCTGTACTTGCTCGCCTATTTCAAACATAGCTTGTAAGTATAGCAGAAAAAGGGGTTTTTTCTCTTAATCTTAGTCTTGATCTTGATCTTAATCTCTATTTCAAGTGTGTGTAAGAGACTAAGATGAGGGGGGGGTCCCCCCCCCTCTTTTTTTTGGCTAGCCGCCGTTGTTGATGGAGCAGCAGATATTTGAACCCGCTACTGGTAGCATACCAATTGGTTGAGCCTGAATTGAAGGCACATTTTCGCAATCTAAGCCGTTGTTACAAGCAGTGTTAAAATAGACCTCTGTAATGCTTCCTGAGCCTATTGATATGCCTGTATCATTCGAGTAGACGCTATTGCCTGAAATATGGTTTCCTGCATTATCTTCTACCAAAATGCCATATCTACCTGCACCCCAGATCTGGTTGCCTATGATGGCGTTTTTACCAGATGTGTTGAGGTGTACGCCAATGTCTTCAGCGTTTATCACGCAATTTTTTATAAGACACCCTTCGGCATCTGACATATTTACGCCATTGCCAAATGCTGTTAGTTGGCAATTTTCTATACTTACATCGCGGCCACTTTCAATATTTACGGCATCTGTACTAAATCCACAAAATACCGAATCTCGCACCTGCACATCACTATAGGTGGCACACTCTGCAAGACCTACATGCAATGATGCCGCTGTGTAGTTGTACTGAAATGAAGCTGGATCACATACCACATTTTCAATAAGGCAGCCTGAGCCATTGACAAGGAATATTCCCTCAAAGTTTACAACTTCAGTGGGATACTTTTTGATGTTTGTATTGCGAATGATGATATCATTTGCAGTATTGCCTTCTGCACAATCGCCAAGCTGTATTGCATGAAATGAAGAAAATATGGACGCCTTCATGTTGCAGTGGTCGATAAGTAGATCATCTACTTTAAGCACATTGACTGTGCAGAACCACTCTGAAAAATTGCAATTTGTAAGCATGATATTTTCAGATTCACCTTCTACGTGAAAGGCAACGTTTACACGATTTGGATTATAGTCAGTTACAGGAGACTCAAAGTCGCAGCCATCTACGGTAACTCCTATAGAGCCTTGAATCCAAATTCCGGCACCATCGGCGCTATTAAACGCTACTAATGCAGCAGTTGGCGGAGCAAGATCAGAACTTTCATGGGCCTCTAGATGCGTGTTAAGCACCTTAATATCAGAAGAGTCCTCAATGAAAATTCCCTTAGTAGTATTTAAGGTATAGAGATTTGATAGCGTTGCTTTTTTCACTCCTGCAAGGTGGATAGCTGCACTTGTTGCTGTTTTAAAGATGCTTGCACCCTTAATAACGTCATTTTCAAGCGTAAACTCACTCACATTTTCTGCAAGAACGCCCTGGGCCTGGCTATCTGTAAGCGTCAGGCTGTTGTTATGAAAGTTAATGCTTACATTATCCGCCGTAACGGTAATTGCAGCATCTGATCCATTATAGACTAAATCCTTTATCACACAGTATTTACCAGACTTAGAAATAACGATAGGCACATGGTCTATCACCTGTGTCATATCACATGGCAACGATGTATTGACAAACTGAATAACCTCGTTAATTTCCTGTTTGATGCGATTACAGCAGTGATGAACGTCTGAGTCAATCTCCTTAACATCTCCACAAATATCGCAAGACCTACTGCTAGAAGAGCTTGAGCCATGAGGCTTTTTGATCTTCGCATGTTTCTTTTTATGCTGCGCAGCCGGTAAAGCTGAAACACTCGCAAATACGCCCGCAAGCAGGGCTAAAAGGGCTATCTTTTTGTAAAAACTGATCTTCATTGTATAATCCTTTGTTAATCTTCTATTTGACAGCAGATGTTAGAGCCGACAAGCACGATATCTGACGGAACTTGAGGCGTGCTCACATTGATGCAGTTGGTATTACTGTTATTGCACGAGGTGTTGTAATAAGTTTCGGTGTTGCCTCCCTGATTATCGATACCAAAGACGCTACCGAAAACTCTATTACCTCTAATGTGGTTAGCAGATGAGTTCTCATCAACAAAAATACCATAAACGCTGTTGTTAACAACTTCGCAGTTCACGACAGCATTTACAAAGCTATTTTGAATATACACACCCGAGCCAGACTCTGAATCTTGCGCATCTGCGATGAGTGAATCTCTAATTTGGCAGCCACCGGCACCACTACCTTCTCCAAAGCCTAAAATGTAGACGTTTGCGAAATTAGCGCCAAAAAACTCGCTATTTGTAAAGGTGTTGTTAGTGCCATTTTCGATGAAAAGACCAAACGCATTGTCTCCGGTTACCATGCAATTTGTAGCAAAAATGCTGTCATAGGCTAGTGCTGGAGTACAACCTGAACTATTGGCACATCCTATATGAATGGCTGCCGGTAAATACCCGTCATCGGTACTTGATGCTGTATGTACGATGACATTTTCTAAGGCAGCGCTACTTCCTTGCGCAAAGAGAAGCCCATCAAATCCCGGAACAGAGTTTTGCTGACTAAAACTTGAATCTCGTATGATGATGTTGTTTGCAAGCTCATCTTCGGTGTTAAAATCTCCAAACTGACAAAGGCAAAGATTAGAAAAAAATGCTGCAACAGCCTCCACATGGTCTATAGTAAGGTCTGTAACCTGGCTTGCATAGATCGATATTGGCCAGTCTCTAAAGGTGCTATCCTTCACGACAACGTTTTCAGAATCGCCAAAGATAAATATGCCATTTGAAGCTGTATTGGGGTCTTCGCCTATTGCAGCACCTTCAAATGTAGTTGCATCGACCCAAACGCCAATTGAATTTTCCACCCAAACGCCAGCTCCTTGCGAAGTTACGCTATCGCCAAAAGAGCCTTCGTGATAGCGCACAAGGGCACCTACCACTTTGACATCCGTAGAATCTATAATCTGTATACCCTTGGTAGTGTTGTAGGTGTAGATATTTTCAAGTGTTGCCTTCTGTACGTTTGTAAGCTTAACAGCTACACTTGTTGTTGTATGAAATAGCTGCTCGCCTTGGATAACGTCATTTAGCAGTGTAAATTCTGAAACATCCGTCACAACAACGCCTTGAGCATTTTGATCTGTTAAGGTGAGGCTATGGTTATGAAAATTAAGCGTCACATTATCACTTGCTACTGTAATAGCAGCGCCGGAGCCTACATACCTAAGATCCTTTGTCACGCAGTACTTACCAGGCTGTCTGATTGTATATGGCACTGTGCTGATGGCTATTGGTGCATCGCAAGGAAACTCTGCCTGCAGTAGCTCTAAAAGCTGCCATAAAAGAGCATCTATCTCTTTGCAGCACTTTGAAACATCAGATTCCAAGTCATTAAGCTCTCTACAACCGTCACAACCAGAAGAGTTTTCATACATCTTCTTTGCTTGCATCTTTAACTTATTTACTTTGAGCCATCTGGTAAGAGCCTGGACTTTACCCAGCGTCTGCTCGACCATCTCTTGATTGTCACTATTTTTTGCTAAAACTACAGCTTTGGCGTACTGGAGGACTTCATTTACCTCCCTACTCAATTTTTTATCTTGGATTCTCTTGGCTAGGCTTTCAAGCTTTGGCAGCGTGCCTTCAAGAGTCCTTATGGTGTTGTCAGCAGCATGTAGAGGTGCTGTCAGTGCAAAAACTCCTAAGAGCCATGCAACAAAATACTGGTTCTTCATCGCTATCTCCTTGTTAAAGTTGAAACTTTAAGCAGGATGGCATAACAACGAATTTTATTCTATAGGATTTGAAAATCGCGAATGAGAAGCTGGATACTCGAGCCATTTACTTGGGGAGTAAAAGCAACCCGTAGTGGTAGAGGCTTCTTTTGTAGAAAGGGCAAGCGAAAAGCCTGTCCAACCGCGAGGCCTTCTAGCATGCGGTCTTCTTGTTCTAGATACATCTTGAGATGCTGCTTGCCGATAATTTTTGGTTCGGCAATCTGCTGGCAGTCGGCATAGAGCATAGGCGGAGGGTTACCATGGCCGTAGGGCTCTAAAAGCTTTAAGGACTCCATAAGGTCAAAGGTAAGATCATCAAAACGTACATGGGCATCAAGCTGCAGCTTTGGGGTGATGTGCTGCTCGTGCAGCTTTTCATTTGCAATGGCGATAAAGCGCTCAGTAAATTCTTCGATACAGCTTTCACGTATTGTAAGACCAGCTGCAGAGTCATGCCCACCAAAGTTTAATAAAAGATCAGATAGATCCTTTAACACGCCAAGAACAGGAAATTCAGGAATAGAACGAACAGAGCCCTTTCCTACCTGGCCATCTAAGGCAATCATGACTGTAGGTCTATTGTACTGTTTGGAGATGCGCATTGCTAAGATGGCGATGATGCCGGGGTGCCATTTGCGAGAGGTCATGACAATAGCGCGATTTGTAAGTATTTCAGGATGCGCCTCTAGGGTTTTTTCCACGTCCTTTGTCATCTGGCGCTCTATCTTTTGTCGCTCTATGTTATAGAGGTTAAGCTCGATGGCAAGTTTTTCAGCAGCAAGAGCCTGCTTTGCTAAGAGAAGCTTAACGCCTTGCTCAGGCTCAGCTATACGGCCAAGGCTATTTAAACGAGGCGCTATCTTTGAAGCAATGATAGACGTTGTGCTATCTAATACATCCGTCTCACATATAGATAAAAGCTTTGCAAGGCCTATTCGCTTTGTCTTTCGTAGCTGCTCAAGCCCATAAGAAACTAAGATGCGATTTTCTCCGAGCAAAAGGCCCATGTCAGAGACTGTGCCAATGGCAACAAGGTCTAAGTAGCGTTTAAGGTCCACTTTTTTAGCAGGAAGCATGCCTTCATCTACTAGATGTTCAGTAAGCGCACAGGCAAGCTTAAAGGCAACGCCAACACCAGTAAGCTCTCTATTTGGATACTCTGAACTTACAAGCTTTGGATTGAGCGTAGCTACGCAAAGTGGAATTTTATTAGTAGGCTCATGATGGTCTGTGATGATAACGTCTATTTTATGACGAACTACTTCTTCAATCTGCTCTGCCGCTGTAATGCCGCAGTCTACTGTAATGAGAAGCGTGCAGTGAGTTTTGAGGGCATATTCAAGTGCGTCGAGGATCATACTCTGACGAAGAAGCTGCGTCCTATTCGAGATATAGTGAAATACCTTAGCGCCAACGAATGAAAGAAACTCTGCTAAAAGCGCAGTCCCCGTCATGCCGTCAACATCGTTATCTCCATAAACTAAAATGTTTTCTTCATTCTGAATTGCCTGCATGATGCGCTGCATAGCTTGAGGCATCTCAGCAAAAAGAAAGGGATCAAGAAGATCGGGTAGCTTGCCATAGAGGTAGTAGTGGATATCGTCAGTAGAAGTAATGCCCCGAGAGACAAGAACCTGTGCAAGCACAGGATGCAGGTGAAATTCCTGCATAATTTTTTGTAGTCGATCAGGGTCCTTCTTTGGGTCTACCCAAAGAAGGTCCTTAGTTTTTGTTAGAAATCCGGTTACCTGTATGTTGTCATTCACTATGACATACTTGGTTGTAATTTCTTCCTTGTATCGCGCGTTTCAAGGAACAGAAGAATCGGCGCTGCAATAAAGAGCGACGAGAGTGTTCCCAAGAATACGCCAACCGCCATTACAAACGAGAAGGCAAACATCGATTTACCGCCCAAGAAGACAAGGGTAAGTAGCACTAACAGTGTGATACCGGATGTCATCAAGGTTCTAGAAAGCGTTGTATTTAGAGCGTGATTAATGATTTCTCTAAAGCTCTTCTTGCGCATGAGACGCATATCTTCACGCACACGGTCAAAGACGATGATGGTATCATTTAGCGAGTAGCCAATAATCGTCATAAGCGCGCCTATGACCTCAAGGTCAATTTGCACCGGAAGTCCCATCTTATTGGCAATAGCTGCCACGCATACTGTCAAGATAACGTCGTGGACAAGGCCAAGTACCGCCGCACATGCAAACTTCCACTCAAAGCGGAAGGCGATGTAGACAAGTACCGCAACAAGTGCAAGGCCAAGGGCCCATATTGCGTTATTGCGCATTGCATCAGAAAACTGACCGCTCATTTGCGTCCAGCCTGTTGCTAAGCTTTGAAGCTGAGATTGCTTTACCTTAAGACCTGTAGATTCTACAGCTTTTACAAGCCATACAATGCGAGGATTTTTCTGAAAGTCGTATGAAAACTGATCTTTATCAGAAGAAAGCTCTACCGGCATCCCATGGAAAGGTTTGCCAGCTTGATCAACGCTAATGCCAAGCTGAATTCTCAAGTAGTTTGGTCTGCCAAGCTCACGAATTTGAAACTCTTTGCTTGATAAGCCTTGCTTAAGAAGTGCATGTGACACACGCTCGCGATAGTCAACAGATTTGCCGGAGGTTGTCTTTGCTTCTTGTAGATCAACAACAAGTGAGTAGCCTCCCGTAAAGTCCATACCAAAGATAGACTTATACTGCATGCTCATGACGCCAACACCAACTGCAAGCACAATACCTGTGATGATAAAGGCTGGCTTTGTATACTTTAAGAAGTCAAAGTTTGTGGCTTTGATCCACTCTGACATTTTGAGCTCTGTGTGCTCTGGATTTTGTACCCAGCCGGCAAAGAAGTAGCGTGTCATAAAGAGCACCGTAAACATCGATGCTACGATACCAATTACGAGCGTTACAGCAAAGCCGCGGATAGGGCCTGAGTCAAACTGAAGCAGAATAAGCGATGCAATGATCGTAGTAAGGTTAGAGTCTAAGATCGCGCTAAATGCTTTTTTGTAGCCAAGGTGAATAGCAGATGCAATTCTTCCTGAGATCTTAAATTCTTCGCGAATACGCTCAAAGACTAAGACGTTAGCATCAACTGCCATAGCAACAGTAAGGAGCATACCTGCAATACCCGGCAAGGTAAGTGCCATCTCGATGTTCTGCATAACAGCCCAAATGATAAGCATGTTAAAGAGAACAGCAACACTTGCAACAACACCGGCAAAGCGGTAGTAGCCGATCATACAAGCTGCCACTAAGCAAATAGCAACGATAGATGCCATGATACCAGCATAACGTTCTTGTTTTCCAAGCTCTGGGCTTACGTTTTGCTCAGACAAAATTTTTGGTGTAAAGGAAAGTGATCCTGCCTTTAGGTCTGTAGCGAGCTTACTTACTTCACGCTGGGTAAAGTTACCGCTGATCATAGCATGATCGCGTAAAGAGGCATTAAGCGTTGGGTATGAAATTACCTGACCGTTCAGGATTACTGCCATGCGCCAGCCATTGCCAGGAGCAAAGGCTTCTTTTGGAGTTCCAACAATTGCTTCTTCAGAAAACTGTGATGTCCAGTTATAAAAGTCATCTTGTGGACTTTGTGAACCATGAGCACGTCCTGAAGAATAGGAATTCTTTACGCTAAAGAGCAATACGTTACCTTTTGAGGGGTCGTAGTTTGTCTGGATATTTTCAAGACTTGAACCATCTAGGGCATAGTTTGCAAAGGTGATCATCAATGGATGGCCTCTAAAGTGCCAATCAGCCGGCTCATCGCCGCGCTCTCGAGCTATCATCGACAATGAATCATCAAAGGTGCAAGCTGGAACAAATTCTGCAGGGTTTGCTAAGCGAAGGCCTGCATCGTAGAGAATTTGCGCACTATCCTTAATGCCTGTGTTGCCAGAAGAACGAGCAGCAGCTGTCTGCAGCTTGTTATAAGCTATCTGGTTAATCTGATCTGCATCTTTTTGGTTTGTAACGACAGCTTCGTTCCAGATATCTTGTAAAAACTCATTTACATCTTTTGCAAGACTTGAGTTTGCCGGGCCATACTGCTCGTTCACTATATAGAAGTACATAGCAGACGCTTTGATAAGCTCTGCAGCAGATAAGCCTTGAGCACCGGGGAAGTCAATTACAATCGTAGAGTTTTCAATACGGATCGTACGTTCTGATACGCCCATTTTGTTAATTCTCTGGTAGAGTTCATTAACAGCTTGGTGAAGCTCAGCGGGATCTGTAACCGGCTTATTTGCCTGATCAAGAAGTGCAATTCTAACGCTTTTACCGCCAGAAAGGTCTAAGCCCCAGCGAATAATCTTGCTATCATCGCCACGGAAGTAGGCGCTACATGCACGTTTAAAGTTTGCAAAGTAGGCATTTTCTATTGGAGATGGCACTGTAAAACGCGCAGACTTATCAAGGCTTACTTGAGCTGCTTGATAGGTTTCTTTTGCACGAAGTACATCTTCTTGAATAGCATCGTTAATACGATTTTCTGTGATGATACGCTGCTCAACGTCAGAAAACTCTAAAGTAGCAAACTCTCGGCTACCAAGCACCACAAAATCTTCGCGTGAAGCTTTGAGTAGTGTTGAATAGTAGTCATCAAGTTCAAATACAAAGTCACGTGCAAATTCAGAGGTGTTGCCAAGAGCTTGGCCTGAATAGCCGATAAAGCCCCGCTTTTGTAAAAGCGAGTTCAGTCCTGCAATGTCGCGGCTGAAGGCTTCAGCTTCTGGGCTGCCAGGAAAGCGGTTGTATTGATCAATGATATTCTGCATGCCGCGAAGGATCACGTAGATGGAGCTATGGCGAAGACCTGTAAATGGTGTATCGCGAGTCGGCGCTACTACTAAGAGGCAAAGACGTTTTTGGCTAGCAGTTGCAGCTTCATAGCCTGCAGCATCAAAGATCGGAAGCTTGTCGTGAGTAAGGTCGTTATGTGTTGGCTTCCATTCATGAGTAATTTCATGAAGCGCGCTTTCAGACACTGTCTTTGCTATCTGGCGAAGATCAAGTGCCATCACGCTTTGAGCCGCTGGCAAGGTGTTAAGGTTAATGCGATAGTCACTAAAACCTTGCGCAATTGTCTCATCGCAATTTTGCTGCACACGTGCAAGCTCATTCATGACGAGGCGGTTAATGTCTTCTTGCTGAATTTTTTGAAATTCTGTTTTGCCAGGTGCTGCGCGAAGGGCAGCAACATCCGGATGAAGACGCATTGTAATAGTATCACTTGCCCAATCTAGTACTAGTTCCTTAATAAGAGGGTTTCTTTGAGCGAGTGTAAGGGTATAGACGCTTGATGCTGAGCTATTTTTTTGACGCTCATCTTTTAGCCATTCTTGAACCATCTTACGAGAAAGTGGTTTTAGCGCATTTTTTTGATTGCCGGCATGTGCCTGCAATGCGCCAATTGCTTTATCTAGTACAGAAATTTGGCCCTGCACAGCTTCTGCTTTTGCAAGCTGCTCTTGGTCTAAAAGCTCGCGCTTTTCTTCTTTTGCTTTACGCATTTCGCTAAAGGCAAGTTTTTCTCTTTCTAAACTTGTCTTTGTATCTTGCATCTTTGCTGTAAGGCGATTTACAAGACCGGAACTATCCGGCAAGTCGCTTTGGTAGAAGGCTGTAAAGTAGCGGTTTGCAAAGTCAGATCCGGC
Organism: uncultured bacterium; assembly: GCA_964514655.1. GTDB lineage: Bacteria > Chlamydiota > Chlamydiia > Chlamydiales > FEN-1388 > SZAS-7. Next base: position 47,508 of record CAZEQY010000001.1, read on the forward strand.
AAAGTTTTCAGATACCTTTGCAATTTTGCGGGCTAAAAAGATGATAGCCTCGCTACTATCTTTTTCATCTAATGCCGAAAGAGTCTCTTGAACTTGAGGAGATGTGCCACCAAGCACCTGTGCGATGCCGCTAAAGCGGTCGCCAACTAGGTCAAAATAGAAGTTTGTAACCTTACCAGCTTCTTGCTTAGGTGCAAACTGGAATAGCTGTTCTGGAGTTTTTTCATTAAAATGAACACCCACATTGCGCAAGATGCGTACGGTATTGTCTTGGCTTGATTCGTCAAGCAACGAAAGCTGAGCCGGAACAAAAGGAATTAAGGCACCAGCTCTTGGCAAAAATTGGCTAAATGTCTTTCGTTCATTTTCATCTGCAAATTGTACAGAGATAACTGTAGGGTCATCTTTCTGTAAAGCAACCTGCTTAGGATGTACTCCAAGTAGCTTTGAATAGGCATGAATCCACTCTTCAGATTCATTTTCAAGAGCATTTACCCTTTCTGATATCTGTGTAGCCACACCCATAGCATACTTTTGATCGATAGGCTGTTTAAGCGGCTTCGAATAAAAAATAATGGTTGGGAGTATGTTGTAGAGAGTAAGAACGATTACGGCGATGATAACGAAAAACTGCCAGCGTTTTTGCTTTTCCATAGTGTCAATTCATTGGTTTTAGTTTAATTAATCTGACAAAGGGTATCAGATATCCGCCCATCTTGTCCAATAAAAAAATCCGCACCCATGGGATGAGTGCGGATTGTAAAGAAATACTTAACGTAGACTACGCTGTCGCAGGGACGGCGTTTGCAACGGCTTCTGTGCGCTCGTTCTGTTTTGCTACTGCAGCATCGACCTTTTTAGAAAGGGCTTTTACTGCGTAGAGCCACAGAACTGCAACAACAGCAAATACGCCAAAGGCATACGGTGCTGTTACAGAAACGATGTTTGATCCAGCGCCAGCCACAGTAGCAGCAAGCACCATCTGAAGGTTACTTTGAACAAAAGCACCGCCAGCTTTACCGGCACGGCCGCCAATAACGTCAACTGCAGCTTTACCTTTTGTCTTAAGCTCATCATCTAAAGGAATGTATGCCATTTCTTTAGTAGAGTCAAACAGGCTGTACTTGATACCTTTTGACAAGATGATAATGCCGGCACCCAAGAAGGTAGCAGCAGCAACAGGCGTTGTAGCCATTGATGCGAGAATAAAGTCTACCCAATCTTTTGCAAAGATAAAGGCAAAGAAGATCACGCCACCAACTGCAATCATGAGCGGAGTTACAGACGCAGCTGTAAACCAGCTTACGCGGCGAAGAACGTTAGAACCAATCAACCAACCAAACAAGATTGTGAAGATACCTGTAAAGGTAGAGTAGTTACCCATAAAGGCGTTGTAGCCACCCTTATCGCCAGCAAAATAGATACCAAGCTGGTTTTTCCATTGTACTTCAACGAGGTTAATAGTCACGCCGTAGGCCATGATCAATAGAGCAATCAAACCAAGTTCTGGCGATTTGAAAATAATCTTGCAACTTTCTAGAAGCGATGGCTTTTCTTTCTTCTTCTTCGGAGTGCCACCTTCAGCAGGATCATAAAAGCGCTTGTCAGTAAGAACGCTTGTATGCAACCAGCGATAGAGCATCATTGCTGCAATACCAAGCACTACTACTGCACCCATCAAGAGATAGAGAGACACTTGCCATGCTTCTTCGTGTGAAGCATAGTATTGCTTAATATCTTCAGAGCAAAAACGAACAGCCTGACCTGAAAGAATAAGTGAAAGGTTTCCAATAACGAGGAATAGTCCATAAAAACGCTTTGATTCGCGCATGCGAACAACGTGGTTAGCAAACTGCCAGAACATCAAACCGATCATCGCGCTACCCCAAATTTCAGAAAGCACGTAGAAGAGTGAATATGACCAGTAGGCATATATGTCGATAAAGCCAGTCATTGCTGGGTATGAGCTTTTTAAAGCTGCGATAGATGCCGCACTTGGGTGCAGGCTCTCGAGGTTTGGATATATCAAAAAGGCAAACACGCCAAAGAACACCAAAAATGGTGTTACGACGGCATAAAATACATTCTCCCTCGACAGGATATTTGTAAGTTTAGCGTAGATAATAACAAAAATAATCGCCGCCGGCGTTACGCAGTACAGCTTTAGAAAGGAAATAGCACCAGCTCCAGCAGAATTCACAACGATAGTATCTTTAGTGTCGCGAAGCAGCGTGTAGTTAAACAAGATACAAAACATGATGAACGCAAGAGGCAAAAACTTCTTAAGTTCATAATTATGAATGGGCCATAAGGCCGCGCGCAACCCGGTAAATTCCGCGGTTTCTTCTTTTTGAGACATACATACTCCAACAAATTAGGTTAAAATAAGGCAGCAATCTAATAGAAACATCTATAGTGTGCAAGCACAATTTGCTACCTTGCGTGCTACTAGCATACGACATTTACAAAAATTTTGCAATCTAACTTTTTGAAGATAAGCGAATTAAGCTGGTACCCCACGTTATTCTATTGATTTTAGAGGGAAAAACGGGTACAAATCAGGATAGTAAAAAAACGGACTCTGGTCGCTTGGCCGGAGGAAATAATTATAACATAACCCCCTCTGCTTAAATCCTTTATGGACGAAGTACTACATATTAAAGGCGGAAGTCCGCTGATTGGCGAAGTAAAAGCTGCCGGCGCGAAAAACGCTATGACTAAGCTACTTGTAGCATCGCTACTTTCTGATAAACGATGCACATTCTACAACGTGCCAAATATTGGCGACGTGGAGGTAACAGTAGCGCTATGTCGCGAAATAGGTATGCAGGTAGAGTGGGATAAAGATGCAGGCGTGCTCCAGTGCGAGACAAAAGAGCTTAAAACTTCCTACATCCCACAGCGCTTTTCAGGCTCAAATCGCATTCCCATACTTATGATCGGAGCCCTTTTAGGTAGAACTGACGAAGACATCATCGTTCCTACAGTTGGCGGCTGCAAGATAGGTAACCGCGCTGTAGAGTTTCATATCCAGGCCCTACGTCAGCTTGGGGCCACAATTGAGCTTCGCGACATGAAGCGCGAAAGCGCCTATTTTGCCCATGCTCACAACGGGCTGCAAGGCACATTAATAAACCTACCATACCCATCAGTTGGCGCCACCGAAAATACAATACTTGCCTCCATAACTGCTCGTGGAACAACAATCATCAAAAACGCCGCCATTGAGCCGGAAATTGTCGACCTCATCCTTTTTTTGCAAAAACTAGGCGCACACATAAGTATGGACGTTGATCGCACGATCCGCATACAAGGCACCCGCAAATTTTATGATGTTGAGCACACCGTATGCTACGACCGCATCGAAGCCGCATCTTTTGGTATGGCTGCTATCGGCACGAAAGGCCGCGTATTTGTAAAAGGGGCCGATCACGTCAACATGATAACCTTCTTAAACAAGCTGCGAGAAATCGGCGGCGGCTTTAACGTTAAAAAAGATGGTATAGAGTTTTACTACGATGGCCCTTTACAAGGCGGTCTACACCTAGAAACTGACGTTCACCCCGGCTTTATGACCGACTGGCAACCTCCCTTTGTTGTCCTCCTCACACAGGCTGCAGGCACATCTATTGTCCATGAGACGGTCTATGAAAACCGTTTTGGCTTTACAGAAGCTCTAAGAGACATGGGAGCTGACATTTCCCTCTTTAAGCAATGTCTTGGAGGTAAGCTCTGTCGCTTTTCGTCTCATAGCTTCTATCACAGCATCGCCGTAAAAGGCGAAAGCGTGCTTTCCGGCAAAAAAATTGCCATCCCTGACCTAAGAGCCGGCTTTGCCTACCTCATGGCAGCTTTGATTTCTAAGGATGAAAGCACAATTTCTGGCCTACATTTCCTCGACCGCGGCTATGAAAACCTCGTCCAAAAGCTTACAAGCCTTGGCGCAAACGTCCGTCGCACAAATAAGTCGCAGGACCAAGCAACTTCTTTTGAAGAACAAACTCAACGCCTAAAAGTTGTAGAAGCTCTATAAGTCGAACAATTGCGTTATAAAAAATCAAAATACAACACCTGAGTAGGACTAAGGTTCTTTTGCGCTTTTGGGTTTTTGCGTTAAGTTTTTCCATTCTATACATACCTTAGAGGCTTAAAGGTATTTTCGGTAATGTAAGAGTTCAACGCAAAAACGCAAAAACCAAAAAAGCGCAAAAGAAGCTTCGTTAAACTTGCATAAATCGGCACTTTAAAGAGCATTACAAACCGTCGTGAAGAAGAAATTTAAGACTCATGGCGAATAAGATGTACAGCCTTCCCGTTTGATTAAAAAGTTCAAAGATGGGATACTAGCTGGCATGTCACTGCCTGTAACACCACTTTGGCGCGCAATTTTGCGCCAAAACTTTAGGACACTTCATGAACTTGCTGCGTTTTTAGAGCTTAGCCCTGAACAAGTTAGCGCTCTTGATGATGCAGCTTCTTTCCAAGTTAATGTTCCAAGGCGCCTTGCAGAAAAATTTGATAAAAAATCTATTACGGATCCTCTTTTTCTACAGTTTGTTCCCCTAAAAATCGAGCGCGACAAGCATCCGAACTACGTCGATGATCCCGTGCGCGATGCAAGCTTTGTTCTTGAAGACAAGCTTTTACAAAAATATGACAAAAGAGCCCTTATCATCTCAACATCAGTATGTGCTATGCACTGTCGCTTTTGCTTTCGCAAAAACTTTGATTACCAAACGCAGGACAAAAGCTTTGCAGGTGAGCTTGAATTCATTCGCAAAAACCCTCACCTAGAAGAAATCATCCTCTCTGGGGGCGATCCGCTCTCGCTTTCTGATGAAGTGCTAGGCGATCTTCTTAGAAATCTGGCAAATATTCCCCACATTCGCCGCATTCGCTTTCACACGCGCTTTATTATGGGCATACCAGAACGTGTGGACAGCTCTTTTTTAGAGCTTTTAAAGAACTGCTCCAAGCAAATCTGGTTCGTTATCCACGCAAATCACATACGAGAATTTGACAACGATATCTGGCATGCCTTACGCAACATACAGCTTCTTGGCATACCTGTACTTAACCAATCAGTGCTTTTAAAAGGGGTAAATGACACGCACGACACCATGCAGGAGCTTTTTTCAGGCCTAATCGACCACGGCATTAACCCCTATTACCTACACGGCTTTGACCGCGTGCAGGGCTCTAGCCACTTTGAAGTAGAGACTCAAAAAGGACTAGAGTTAATCGACAGCCTTATGACAAGCCTTCCTGGTTACGGCGTTCCTAAATATGTTCAGGAAATTGCCGGCAAGAAAAGTAAAACAGCTATTACATCCGCTCTACAGTAACAAGCCCAAGTAGCTGCATGCCTTCTTTAAGCACCCGTCCTGTAAGCTCTGTTAACAACAGGCGTGAATTTTGCTCGTTAGAGCCTTCTACTCGACAGTCGCGGAAGAAGTGATTAAACAGTTCGGCAAGTGCGTAGAGGTACTCTGTTAAGCGGTTTGGCATAAGATCTTCTGCCATGAGCTCTAGCGTCTCACCAAACTGGGCAAGATGAAGGCCAAGAGCTATTTCTGAAGGATGCACAAGGGCAATTTTTGTTGTCGCGACAAGACTTTTTGGATCAACGCCAACCTTTCTGATAATACCCTGCACGCGCACATATGAGTACATCACAAAGGCTGCAGTGTTACCCTCAAAGCGAAGCATCTTATCATAGCTAAACATATAGTCGCTTATTCGGTGGCAGACAAGGTCTGAATACTTTATGGCATTTATGCCAAGAGCATGGGCCACCTTTTTTTGCTCATCTTCTGACCAGTCGGGGTTTTTCTCGTGTAAAATGGCTTCTGCTTTTACTATGGCAGCGTTGATGAGGTCGATAAGCTTTTCCGTTTCACCGGACCTCGTGCGAAACTTTTTGCCATCTGCTCCCAAAACCACCCCAAAAGGTACATGATCTGTCCGAACTTTAGCAGGATCTAAGTAATTAGCCTTTATAGCGGCTTCAAAAATCATCTGAAAGTGTGTTGATTGACCTGCATCCGTTACGATGATGATGCGGCTTGCCTTTTCTTCATGTATACGATGGCGTATCGTTGCCATGTCAGTGGTGTCGTAGTTATAGCCTCCATCTGACTTTTGGATCATAAGCGGAATTTGATGCCCGTCTAAAAAGATGCATTTTGCACCTTCAGAAAGTGTCACAAGTCCCTTTTCTTCAAGCTCGCTTACAACACCCGCAAGTAGCGGGTTATAAAAGGACTCTCCGCGCTCCGTGATGCGAATGTCTAGGAGATCGTAAATTTCTTGATATGCCTTGCGGGATATTTCACGAATAACATTCCAGTAGTGTAGAGCCTCTTTATCCCCGCCCTGAAGCGCTACAACCTGAAGCTGGGCTGTTTTTTTAAATGCAGGATCTTCATCAAAGCGCTTTTTAGCCGCTTTATAGTACGTTACAAGGTCTGTCAACGTTACATCTTCGAGCTCGGCAGACTCTTTCATATAGGCTATAAGCATGCCAAAGGATGTTCCCCAGTCACCTATATGGTTTTGACGAAGTACGGTATGGCCCAAAAATTCAAACATCCTTGCAAGAGCATCCCCAATAATCGTTGAACGAAGGTGTCCAACGTGCATCTCTTTTGCTGTATTTGGGCTTGAAAAGTCTATGACAATGCGCTCTTTTTTTGGCGCTTTTATACCAAAATGAGGCTCCTCAAGCATTTTAAAGAGCTCATTGTTCAAAAAGCTAGCCTTGAGGGTGATGTTAATAAAACCGGGTCCTGCAATTTCGAGCTTTTCGATACAATCGCTATCTATGGCGTTGCACGCTGCCACGATTTTTTCCGCAATCTGGCGTGGGTTCATCTTTAAGGCCTTTGATAGCTTCATCGCGCTATTAAACTGGTAGTGACCAAAGGCGCTTGCTGTACTTTTGACCAGTTCAATTTCGCTCGTAGCTTCCGGGAAAGCCTCTTTTGTCGCTTGAGCAAAAAAATCATGTAAACGATCGACGATCGTGTCGGCAACTTGTGGCATATTGAATTCCTAAAAAGTATGATATAGTACTCGAAAATCCCTGTTAAGATCAACTTGACTTTATCAAATAATTAATGTAGACTCGTGCCCTATGGATAACGAATTGCTTTATCAGTGGCTTGTCGAATATGGAAGCATGGCACTTTTTTTCTTGCTTGCGCTTGAAATTATTGCCTTGCCTATCCCTGGCGAGCCTCTTATGGTCATTACAGGTGTTCTTCTGTCTACTGACGATCTTGCGCTATTTCCCACCCTTATTGCGGCCTATTGCGGGGCTTGTTTGGGCATTAGCATCAGCTTTTTACTCGGCAAAACCGCAGGAAGCTACCTTGTCACGAACTACGGACCTCGAATTGGCATAACAGATGCACGTATGCAGCGCGTAAATACCTGGTTTAACCGCTTTGGCAAATGGACACTCATGATAGGATATTTTGTGCCGGGAATTCGCCACTTTACGGGGTTTACAGCCGGCATTACCTCTTTAGAGTATCGACAATTTATGCTCTTTGCCTATGTTGGCGCCTTTATTTGGGTAACAACCTTTCTTTCACTAGGCTACTTTTTTGGCGACTACTGGCTACTCATGGTTGATAAAATTATCGACTTCTTCCGAAATTTAATCGCTTAACACTTGTGAAAAAAGCCATTCACAGGTAAATTATTTGTTATTTATTGATTTAGAGGTACAAATGACTAAAATGTCTTTATCAGCTGCCTTACGCAGTCAGCTAAAAGATTACCTAGAAGCGACAAAACATCCAGAGCTCATCACCACTTACCTATACTATGTTGAGCATAAATTTTCTCTTGAGCCAGTGCTTTTTGTCCGCGATAAGCTCGTCTATCAAAGCACAAGCGACGCCGTTAGACTCCTTGAAAATGAAGGCAAACTCTGGCGCGAAACAGAAATTAAGATTGGCTACGTCACTTCTAGCGTCGACGAAAATACAAAGAAAATCTATATATGCCCCTTCACCGGTAAGGTCTTTGGCGACAACACGCACCCAAATCCACAAGATGCCATCTACGACTGGGTGTCAAAATGCCCGGAAAATACCGAACGCGTTGGCGGCCTTCGCGTAAAGCGCTTTTTCATCTCAGAAGACCCAGAGGTGATCAAAGCCTATGCAAGCAAGTTCACACCAAAAACGCCAATAACAAAAATCGTCTTCTCTTCAGCAATTAACGGCAAGCTCTACCACTCAAAAGAAGCTGTTATCGAAGACTTTAAGGAAAACTACCTAAAACGAGTAAGCCTCGTGGAAGTCCAAAGCCAAAGCCGTTTCCAGATCGAAGAGCACTTCATGGAATTTATCCAGAAGCAGCTTGCCGAAGACAAGATTGCATCCTTTGTAGAGATGATGTCTGAAGTCGAAGAGTTCGGCCCCTACGTCGAAAGCTGGCTTGGCGAGGTAGAACAGGAAACGTAAAAAAGGTGGATACGCACTATCATTCTTGCTCAACGGAAGATACCGAAAAAGTAGCCTTAAGCCTTGCAAAAGACCTTAAAGCTGGTAGTGTTCTTGCCTTTTTTGGAGACCTAGGCACAGGCAAGACAACCTTTATTCGATCCCTTGCTCAAAACCTCTGTGGGGTCATGCCTGAAGCTGTTTCAAGCCCCACATTTCAGTACCTCAACATCTATAATGGCAATCAAACCGTCTATCATTTTGATCTTTATCGCCTTCAAAATGCAGATGAGTTTTTCCACATGGGCTTTGATGAGGTCTTTGACCAAGGCGGCATCACCTGCATAGAGTGGGCAGAGCGCATAGAAAAGCTACTGCCACATAACGCGATTGTAGTCAAAATCACGCACGCTGAAGAAGGTGCACGGCTCATAGAGATTGCACAATGAAACTGAAATGGAACAACACCCGCTTTATCAAATCGGCACTTTGGCCGGAGGAATACCCCAAATTTGGCCACCACCTCAACCAAGTTGCTATTTGCGGCCGCTCTAATGTTGGCAAGTCTTCTTTAATCAATGAGTTATGCTCAAAAAGCCAACTTGCAAAAACATCTAAAACACCCGGCAAAACCCAGTTAATTAACTTTTTTGAGATAGACGAAAGACTCATCTTTGTAGACCTTCCGGGCTACGGCTACGCAAAAGTCCCCCAAACAACAAAAGATCAGTGGGGCAAAATAATGACCAAGTACTTTGAAAAAGCCGTCCGCTTAGAACTTATCCTCTTTCTCCTAGATATCCGCCGCACACCAAATACCGAAGATCTAGAACTTCTACACTGGCTCTACCACTACCAAAAGCCCTTTTTGCTCGTACTTACAAAAACAGATAAAGTAACTAAAAATGAACTCGAAATATGCACAAAAAACATCATAAAAGCTCTTCCCTACGAAGGCTTTGAATATGTGCAGCACTCGAGCAAAACCCACCAAGGAACCTTTGACTTAAGGCAAAAGGTAGAACAGTATGCCACAGCTTAAAAACCATACATTTGTCTGTATAGACTGCGAATCAACAGGACTCGACCCAAAAAATGACCGTATCGTTGAAGTTGCGGCCGTTACCTTTACCTTAGATGGTATTCTTTCGGAGTTTGAGACTCTTGTGGACCCTGAAGTTGAAATTCCCCAAAACTCTATCGCCATCCACCACATCACTCAAGACATGGTACAGGGTAAACCCAAAATTGGAGAAATCTTGGGTCAGCTATTTGAATTAATAGGCCCACACCCTATTATAGGCCATGGCATCACCTACGATATCGACATTTTAGCCCATCATGCCCAGCGCTGCAATATCCCTTGCAACATACGCAAAAACCCATTTTTTGACACCCTGAGGCTTGCTCGTCTCTATGGAGAAAGCCCATCAAACTCACTAGAGACGCTCCGCCAGCACTTTAACATTGCAGAAGAAGGCGCACACAGGGCCATGAGCGATGTTATCGTCAATATCCAGGTGTTTAAAAAGCTCTCCCAGCACTTTAGAACCCTTGAACAAATAACAGAAGCACTATCACGCCCCATCCAGATGAAAAATATGCCTCTTGGCAAACATAAAGGCCGTTCATTAAAAGAAATTCCCGTTGAATACCTACGCTGGGCAGCAAATCAGGACTTTGATCAGGACCTTTTGTACTCCCTCCGATCAGAACTTAACCGCCGAAAAAAGGGAACTTCGTTCGTCCAGTCGGCAAATCCATTCCTAAATCTCTAATTATTTTTGCCTCCACACATGCCTGTGAAGCTGTTTTTTATAAAGTTCTATATATTATATGGAATAAATAATCACAGCTTGCAATACTTAAGACAAATTGAGTATTAAGCAATTTGGAACCTTTTGGAGAGAAGGCGTACAAGGAGGCAATGGAACTATCCTTTCTAGTTATTCTACTATGTTGCTTGATCGCGGGAGCGAGTGTGTGGCTATTTACAAAAAATCAGTCCACAGAGTGCGCTCGTGCTCACTCCAATAAGCCAATTGGCTGGTTCTCTCTTGTAGGGTCCTTTGTGGCCGCACAAATTGGAGGCAGCTGGTTCTTATATCTTGTCGACTGTGCGCAGTCAGATGGCATCTACGCAATACTCTACCCTCTTGGCAGCGCTCTTGGCCTGCTAGCACTTGGCCTTGGTCTTGGAGCAAGAATTGCTCGTCTGCAAATCTCTAGCGTTCCGGACCTTTTTGAAAAGCACTATAGAAGCTGCACACTACGAAAAATCTCCTGCTTTTTAAGCATGGCTACCCTTCTTGGACTACTTGTAGCGCAGGCTGTAGCCTTAAAAGATCTCTTTAAAGCCCTTGGCGTAAAACACGACACCCTCTTTATTGGCGCCTGGATTTCCGTCGTTTTCATCACAATACGCGGTAGAACAAATACCAAGGCATGGATTGCCATGCTCCAGGCAGTGATTCTGCTTGGCGTTTTGGGGGCTGCCTGCTTCTTTAGTCCTGATTCACCAACTAGCAACATCACCGTCTTTGATGGCTTTAGCGGCATCGAAAGCGAGATACGTGAAGGCTTTAACTCAAAGCTTGCAGCCTACCTGCTGATGCCCTGCCTCTTTATATTTTTGGAGCCGGAAATGGTGAGAAGCGCCATGCAGGTGCGCTCAAAGAAGGAAATTTCTGTAGCGGTAGTGGTTTCTGGCATTATATTGCTCATCTGCTCGTTTGTACCCGTTTACTATGGCATAGCAGGCAAGCTTTCAGGCTCTGAAGAAAGTAGTGCAACGGGCTTTATCAGCGCAGTTGGCTCTGCTACAAACCCCATTATCACGATAGCATCTGCATGCATCTTGATGGTTGCGATTGTTTCGGCATCTTCTGCACTTCTTTGGTCGCTAAATACCCACCTACTTATGGATTTTAGAAGCGAAACAGAGAAAAAGAAAAAATCGAGCTTCATGATAAACCTCTCTTGGGGTGGCACTATTACTTTAGGCATGCTTGCCCTTGTCTTTTCTTACGTAAATTTGGGTATTGCTTCTCTTATTTTGGGAAGTTATGAGCTCGCTGTTGTCTGCATGTTTGTTCCCCTTGTTCAAGCTGCTTTTGCCCGCTCAGATCAAGAATATCCAAAGCTTGCAGCAAGCCTATCTATGTGTTTTGGTGGCATTGGTTTTTGCCTTACCAAGTACTATGACATGAACTTTTTTCCGGAAGCCTTTTCGATTCTACTTTCATGGCTTGGCTTCATGCTCGGAAAAGCCCTATCCATCAAGGAAAAAAATGCTGACGGTCAAGGACTTAGATGTAGACAATAAGCGCGTTCTTGTGCGCGTTGACTTTAACGTTCCCCTAAATGATGAAGGGCAAATAACTGATGATACACGCATCAGGGCATCTTTACCTACCATCCAGTACCTACTAGACCACAATGCCATGGTTATTCTGATGAGCCATCTTGGCCGCCCTAAAGGCAAATCGCCAAAACTCTCTTTAGAACCTTGCAGAAAGCGCCTATCTGAGCTTCTTAATAGGCCTGTTACTATGGCTATAGATTGTATTGGCCCCGATGTTGACAAGCTAGTTGCGGACATGTTGCCACAAGATATCGTTATGCTAGAAAACCTACGTTTTTATCCGGCAGAAGAAGACCCCGATAGCGACCCTACTTTTAGCAAAAAACTGGCACAAGGCAAGGACCTCTACGTAAATGATGCCTTTGGCTGCGCCCATCGTAAACACTCATCAACTGCCTCTATCGCAACATACTTTCCTGGCAAAAGTGCATGCGGCTTTTTGCTCGAAAAAGAGATCAATCTCTTAGGAAACGCCCTTAAATCGCCAAAAAGGCCCTTTTTTGCCATCATTGGGGGAGCAAAAGTATCTACAAAAATTGGAGTCTTAAAGGCCTTAAGCAGCCAAGTTGATGCCCTGATGCTCGGAGGGGGCATGGCCTACACTTTTTTACGGGCGCTAGGAATATCAGTTGGAGATTCGCTTGTAGAACCTGGCATGGTCGACACTGCTAAAGAAATTTTAAATGGCCCTGCAAAAATCTACCTACCTCTCGATATAGTTGCTGCCACAAAATTTGACAACGACGCCCCTACAAAAACGTTCTTAGTGCAAGAGGGCATACCCTCCGGCTATCAAGGCATGGACATTGGCCCCAAAACAATTGAAGCCTGGAAAAGTGCGTTACAGAATGCCAAAACAATCCTCTGGAACGGCCCTGTAGGCGTCTTTGAGATGCCACATTTTGCAAAAGGCACCCATGCAATAGCCGAAGCTCTTGCTTCACTACAAGGAGCCATCACCATAGTTGGAGGCGGTGACTCAGTAGCTGCCGTACAAGAGTACAACCTTGCTGATAGATTCACCCATATCTCTACAGGCGGCGGGGCTGCCCTTGAATACGTTGAATTCGGCACGCTACCCGGCATCGACGCTTTAAAATAATTTTTCACACAATCGGAAAAAATGAAGTACTCTAGAGCGCGAAGAATATGAATGAGGCTATCTTCGCGGCCTTCGCGGTTTTTTACTCGAACCAAACGTAATATAAACCTTGAACATTTATCGCTTTTACGCTATGCTTTTAACTAAATTTAAAAAAAGCATTGCCCCAGATGATATTTATTGTTCTACATCTGCCGGTTTCTTCCTCAGTCAAGCGCTCCCGCGCGCAAAAGTCCCTTTATTTTGTAAACCAAAGAGTTCAGCATGACAGAAAGTTTTACGCAATTTAGTAAACTGCGGGCCTTTTTTTGGCCGGTGCATAGGCACGAGCTAAAAAAGCTTATCCCTATGCTTCTGATCTTCTTTCTTCTTAACTTTGACTACAATATTCTTCGCGGCCTTAAAGACACTATCGTTATCACGGCTGAACATTCCGGCGCTGAAGTAATCCCATTCATTAAAGTGTGGGTAATGTTCCCTCTTTCTGTCACTTTTGCCTTTATCTACGTTCGGCTTTGTAACCGCTTTTCTCGAGAAAATGTCTTCTACATTCTTCTGTCGATGTTTTTAACCTACTTTGCGGTATTTGCCTTTTTACTCTATCCACATCGCGAGACATTGCACTTTCATGAAACGGCAGATTTTCTCCAAACCGTTCTTCCAGAAGGCTGTAAGGGCTTTATTGCCATGTATCGCTACTGGAGTTACACGCTCTTTTATGCACTTGCAGATCTTTGGTCAAACATCATCTTAGCTCTACTCTTTTGGGGCTTTGCAAACCAGGTGACAAAGCTTCATGAAGCAAAGCGCTTTTATGGCCTCTTTGGTCTTGGCACGAACTTCTCAGGCATCATTGCCGGCCCTGTAGCCATCATGATCACTCTATTGCCGTTTAACTCAAGCCTTGGGCTTGGTGACGATGCATGGGGACAGTCTATGACCATCCTTATCTGCCTGATCATCGCTGTCGGCTTTAGCACAATGCTTGCCTTCCGCTGGCTGCACACATCTGTTCTTAACCAAGAAATCGAACAAGAACAAGCTCTTGCAAGAGCTCAGGAAAATCCTCCGCCTAAGAAAAAATTCTCTATGCGCGAAAACCTCCGCTATGTGCTAAGGTCTAACTACGTTCTTTCTATCGCCCTAATCATCATCGCCTATAACGTGGTGATTAACCTTGTAGAAGTATTATGGAAACACGAAGTAAGAGAGCTTTATCCCGCCCCACAAGATTACCTTATCTTCATGAACAAGGTAACAATTATGATCGGGGTACTAGCAACGCTTATGGCGCTCTTTGTCTCCGGCAACTTGATCCGCAAATTCGGCTGGACCTTTACAGCCCTAGTCACTCCGGCTATTCTCTTAGTGACAAGCCTTGGATTTTTTGGGTTTTTCTTTTTAAAAGACCATCCTAAGCTTGTATTAAGCCTCTTTGGTGCCTCGCCTCTTTACTTAGTTGTCCTCTTTGGCACTTTGCAAAACTGTATGAGCCGGGCAGCAAAATACACGGTCTTTGATGCAACGAAGGAAATGGCCTTTATTCCTCTTACAATAGAAGAAAAAATCAAAGGTAAAGCTGCTGTTGACGGTATCTGTAACCGCCTAGGAAAGTCCGGCGGAGCGATTATTTACCACTTTTTACTACTAGCATTTGCCTCAATTCCGGCAAGCGCCCCTTACGTTGGCCTCTTTTTGATATGTATTATTGGCCTATGGATAATGTGTGTAAACGTACTTGGTAAAAAGTTCACAGAACTTACTGCCCCCGCAGCGGCTACAGCAGTGTAAAATAAAATATTGATTTAAATGTTCGTTTTGTATATGATGGTGATTTACTTAGAGGAAAAGTATGCGTGAGAGTGATCAAGAACCTCCAGCGTTTGGGAAAGTACGGTCATTTGTCTGGCCTATATACCGCCACGAGCTAAGAAAGCTCCTTCCAATGTTTCTCATGCTCTTTTTCGTCTGCTTTAACTACACGGTTCTACGCAACCTCAAAGACACCATTGTCATCACGGCTGAAAATTCAGGCGCTGAAGTAATCCCCTTCATCAAGGTATGGGTGATGCTGCCGGCTGCCGTCATTGCCACAATACTCTTTACCTACCTCACAAACCACTTTAAGCGATCGACAGTCTTTTACATAGTAGTCGGTACCTTCACAAGCTACTACTGCCTCTTTGCCTTTTTTATCAACCCCATGCACGAAGCTTTAACGGCAGACTCTCTTGCGCAATTTCTACATTCGGTACTTCCGCCAGGCTGTAAAGGCTTTATCACCATGGTCAGAAACTGGCCGTTTACCCTAAACTATGTGATGTCAGAGCTTTGGAGTACAATGGTGCTCACAGTGCTTTTCTGGGGCTTTGCAAACGATATTACCCGCATGTCAGAGGCAGCTCGCTTTTATAGCGCCCTCAACATCAGCTCTAACTCCGCCTCTATTGTCGCAGGACAAGTTGCAGTACTCCTTACCACAAATATCTTTAACCCAAACCTCTTCTTTGGGCACGATGCGTGGTCTCAAACAATAGACAAGCTAACGCTACTTATCCTCTTTTGCGGTATAGGCATCATGCTTACCTTCCGCTGGATGAGAAATAATGTTCTAAACGACCCTCAGTACCTTCCGGAAGAGTCTAGAGAACAAAAAGTAGAACGCAAAAAATCCAAAAAGCTGAGCTTTAGAGAAAGCCTGTCGTATGTAACACATTCTAAGTACTTCCTCTGCATCGCAGCGATGGTAGTTTCTTATAACCTCGTTATCCACATGGTAGAAGTAATATGGAAAGACCGCCTTCGCGAGCTCTATCCAAATCCAAATGACTATAACGTCTTTACAAACAACCTCACATCTGCAATGGGCATTATTTCAACGACAGCTGCGCTTGTTATGGTTGGCATTATCCGCAAGTTTGGCTGGACAAAGACTGCTCTTATTACCCCAATTGTGCTTCTTATCACCACAATTACCTTCTTTACCTGCTTACTAGCAGACTCTAGCATTGCACCATTTGTATCTATACTACTTGGCACTACGCCGCTTGCACTTGCTGTATACTTGGGCTCTGCTCAGAATATGTTTACAAAGGCTGCAAAATACTCGCTCTTTGACACAACAAAAGAGATGGCCTTTATTCCAATAGACCGCGAGCATAAGCTAAAAGGCAAAACAGCAATTGATGGTATTGGCTCAAGGCTTGGTAAATCTGGCGGCTCGCTTATCCACCAAGGTCTTCTTATCATCTTTGGCACACTTACATTCAGTACGCCCTATGTTGCAGCGATACTTCTAGCTGTAATACTGCTTTGGATTGTAGCTGTGCGGACACTTGGCAAGATGTTTACTGAAAAGACACGCGGCATCAACCTTACCGGCAGCGTGCCAGAAGAAGCTCCTGCAGCCCAACAAGCTCCGAGCATTGCACCAGCTGCAGCTCCAGCTTAATCTTCTAGCACTACTTATTCGAAAAAAGCAGCTTTTTGCCTGTTGTTTTTCTTAATTATTTAGTGCAAAGTCGATAAAACCCTTTTCAACTTGGACTGAAACAAGTTTTACCTTTACCTTATCGCCAACATGTAGATTTGGAGGAGCGTTTAGAAGCTTTCCTTCGGTTGCTGGGGTAAAGATGCGGACCCAGCAGTTTTTTTCATTAATGCCTGTGATGATGCCATCAAATCCAGCTCCAATTTGCGAAGAAAGCAAAATTGCTGCCGCTGCTTTATTGATCTGCCTTTCGGCCTTATTTGCAGCATCTTCTTGCTGAGTACAGTGTTTTGCAAGTACTTCAAGTTCTGGGATTGTGTACGCAGTTTTTCGAGCTTTGCTATACGCTTTGTATTGACGCTGTACAAGAAGATCCGGATAGCGCCTGTTTGGGGCTGTAGAATGGGTATAGTTTGGGATTCCTAAAGCAAAATGCCCTGTATGACTTGCTTTAGGATGTTCGACAACATATTCACCACGTCCTAAAAGCTTGATAATGGTTAACGAAAGATCGTAAAAGGCTATAGGATCTGCCTTTTTCCTTTTTACAAGAAAGGCATCCAAAGCTTTTGAATCTGGCTTTTCAGGTAGTTCTTCATTATAGCGCCTTGCAACTTCAACTATCTGATCCCAGTATTTTGGCTCTGTCACGACACGGCGCAAAATAGCAATATTTGCCTCTCTGCACGTAGTTGCCATCACTTGATTTGCCGCTATCATAAATTCTTCGATAATCTGCTCCGCAAAATTGTGCGAAGAGAGCTGCACGATAATTTGGCTCTGATTGTTAAGATGAACTTCTGGTTGTGGAGAGTCAAGAGTAAGAGATCCTTCTGATTCTCTTTTTTTGCGTAGAAGCTGGGCTATTTCATGGTGTAGGGCTAGAGACTTTTGTACTTCTTGGTTTTGAGAAGAAAGCTCAACTTTAGCCTCAAGCCATGCTGCCACATTGTTATAGGTAAGCTTTGCATAGTTATGAACACTTGCTGAAAAAATTGAAGAATCAACAATTTCAGCATTCTGATTGATTCGAATATACACCACCATCGCCAAACGATCTTCATTTTCATTGAGTGATGTAAGGTTAGTAGAGAGCTTTTCAGGAAGCATAGGGAAAATGAGTGCGGGCGTGTATATGGAAGTAGTATTGATCTGGGCATGTTGATCGATAGGAGAATCTTTTGCAACAAGAGCATCAACATCAGCAACGGCAATCCACAACTCAAAATTTGTGTCCGATTGTTTAGAAGCATATGTTAGCTGGTCTAAATCGCGAGAATCATCATTATCGATCGAGCACCAGGCTAAAGACCGAAGATCCCGTATATCTCCTGATATAGCCGCAGGGGCATTTATCGATTCGAGTGCGCGAATTACTTCCTTTGGAAATTCTGGCTCAAGCCCTTTTTCCATAATGATATTTTTTGCGATCTTGCAAAGGTCTTGTTGTATATTCACAAAAACCATTTAAACCTTCTTTTTTTTGAATTCAAAAAGCCAGATCAGTTCGAAGAAGGATGATGCTCCAAAAAGAGCAAGGAGGCTCCACAATGCTATCGGAATTTGATATTCTAGAGCAAGAAGCATAAGAGCAATAAATTGCAATGTAGTCATGATCTTGCCAGAAAAAAATGACCTAATTTGCCAATTTTTATAGCTCTTTTTAATTGTCAGATAGATCGAAAAGAGCGCTAGGCTTATATCTCGGAGTAAAAAGAGGAGGATTTGCCACATAAAAATCTTTTCTTCGCTCCACAATATTGCGAGGGCAACAAGCACAAAAAGCTTATCCATAAGTGGATCAATGAGTGTGCCAAGAGAAGTTATTTTGTTTAAGCGTCTTGCTAAATAGCCGTCTAAAAAATCTGTAAGCGCCGCAAGAGTTATAGCAAAGGTGCGCAAAACAACAGAGTCACTTAAGAAAAAAAAAGCCAAAACACCTCTTGAAAGCGATATCAAGGTAGGCAAATTCATGTGGCTGCAACTTTTTTGCGCTTTTTCAGGTAGTACACAAGAGCTCCTATAGCTACAAGCAAAAGGATAGTAGCGCCAACAAAAGCGCTTGTTTGATGTACGGAGGTAGATAAGGACTCGTAATTTTTACCACAGGAATAGGCAAGATAAAAAAGAAGGCTCGAAAAGCCTAAGCAGGCAATGCCATCACTAATCAAAAACTTATAAAATCGCATTTTAGCTGCCCCTGCAGTCATAAAAATGGCATTACGTATGCCAAAAGGAATCAAGCGCCCAACAAAGAGCGTAAGAACGCCATATTTCTTATAAAACATACGAACGCGCTGGATCTTGTCCTGCGACTTTAGCTGGTTGATTCGATCTCCAACCATTCTACCAAGGCCAAAGGCAATGCAATCGGCAATAAAGCTGCCAAAGTAGGCGGCACAAAAGAGCTCTACTGTATACTCAGGAAGGATAGTGCTTGCTAAAACACCGCTTGCTAGCAATAGAACATCTTCGCTCACAGGCAGGCTAAAGCCGGTTACCACCAAAAGGGCAAAGATAATCCAAGGAGCGTGAGGGCCAACTTCATGTAACCAAGAGAGTAATGATTCCATAATCGCTGCTCTTTATATATTTTTTAAAACCGGTATTGCAATTTCTGCATCGTGCGCTTTTATAATCTGCGCTGCTTGCAACAGTACCTCATCGCGAAATCGCAAAAATTGTGGCTCTGATATGGAGGTGCTTAAGCAGGAAATTGTGAGATCGATAGAACAAGTTGCCACCTTATCAATATACACCATAATGTTTTGTGAGGTGTCTACAGCCTTGTGCTGCTCAAGAAATGTGCGCATGTCTTGAACGATGGCAGGAACTTGGGTAAGGTCTTTATGTCGTATAGAAATATTTTCAAGAACGCGTCTATGGGTACGACGCTGGCCATTTATCACATATGCCTTAGAAAAAAGTGCGTTTGGAATATAAATAGGCTGCTTATCTTTACTTCTTAGGATAGTCTCATACCAGCCAATCTCTTCGACAGTGCCCTCGATGCTAGAATTTGGCAGGCTAATAAGATCGCCAAGCTGAAAGGGCTGGTTAACGTGGATCATAATGCCACCAAAGAAGTTTGCGATAATCTCCTGAGAAGCAAAAGCAATAGCAAGGCCGCTAATACCACCAAAGGCAATAAGCGTATTCACGCTTACGCCTGTAACCTCCATTAGCAATATAATAATTAAAACTATAATTATAACTGATGCCAACTTGCAGATACCATAGACCTTGCCGGGATCAAGAGCAATTTCGCGATTTCTACTGCGCTCAAGAAGGACTTGGCGAATATTGTGGTTAAGCCTAAGCAAGAACCAGCCAACAAGGAGCACAGCGCTGATGCTAAAAATATACTTTAGTCCGCCTGATAGGCTTTCGGTAAAAAAGCGATCTGAAATGAGATCTACGCACTGTACAGCTGATATAAACCAGATGTAGCAAACAACAGGAAAGAGGCTAGCCTGAACCGCCGCATTCTTGATAAGTTCATTCTTTTCTAAAAATTTCTTTTGCAGGCTTGTGCAAAGCCAACGCCAGGCGTGCGTAGTGATTGCCGCCACCGTAAGCACTAACAAAAATGTAAAAAACCAGGAGGCTTCGCCATCCATAAGGTTAATGATGTTCCAAAGAATTATGCAGTTCATACACCTATAATAATTGATGCGCGATATTAAGTCACTGTCATATAGTAGAGTTTTACGGAGGATATTTTTGTGGACTCGAACTCTCTCATGAAGAACGCTGCAAACTCTTTTTTTAAAGCTTTGTTTGGAATCGCAGGCCTCATCATAGGATTTCTCATCGTATGCATGGTAATTTCTGCGCTTTTTTCAAACCCTGAAGTGCCACATCAAACAACCCTTCGCATGCTCCCTAACGATCAATGGAAAATTGCCAATTTTTCACACGAAAAGCCTACGATATTAAAAATTGATATTAACGGCGTGATTGGCCTTGATCACCTGCGAAAAGAAGATGTCTTCCAGCAGCTTATCGAATCTCAAGATGGCGACCTTGCGCCAGGCCAAGTAAAAGGTATTATCATCCACCTTAATACGCCAGGTGGAACAGCCGATGATGCCGATGCCATCTACCGCATGCTCTCTGAATATAAAAAGCGCTATAACATACCCGTCATCGCCTTTATAGAAGGCCTTTCTGCATCAGGCGGCACCTATATTTCCTGCGCAGCAGATAGAATCTACGCTACAGAAGATAGCCTCGTAGGCCACGTCGGCGTGCTTTTATCTCCACCATTTTTTAACTTTTCTAAGCTCATGGACAGGCTTGGCATAGAATCCAAGACATTTTATGCCGGTAAAGATAAAGATGACATGAATCCATTTAGACCGTGGCGTCAAGGCGAGGGACAGAACTTTGAACGCCTTGTCACCTATATGTACGACCGCTTTAGAGCAGTTGTAGCAAAAAGCCGCCCAAAACTTACTGTAGAAGTACTTACTGAACAAGGTGCCCAGATATATCCGGCACCAGAAGCTGAAACGCTAGGCTATATCGACGGCGTGACACATTCTATCGATGATGTACTAAAAGAATTTACGACAGAACTTGGCATCTACGACAACTACCAGTTTGTGCAGCTAGAAAGGCGCGACTTTTTTGAAGACCTATTTGGAGCAAAAGCAACGCTCCTATTTAACCAACAAAAAGAATGGCGCATTCGTCTTCCGGGCGATATGCATCCAGACTTATATGGAAAGCCCCTATATTTGTACGTCCCGCATGAATAAATCAATATACCTTGTAGATGCCTCCGGGTTTATCTACAGGGCCTTTTTTGCAATCCAAGGCCTTTCTAATAGGCAAGGCGAAGCAACAGGAGCCCTATATGGGTTTATCCGCTCCTACCTTCGCTTAGTAGAACAGTTTCAACCCGACTATATCGCCGCTATCTTTGATGCTCCGGGCAGTAAAGATTCTCGCGTTGCCATCTATAGCGACTATAAAGCCCACAGAAAACCAACCCCAAGCGAACTTATAGATCAGATTGTGCAGGCTCAAGAATTTTGCGCGCTTGCAGGCATTCCGATGCTTGCAAAACCGGGCGTTGAAGCAGATGACACTATAGGATCAGTCGCCCTTTGGGCAAAAGAACAAGGCCTTGATGTCTACATCTGCACAAGCGATAAAGATATGGCACAGCTTATCGACGATAAAGTAAAGATTATAAACCTGCATAAGGACAATCTCATCATCGATAGCGATAAAGCAAAAGAAATTTATGGCGTTGCCCCCAAACAAATGCGCGACTATTTGGCAATTGTTGGAGATGCTTCTGATAACGTTCCGGGAGTTTCAGGCTTTGGGCCAAAGTCTACAATACAGCTTCTTGAAACATATGGTACGCTGGAAAACATCCTTGAGCATGCGAGTGCAATAGGCGGCAAAAAAGGCGCTACACTAGTTGCTGAGCGCGATCAAGCCCTTATCAGCCAAAAACTTGTCACTATCGACACAGCGGTTGACTTCGAAAAAGACCTTGCCTACTTTACGCCAAAAGAAGCTGATAAGCAAAAGCTCTGGCAATTTTTGCAGAGCAAAAACTTTAGCTCACTTCTTGGCATGGCTGAAGATGCAAAAAGCGAGCCTGAGCAAGAAGGCACCTACCACACAATAAAAAGCCTAGATGAGCTTGACGCGCTTGTTGCAACGCTTATGAAAGCAAAAGAGATCTGCGTTGACACCGAAACAACAAACGAAAACCCCCTCTTAGCAAGCCTTGTAGGCATAGGCCTTGCTGAACACACAAATGACGCCTACTACATACCGCTAAATGCCGGCATGGCAAGAAAGGACATCAAAGAGCGCTTAAAGCCACTTTTTAGCAACCCCAGTATTGGCTTTTATGGCCATAACATCAAGTATGACCTGCATGTGCTTGAGCATGCCGGGCTCGATATCGCAACCATTTGCGGCGACACCATCATCTCCTCATACCTCCTAAACGCGCACCAAAGAAGGCACTCTCTCGATGAACTTTCACTAAACTACTTTGGAAAGAAAAAGATTGAAATCTCAGAGCTCTTAGGTAAAGGCAAAAACCAAATCACCATGGATCAAGTGGATGTCGAAAAGGTATCTACGTACTGCTGTGAAGACGTTATCTACACTGCGAAGCTCAAAGAAGTACTCGACAAAGAAATTGCAAATAGAAACCTTCAACAGCTCCTAAATGATGTTGAGCTACCCCTCATAAAAGTGCTCTCTAAGATGGAAGAACGCGGGGTCTATGTAGACACGCATGTTTTAAAAAAACTCTCTCAAGAAGTTGCAAAAGACATCCATGCCTTGCAAGAAGACATCTATGTGCGAGCAGGAGGGCCTTTTAACCTTAACTCCCCCAAGCAACTTTCTGAAGTACTCTTTGAAAAACTTGGCATTCACCCTCCAAGAAAGGGTAAAACCATGCCCTCAACTAGTGCTGAAGTCCTAGAACTTCTTGCTTACGAACACCCGATTGCCAAAAAAATCCTTGAGTATCGCTCGCTAGAAAAGCTACGCTCAACCTACCTAGATGCTCTTCCGGAACAAGTAAACCCCGATACAGGGCGCATCCACTGCACCTTTAACCAGTCTGTGACGGCTACAGGAAGGCTATCAAGTCAAGATCCTAACTTGCAAAATATTCCGGTTCGATCTCCTCTTGGACTTAAAATTCGCTCAAGTTTTCGCCCTCAGGATCCTAGCTGGAGCTTTCTTTCTGCCGACTATTCACAAATTGAACTTCGCATCTTGGCGCATGTATCTGAAGATCCACGACTACTAGAAGCCTTTCAAAACAACCTCGACATCCACTCCTACACAGCAGCTGAGATTTTTCACGTGCCGATAGATGCTGTTACCGAAGAGATGCGCCATCAGGCCAAGGCTGTAAACTTTGGCATCATCTACGGCCAGCAGGCTTTTGGCCTATCTCAAAACCTTGGCATACCAATATCCGCAGCTCAGGCCTTTATCGACGCCTACTTTCGCTGCTATAAAGGCATCAAGGACTATATCGAAAATGCAAAAGCTATCGCCCGTAAAACGGGTAAAGCCGTGAGCCTTACAGGAAGAGAGCGCCTACTTCCTGACATTAACAGCTCAAACCAGGTGCTAAAATCTGCTGCAGAGCGCCTTGCCATCAACACCCCCTTTCAAGCAACAAACGCAGATATCATCAAGATGGCAATGATCAATATTGACCGATGGCTCGACAATGAAAAACTAGAGGCAAAAATGCTTCTTCAGATTCACGATGAACTCGTTTTTGAGATGCCGGACTCTGAAATTGCTATTGTGAAAGAACAGGTAAAGAGGCAGATGGAGGGCGTATATACGCTCAAGGTGCCCCTTGTTGTGAAAATAAATGTTGGAAAAAATTGGGAACAGTGTTAGAATTGCCGAGAGTTGCAGTAACAGGTGGCATTGCCAGTGGGAAATCCACTGTTATTGATTTTTTTCAAAAGTTTGGCGCATACGTTGTCAGCGCAGATCAAATCGTTCATAAGTTTCTATCATCACATTCAGAATTAGAAAAAAAGCTTATAGCTTTAACAGGGAAAGAGGTTCTTTCTGAAGGCAGAATAGATAGAAAAAAGCTGGCAGGCGTACTATTTAGCAACCCAACACTTTTGCATAAGGTCGAAGCACTCATTCATCCCATGGTAGCCGAAGAAATCAAAAGGCTCTGGGAGCAGGCTGCAAAGTCTCATACATATCATCTATTTGTAGCAGAAGTCCCGCTTCTTTTTGAAGCAGCACAAGATGGCTGGTATGATGCGACAATAGCAGTTGTAAGCCCTATCACGGCTTGCAAAAAACGATTTACATTAGGTGATGACGAATATACAAAGCGTGCATCACTACAGTTTACACAAGCTAAAAAGGCAGAAAAAGCCGATTTTATAATTGAAAACACAGGTAGTCTAGAGGAATTAGAAGCAAAAGTAGCTTCACTCTATGCACTACTTTCACAAGGAGAAAATCTTGACATATGACTCAAGAACAAGAACCAAACTTTACTGAAGTAGAAGACACCTCGATCGAAGAGGGTGCACCAAAACCTGAAGGCGAACAAAAGACAGAAGCCGCAGGCCCCCCTCCTACAATCACGAAGATCGCAGATCTTCAGCGGATGAACATCGACGAGCTTAACCACTACGCAAAAAAGATTGGCCTTAGACACCTCGGCTCGATGACAAAATCGCAGATGGTGTTTGAGATCGTGAAGGTGCTTGCTGAGCGCCCCAATGAGCTCCTCTACGGCGAAGGCGTTTTGGAAGTACTTCCTGATGGCTTTGGCTTTTTGCGATCAACAAACTATAACTACCTTCCTTCTGCAGAAGATATCTATGTATCTCCTGCCCAGATACGCCGCTTTGACTTAAAGAAGGGCGACACGATTGCCGGCACCATCCGCCCACCAAAAGACAAAGAAAAATACTTTGCCATGCTCAAGGTGGATAGAATCAACAACAAGCCGCCAGAAAAGGCACGCGAGCGCATTCACTTTGAAAACCTAACACCGCTCTATCCAAACAAGCGCCTTGTTATGGAGACAAACAAGGAAAACCTCACAACCCGCGTCATCGACCTTATAAGCCCTATCGGTAAAGGCCAGCGCGCCCTTATCGTTGCGCCGCCTCGCGCCGGTAAAACGATGATCCTTCAGTCTGTTGCAAATGCTTTAGCAGCAAATAACCCTGAAGCTACCCTCATCGTGTTGCTGATAGATGAGCGCCCGGAAGAAGTTACCGACATGCAGCGCCTTGTTCGCGGCGAAGTTATCGCCTCGACATTTGATGAACCACCAGAGCGCCACGTTCAGGTTGCTGAGATGGTCCTTGAAAAGGCAAGACGACTTGTTGAATATGGCAATGATGTTGTCATCTTGCTTGACTCTATCACCCGCCTTGCTCGCGCCTACAACGCCGTACAGCCACACTCCGGTAAAATCTTGAGTGGTGGTATCGACTCTAACGCCCTTCATAAACCAAAGCGCTTCTTTGGCTCTGCCCGTAACGTCGAGCAGGGAGGCTCTCTCACTATCATCGCAACGGCCCTTATCGACAATGGCTCGAGAATGGACGAGGTGATCTTCGAAGAGTTTAAGGGTACAGGCAACATGGAACTCGTGCTTGATCGCCGCCTTGCTGATCGCCGCGTCTTCCCAGCTGTAGACCCAATTAAGAGTGGAACAAGAAAAGAAGAACTTCTCTTCCACAAAGAAGAGCTCGACAAGATCTACCTCTTACGTCAAGCAACAGCAGATCTTTCAACTCTTGATGCTATGAACCTCCTCATCGGCCGCCTCAAAAAGACAAACAGCAACGTTGAATTTTTGCTCGGCATGAAGGATTAAGTGATTAGCATACGCGAAAAGACCCCTGAAGACTCTGAGTGGCTAAAAGAACTGATCGAAAAGGAATGGGGAGGCAATCCCCTCCTCATACGAACGCTATCGTACTATCCTCACACGATGCCGGCTCTTATAGCCATTGATGATAAAGAACGAGTAGGGGTTCTTTCGTATGAGATACGAGGTGATATCTGCGAAGTTATAGTACTTCAAGTCTTTAATAAGTTTACGGGCATTGGCACTTTGCTGCTTGATGCCCTAAAAACTCAAGCAAAAGCTGCAGGTTGTAAACAGCTATACCTTATGACAACAAATGACAACGTAGATGCCCTGCGCTTTTATCAAAAGCGCGGCTTTGTCATTTCACATATCCACATAGATTCAGCCAAAAAATCGCGCGCCCTAAAGCCCTCAATCCCCCTCACCGGCGACTATGGCATCCCCATCCGCGACGAAATCGACCTCACCTTAGACATAGCCTAAACAAGTTCCCTAAAAAAACTCTTTTCATAAAATACAGCGCCTTGTAGGGTTGGTGTAGTGAAATCTACATTTGAGGAGATCAGGGATATGCGAGCATTTTGTGCACGGCTTCTGATACAGCTGTCAGCTGTTTTTTTAAGTTCTTTACTTTCTGCAAACACCGTCTACATACGTAGCGATGGCCCATCTGATGGCGATGGTAGAAGCTGGGCTACGGCCTTTAATTCGATAGATGCAGCGATTGCAAATATTCAGACACATCCGGAGGACACCACCTTCTGGGTTGCTGCGGGTATTTATTCTCCTATACTGCCATATTCTCCAAATGGGGTTCCGGGCGGCGCTGCAGGAGACGATTTTGCAACAGGGCTATTGACCTATGATCTACCTGATGGAGTGCAGATCTATGGGGGCTTTAGAGGGTGTGAAAAGAGCCTTTCAGAAAGACCCAAAATTCCAAATCCTATGCTTGCACTAGATCAAAAACGCCCCCCACATTCAAAGCTGCCAAAGTATGTTGCTGATTATGGCTTAACTGTATTAGATGGTGGAGGATCAGACTCGTGGCACGTTGTTACCGTCGGAAATGATATTGCTCTAACAGGCGCAAATGTCGGGCTTTTTGATCTTACCATTCGAGGTGGCTATGCCGATGGACCAGATGCAGGCACGCTAGATCCACTCTTTAGCATCGCAACTCTAGATTATGCCCATGATACAGGCGGCGGCATCTATGCTCGCTTTGGATCAAAAGTCGACATCTTCAACGTACAGTTTATTAATAATGCATCATCCGGTGTTAACGCTACAGTATTTGGCTCGCTTGGAGAGCCGCTCATATCTGGTGGTGGCGGCATTGCAGCCTTTGACACTGATACGGTAATCAATGTTACAAATAGCTATTTCACCTACAATTCAGAAATCATTTTTGGTGGCGGCGGAGGCGGTATTGCCTCTAATTTTGACGCGAGCTTAACTGTTACTGACTCCTACTTTGCTAATAACGTTGCCAACCGCTCCGGTGGTGCTATTCGCGCAAAAGATGGCGGTGATGTTAACGTGACCGGAAGTTATTTTATACGCAATATTGCACGGGATCTTAACCCAGATGTCTTTCTAGACCAATCTGCCGGAGCTATCGACACACTTCAGGGTAACCTTTACATACAATATTCAACATTTGTTGATAACAATGCCCAAACAGGCCCTGGCGCAATATTTTTCCATACCTTCCTAGACGATGGCGACCCCTATTTTTTTGATGTCAACAAATGCGTTTTCGAAGGAAACACCGCAGGCCCTTTTGGCGGCGGTGCAATTTTAATCTTTGGCTCAGCTCAACACGTAGGTAGCAAAGCTACAATTCGAAACTCACGATTTATCAAAAACAGTGGAGGACTAGGAGGAGCCATCTATAATAGCTCCTACGATACAGAAATTGTACATAATACCTTTCGCGAAAATCTTGCTGATGCCTGGGGCGGAGCAATCGCGGCTGATAACTTTGGAGATGCGCTTGTCTTTACACCATTTCCATTTGCAGAGCGCCTAGTTACAAAAATAACCGACTGCACATTTGAGTGTAACAAAACCCGCGGCGTGCAGCCTATTCCTTATGGATATCCTCCATTTTACACACCTCAAGGAGTTCTAAACCTCTTTGCAGAAGTGGCTCCTGTGATTAATGGTCTTCCTACCACCGGCACAGTGGACCAGACAATTCAGTCCGGAGGCGGCGCAATAGCAGTGCTTTTAGCAGGCGTTGCAGAAATAGATAGATGCACATTCAACTGCAATAAGGCTATCACAGGCACCGGCGGAGCAATCCTAGTCGGAGGCGTGACAGGCACAGTTACTAACCTTGACACGCACACTAACTATCAAACCTTTGACTATGCAACCGCTGTTGTAACAGATTGCAAATTCAAATGTAACCGACCAAATAACGCAAAAGCCGTTGACTTAGCCGGTGTTGGCACTGGCCCCGATGGCATTACTCTTATTATAGAAAAATAAGGCACTCGGGGGCTAAAAGGAGCCCCCTGATTTTATTTACTGATGAACTTTGCAAGTGCTGTAAGGGCGATTACTTGCGTTTCTGAATCTCGGAAGGTAAGTGCGGCATGATAAGCATCAAATGTATTTCTTTCAGCTAAAAATGTAAGCCAATTAATTTTGCATAAGAAATCGTCAAAGGGGCCTGTTAGCCACTGGATTGCTAGGGTTTTGCTTGCCATGTTCGCGATGCTTTCACAACCTTCTCATCTGTTTCTTGCCTGGTTTTGACCACAATGTCGAGACGCTTTTGAGCATTGGTAACTACTTACTTTCGTAATGGTGATGAAGGTGCGAGCGCCACTGCTGAAAACCGCATTTAGCTATAAAAGGCTAAGTTAGCTTACCACACAGGCCACATAACCTGCCTGAATGTCAATAAAGTCGACTGTCCAGTCGTTACTTTGCAAAGCAACTGTATCGCCATCTAAAATGATTTCAGGCACTTTAGCGGTGTCTGATAAACCATACCCAAAGGCCTTTAAGGTTGCTTCTTTTGCTGTCCAGAACTTGTAGAACGCGTCATTTGATCTTCTTTTGAGTTTTTTGTAAGAGGAATATTCGTTGGCAGAAAAATGATATATCGCGAGCTCTTCTTCATCATCCAAAGGGATAATCTGTTCAACATCAACTCCCAAACTGCCCTTTTCTGAAAGTCCAATAAGTACAAGATCATGAGAGTGGGAGCTATTGAAATGGATCTGAGGATGATTCTGTAAATAGGGTTTTCCCTTTTGGGTGTATCCTAGAACGATTTCATTGCCTGTTAATCCGAAATGCTCATGTAGGGCATACCGTAAAAGGGTCCTATTCAGTACTTTCTGATGGAGTGTCGGTTTGTGGGAAATTGAACCAAAGTCATAATCATCATTTGCCACAAGCAGATCATTAATATCCCAATCCTGAAGATGAGCATAATATATATATGTCATTGTTTGAAAATCACCAAAGGCAACGATGGTAGCCTACGCAGTAATTGGATGCAAGAGCTTGATTCTGAAGAAAAAGCACCTTGCATAATATGTCGCTCAGAGATTAAGATTTTTGCGAGATTCTGCAAAAGGTTAATAAATGAACGCTATTATCCTGATCATAATGGGGCTCTCCTGGGGGCTGCATTTTGTTATGATTAAAATAGCAAGTTGTCAGTGCTCGCCCCTTTTCTTGTTATTCCCTACTTTTGCCGGTATTTCTACGGTTTTTTTACTCCTCAATAAGCTAGAAGGCAAAAAGCTTACAATCAATCGCGGTGTCATAAAGTTTTTAGTTATCGCCGGGTTATTAGGGTATTTTTTTCCGATTTATACTGAATTGCTAGCAGCGGCACACATCGACGCCGGCTTGCTGACTTTACTTGTCACAATGACACCTTTAATAACTATTTTTGTTGCCGGAATTTCTAAAACTGAAAGGATTCATCTACGGCAAATTATTGCATCGGGTTTGGGTACAATTGGTCTTTTGCTACTTTTTATTCCAACTGCTGCAATGCCTGCCGAAAGCATGCGCCTATGGGCACTTGTCGCGTTATTTGTTCCTATCTCTTATGCTGTATACAACGTATATGTGGCAAAATACTGGCCCTCCAGCCTTACACCGCTGCAACTAGCAACAGGGGAATCGATCGCTTCTACGATTATTGCTTTACCATTTTTTTTGCTAGATCTCACTGAAGCACAAGTAACAAGTGCTTATGAGAATTGGGACCTTATTTGTGCAGTGGTGCTTGTAACTGCCGTGGAAGTGTGGGCATTTTTTGAATTAATCAAACGTGCTGGCCCGATTTATGTTTCATTTTCTTCTTTTGTCACACTCCTTTCAGGCTACTTCTGGGGATGGCTGCTACTTGATGAACAGATTACATCATGGATGTTTTTTAGCAGTATATTTTTACTTCTTTCATTTATAGTTTTACACGTTAAATTTGATCCAATTACAAAATCTCAACAAAAAGGGAACGTATCATGATTCAAAAAAATTTAGAGCTTTCGTATCTTTCTCCAACAAAAGAGCCGATGACGTTCAAGATTGATTCTAAAAAGTTTTTTAGCAGCGACACATATGGTCAGTCAAAAGAGTTATATAAAATTTACGAAAGTGACTACCTGTTTATACCAAAAGATGTAACAAACATGGTCGACTATCTAGAGACAGAATATGCCTTTGATAAAATAGATGCTGCTGCTAAAAGCCGTCGAGCATTAGAAAAGAGCATTTTCGGAGAAATACAATCCCTTGTAGATAAGGTTTCATTTACATGCACAAAAGAAGAGGCAATTAACTTCTTTAAAGAGGTTCTTAAAGAAGAAAGTGAAGCCTTGGCATCAGATGAGCTTGATCCAACTTTAGCCTTGATCATGAATTCCAAAAATAAAGAAGTTCACCTGAAAAAATTAGTTATTCAATTTGCCATTGAATTTCTCTGTGAAGGCTCTGGCATGGCCCATTATGCAGGCGGATCTTATGGCCCTCTGCAAGCTGGTATTTTTAGAATTATGCTCGATGAAATGGGAGAGGGTATCTACGACAAAAAACATAGCCACCTCTATGAAGGAGCCATGTCTACTTTAGGCCTTAGCGACAAAATGAACTACTATGCCGACTTTTTTGACACAAGCACCTATACAGTTACGAATTTCGTCTATTACATCTGCCAGAACAAAAAATTCTTTCTGCGGTTCTTGGGGTCATTGCTCAGAAATGAGGCCTGCTTCATAAACTGGCAAAAGCAGCTAGGCATGGTTATGGAGCAGGTTTTTGGAAAGGCTATAGACCGCCGCTACTTTGATGTACATGCTGTTGTGGACCAAGATCATGGAAAATGGTCACTTGATACAATTGTGAATCCAGCGTGCGATCTTTATGGCGATGTTGTAATTCCAGAAATTCTGCGCGGTTTTTATGAGTACAGACTCTACCAAGACATTAACGGTTTAGAGTTTTGCCATCACGTTAATACCTATGACAATCTTGCCAAAACGCAAGAAAGGCAGTATAAAACGAAAGGCCTTGTAAAGACTATCGAGCAAGGACCTAAAGTTCGATTTAGCCACCATGAGGACACCATACTGCAGCCAGAAGATGCAGCCAATATAACAATTATTCACGACATGTCCACAATTGCCCTCACGAAGCAAAATAAACCCTATGTTCTTCCAGCCTTTTTCCCAGTTTGGATTGAACCAGTAAAAGGTAAAGTCACTATTTCCGAAATTGAATAACTAAAAACTGCGAGCTTGGCAATGAAAACGAATTTTAATAGTCTAAAAAAGAATAGCTGGCTTCACTTTTATCAAATGAGCAATATAGACAAGCAAGGGGAGTTTATCTCCCCTATATTGTGCCGAGGAAGTGGCATATATGTCTACGATGCTGATAATAGGCAGTACATTGATGCTATTAGTGGGGCTTATTGTGTAAACGTAGGATATGGAAGAGAACGTATCCTTCAAGCAGCTTATAATGCTGCAAAGGAAATTCATTTCGTTTCTCCTTTCAGCGCTGCAAATGTGCCAGCAATTAGGCTAACTGAAAAGTTGTCACAGCTCGCTGAGGCTGCAGTTGGGCCAGAATCAAGAATATTTCTTGTAAATAGCGGATCAGAAGCTGTTGAGACGGCTGTAAAAATTGCAAGGGGATATGCTCGGCGCTCTGACAAGCCTCAAGGCCACAAAATTCTCTGTCGCAATTACGCATACCACGGCACGACTTTTGGGGCTATGACCTTTAGTGGCTTTGATGAGATTAAAGAAGAATTCGGACCACTTTTGCCAGGTGTGCATCACGTAGTGAATGCAAATTGCACACGATGCCCATTACAGCTGACACGGCCAGGATGTGTGCTTGCATGCGCAAGTGCAATCTCTAATAAGATTGTACAAGAGGGTAGCGATACTGTTGCGGCAATTTTAGTTGAGACAGTAGAGACAAGTAGTGGAATAGTGCCACCCCCTCCTGGGTATCTTCAAAAAGTGTGCGAAATCAAAAAACAGCATAATGCTCTTTTGATTGTAGATGAAGTAATTACGGGTTTTGGGAGGATTGGTCACTGGTTTAGTGCTGAAAAATATGGTGTCGAAGCAGATATTATCGTATGTGCAAAAGGTCTTACAAGCGGCTATGATTCACTTGCTGCTGTGATAGTTCGCAAAGAAGTTGCAGACATATTTTTGGGCAGTAGTGATGCCACAATGTTCAAGCATGGAGCAACCTTTGGTGGTAGGCCTGCTGCCTGTGCTGCTGCACTTGAAAATATTGCTATAATGGAAGAAGAGAATCTGCTTAAAAACGCTGAAAATTCTGGCCAGTATCTTATGGAGCTTTTGCAAAAGGCTCTTTCTGCACTGCCTATTGTTGGTGAGATACGTCATGCTGGCCTTATTTTTGGAATCGATCTTGTTAACGAAAAGAGGCAGCTGCTTACCGATTTAACAAAAATTCGCCAAATTCGAGAAGCATTGGTTGAAAAGGGATTAATTACATCACTTTATTATATGCGTAATGAGCCAGTTATTGAACTATCCCCTCCTCTTACCATAACAAAAAGTGAATGTGACAATATTGTACATATTTTATACGAGGCACTTAAGGAATATACATGATTGGAGCAATTCAGCAATGCGACACGAGCCCTGGAGATGTTGTTTTTACGGTAAATTTGAATTTTGACGCGGAATTCCGCGCCGAGGATCGGTTTTGCCTTATGGGAAACAGAAATTTCGATTTTAGCTGTGTATTGGGTACAACCTATGCAAATGACGGGTTTCCTTCAGAACCCCTTGGATCAAGATACCTTGATACCTTCTATTCTACTCACACAGTTGAAGCTATTGCAGATGGCTATATGCATTATGCAGATGATATGCGAAATCAAGCTATATGTGCAGTTGCAAATTGTACACTAGAAACGCTTGTTACCCTTTCTCGCAAATGCGACGATGCCCACAGCTTATTTCAAGCGCTGCCTGGAATATTTCAGCGAACGGGGGATATAGTTCGTGAAAGGCTGCACACCCCTGATCAAAAAGAAGAAGCAGGAGCCCTATTTACTGCCACATTTGCCAAAAATGCTCATGAACGAGAAATTGTAACAGGTTCCGTCGGTGATGCAGCTGCGATAGCATGGATACCTGAAACACAAAAAGTCGTTGTGCTTGCACATCCTCGTCAATATAAGGTGCATGGTGTTTTTGATCCGATGGCAGTTACAGAACCTCTTACCGGAGGAATGGTCCAAAAAAGCTTCCATGTGCTGCCTTCAAGTATATTTGTTATCAGGATGACAGATGGGGCATGGCAAAGCTTTCCCTATACTTCATCAAGGCTGCACGATACAGATGCGGGCTATGACTACATTGAATATCAGCTTGATACTGACTATCTTCGTGCAAAACTTCTTTCATGCTGTCCAGGCAAAGAGGAAACAAACGCCTCTGATTACGCAGTATTCTTGCGTGATCTTGTTTTTTCTGAGACAGAACGAAAGAGAGCAAACCTCAAACATGTTAAGGAAAAGCTAGGCGAGATTATGGGAGAAGACTCTCAAGGATCTTTGCATGAATTTTATGAACGTATACGCCATTCAGATCCTGAATTTTTTGTCCAATTTACAGAATTTCTTCGGGATTTTGAGCGGCCAATAGAAGATTTATCCGCTATTACACTCGAACAATTCCGAGAAAGTTTGCAAGAGGGTGTATATATGGGCGACGACGTTCTGATTAGTATAAGTAAATATAATTAAAGAGCTCTTATATGCTGCTTAATGATACCATAGTTGAAGAGATTAGTGGCTTTGATGAGCTTCAGTACATATGGCAAAACCCTACACTTCGCAATTGTAAAGAGCAATACTTTATCTCTGCCTGGATGCTGCTACAGGCGTGGTATAGCAATTGGCCTGAATGTATCCATGTAGGGTGTATTCGGGAAAATCAGCTTCACATTCTTTCTGCTGAAGTACACCCTGAAATGACAATAGACGCTTGGGTGCGCGACTGCTCAACGCTTGTCAAAAGCGAGGATATGTGCATGCCTGAAACGCTTCTTGGCGATTTCAGAGAGCTGACCAATACTGAAACGCTGAAAAAACTAAAAAATTCGATATTTTTGCAAGAGTTTGGCGTTTCGTGTTTTTATAACAAGAATTTTTATGATAGAGAAGCTGTCTACAGGCTGCTGCAAAATCTTGAAGCCATACTTACACATTTTTTTCATACAAGCTCCGATCCTATTCATAAAGCAACAAGTTTGAGCATTGATGAGCACCATCAAATCATGCGCTTTATGGAACCCTTTTTACCAGAAATATGGAATAATGAAAGCATCATTGAACTAATCCAGCAACAGGTTGCTAAAAATCCACATCATACAGCGATAAGACAGGATGCTACTCACGTAAGCTATTACGAGCTAGAAAAATATTCTAACTCGCTTGCTTGCAAGCTCCAAAACAGAGGCGTACAACCGGGTGTTAGAATTGCCATTTACATGAGTCGATCACCAGAGATCATTATATCTATGCTTGCTATAATAAAAGCTGGCGCCTCTTTCATTCCTATTGATCCAAAAATGCCTTCACTCCGAATAGACTATATTTTGGAAAATGCGTCAGTACAACTGGTCATGGTTGACAGTGAAACAAAGGACAAATTATCTGGGGTTCAGGTGCTGGAGGTAAGCACTTGTTCGCTCAAGTGTGGCGATGCTCCTAAACAGCTGGTAGCAAACCGTGAAGCGTATGTCATCTACACTTCGGGAACCACGGGTGATCCCAAGGGAATTTCCATTTCTACGAGCTCACTTACCTACTACTCACTTGTTGCAAGAAATAAATTTTCTATCACACAATTCGATAAGGTTTTGCAGTTTTCTTCTCTCAGCTTTGACGCAATGATAGAAGAGATCTTCCCTGCACTTATTTCTGGCGCAGAAGTTGTTTTGAGAGATGAGGCGACCATCAATGATCTTGACGCCTTTCTTGAGGCAATTAAGGAGCAAGACATCACTATTCTTGATTTACCTACAGCCTATTGGAAAGAGCTTGCAAAAACAGAAAATCTGCAAGAAAAGATCTCATCAACACTTCGGCTTGTGATAATTGGGGGCGAGGCTGTCGATTACAAAACCGTGGCACAGTGGAAAGAAACGCTACCCAATAGTCCCCAGCTGATTAATACCTATGGACCAACAGAAACAACTGTAGTAACCACCATGTGGTCTGTGCCTGATAACCCAACTTTTACAACGCCACCAATTGGAAAACCAATTCCTGGAAGTCTCATTTTTATCGTTGATCGCTTAGGAAAAATAGCGCCGATTGGTGCGATTGGGGAGATTCATATTGCAGGTCCTGGACTTTCATTAGGTTATGTAAAGGATGCCAAAAAGACCAATGAAAAATTTATTACGATTGATTCTGTGCGGTTTTTTAAGAGTGGGGATTTTGGAAGGTATTTGCCAGATGGGAATATTGAATATCTCGGAAGAGAGGACAATCAGGTAAAAATCAATGGATTTCGTGTAGAACTTGATGAAATTAAAAATATACTACTTGCTCATCACAGTGTCAAAGATGCATTGGTTCTCGCTCTTCATTCAGAGACACGCGGAGATTTTGCTCGCATTGGCTGTTTTGTGCTTTTGCAAAACTCAAACATTGAAGAAGAGGAGAATCTCCAGCAGTATCTAAATCGGTCCCTCCCATATTACATGTTGCCAAGCAAGGTGCGAATTTTACAAGAATTTCCAAAGTTGATTAGTGGTAAAATTGATATTCAAAAGCTTAAAAAGCTCTATACAAATTCTAACGAGGTACTTCCTGAATGCAAAAAAATGGACATGACGGTTCTAGAGATATCAATTGCTAAACTCTGGGAAGAAATACTGCAAGTTCCTGTATCCCATAATGAGTCGAATTTTTTTGAGCTGGGTGGAACATCACTTGATGTTATTCGTTTGATGACAAAACTTCACAAATTCTTTAATATTAAGCTACATGCCAACCAAATGTATATAACCCCCACGTTGCGGGGAATTGCAACCGCTGTACAAGCGCTGCTATCGCCTCAGGGCAGTAGCGTTCCTGAAAACAACACGCCTTATACTCCAAACAATTTTACGAAGTGGCGTCACAATGAGGCCCAGATCCATAAACGAGCATCTCCAACTGCTTCAAGTGTAAAAAATGGTGCGATACTTCTTACTGGTGCTACAGGGTTTTTAGGCATTCACCTTCTTCATGCGTTACTTAAAAACACGCAAATGGATGTATACTGCCTTGTTCGAGCTTCATCTTCTGATAAAGCCTACCAACGCATACTTGACACAGCACAAAAAAACCATCTGTTTACGCTGAATGATACGAAGAGAATTATTGCGCTCCCTGGAGATATTACAAAAGAAAATTTTGGATTGGATGGCGTCACCTTTAGCGATATCTCCTCAAGTGTAGGAGCTATCCTCCACTCGGCAGCAGAGGTAAATATGCTGCTGCAGTATGAGGCCCTAAAAGCAACAAATGTTACTGCAACAAAAAGAGTTATTGAGTTTGCACAAACTGGAAGGCATAAAGAGCTTCATTATATTTCATCTTTGGCTATATTTGATGGGGATGAGTGTATTGATGTTAATGAAGATAGCGCTCTTGAGCATGTCTCAAACCTTTCTGGGGGGTACGCTCAGAGCAAATGGATTGCTGATAAAGCAGTAATAAACGCAATCGATCACGGACTTACGGCTAAAATCTATCGCTGTGGCCGTATATGGGGCTGTTCAAAAACTGGAAAAATGCCCGCGAACGATTTTATTTGGAAGTTTATTAACGGCTGCATCAAAATGGGCTCTATTCCTGAGGTTGCTATGACCTTAGATGTTATGCCTGTGGATTTTTTATCAACTGTCATAACTGCCTTGATGACCAGGGCAGCGCCAAATCAAAACATTTATCATCTTGCAAATTCTAACCCTCTGCTCTTAAATAATATCCATGCATTTCTTTCTGAAGCTGGAAAAAGCGTCGAGGTGCTTTCATATGCACAATGGAGATCTGTACTAAAAGAAGCTGCAGACGATGATACATTTATTGATCATGTTTTAGCACCCATTGCATCTATTTTTGATACTGAGCATCCCACAACATGGGTAGAACGGTATTTTCCTGCTAAAAAAACAGAATTGTTATTAAAAGAGATGGGATTCATCTATCCCGAAATTACTTCGCAACTGTTTAAAAAGTATCTAGATGTCAATCAGACATAGAAATGTAGTGGAACAAAATGAATTGTTCCGATACACTTTTCACCTCACCTTACCGCCAAGGAGATAAAATATGTCAGCACCAATTTCAAGATTAGCCCCATTAGCAAGTGTTGCTTCAACTGCTACTCGTCCTGCTGTTTGCCGAGTCACGTGGCAAGAAGCTTTAATGATTACACCTGCTGAGATTAGTACATTAGGCTATCAAAAGCTCACACACCATGAATGGGCATTAGAGCAAAAGATCACGCAACTTCGACAAGTGATTAGCATTAGCGAATATGATCTAAAAAAAGCACCCACTGAAGAAGGAAAGCGCGCGCTCAAATCCAATATTGACTTATTGTGGAAGGTTCATGAAAAGGCGATGCTGATTAAAAAAACTAACCCAAGAGTGTAAAAATCATTTCTTATGACACCTTCAGCAGAGTCAATATGCAGAGTTGAACCAACTCCTAGCCAGGCACTTGTTGCTGGAATAGTATTAGGGACGCTCGAACCTATTCTTCCAACAGGTCAGCCTTGTGTTAACATAAAGAACTGGCTTCAGACGCGTGTGAAACATGCAACGAGCCACACATTGCCTGCAACCCCATTCCCAGGCACTCCAAACGCACTTTTTGCCGGTTCCGTGGCAAATATTGCCGGTAGTGCCCCAGTGACTGCTGTTCAAATGGTAACAGTAGCTGCTCTGAAGCCGCTTTTATCAACAGCTGGATTGCAAGGGCATTCTCTTGAAGTTACAGCTGCTGCTACTGGCGGTGTTGTTGGAGCACTCGTGGCAACACCTTTTGAAGTGGCAATGGTTAAAATGGGACAAATTGCCGCTGAGAAAAATGTCACACCTTCATATGGCAAGCTTCTTCGCACCATGTATACAGCAAACGGAATACACGGATTTATGAAAGGCTACTGGGGAATAGCAGCCCGCGACGCTGTATTTGTTACAGCATATTCTGAAGGCGGTCCAGTTATGAAAGCCTGGTTGCGTGATGCTACAGGAAATGACACGCTAGCATCAGCTGGTGGCCCTATAATTGCTGGAAGTGTTGGTGCCCTAGCTAGTCAGCACTTTGACACCTGGAAAACAAGGATCCAATCAGACTCACCAATAAAAACAGGCTCTTTCTTGATAGAAGGTGCACGTGGAGCGTTCCCCCGAGTTATACGAATAGCTGCTGCTGTTGCCTTATACAACTGGGGAGAATCGGCGCTTGTAGATCTTTTCAATAATTTGTCAATTGGAACAGCACATAAAGAGTGATTGGGGCCGGCCCTAGGGGGTTGATTTGAGGGCCTTTTCGAAGAGATAGTTAATGTCAAAAATTGTCCTTCGTGCCCGAGCCCGTGTGCGTGCCCGTGCCCGCTTATTCAAGTATTCCGCTAGAGCCCCGCCTAAGGGGCGATTTTATTTTGAAATCAGCTGAATGATTGAAATTAGCGGGCACGGGCACGCACACGGGCTCGGGCACGAAGGACATATTTTACCATTAAGCACCCTTTGTAAAATGACGTTGAATCAACCCCCTAGGCCGGCCCCAACCCCAACCCAATCATTTTTTTTCGAATACATCTTCCCATGAAATTGGTTTATTCTTGAGAGTACGGTAAGAACCGCTTTTTTTAGCACGAACGTGGTCGGATACTTCGCGGAGCTTCTCTTCATCTGCTTTACAAGATTCGTTATCAAGACACATAAAGTAGGAAAGGACTTCACTATTCGGTTTACTGTTATCATAGGGAGTGCTTTGCAGTTCAGCCATATTCCGAAATATATTACTTGCTGAGACAAACCTCTGAATATTCAGCGAACCATTTTCTAGATATAGTGGAGCCTCACGTGATAGAAGAGATTTGTTATAAAGCCAGTAGATGCATGGGATGGCGGGGCTTTTGCCAGCGAGTCCCTCAGTTCTCACAGTTAGCTCGCGCATCTTATCGGAAAGACTAAAAAGCTCATTTAATTTTTGCAGTGTTTTTCTGGATTTTTCGGGCAATTCTTCAAATAGCCACGTAAGTCTATCTACAGCATTTGCAAGAAGCCCATTTTGGATTGCAAACATCATGTGAAAGTTGTTTCTTTCATTCAAACTTTGTGCAATGGCTAGCCATTTTGCTGCTACCTTTTTGGCCTTTTTGGCAGATTCTGTTGCAGCAGTTAAAACGGATGTCGTTACAAAGTCTGCAAGACTTGTACACCTTCTATTGAGAAGCGCAAGATTAGGTCCTGAATTTTGTTCATTTCCAAACTCCCATGATCGGAGTTGATAAAATGGCATGCATAGTTCTGTCAGGGCCTCGCTAATGCTTGTAGCATCCCATGATTTGTTCAGCCAGGCGAGCATGTCAATTTTCGGCGTAATGCGCGCCGCTTGCGGCGGGGCTGTTTGGACTACACGCGATTTTTGAATGTCAATAAGCGCTAATAGGTCTCTATACGAATTGCGGTTCTGTCTCCTCGAGACCATATGCTTTAAATCAATAAGTGAACCTTCATCGAGATAGCCGTGTAACACCCACGATTTTAAAAATAACCCGACGTCTTGAGACTGTTCCTGTGAAAGCTGGTCTATGAGCTGCTCTATTTTATCGATGAATTGCGTTACATCCATTTTTTTTGGGAATATTTCGTGGATAAGGAAGGCCATACTTCGAAAATTTTCAATTTTTTGATCCCGTGAGGGCAACTTAAGCGTTTCGACAATTAATTCCTTCAAATTATTTGCTGGATCAGTTTTTTTTCCTGGAGTGACCAAGTAGCCAGGATAATTGCCCGGCAAACTAAATGCTAGAGCTGGAACCATAAATCAACACCGCCTTTATAAAAAAATAAAAATTGTAATTGATTTACTGTTAAAACAAAATAAATTTTGTTTAAATTTGAATAAATGTATAAACATTACTTAACAATAAGGCTTGCAAGTACTGTAAGGGCGATTACTTGCGTTTCTGAATCTCGGAAGGTAAGTGCGGCATGATAAGCATCAAATGTATTTCTTTCAGCTAAAAATGTAAGCCAATTAATTTTGCATAAGAAATCGTCAAAGGGGCCTGTTAGCCACTGGATTGCTAGGGTTTTATCACGACTCGCCTGTACTCTATAAATTTTATAGTCAGCTCTCGCTCGTTGAAATTGTCCTATATCTATGAGTGAAGCAGTAACTTTTGCACCTTCTATATCAAATGTTGATTGTGCATCAACAATATTTGCAAGAGCTAGATTACGTAAACCCCTATCAGCAATTTGTTTGGCAGATTCTACGCTTTTGCTAAAATCATGAGGTTTATCCTGTTTAGCCACTAACAGCTCTGCCTGATATCGCCAATATGGATCGCTCATCTGTTCAATTTTAGTATAGGCATGGGGACTTTTGTCGGCTAATTCCGCTTCCACGATTGACAACTCGGCTCTAGCACGAGCCCCCGGATCATCGATAGTATGTACTACGTCATTGGCACGAGCAGGATCTATTTTTGCTAGCTCCCTAACCAACTCTTCTAATTTAGACTCCCGTAAGAAATTTGGGTAGATTTGCACAAGTTCTTGAGCCTCAGCAAAATTTTGTTCATGATAGAGGGCAATGTAAAAAAACGCATCTTGTTTTAAAAATTCATCCATATCATCAATAGCCTCGGCAGTGTTCTTAGCTGCCGGGATATCATAAAGCGCTTCAATTTTGACAAGTTCACGAAGCAGTAAGGTTTGAGAAAATCTCTCCATTTGTTGCGCTATTTTTTTTGCTTCGCTACTAATTTTTTTTGTTAGCTCAAGATCGCATTTGACGGCAATTTTTAGGATACTTGCGATACTCCTTACGACTTCATATTGCTTCAAAACGGTAGATAAGGACATCTGTAAAGCAATCCTAAAAGCTGTTAGGATGCTTCTAAAGGCAACAACCCTGCATATAGTTCGATTGTTGCTCTTAATATACTGATTCCATGTTGTACTAACCCGTCGCATGCTGAGTAAGTCTTTGACAGGCAGATAAAATAAAATAGCTTCTGCTGTTTCAAAAGGAATGAGAGGCAACTGTTC
This sequence comes from uncultured bacterium, assembly GCA_964514655.1. Classification (GTDB taxonomy): domain Bacteria; phylum Chlamydiota; class Chlamydiia; order Chlamydiales; family FEN-1388; genus SZAS-7. The sequence continues at coordinate 89,125 of CAZEQY010000001.1, forward strand.
ACCAAAAAATACAGCAACGTCATCACTTGCAGAACTTGCATCTACAGCTGCTTCAAATTTGGGATACGTATAGAGGATTTTCTTGCCATAACCGTTAATAACACTGACTAACGCTTCTACATCGTCTGCTACATCAACGTCTTTTGTCTGTTCAAAAGCGCTGATGCGTTTTTGGGTGATTATTGTGCTACTATAAAAGGCATTAACTCCAACGTGAGAAGCAAGAGAGCCCAAAGTAACTCGTAGAATTCGTGCAAATATATTCAGTCTAACAGATGAAACACAACCCGTTCTATCGTCTAAGCTCAGAAAATCACGATTCCAGCTTAATCGACTCCTATGCTCAAAATGCATGATGCAATTCATTTACACACCTAATTTTGCAACAATTATAGTGTGTAAATACCATTTTCACCAATAAATTAATTTATTGCTTGGCCACATCAACTTTTTTAGTAGTCTTTTTGCTCTTTTTCTTTTTTATATTTTGAGGAGCTGGGTCTATCTTACGTAAGGCACTAGCTCTAAGCTTACTTGCCTTTACAACACGCTTTGCAATTGCTGCCTTAAGCTTTGTGTGGGTAACAGCTGTGTCAGTGTTGCGACATACAGGATTGCCCGTTGTAAAAACATTGTTTATTACAATAGCGCCAGCAGGCAGTATGCTTGCCGTTGTGGCATTAAATACCCTGTTATTTTGAAATGTGCTTGTACTTGGTATACCTGAATCAATAATCCCAAAGTTTACATTAGTGATGTTGTTATCATTTACAAAATCACAAGATGAGCCATCCAAAAAGATGCCGATATCAGCATCAGTTATGGTGTTAAATTCAAAAAGAGAGTTTGCATCACCATTTGAATAGATACCTATATTTTCATCTTCTATTGTGCAGTTTTGCACAACGATACGGCTTAAATCATCATCCTGAAAGAGCGTCCATATACCTACATCAAAACCGGCTCCGCTATTATTTTGAATGACAGAGTCCTTAATAACAACGTTGTTAGAGGCCCCAAACACGATAATACCCTCAACATCGCCATCTCCCTTCACGGTGTTACCGGCAACGTGACAATCACTAATAGACACGTTTTTAATTGGCCCATTTAGAGATGCACGTCCACCAAAAATCATCCCTTGAACAGATGCATATGCAGCAGGATTTAATGAAGTTGCCTTATTGTTTAGGCTTTCACAATCTTCTACCGTAAGGCCAAGCGAAAAATAAAATTCAAAGGCCGATACACCCACAAAATCAAGTGATCCACTTGCTGTGTTGCGAAGTGACTTACAGCGGCGGTATACAAGTCCCTCGCCAGGTGTCATCTTTTCAGGATTAAACGAAAGGTTTCTACCACTATGGTGAAAGCCAGAAGTAAAGTAGTTACTAAAGTTGTCAACTGCCTCACAATCTTCAACTAACACACCCTTATTGCCACCGATGATGCAAGGATATATACCAAAACCGTTAGAAGTTGTGGCTCCAGTACCCTGATTGGCGTTAAAGGTACACTTACGAAGTGTTAATCCATCAATATTATAGCCTGCATCAAACCCAAACACAACGGGAGTGTCGCCAGTAGCGCTATTTTCATCAAAATGGCAGTTTGTAAAGTCAATAGTAACAGAATCTTCATCCCCAAAGTCACGGTTTGCAATACACAAAACACCCATAGCTATAGTTGTATGCTCATCGACAAATGCATTGCCAATAGCAATTGGGTTGCTGTAGTGGGCTTTTCGCGTTTCGGCATTGCGACAAAAGAGCGAATTTTGCACCAAAATATCAGAACCAACGCCAACATACATCCCTGTAGGGGCATTTTTTTCTGCATAGACATTAACGATGCGGGCCGTGTTGATTCTTCCCTGATATGTGTAATAGCCTCTTTCTTCAAAAGCCTTAGTTTGGCCAAGGAGAATACCACCTTGTAAAATGGGCTCTTCAGTTTCACAATCTAAAAAGGCAAATTTTGATCCATGACCACAGTTTGTTACTTTAAGGTAGCTATCGTCGTTTCCTAAAAATATATTCGAGTTTCCACCGTCAACCACAATTCCAAGCTGGGTAAAGTGGCGTACTGCACCATTTATAATTGAGACTGTGTCATGGCCGGTTTTTACATGTATACCTACGGCTCGATGCTCGCAGTTTATCTGCTTTAACTCATGACCACAAAGATCAAGTAGTACATTACAAGCATCAATAATAATAGCGGCTTTATCGTGACACTTTGGATCCCAATGAATTGTCTCGCCAAGGCAGTATTTACCTGGTCTATCAATAACAAACGTTTTGTCGATTCTACCATTATGCCTAAAGTCCTTTTCCGTAAGAGTGTAGCAGCTGTGGCAACTAACAGAGCGATGAGAGTCAGACATAAGGGGAGAAAGCCCTGCTAACATAGCTATGAGGCAGAAAAACAGTGGGTGCTTCATCGGGAAAAGTCCTTTTTATATTTTTTCTCGATTGTACTCGCACTGCTATTTTTTGCAAGTCTAAAAAATTAAAAGTTGACTTTACATAAGAGAACTGTTAATTAAAAGGTTTATATTATGTTGGAGGTACTATGCGCTTTCTAGGACTATGCACACTTATTATGCTTATAACAGCACCATGTATGGCAAGACCCTATCTTTTAACTGATAACTATGGCAGCGAGCAGCTTGAAAACCGCAACTTCTCTTTTGGATCAGGCTATACTGTAGTAAAACACTTTGACTATACAGTAAAAATTACTGCTGAACAGCGCTTTTCAGATAAAGAACTTTTGGTAATTGCATTTCCTCAAGCAATGGATGTTTCTTTTCACATAGAGCGCGTACAAATTGGAAAAGCACCCCACTTTAACCTACAGGGAGCTGTAGCAAAAGTAGAAGGTACTTTCCGCGCCCGCGTAAATATGAGCAACCCCATCCGCACACACATGATGGTTCCCGTACAGATAGCACCTGTTAATGAATTTACAGTATCAGCAAATGAAGCACTCGTCCAAGGCAACCAATTTTTCCAAAAAAAGCTCCCCCACATGGTCACGGGCAATGAGCCCTAGGCTTATTCGCCGATGATTTTGATGAGGACTTTTTTGGACCTTTGGCCATCATATTCGCCATAGAATACCTGCTCCCATGTGCCAAAATCGCACTTGCCGCCTGTTACGGCAATTACTACCTCGCGGCCCATAAGCTGGCGTTTGAGATGGGCATCGCCATTTTCTTCGCCTGCTTCATTGTGCTTCCAAAGATTTGTAGGCTCATGCGGTGCCATGCGATCACACCACTTTGTCATATCCTGGATAGAGCCCTTTTCGTTGTCGTTGATAAAGACCGATGAAGTTACATCCATAGGAGCAACTAAGGCAAGGCCTTCCATAATGTTACTTTCCTTGATAGCACTTTCAACCTGTTCTGTAATATTTACGAGGGCAAATCGAGTTTCCACTTCAAATGTCAGTTCTTTACGAAAATGTTTCATTGTTTTTCTACCTCAGCTCCGTTTATAGCTCCAAGAATTTGGCTTGTTTTAGAAAGAATCACCTTGCCATTGCCACCTTCGAAGGTAATTGGACCTTTGCAAATTGTCTTTTCTGTAAGCTCTAGCGTCTGCCTTCCAAAGGACCAAGCAGGCTTTTTTACCACGATCCCGCCACTGAGAGTGCACCCGCTAAATGTAGCACTTTGTGTGCTCACAGTAAGCTCTGAGCGAAAGGTAGTATTGGTAGCACTTAAAAACCCGTTAATCTCTGATTTTGCATCTATTGTGGTGTCTAGAAGGCTTGCATGACCATTTACTGAGAGGCTTCCTACTTTGGCATTTTTTGCATCTAAATTGCCGTTGACAAGTAGCATATTGCGTACTGTAGTGCCCTCTAAAGTGACAAATCCGTTACCTTCTAAAGAGGCAATGGTCTCGCGCCCATAACGTATCACGCCATTACTTACATTTTTGCCATCAGTTTTATGTTCTTGAGGATAGCTTGTATACGCATACCAAAGGCCCACCGCCAAAATCGCTACAAGAAGATACTTCCACATAGTCACTCCTTTTTTTCGGATAATACCGATTTAGGACATAACCTGAAATCTCATTTTTCAAGGGATAGACGAATAGCATCTTTTAAGGCTTGGCAGCCTTCGCCAGTGGAGGCTGAGATTGGAAAGATTTTATTTTTGTATTTTGAGAAAGCTTGCTTGAAGGCTTCTAGATGCTCTTCAGCACCTTCTAAGTCAACTTTATTCAGCGCTATAAGAAACGGCCTTTTTATAAGGCTCGGATCGTAGGAGCAAAGCTCTTGTTGCAACACAGTAAAGTCACCAATTGGAGACCTTCCTTCCCAGCCAGAGATATCGATTACAAAAATCAGCATCTTTGTGCGCTCGATATGGCGCAAAAACTCTAGGCCTAGGCCGCGGTTTTGGTGGGCACCTTCGATAATGCCAGGAATGTCCGCAATAAGCAGGCGTTCATGATCAGGATATCTTAAAACACCAATATTTGGATGAAGCGTTGTAAAGGGATAGGCACCTATTGCCACATCACGGTTTGCAAGAAGCGATATGAGAGTAGATTTACCCGCGTTTGGATAGCCTACTAAGCCAATATCGGCAATGAGCTTAAGCTCAAGTTCTACATGACGCTCTTCACCTTCAGTTCCTGGCGTGCAGATATTTGGAGCTCGGTTTGTAGCGCTACGAAAGACAAAGTTACCCTTGCCGCCTTTTCCGCCCTTACAAAGAACAACTTGCTCGCCATGCTGTGTGAGGTCAAAAAGGATATCTCCAGAGTCTATATCCTTTACCAAAGTACCGCAAGGCACTTTGAGAATGAGGTTTTCTCCATTTTTTCCCCGTTTACAGCCGCCGGCACCCTGGCCGCCACTTTTAGCCTTGCAGATACGGCTATTGGCAAACCACTCTAGGGATGAAGCATTGTTATCAGCTTGCAAGACTACAGAGCCGCCATTTCCACCATCGCCACCTGAAGGGCCACCTTTGGGAATGTATTTTTCGCGTCTCCAAGCAATGACGCCATTTCCGCCTTTACCTGCAACACAATGAACTTTAATTCTATCTATAAACATGAAAAAAGAGGCCACGCACCTTTGCAGATACGTGGCAATGAAGTTTTAGCTTTGAGCCGGAAGAACCGAAACGTATGTCTTATCGGTCTTCTTAAATGAAACAATACCGTCTTGCATAGCAAAAAGAGAATCATCCTTAGCACGTCGTACATGCTTGTTGCCTGGATGCCATTTTGTGCCGCGCTGACGTACGAGAATGCTGCCTGCAGATACAAGCTCGCCTTCTCCGACTTTAATGCCAAGACGCTTTGCTACTGAATCACGTCCGTTTCTTGTTGAACCTTGACCTTTCTTATGGGCCATGAGAGCACCTCTTAACTTTGAATATCTGTGATTTTGACTTGTGAGTAGCGCTGGCGATGACCAAACTTGCGGTACTGGTTTTTGCGCTTTTTGTACTTGAGAGCTTCGATCTTCGGACCTTTTGCTTCTTGCACATACTGGCCAATAACTTTTGAACCCGAAACAAGTGGTGCACCCACTACTATCTTACCAGAACCATCTGCAACGAGTAGCACATCGCTAAACTCAACTGCTTTACCTGGTTCAGAATCTAAAAGCTCCACCTGAATGACGTCGTCTTTTTTGACCCTATACTGTTTGCTTCCGCTACGAATAATTGCGTACATAGGAATTCCCCATTGATCTTAAAGTAGGGACAATGGTAACCGACCTACTGATTTTTCTGCAACAGGAGTTTAATCCCACTTAAGGATTTTGGCCTTGATGGTCTGTCCGGTGCTGAGGTTGAGCAAGAGATAGCGGTTTTTTGCATCAGTGCCGTATACACGGATGATGTTGCCTTGAGCCCATGTGTTGGAAATTTTTGCATCGTGATCGTGTGCAGGCTCATAAAAGATATTATTTGATAAAACAATGCTGTTTTTGGCACCCGTTCCTAGCATCGCAAAATCCCTGCCATGCTTCTTACCGGAACTTGTAACGCTACTTCTTCTATCACCACGACGTCCAGGGCCTTTTATGTCTGCCTGAAGGGAGGTAAAGCAAATTGCCAAGCCTAAAAATATGCTAACTATCTTCATGATGCACCTCTTAATTACTTCCAGTCATAAACTCTAGTTTTTATCGCATCGCCTGTATCCAGGTTTGCAAGTACATAGCGATGGTCTTTTACTTTAAGCACGCGTATCTGATCATTCAGTTGCCATCTTCTGAGAAGTCTAGCCGATTCTTTACGTGTGGGCTTGTAGTACACATTATTCGATAAAAGAATGCTATTGTCTCTGCCTATTCCGAGCATACCAAATGTTCCAACGATGCTGCCTTGAGTTTTGCTACTTGAGCTACTATCTGAAATTGTGACTTCAGGAACTATTGCAAAGAGGCTTGAAAATGACGCACAGCTTACTGCTACAAATAAAAAAATAGATAATAGGTTCACGGCATGACCCTTTTTTTGAGTTATGCTTTTCGTATCGCGTTTTTAGGAATTAATTACAAGTAAAGAAAAAGTGGCCAGAACTGGAATCGAACCAGCGACACAAGGATTTTCAGTCCTCTGCTCTACCATCTGAGCTATCTGGCCACAAATAGATAGAAGGAAGATACCGAATAATGTTCCTTTTTTTCAACCCTTATTTCTGAGATGCCACATCTTGTATCAAATCCTTGGTAATGTTGATCGCTTCTTGCAGCTGCATATTTTGCAATGTTCGTTCTCGAGATCTAGGCTCAAGGATGATTTTTTGCTCTGTAAGGCCATGCATTTCTGTGATAAAATTTTCGCCGCGAAGAAGATTTTGGTAATTTTTATTCTTTGCTAGACGATCTTTACTCTTTCTTGCAAGGTCCGGAATCCACTTTCTATAGGTATCGGTTTTTTGCTGCAAAAAGGGGATATAGTATTTCTCATACCAGCCTTTTTCCTTTTCTGACACATCTTGGAGAGTATCGTGAAAGGATGACCCGATAGTATCTGCCTTAATTGTCTCAGGAAGAAATGACTCTCCAACATTTCTTTTCTCAAATGTACCTGGCACTACGATGTCAGATTTTACCCCCTGAAGCTGCGTAGAGCTGCCTGACACGCTGTAGTAGCGGCCTATTGTAACCTTTAATCCTACATCTGAATCTTTTTCGCCTGTGACTGTTTCTGTCTGGATAGATCCCTTGCCATATGTTTGCAGGTCACCTACAATGATTGCTACTCCATAGTCCTTTAATGCCTCTGCAACTATCTCTGCAGCAGATGCAGTCTCGCGCGATGTTAAAATGATTAACGGCCCCGAGTAGGCTACATGAGGGTCTGTATCGCGAAAATAGCGAAGTGTGCCATCAGAATACTTGGCAGCTACAATAACGCCCGTTTTAATAAAGAGCCCTGCAACCTTTACTGCCTGTAGCAAAAAGCCGCCCCTATTATCGCGAAGATCAAGAACAAGTCCCTTAATCTCCCCTTGCTTGGACAGGGCTTTTAATGCATTAAGAACATCCTGCTCACTAGAGACATCACCTTGACCCTGATAGAAGGCATGAAGCTGAATCACGCCCACAACGCCGCCTGGAACCTGCTCAAAGGTTGTGTCAACGCGCCCTTCCTGCAAAATAGTGTGTCGCCTCTCAAGCACTACATGAAAGGGTTTTTGATTATCTCGTTTGAAACCAAGGTCTATATAAGTGCCGACTTTTCCGGAGAGCATCTCTTCAACCTCCACTAACGTAAGCGCTTTGGTTTTAGTCTGGTCGATAGAAATAAGCTCATCACCAACTTCGACTTTACCGCTTAAACCGGCACTAGAGCCCTTTACAACAGAAGAAACATAGAATGAATCTCCGCCTTGTTCAATTAACACTCCAACTCCCTCATACTCCTTTTGCAGCTTCATGCGCAGGGCTTCGGCCTCTTTTGTATTAAAAAACTCTGAATGCACATCAAGACTTGCGGTAAATGCCTTAAGGATATGTAGAGCAAAAAGGCTGTTTACCTGGGCCTCTTCTAGTGGTTTTCCTGCTTTATTAAGGTAGAGATACCCATTTTCAAATTCCTCAAGCTCAAGCTCGACGTTACGAACAGCCTCTATAAAGGTGAGCGATTTATTGAGCTGTTTAAAGCTCTCTAGCTCCCTTCCAACAAGGTGGGCCATGTATATTGACTGAAGCCGCTGAAGTACAACCTCATTTTCAGCAAAGCTACTAGGCTCATTTTGCTTGCCGGGCTCAATCAATGGCAGAGCTTCTTTAGAGAACTTATTAAACACCTCAATATCTACCACCATCGTGCGGCGAAAGAGGCGAAGTTTACGTATTGACTCCTGTATTGTTGTATTTATTTTTTTAAATATATCGTAATCTTCTTTGTCAGCAAGCGCTGCAAGGGCCGATAGCTGCCTTTTTGAAAGCGTCAGGTAGGGAGTTACTTCACTTTCTAGTAGATAGACATGAAGCGGATCAAACTGGTTAATAAAGTGCCAAATGGCCCTTTCCATAATCTCTGCTGTCATCTTCTTTTGAGTAAGATGCTCTGAAAAAAGTTTTTGCATCTCTTCATGCACATTTTGCAGGGCAAGCTCTTTTTCTTGCCCAAAAAGGAGCATAGGAGCTAAGAAAAAGACAAAAAAGAAAGATAAAATGCGCCTTAACATATGCAAAAATTCCATTTTTATATAAAATATCTCTATTAAATTTTCTGGCAAGACATGTCAAGCTCTATTGATGAATTACTTTTGCAAGTCCAAAAAAAAGAGGTCGAAATTTTCGATCTTTCGCTAGCTGACCTTGCCCGCGAATTTCGCCAAACAGAACAAGCGCTTTACCCGGGCGCCAAATTTATTGCCGGCCTTGCACACCTTATCTACCTAAAAGCCCAAGGGCTTGTGCCACCGGAAGAAGAGTTTGAAACCGAAGAAGATTTTGAAAAAATGCGTCTACAGTCGGTTGAAGAATATGCCGCCTTTCGCGATGTTGCTAAATCCTTTTCTGTTAAAGAACGCGAACAATCAGAATGCTACTGGAGACCAACAATTCTTCCTCCAGAAGAGGTTCCTAGGCCATTTTCTGTGCCGCTTGACCTAGAAGAATTTTCTCGACTCTTTATAAATATCTGGGAACAGGCAAAAGATCGATCATTTTCTATATATGAAGAAGAGTGGACAGTTGCAGATGCGCTAAAAATCGTTCGCCACCAAGTAGCGCTTAAACGCCTTTCAATCCATGAACTTTTTCCAAATGAGTATTCTAAAGAACAGCTCATTGTCACATTTTTAGCTGTCTTAGAAATGCTCAAAAACCAAGAAGCAGCCTTAATTAAAGAACAAAATATTTGGTATCTCACATGTCAGTCGCAGTAGAAGAAGTAAAACGCATTATCGAAGCCATCCTATTTGCATCGGGCGAGCCTGTACCCCTTCCAAAAATACGCGAAATTGTGGAATCTACCCATCCGATCACTCAAAAAGAGCTAAAAGCCCTCATAGAAATTATGCAGGAAGAATATAGACGCGAAAATAGAGCCTTTAACCTAGAAATGATAGCAGAAGGCTATGTGCTACGCACAATACCCGCCTATTCGCCCTACGTCAAAATGCTTTTTCAAAATAGAAGAAAAGATCGCCTTTCACAAGCATCACTTGAAACACTAGCAATTATCGCCTACAAGCAGCCCGTCACAAAAGCCCAAATTGAGCTTATACGCGGCGTTGACTGCTCAGGAGTACTCGCCCACCTACAAGAGCGCGCCCTCATCGAAATCACCGACCGCCTCGAAGCCCCAGGCCGCCCCGCCCTCTTTGCCACCACCCGCGAATTTTTAAAACATTTTGGGCTGCAGAGCCTTGCTGATTTGCCTCCGCCGGGTCAAGATATTCTAAAAGGGACACAAGAGACATAAAGGACATAAGGGACTCAAAATGTCCCTTATGTCCCCTATGTCCTTTATGTCTCTTTTACCTCTTACCAAAATATCTTTGCAGTTAAGTAGCTTTTTTGGTATTGTTGTCTCGCGTTTTTTTACGCAATTTTTAAGGAGTATAAACATCAATGCCAACTATTAACCAGCTGGTAAGACAAGGCCGCAGCCAAAAAAAGGTTAAGAGCAAATCACCAGCTCTTCAATCCTGCCCACAAAAGCGTGGAGTCTGCGTCCAAGTAAAAACTAAAACCCCTAAAAAGCCAAACTCAGCTCTTCGTAAAGTAGCTTGGGTACGTCTTTCAACGGGTCAAGAGGTGATTGCATACATCGGCGGTGAAGGCCATAACCTCCAAGAACACAGCATCGTGCTTGTTCGTGGTGGTCGCGTAAAGGACCTTCCTGGCGTACGCTATCACATCGTTCGTGGCTGTCTCGACTGCGCACCAGTTAAAGACAGAAAGAAAAGTCGTTCGAAGTACGGGGCTAAAAAGCCTAAGTAACGCTGGGATATTTTTGTAAATATCCTGGTCCAGGATATGCGCTTGTCAGATACTTAAGAAGCGCATTTCTTGCACAGGTTTTAAACAAAAACCAGGTGAATCATTCGTTCGACATACGTTATTTGTTAAATTTATTTTTTGGAATAAACTATGTCAAGAAGACACAGAGCAGAAACAAGAGCCATCGCTCCTGACCCACTCTACGGCAGCAAAGTGCTTGCCAAGTTTATCAATAAGGTCATGATTGGTGGTAAAAAATCAACAGCCCGCCGCATTGTATACAGTGCGATTCAAAAGTTTGCATCAAGAGTGAAGCTCGAAAGCCCACTCGAAGCTTTTGAACAGGCGCTAGACAACGCAAAGCCTACGCTCGAAGTTAAATCTCGTCGTATTGGTGGCGCTACATACCAGGTGCCGGTCGAAATTCCTTCGGCTCGCCAAATGTCACTTGCAATGCGCTGGATTATTGCGCACTCAAGAGGAAAACCTGGCAAGTCCATGGAAGAAGCTCTATCACTAGAGCTTGCCGATTGCTTTAACAATCAAGGCACTACCATTAAGAAGAAAGACGACACACACAGAATGGCTGAAGCTAACAAGGCTTTTGCTCATTACAAATGGTAAGAGGCAATAAAGCATGGCAAGACCACAAGACGACAAATTAGAAGATGTACGTAATATTGGCATCATGGCTCACATCGATGCTGGTAAGACGACTACGACGGAACGTATTCTGTACTACTCCGGCCGTCTACACAAAATGGGTGAGGTGCATGAAGGCGCCGCAACTATGGACTGGATGGTGCAAGAACAAGAGCGTGGTATCACTATCACCTCCGCTTGTACAACCGTGTTCTGGACACCTAAAACGTCAAAAAAGACAGCAAGAATTAACATCATCGATACCCCTGGCCACGTTGACTTCACGATCGAAGTGGAACGCTCCCTTCGCGTGCTAGACGGCGCTGTGGCGGTATTTGATGCGGTATCTGGCGTGGAGCCACAGTCTGAGACTGTATGGCGCCAAGCCGACAAATATGGCGTGCCTCGCATCGCATTTGTCAACAAGATGGACCGCATCGGTGCTGATTACTTTGAAGCTATCAACAGCATTAAAGAAAAGCTCGGCGCAAATGCCTACGCTGTACACTTCCCACTTGGCGCAGAAAGCCAGTTCAAGGGTATGGTTGACCTTCTTCAGATGAAGGCCCTTTGGTTCCACGACGAAACATTGGGTGCAGACTGGGAAGAATCAGAGATCCCCGAAGAGTACGTAGATGAGTGTAAGCGACTTCGCCTTGCACTTTTAGAAGAACTTGCAACGCTTGATGAAACAAATGAAGCGTTTATGCATAAAGTGCTTGAAAATCCAGATGCGATCACTGCTGAGGAGATTCACCCACTTCTTCGTAAAGGTGTTTGCACGCTGAAGATTACGCCTGTACTTTGCGGTACAGCCTTTAAAAATAAGGGCGTACAGCAGCTTCTTGATGCAGTTGTTAACTGGCTCCCATCACCTATCGATCGCGGCCAAATTAAGGCTTTTGATCTCGATAAAGAGGGACAAGAGATCATTCTTCATCCAGATGATGGCGGAAAGCTTGCCGCATTAGCATTTAAGATTATGTCAGACCCATACGTCGGCAGAATCACCTACATCCGCCTTTATAGCGGAACACTTGCTAAGGGCACAACGCTTCTTAACACCACAAAAGACACAAAAGAGCGCGTATCTCGCCTTCTAGAGATGCACGCTAACCAGCGTAAGGAACGCGATGAGTTCTACGCCGGCGATATCGCAGCATGCGTTGGCCTTAAAAAGGCAACAACGGGCGATACGCTCTGTAGCGAAGATCATCCCCTTCTTCTTGAAAGAATGGAGTTTCCAGAACCTGTTATTTCGATGGCTATTGAGCCTAAGTCAAAAGGAGATCGTGAAAAGCTAGCCTTTGCACTATCATCACTTTCTGATGAAGACCCAACATTCCGCGTAAGCACGAATGAAGAGACAGGCCAAACCATCATCCGTGGTATGGGTGAACTTCACCTTGAAATTATCTACGACCGTATGCTTCGCGAATTTAACGTGCAAGCAAACGTCGGAAAACCGGAAGTTGCCTACAAAGAAACTATCCAAGGCCCATCTAGCTGCCAAACAAAGTTTGTCAAGCAAAGTGGTGGCCGCGGACAGTACGCGCACGTTGACCTCGAAATCGAGCCAAACGAACGCGGTAAAGGCAATGAAGTTGTTAGCAAGATCGTCGGCGGCGTCATCCCAAGGGAATACATTCCTGCGGTTATCAAGGGCGTTGAGGAAGGTCTTACTACAGGTATCTTAGCAGGCTATCCTCTTGTCGACGTTAAAGTATCGATCGTTTATGGATCGTACCACGAAGTTGACTCGAGTGAACTTGCCTTTAAGATCTGCGGTGCCATGGCTATTAAGGATGCTGCTAAAAAAGCAAGTCCATTTATTCTCGAACCTATCATGCGCGTCGACGTTATCTCTCCTGAGGCAAGCGTCGGTGATGTGATTGGCGACTTAAACCGTCGTCGCGGTCGCATTTTGGGTCAAGAAACCATGAAAGGCGGAACCCAGATGATTAAGGCGTTAGTGCCTTTAAGTGAAATGTTTGGTTACTCAACACAACTTCGCTCGCTCTCATCGGGCCGTGCGACGTATGTGATGGAACCAAGCCACTTCGAAAAGGTTCCAACTAAGATTCAAGAAGAAATTATGAAGAGGTAACTTTGCCCATGGCAAAACAAGAAAAAGACAGTCAAGAAAAAGAAAAGGTGAAGCCTGTAAAAGCTGCCAAAGCTGAAAAAACAGCCGCGGAAAAGCCAGCAAAAAAGGCAAAAGCCGCAGCTGAAAAGCCTGCAGCTAGCGAAAAAACCGCTGCTGCTGCTGAAAAATCGGCTCCAAAAGCTGAAAAACAAGCTAAGCCCGAAAAGAAAGAGAGCCGTATTGTGCGTCAGAAAATACGCATCCGCCTAAAAGGCTACGACGCTCGTCTTTTGGACAGATCAGTGCTTGATATCGTAGAAACTGCCAAGCGCTCAGGCGCTGCAGTTGTGGGACCAATACCACTTCCCACAAAACGCGAAATCTACACTGTTCTTCGCTCGCCAAACATCGACCGCAAGTCGCGCGAGCAGTTTGAAATTCGCACTCACAAGCGTTTGGTTGATATCCTCAACCCAACGGGTAAAACGATCGACGCACTCAAGATGCTGACCCTGCCTGCAGGTGTCGACATCAAGATCCGCGCCGCGTAATACTAATAAAGCCCTTACATAGCATGCTCTGCAGCTCTGTAAGGGCTTTTTCTTTTTCGTGCCCCTGCCCTTGCCCTTGCCCCTGCCCGTTTTTTTAATTATACAGCTCGAATAAACGGGCAAGGGCACGGGCAGAGGCAAGGGCACGACTTCATTTCTTGAGAAAGGACTTTAACTACCCACCAATTACCTGAATCAAACTACTCACTTCCTCCGTAACCTTCTTATCGATAACTTTGTTGTTGTCGACAGTGAGGATATAGCGGCGAAAGATTTCGCGCTTTTCGCCAAGGCGGATGCGTTCGATATAGATATACTCTTGCTTATTTGGCCCTTGCTCTTTTACTTCGTATGGCATGCCAAGCTGCACCTGGACGTCTGAGATATTTTCGCCAAGAGCTATTTTGTTGTAGTCATCAAAGGTCATATACTTACCGGCACTACAGCTAACAAAAAGTAGTAGGGCTAAAAGTGGCAAATACTTACTCAAGCTCTTCTTCATAATTTTCCTCCTCGTCATCAGCTAGTTTGTCGGCTGCTTTCCAAATTTTGCCCGATATGCGCGTTCTTGCGCCGTCGTTAGATAGATATTCCGCATGCATAGAATATTCTTCATCATGCACCTTTTCATATACTTCAAACCCTTCAAAGATCCCAACGTTGCGAAACTCCCAGGCAACGAGGTTTTCTTCAATCACGCCGGTGCCGCCAAATACGCCAAGAAGCTCGTTTTGCAAAACGATGTTAAAGGCTGCATTGCTTGTAGGCCGTATCGTGAAGATATTTACCATCCGGTCGCCGCCAATAATCTCAACGATCTGCGTGCACTGATAGGTCTCGCTATCTGGTCTTGCGCAAGACCACTTTGTGCGAAAGTAAAGTAGCTCCGGGCTCATGCTAAAGGTAACCTGTCCCGTGCCCAGCCAATCACCTGGATGAAATAAAAAGTGGCTATCCATTAGAACATAAACCTCCGGCTATAGATGCTCTGTAAAATACCAAGTGCCATCATGGTACTCATTACACTAGAACCTCCATAGCTTACAAGCACTAAAGGAATACCCGTGATCGGCAAAAGGCCACACATCATGCCAATATTTACGATAATATGCACAGCTAAAAATACCGAAATGCCTGCAGCTAAAAGTCTTCCAAAAGGATCTTTAGCAACGGCACTCACCTGAAAGCTACAGTAAATAAGCCCATAAAAAAGTATCAGCATACCCATTAAACCCAAAAAACCAAACTCCTCCCCAAAGGCAGGAAATGCAGAATCTGTATAGGGAACAGGAAGTGACCCCCCGCGCGTATACTCACTTTCTTGAAACCCAACACCGGTTATACCTCCAATAGCAACAGCAGTGCTTGCAGCCTTTTGATGGTGAGTATCTGGATTTAGCCGCTCATACTGATATTCCTTGATAAACCGCAAAAAAAAGGGCCTTGCACCCTCATGTGAGACTATTCCGCTAAAAAATAAAAACACCACGCTTACAGCAAGTAGCGAAAGCCACAACATCCCACGCATAAGCCAGGGGGAGATATCTCCAAAATAAAAAATCACAAACGTCATGGGATAAAGCACAAGCGCAGTACCAAGATCGGGCTGCTTTAAGATAAGTATAAACGGTATAACAAATATTAAAAGGCCGCCAAGAGCTGTTACAAGACTTCTAGATGAGGTGGCTCTTCGCTCTAAAAACCAGCTTAAAGCAATAACCAAAGCAAGTTTAGCATATTCTGAAGGCTGAAAATTATGCGAAATTATGCCTATACGGTACCAGCGATGGACATTTTGAATAGAATCCGTGAAAAAAAGCCCAACTAAAGATATAATACTTGCTACATAAACAACCCATGCCCACTCGCGAAGCTTATTGTAATCAAATCCGGCAAAGAAGATAAATACAAGCCAGCCAATGCCAAACCACTGGATTTGGGTTTTTACCATAGGGGTAAAAAATGGCTCAGGACCTAAGTCAAAAGCAAGGGGACTTCCGGAGTATGAAGAAATGATGAGACAGCTTATTATCATGAGTGTCCAGATAATAAACATTGCTCTAAAATCAATGCGTGTAAGGTACCTACTTGACCACATGAGGCCTCTTCTATGAAGATACGATATTACCATTTAGCTTCTGTCAATTCCACTAATACCTGGACAAAAGAGCATGCAGCTGATTTTGCACATGATGAATTAACAGCAGTCACTGCCGACGAACAAACAAATGGCCATGGCCGCTATGGGCGCGTCTGGCATTCACCAAAAGGCAAAAACCTCTACCTAAGCTTAGGTTTTTTCCTGGATGACCCTGCCATAAAGCCTTTTGCCCTTTGCCAGCTTGCATCATTAACTCTGGAAGAGTTTTTTAAGCTCCACGGCATTCAAGCCAAGATCAAGTGGCCAAATGACCTACTTGTCGACGGCAAAAAAATCGTGGGCGTACTTACTGAGCGTACGGAAGTGAACAATCTGCCCTTCATTGTGATAGGAATTGGCCTGAATGTCAACATGAATGCTGAAGAGCTTTCGGTTATTCCACAAAATGCTACTTCAATGGCTCTAGAAAAAAACCAAACCCTCTCTTTAGAAGCTGTGAAAGAGTTTCTCGTTCGCCTCTTTATAAAGCGTCTAGAAGAAGCAAAATGTAACAACTTCACAAATGTCTGGAGTCACTGGCAAAAAAGTCTAGAGTGGATGCTGCAACATCCCGTATGCATACAAACCACGGCAAAACGCATCCAAGGCAAGGTTATCGACCTCAACGCCGACGGCAGTCTCCTCCTAGAAGGCGCTGACGGCGCCACCCACACCATCCAAAGCGCAGATGTTAATCTGTAGACAAAAATTACTTCGCTAGATAGATAGGATCCATGGAAACAAGGAGACTTCTATGAAAGTAAAACTTAAAAAAAGAGTTATAATGGGTATTTGCTCTGCTGCTTTTATGAGCCAGCAGGTACTTGCTTTTGCCGGTTCTACACCACAGAGCATGCAAGCTGATGAGCAAATGGCTATGACAAATGATGAGCAAGCTTTTGCTGACAACCTTACAGACGGTGCAAAAATGGCATTCATGAAGATGAATCATGAAGGCCGTACAATGGCTATGAGCATTGCAAAGCACGACTGCAAAGGCCAAAACACATGCAAAGGCCAAGGCAAATGCAAATCAGACAAAAATAGCTGCAAAGGCCAAAACGCCTGCAAAGGTCAAGGTGGCTGCAAAACAAATGCAAATGATGCCGTTTCTATGGCACAAAAACGAGCAAATTCATAAACTCGTCGTATGGGGGCAACAACATGCCCCCGTACATTCTTATGAGAAAAAATAAAGACATTCCAAATCTCGGGATCGGCATAGGGCTTAGAATCCCGCACTATGAGTACATCTTTAGTCACTTTCCGGCTATTGACTGGTTTGAGATCATAAGTGAAAATTTTATGATCGACGAAGGCCTGCCGCTAAAAAACTTGGAACGCATACTCGAGCACTACCCTGTCGTACAACATGGGGTAAATCTTGCAATAGGAAGTCCTGATACCCTTGACTTTGACTACCTTGCAAAGCTTAAAAAACTTGCTCGAAAAACAAAAACGCCTTGGATTTCAGACCACCTTTGTTGGGGAAGGCTGCCGGGAGCGCACTTTCACGACCTTTTGCCCTTGCCATACACAAAAGAAGTTATAGACTATGTCGCAGAACGAGCAAAAATTGTTCAGGACTACCTTGAAGTGCCCTTTGCCCTTGAGAATCTCTCTTCATATGTGACCTTTACAGATGACATGATGCCTGAATGGGACTTTTATGCGGCGATCTGTGAAAAGGCAGATATCTTTATGATGCTGGATGTAAATAATATCTACGTCTCAAGTCAAAACCATGGCTTTAGCCCAAAAGAATACTACCAAAACCTACCCCTAGATAGAGTTTTGCAGATACATTTAGCAGGTCATAAACGAGCTGACGGCTACATCCTAGACACTCATGACAACTACGTCTGCGACGAAGTATGGAACATCTATAAAGATGTATATCCTCTTACGGGCGGCGTTTCTACACTTTTAGAATGGGATGATAATTTTATTTCGTTTGAAGACACATGGCAAGAGGCACTAAAGGCAAAAGCCTTTCAACATACACTTCAGGCTGCATTATGAGCTACGATCCAACAGTACCTGCGCGCCTTGCCACGATCCAGCGATGGTTTGGGGGCATCATCACCCAAAACATGTACAACACTCTTGAATATGATGAGGAGCCATCAACCTATATAGCCTCCACAGCCAATTTAAGCGCGTTAGAGCGCATGCAGATATATAACCAAAGCTACTGGCTGCGCCTTTTAGAGGCTCTACACGAAGTATACCCCTTTTTATCGCGTCTCTTTGGCAAAGCTAGCTTTGACGATGAAATAGGCGCTCCCTATCTTACTGCCCATCCACCTGCACACTGGAGCCTTAACCTTCTTGGCAATGAACTTACTGCCTACTTACATAAAACATACCATGCAAAGGATAGAGAGCTTGTGCTAAAGGCTGCAGAAATAGACTGGGCATGCCAACACTGTTTTTTTGCTAAAGCTTTACCCGAAATCGACCTTATGCGTTTTAGTGATGATAAGGCAGAAGAGCTTTTATACCTACCCCTCAAGCTACAACCAACCGTACACCTCATCAAGACAAATGGCGACTACATGCACTTTAGAGAGGCCTTTTTAAAGCATGATCACGACTACTGGCTTGATAATGACTTTCCAAAGCTTGACAAAGAAACCCCCTATCACTTTATCCTCTACCGCAATAACCACCTCAACATCTCTTGGGACACTCTAGAGCCACTTGAATACGACATCCTCAAAAGCATAGAGCATGGCAAAACGCTAGATGAAGCACTAGCTACTGCCGAAGAATCAGAAGACATTGCCCTCTGGATCCAAAAATGGCTCCTCTGCAAATGGCTCGCGCTCTAACAAGCACCCTGTCTGTTCAGTTTAAAAGAAGACCATCAACGCCTTGCTGCATATCTAATGATCAGATATACTTCGTGACGTATTATAATAAAAATGAGGACTTTATGTCAGCACCAGTTGGGCCAAAGCGTGTATACACAGCAGAGGATATGCCTGCTAAAAAAGCTATCAAAAGTAATACTTTGGATTTTGAAGCAATAGAAGCAAAATACAATATAAAGCCCAGTGAAGTAGGACTGTTCGAAAGTTGGCCGCCGCCTAAAAACCAAGCGCCTCGTTCGCTTGAAGAGTTTTTAAAACTCCCTATTAAGCTTGATGAAAGTGAATTTACAGACCCACAGCAGTCATTTACAGGCACCTTTGAAACCGCCATTAGTTTTGTGTTCGGTAGAATTCGAGCTATTGTAAAAGAATTTGGTGTTGATAGAGATGGTTCTATCCCTCTTGCAGTAAAAGACACTGACAGCATAACTAATATGCTCTTAGCATTTTTAAGTAATGCAGATGTGCCTGACCATTGGAAAATTCCAAAACCACCTGAATATAAATACGGCATCTGCTCAGCCGAATACTCTTCCACACAACACTGGAAGGGAGCCATTTTAAGCATTTTGTATGATCAAGGGTTGATTCAAGGATATGGTGCAAAAGGCAGCGAATGGTGGATTTTTCCGTAAATTTAAAAAGTTGCGGATGGACCTGTATCACATTTCACATACACTTCAGATTCTGAAAACTCATCAGGAGTATTTGGGGTCAATTGAGAGATGGCACCACAGCACTCTTCTGGATTATTATTGGCCGACCTAAAATGGGGATCTCTAACACTCACAAATATCGCACGTGTCGCAGTGGAGGCCGCCGCCGTCTTCGAGCATCTCAGAGGCAAATGGGGAGTGGATGTAGTAGACATGCTCTACACCATGGCTTTGGAGGATCTGAGTAAAGTACCCTTGCAGGTACTTTTCACCGGGAGTATCGTAGCCAAAAGCAAGCAAGAAGGTGTTTTGAGCGTCTGCATAGCCATGAATAGAATTCGTGTAGCAGATTGTTCTTATGTTGCTGCAAGAATACTCTCCTGAAATAGATACTGGCTGAAAACCCTTTTCACTAAGTTCATTCTTTAAACGTTGCACCTTGTCGCGAGTTTTTATAGCCTTTTCTTTTGCATCCTGAAGATAGTCCTTAAACCGCTCTCTCTCGCTCTCTAGCACTTGTGGATGGGCGATAAGCCTCTCTAATAGTCCTACAGCTTCATCGTAGTCTTGCACAAGTACAGTGCCGCCCATCAAAGGGATAAGTGAAAGGTCAAGGTGATAGTCTAGCTGCTCAAAGTTTTCACCACCAATAGGCACTACCTTATCCTGAAAAGCCTCTTGAAAAAGCTCTGTCACCCTATCGAGAGGTTCTTGCAAAAGCAAATGACTTGCCACAATGTTATAGCCGCCAATAAGGTGGCATTTTTCTCCATCGCGGCTCTCTGCCTTTAGTATATTGCCGCCTTGAAAGTACAGATTCGATACAACACAGTCAACATCACCTACCATCCCCATATCATACCCAGTAAATGTTCGCGCATCTACGGGTGTTCCCAAAAATTCTCTACCACTTTTTAGCTTGCAAATTTTCATTGCACTAGGGGTAATGTAGTCAAGTGTTTTGGCTGCTAGATAGCAGGGAACTAGCCATCGTTTAGGAGTAACAGGATACGACCCATCGCGCACCCAACCTGAGTTAATAGGGTGCCCACCTGCAGAAAAGCCCTCAATCTTGCCTATTTTTTCAAGTGCGTGTAGCAAAGTGCCATCACTGCTATCCCCGGTATAGATGGTAACAATCTTCCAAAATGGCTTTCTATTAACCACCGGAATAACGGTACTATCCGGTAATCCCAAAACAGCCATAACCTGACTATCTACAACTAGTGGTTTATGTAAACAAAAAGAAATCGGCTCCATAGTAGCGCAATTATATATTATACATACAATAAAAGTATATACAATTTGTTGGAGCCAAAATAGCCCAACATGCTACTATACCACACTAAAACAAGGAAGAATTTATGGATCCAGCAACTGCTCAATCATACAATATACCAGCTGAATATCAAAAATCTTGGGGCACTATTGGAGTTGCCGTTATTCAAGACATAATAACATCCACCTCTGTCGCCACTGTACAGTTTGCAGATCGCGTACGAGAAGTGAGACTCTGCTACGCTACTCAGGACGCAAGAGAGCTTGCCGTATATAAAATATCTCAGATCGTATCTGGGCCCTGGTCACCTGTCGCTACAAGGGATGGTGATACTACTGTTGTTGTTACCTTGACTGCTGCACCTGACCCACTGAGAAAGAATTTCGATAATAGAAAGCCACCGATGCCATGGAATCTGAAGTTATAATTGAGTAATAAAGTGTACTTGTGATACCGTTGCACTTTTAAGGAATAAGAATGTCTAGCAAAGCATGTACAGTCAGCTGCGTGATTATTATGATCCACACCACAATGAGGTGCGGACCTAGGTAGCTTGCTATTGCTAAAATTAGGTTGATAACAGACCGCATCTCGAAAGAGATGCGGTCTTTTTTTTGGTTTGTTATGGAAGTTATAATTATTAGAATTATTTTTAAATCAAGGTGCGGGCCTATGTAGCGCGAAAAGAAGCAATATATAGGTTTTGTAGTGAGTACCGCACGCTCAAAAGGGTTGTGCGGTTTTTTTATTTTTTACAGAGGATGTTATGAAAAACAAATTTTTGTTGTTAGTTAGTGTAGGATTTGCGCTCTTTTCGATGTTTTTTGGATCGGGCAATTTGGTGTTTCCATTACAAGTAGGTGTTGAAAGTGGCGGAGAGGTATTTGCCGCATCGCTTGGAGTGCTTATAACATGCGTTATCTTTCCACTGCTGGGCATGTTTGGCATCGCCCTTTATAATGGCAGTGTGGAGGCATTTTTTAGCCTACTTGGCAAGCGGGGAACACTTCTTTTTTCTCTTGTAGCATTAGGGTTGATGGGGCCATTTGGGGTGTTAGCTCGATGTTTAACAGTTATACATGGGGCATCTGTCTTGCTCTTTCCTTGGCTTACTCTTAGTGCCACAAGTTTTGGGATATGCCTTGTTACCTATCTCTTAGCTGTGAATAAATCGCGTATAGTGCACGTTGTTGGTGCTTGGCTTACACCTTTTCTTTTAGCATCAATAGCCGCAATTGTCTTTTTTGCACTACACGAGGCATCTAGCCAGTCCATGACATCTGATGCCCTAGGGGCCTTTAAAACCGGCTTTTTTACCGGATATCAAACCATGGACCTTGTAGCTGCATTTTTCTTTTCCGGCTTTGTACTTGCGCAGCTTAAAAGCGAGGGTCACACCACAAGCTTCTTTATAAAAGCCTCCTGTATAGCTGCTGGACTACTATACAGCGTCTACTTAGCATTAGTTACGCTTGGATGGCTCTATGCGCCCCTTTTAGCTAACGTACCTGCTCAGGAGATGTTTGGACGCGTAGCTCTTGCTTCTCTTGGATCATTTGGCGCGCCACTTGTTGCGATAGCTGTCGTTCTAGCATGCCTTACAACAGCAATAGCGCTAGCTTCACTTTTTGCAGAGTTTTTGAATGTAAAGGTCTTTTCACGTCGCCTTGGTGAAAAGCGTTCACTGATGGCAACGCTAGTTATAGCATTTTTTGTATCAAATCTTGAATTTTCGGGTATCGCCAACTTTCTTGGCCCTATCCTCGAGGCTGCCTATCCGGCATTGATAGCCGTAACGCTGTTTAACATATATCGAGCCAAAAGCATGAGAGTAGTCCAATGAAAAAATTACTCCTTGTAACAGATTTTTACTATGAAGCAAAAGGGCGCGAGTATTTTCGTGAAGATCTAGCGCTTGGTTGCTTTTTGCGAAACCATTTTACTCTGTATATGGCACATATCGAAGATGCTTTAAGTCTAGTTGATCACGTAGATGCAGTGCTCATACGCAATACTGGCCCCAAAACACTTCATATGGATGCTTTAGCAACCCTAAAAGAGCGAAAAGATCTTGTTATGTGTAACGACCTGCAAGGAAAAGGTGATATCATAGGCAAGCAGCATCTACTTGAGCTCTATCAAGCAGGTTATCCCGTTATACCAAGCTTTACTCATAAAGCAAACGTACAAGCGGGACAAAAGTACCTGCTCAAGCCGCTTGATGGTGCAGACTCTCAGGGGGTAGAAATAGTATCGTGGGATATGCTGAAGGATGAATATGACAATATGGTGATACAACCTGTTATAGACTTTGTCTATGAGGTATCATTTTATTTTCTAGGAACAGCCTTTTACTATGCGCTCCATGCCCCGGACCCCACATGTCGGTGGAAGCTTATTCCATACAAGCCAAGCGACAAGGATATAGATTTTGCAAGGCAGTTTATTCTCTGGAATAGCTGCAGGCAAGGTATTCAACGTGTAGATGCATGCCGCTTAGCTGACGGCACTCTTTTGCTGATGGAACTAGAGGATTATAACCCATTTCTTTCACTCGATTGCGTGCCAGGTGATATGAAAAAGCGCTTTTTGGATGCACTTGTGCGACAGCTTGCGTAGATTATTTATTTTTCAGTATGAATAGAGCCATGTCATAGACAAAGTTCACATCGCTTAAACTGCCCTGACTGTGGCCTTTAGATTGGGGGATTAGAAGGGTAACTTCCTGATCCCCAGTATGCTTTTGCAGGGTCTCTATGATCGCTTGCTTAGCTAGATGGCGTATGTCCTCATGTTTATCAAGATCAGTAACTGAGTGAGACATCTTTATGCAGGCAGCTTCTACTAGAGCATCGGCGACAATAGCATCCACAACCTCTACATTCTTGGCATCTGGCTCTCTATCTACATGCATGGCAAAGAGCGAGCTATACCCCCGCAGTTTTGCAAAGCGGCAGGGCTTATTGCTCTCTAGTACTTCGGCCTCTACCTCTGATTTAATAACCTCAGCGCTTTCTTTATCTATGGAAACATCCTCAAGTACGTGATAGAGCCTGCCGTGTAAATACGCCTGGCGACAGACCTCCCCAAAGGCCTCCTTGTAGCCACGTTGCAAGAAAGACATAATCCTGCCCTGAGTAAAAGCCTCCAACAACCCTGGAATTTCATTTTTTGATAGGTGGTGCATCCAAGAAGGAAGTAGCGAAGCCAAATTATGCATCTCCCAGAATGTCAACGAGTTAGAATACTCCTTAACCTTTTGAATAAGCGATACAAACAGGTTAAACGCCTGGTTTTTTGTTTGGCTTTTACGAGTCTTTAGGTCTCCAAGGCTGCTATCAGATGCACTAAACATACGCTCCCCTAGGTATACCCTATTAATAAACTATTTTTTAATTAAAGAAAAGGCGAAAGCGGGGTCAGGCCTGGCATTCGGGCATTCAGTTAAAAACTCTTAATATTTAGATAGTTAAGATCATGCCTTTATTTTCAAATGCCCGAATGCCAGGCCTGACCCCGCTCTTAAAGAGAGGGCGTAACAGTAATGTCTGGGTGAACCTTGGCTTTTAGCATCTCTTGGATGAAGGAGAGGGTGGCGCCGGTTGCCGAGTGGCAAGAGGTGCAGCTACCCTGATAGGCGATAATAACTTCTGTATCATCAATGAGGTTTATTACCTCAACGCCGCCCGCATCTAGCTCTATGTAGGGACGTATCTCTTTGGCAATAACCTCTTCGATGACGGCAAGCTTTTGCTTGAGGCTGAGCTCGTTCCAGCCTGGATAGCCTCCCTCTAGGATATCTATTTGTCTGTTAAGGATTGGAGGCGCTACGTAGCTTTCGCTAAGGGGTATACCCTGACAGGTATCCGCTGCCTTATCAACAGCTTCAAGAACTGCATTCAAAAGGCTATAGGTCTCTTCAGGAAAGGCCGGGGTGTCATTTTTATCCCTCACGTGCTTGTCAATAAGCTCGCATGACAGCCTCTTTGCCTGATCATAATTTCTACCAATAACAAGCTCACAAGCAACCTCACTTGCACCAACTAGTGCAGAGTGGCCAAACGCCTGAAAGCGACTATCGATGATCACGCCATCTTGCTTGTCTACAAGCCAGTAAAACTCAACGACATATCCCGCATCCAAAGAGCCATACACCCCTCTTGCAACATGCACATCGCGCTCTAATGCATCAGCATCAGAAAAAGTGCCCACGCAGTAGGGATTCTCAATTCGAAGAGCAAGTTTTTTGCTGTACTTTGCCCAAACAAAGGGTTTTATACTCATGCGATGATCCCCCGTGAAAGGCGCCGAAGCCGTTTTGCTACCTCTATAATGATATCTGATGCCCGCTCAAGTTCATGCTCCTGAGTATCTTTAGAAAGGCTAATCGCAAGTGAACACCTTGCAAGCTCAGGGTCTATACCACAATCTGTAAGCACCTTTTCTATAGGCTGAAAAGGCAATCCTCCAATAGATGTATACACCCCCTTTCGCTGCAGAGCAAATGCCAAAAGCTCTGCATGTATACCTGTAAAAGCAATGGCACTTATATGGGGCACGCGCTCTTCTTCCTGAAAGAGTATTTTGGCTTCTGGATAGCCGGAAAGTAGCCTTTCTTCAAATTGACTTTTAACTCTGGCAACTTCTGTGCAGTAGAGGCTTTCGGTCTCTTTAGCAAGACGTGCGCTCTCTCCAAGCGCCATCAACATAGGAACGTTTATTGGCGCTGCATAGGTAAGTGGCTTTATGGGAATATGCTTTTTTGCAAATAGACCTCCCGTTCCTACAGGTGCATGAAGGCTATTTCCATTAAAGGTGAGGATATCTATCGGAAGATCACTAAACGCAATATCAAGCTTTCCTGCAACATGTGTTGCATCTACATGCAGCCAAATTGCTCGCTCTTTACATACTTCTGCTAGCTCCTCTAGTGGCTGTATAACTCCCGTAAGGGCACAGGCCCAAGAAATGGACACCAAGGCAGTTCTTGGCGATATAGCTTCTATAAGGGCATCCTTAGTAACAAACCCACGCTTATGCGTGGAAGCAAATTTCAGGTAGCAACCCTCTTCTTCGAGGCTAGACAAGGTAAGTATAGCAGGAGCTTCATCAATAGAGCGGGCAACAAAGTGGTTTTTTCCGCCAAGCCTTGTAAGCGCTGAATAGGCTGAATGCACAGCAATGGCTACAGCTTCTGCACCACTTGATGTACAGATAAACTGCTCATCACTTTTTGCCCCAAAAAGCTCATAGATATGTGTATTTGCCTCTTCTATAGGCATCAATAGCTCTTGAGCATATTTATAGGGGGCATTTGGCGAGGCAAAATGTTCTTCGTAATAGGGCAAGCTTGCACGTATAGCATTTTGAGACACAGGCGATGCTGTGATGTAGTCAAGGTAGATCCTTTCTTGCATAAAACCTATTGTCTTTGAATTCGTACACCAAGGGTTGTCCCGTTGCAATCTCTCGAGACACTATTTCATCATCAGATAATCCCTCAATGTCCTTAACGCATGCCCTAAGAGAGTTTCCATGGGCGCTTATCAGTACATTTTTATTGGCTCGTATCTCTGGCATAATCGTTGCTTCAAAGTAAGGAAGCGCGCGCTTGGTGGTAAGCTCTAGACTTTCGCCCTCTGGCGGACAGGTACTGAAACTACGCCTCCATAGCTTTACCTGCTCTTCTCCAAAGGCATCCATGGTCTCGCGCTTATTAAGCCCCTGAAGCTCACCGTACATGCGCTCGTTAAGGGCATCTGAGCAGTATACGGGTATAGTCTCTTTAGCTGCATGTTCAGAATAGATCTTTGCCCAAGAAGCAAGCTTGCCGCTGTTATGCTCGATAACGGGCGTTTTACCGTCAGTCCTTACAGACATTGCCAGCATCGCCGTCATAATGCCGCGAATGAGCGTTCCGCAGTAGATAACATCTATAGACATCGAATTAAGGCGCCTTCCTGCGTCTAAAGCCTCTTGTATGCCTTTTTCAGAAAGCGGCACATCCACCCATCCCGTAAAAAGATTTTTCTTATTCCACATCGACTCGCCATGGCGAAGCAGTATCAAATATCCCACAGGCTACACTCCATTTGAACCTCTTCAGCGTACCACATTGCCGATTCTCTGTCAGCATCCCCCTTGCTTTTTAATATATTATTTGATAAACTGGCGCTTCATGTCATGGAGAGGTTATGCTACCTACAGAGCTAGAGGCTGCAATTCTTACAGAATGGGACGCATTACGGGCAGATAGAAGCGTAGACGAGCTCGCACGCGATATAGAAACTCTTACCATCGATTCAAAAATCTCTGAACTCGTGAACCAATTTCCGGCAACGGACTATGGCAGTAAATTTATTGGCACATACTTTACCCTACGTCCACAACTTGTTGTAAAAAAACGAAACATACAACCTGTTCATAAAGAAGAATGCCCAGGCAATCTACTCTATGTCGAGGTTGCAAAAGCCCTTAAAAATAAAGCAGGAGAGGCGCTACAAGTCGGGACACTCTGCCATGATACTTTTGGCACTATTACCAAAGAGCCCCGTTCATTAGTTATACGAAATATCAGGCTTGTTAAAGAAGACGAAGGGACCGAGCAAAAAGTACCAGCTGGTAGAGTACTCATAGACAAAGATATAGATTATACCCCCCACGACTCAAGGCAACGAAGCTACACACTTTTTGCTGACGTAGAATTTGGAACGTGCGTCCTGAAGGGGCACCAAATCACGATACAAACACTTGGTTACGACGCCTCCACAGAATGGGTAATTCCCCTACCTCCGCTCATTGCAAAGGTTGCATGTGACGGCTCCGTCACGTTAGAAAATGGCACCAGATTCATGCTAGAGCCATTTTTGGCAGAGAAGCAGGTCCAATGTGCTGAAGTATCGCTTAAGGAGCACTTTAGGCATGTGCTTGATATTGATGTGTATGCTAGCTATGGAAGATAGGTCATAACAGCAACGCCTGCGTGATCCGGCTTTCCTGAACCCTGTGTATAATCGCCGCTTGGTTTTTTGCCTTCCAAAAGATCCAATTTTTGTTTTTCAGCTGCCCTCATTGCATGCTGCTGGAGCATTGTAGCAACACCATTTTGATCTTGAGCCTTGGATGCAAGCTCACCAAATTTAGCCTCGATATACTTTTGCTTTAGCAGCCCTATTTCAGCTTGACTTGCACTATTCCAATCACCGACCGGTGCAGGATCTATATGGCAAAACCTAGCCGCCTCTTCAACGGAAACTCCCAAGGTTTCAGGATCAAGATTATCATGGATACCATCTGAGCAAGCTACGAGGAGATCACCCGGCTCAAGCTTGATAACACGTAGTGCAAAATTTCGGTAATCTTCTGATAAACTCTTTGCACTATCGCAGCCTAGTCGACCGCCCGGATCCTTAGCATCATGCAGGTTGCCACGCCCGCCTGCGGTAACGTCGATAGCCTTGCCATTACGTATAATAAACGTTTTTGGATCCCCTACCGTACCAATAACGGCATACCCATCTACAACAACGATTTGGTTAAACGTTGTGTCAGTAACTACATCTTTTTTTTCTTCAGCTTTCTTATTAGCTTCTACAATTGCCGCTTGGGCCTCCATCATACCTTGCGTAACAATTTGTGCTACATCGCGCAAGGTTGTAGCATGCCTTACCCTTTTGTCCACATATTCCTGCGCAGTCTTTGAGCATATCGTCGCAGCATTTTTAGGACCTGGCCCCCAGCCACATCCATCACAAAACGTCATCACTTGTGGCCCATTTGGCTGCTCAGAAGTTCTACCAACGTCGCAGTTAGTCCACGCTCCAACTCCAGCATAAAACTGCACGCCCTCTTGGGCCCGAAATGTCACAACGGCTTTAAGATCGTCCCCAAGTTCGCCATCCAACCGCCTTATGCTACTCTCATCGTCATCTTTACCAAAGTGAACATAGTCTTTTGGGCATTTAAGCGTGACTTCTTTACCATTAAGGGTAAAGGTCAGTTCAATTCCCGGTCTTTGTCTTTCGACGTTTTTACCGGTACTAAAGTCATACTTTTCCTCAACTACTGTACAGTGCCTTAGAGTAATGTTAGTGCCGGGATCCGGCGTAATAGCATAGTTATTGCAGGGTATGCTTGATGCATGTTTAGTGCTTACTCGGCTCTGGGAATTAATAAAAATTGGAGGAACCTGCTGCACCGCGCCTTCCAGGATTTGATCTCTATCTACCCTCATTGACAATGCATTTTTAAGCTCTTGTATGCGAGATTTTGCAGCCCCAACCTCTTTACCTACAGCTTTTTCTGCCCCGATAAGTGCCTGATCTTTTGGTGCAGCGCGAAGTTTTTCCTGAAGCGCTGCTTGCTCGTGTTCAAGTTGAGAAAGCCTAACATGTAGTTTATCAAGCTCAGCTTGAGGCCCCTTATATTTGCCGGCAACAGCATCGGGAATAACAGATTTCACTATAGCACCCTCTTCAAGGGCGTGGATAACAGGTAAATCATGTATTAATTGTCGCTTAGTGCTTTGTAGGCGATCTAGCCTATTGAGAAACTCAACACCTTTTTGAATCGTCCCTTGAGTTGTACCTTTCACAATCGCTAATTTAGCCTTTAGATCACTTTCTTTTTTTGCCTCTTCGGGCGTTTTGTTACGCTTGGGTATGCGCTCTAACTCAGCTTCTAGGTGCGCCTTTTCTTCATCGACAGCTTGGCGAAAGCTTGTTCCACTTTGCACTTTATTAACGATTTTAAATTGTGATTTATGAAGGAGCAAGCTGAGCTCTTCGTTAACTTGCACTATGCTTTCATCAATCTCTGCCACAAGTTCTTTTGCTTTTTGAACCTGATTTTTTTTTGGAGCTTCCGGAGTTGCTGCGGCTGCCATTCTTGAATGGGTGGTAGTGTTTCCTCCAGCTTTTAGTCCGGCTCTTGCTTGCACTGCTGCAGAGGCTAATGCCTGAGAGAGGATTTTTCGATCGCCCTCAGGGCTTACCCGGCTAGGTGTGTTTGGACTAGCTGGGGCTATGCTCGAAGGTGGCAGAGGAGGAGGATATCGAGGAGGAGGCGGACGCCCCGATGTTCGAGATAGAGGAGTAACAGGCACATTAGAAGGAACATCACTAGGTAGCAATTCCATAACCTTTTCCTTTGGCAATGACTTGCGCCTTTTCTTCTTGTAAAGCAACCTTCCAATCATAAAACTCTTTATTGCCCTCAACAGCCTGTAAGGCGCTATCTAGAGCACGAGCCGCATTGTCAAACTCGCCAAGTTCGCTGTAGCAGCGGCTTAGAAGCAAGTAACTATTGGGATCGCTCGGGTTTACCTCTCCGGCATTGGCATAAGGACCTATAGCCTCACGATACCGCTCAAGACAATACAGGCAGTTTGCAAGGCCTAGCCAGAGAGCGTACTTATTGGGATTTACGTTAGTTAAAAATAAAAAGGCATCGTGCGCATCTTCATAACGAGTTTGTTCATAGAGGGTTTTTGCAGCCTGATAGAGCTTATCGACTGTTTCATCGCCTATATCGGCAAGATTTTTATGCTCTGAAATAGTGTAAAAGGCATCTACAACATCTTGAGATAGGCTATTTGTCCCTTGAAGCATTTCTACGATTTTTGATGCGCCATTTTTAAGGCGACCTCTAAAGAGGGCAAATTCTTGCTCAAGCTGCCTTTGGTAGCGCTCTTGTAGCACGTTATAGGGAAGCAGCTGTCCCGGCCTTGCCAATTCTTCATCGGCCATACTATGTGCGCGCTGGGCAGCGATCTTCTTATACCCTAGATCTACGGCATCTGGATCTTGCATAGAGCCCCCCCTGTTAGATTCATTCTATCATATAAATTATTTATTTAAAAATACGTAAAAAAGAGGTCTATTACCTCTTTGCAATCTGAGGGCCGTTACGGTATAATACCTTAAACACTTTTATAGAGGCTTTATTTGTGACGACTCAAAGACTTAGCAAAGCTCTTGCCCAGGCAGGCATTGCATCAAGACGTGCTGCTGAAGATCTTATCTTTCAAGGCGCAGTGACAGTTAATGGCAAAATAGTACTTGTCCCCCAGACAATGGTAGATATTGACCGCGATGTTGTTGTGTACGAAGGTAAACGCCTTCGCTCTGAAGGCAAGGTCTATTTTCTGTTAAATAAGCCGGCCGGCTTTATCTGCACAAATGCTCCCGGAAAAAAGCGCGCTATTGACCTCATCGGTCCTTGCAACTATCGGCTTTATACTGTTGGACGACTTGATAGAGACACCTCAGGCCTTATCATCCTCACAAACGATGGTGACTTTGCCAATAACATCATGCACCCATCTAAGAAAATTCCAAAGGAATATCTCGTTAAGGTAGATAAAGAAGTTCAGCATGAGCACCTTGTAACGATATCAGAGGGCATGTGGATAGAAGGCGCCTACGTAAAGCCAAAGCGCGTTGCAAAGGTGCGTCGCGGAACAATCAAAATTATAATCTGCGACGGAAGAAAGCGCGAAGTGCGAAGACTCGTTGAAAAAGCAGGCCTCACAACGCTCTCTCTTTGCCGCATACGCATTGGCGATTTAAGCCTTGGTAAAATACCGGAAGGGCATTTTCGCGAACTTACAGAGCGCGAAAAAGAGCTACTATTGCAACCGCAAAAAGCAAAAAAAGCTACATGAAGCAAGACACCTTAAGTGATATTGAACGCGCTATCGAAAATGTGCGCCTCTTTAGCAAGCAAAAAGAAGAGGCAATCGATGGCTCGCTAGAAGAGTCTGTCGATATCCTTAAGGTCTACACTTCAGCTATCAGCCACATGCAAAATGGCTCTGAAAAAGAGCAAGAGCTTGCTAAGCGCATGCTAGAGGCAACAAAAGAGTATAACGAAGTTGTCAGGCTCTTAAAATGCCCGCCAGAATCCTTGAGCGGCATCTTAAAGCAATTCTTCAAAAAATTTGCGGGTTATCCGGAAGCTAAGGTGCGCGACGAAATTATTTTGCCTGTGCACATACAGTTTTCAACAGAGGATGTTGAGACCCTAAGCCTACACAAAATCACCCTCCAAAAAGAGGATGCCTCAGGAAAAATCCTAAGTGTTTTGCAGTCTGTGCAGCGAGCAAGTGATACTGAGACCATAAAGCCGCAAGAGCGCGACCTTTTTTACACAAAGTGCCTCACACTCCTTCTCAACCAAACTGAATTTCCTATATCGATCAAAGAGGCCCTACACCACATCCACAATAGTGAAATCACCTCTACACTCGTTGAAGGAGCATACCTTCTTCACGATACCATCTTGCAACTTGAACAATCAATAAAACCCTTTCCCGGCGTTGAAATCACGCTTAAGGGTGCTTTTTGGCGCGATAGCTTTCACCATGACCTTACAATTCCCATTAAGGGCAGCTTTACAAGGACAAGCACTATATTGCACACAGGATTTCCGCACCCATCGCAATATATAGGCTTTAGCCTATCTGACAAGCTACTCCCAAACTGCATGCTAAAGATAGAGATGTGCCCCAAATTTGAAAAGCTCATCACCCAAAAGCACAAAATTGCCTGCGAGCTTGCTACTTGTGGCGCCCTCTATCAAAAAGCAAAAGTACTTTTAAACAAAAAGCGCGCACTTTTTACTCCAAATGAAAAGTTATTTTCCCTCGTAAAAACGCTCTATCAACTAGAAGATGTACCCCGTCACTATGATGAACTTAGCACATGTCTTTCAAAAGCCTCTAAAGAACTTATCGACACTCCAATAGAGCACATTCAAAAAGAATGGCTTATACAACGCAACTCCAATCTTGCTCTACACCCCTACGACACATACTCATACAACCACAAGCTCCAAAAGGCAGCTTGTAACATCTACCTTATGCAGCTTTCTGAACACCTTGGCTTTAAGCCAAGAGACCTTACCCTCTTTGAGCGGACACTTATAACGTCAGCTCTTCGTCAGCAACTTATCTTCATACACGAACTTTATGAACTTCATGAGGACAACTTACAGGCACACCTACAAAAGACCATTGAAGAAGAAATTGCCCTCTTTACGAACACCCCCTCAACAGATCCTCACACCCAAAGAGCCGAAGAGCTTGCTGAAGAGCTCTTTCAATACTACTGTATCCGGTTTGAAATAAAGTAGTAGTAATAAATTTAATATTTATGGTACTATCTATAAAAAAGGAAATTTTTACATGACTCCAGCTATAAATAGACTACTTTCAGGTGCATGCCTCTCATTTCCCTACGTAAAACCCGCACTTATTGTTGGCATACCTACAACGGTTATGGCAGTAGCCATGCGTGTATTTAGTTCTGAAAACGAACTTGTTACAATGGGCGCGCTCTTTAGCATGGGCGTTGCAGCAACAGGAACTGCTTTTGATACCATCCTCTATATCGTACGACAAACACACAGCAGTGATCCGGGATACTAGATATACCCAACTCTTGAACTTAATTGGGTATAACCGAACCTAATCCTTATTTTTATGAAAAATGATGACGCCTACACCACAATTCCCACCTGGCCGCGTGAGCGAGACTTAGCAACATATACGCGCTATATGGCTATAGATTTTTCTCAAGAGCTCTCAGATGCAAGCACCTGGCTGGATGTCGGCTGTAGAACCGGAAAGGCGCTACATGACTTCAAAAGCCAATCTACCGCCAAGCTTATAGGGGTAAATGCTCACCAAATTGATGTACTGCCTGGCATTGAACCCATTTTTGCTGAAATTCCCAAGGACCGCTCTATCTACAATAGGTATCGCAATAAAATTGACCTCGTAACAGATGTGTACGGCGCTTTTACCTATGATAACGACCCCCTTGCTGTCTTGATTTATGAAGCGTGCCTGTTAAAGCCAAAGGCTAAAGCTGTGATCATCAGCTTAGAGCCAAAGCTTGGCAATCGACAAAACCGGCAAGACATCGAGGCCTTTTTTGAGAGCGTCATGGGCCAAAAAATTACGTTTAAGCGCTTTCGTACCTACACCGACAACCGAAAGCTCCCCTTAAATTCACTTAGAATCACTATTACGGGAGGCTGCAGGTCACCACTAGAACTTGATACCCTGCTGCTACTTGCTCAAGAACGAATTGGAATAGCAAAAAAAGTGCGTATTGCCTATGCTCCACAAGACAAAAGCTGCGAAGCCTGGAAAATAATTTATGCTTAGAACACTTTGCTATATACTCCCGATGCTTGTAACGGCTTTAGCCTTTGCAGACATTTCGCTTGATGGCGTGAAGATGAACGTCGTAAAAACAGCCGAAAATGGCGTTGTAAACCACGAGACTATCTTTACATTCGTGCAAAAAGACAATGTTATTACTGCAGAGTACGCTGGTGGCAAGATCCGCAAGGGTTTTTTGGTAGGCGCCTTTAGGCACTCAAACCAGCTAGAATTTAGCTACTGCCAGATGCAGCTTGACGGCAAGCTTGATAATGGCGTTTCAACCTGCGAAGTCGCCAAA
Source organism: uncultured bacterium (assembly GCA_964514655.1). Lineage (GTDB taxonomy): Bacteria > Chlamydiota > Chlamydiia > Chlamydiales > FEN-1388 > SZAS-7. Next base: position 123,276 of record CAZEQY010000001.1, read on the forward strand.
AACCCCGATGGCAGAATCACCCTCACCGAACACTTCGAATGGAAATCTCGCCCGGGCGAGTTTGGCACAAACGTATTTCAAGAGCTAGATAAGTAGAGGGATTCGCCTACTTCATCATTTTCTAAGACTCTTCCAGGCTACCAAGGAAAGGCCCTGCTCATTCAACTTTCACTTGAAGAAGAGACTGAAAAAAACTCTCTTGCTCCTTGCGCATGATTTCTCCTGAAATATCAGATAGCTTCTTGCTTGCTAGCGCCTCTACTTTTGCTGAGGTCTGATAGCGCATTTTGGCTGCAGGGTCTTCGGCAATAGTAGCGATAAGAGCGCCGATTTCCTCGCATGGCTGTCCCTGATCAACTAAAGGAAGTAGCTTTTTAACAAATGCTTCCATCAGCTCTTCATAAAGCGGCTCTTCTACCTTTCGGCTTCCGAAGGTGTAATGGTGAATAAAGTCATTTTTTACCATTCCTGGCTCGACAATCGACACTCTGATGTTCCAAGGAGATAGCGTTGCAGCAAGAGACTCACTTAGCCCCTCAAGTGCAAACTTGGAAGCAGCATACAGGCCTAATCCCGGCAGCGCCCGAAAGCCCGACGTGCTGCTCACATTTATGATATGCCCCGATTTTTTTTCTCGCATTGAGGGCAACACTGCCTGAATAAGCCCTAAAGCCCCAAAGAAGTTTACCTCAAATTGGTGCCTTGCCTCATCAATTGTCACCACCTCTTCAACCCCGGCTAGTGCATAGCCAGCATTATTGACAAGAGCGTCAATTCTACCCTCTTGGCGCAAAATTGCTGCCACGGCGGCATCAATCTCTTCGGGTTTTGTGACATCAAGAGGAATATCATACACTTGATGTAACTCGCGTTTTGGCGCTTTCTCGCGATAGCCTGCAAAGACAATCCAGCCCCTCTCGTGAAAGGATTGAACTGCCGCCTCACCAACCCCGCCCGTAGATCCCGAAATCAAAACTACTTTGGACTCAGCAAAAAGCGAACAGGAAAATAAACAAAATAAAATACACCGTATCATAAAACTTCTCTTCTCTAGATTACAACACTGCCACCTTCTTTACGAGGGTATCCTGAGTGATAACATTTATCACACCTAATAGAGGTTAAATGGTGATTCGTTGGGCGAGAGCAGGCATGGCACATATAGCTATATTGTTTATCATCTGCTTCTTCAACTGCAGCCCTGGCAATTTGGGCAAACTCATTTGTAAATCTTCTTAACTCGCCATCCGCTATCCTTTTTTTTGCGCAGCAATTAGAGCCAACAAACCATAAGCCAAGATAGACGCCGCCAAGCGTTATAGCAACTGGCGCAAGCTCTTTAAAGGGTTTTGTAGCAGCAAAAAGACCTGAGAGAACCGATAAAGCTGCAGAATGTAAGGCATAGGCGCGATCGTGCGACTTATAGGCAGAATACGCAGAATATGCTGTATAGGGAAGAACCACAAGGCTCGCTGCGGGAGCAATCATTGACGGCTCTATCTCCCTAACTGTAGTTATTACTAAATCTTGTACAGCTTTTGGCACATAGTTCTGTAGCCAGCTAGATAGTGCACCCGTAACGCCAGTGGCGGTAGATGATCCAAACCAATTCATGTAAAAATCCTCGTTATTACTTGTTATGTTGTCACTTTTTCTATTGGCTCTAACGTGGCAATCTCTTGAGCACTTGTGATACCAAGTTCTTCAAAGCGACGAGCCGATGGGAGTACGCGGCCTTCAAAGCTGCCTACAACCTTATTATACGCTTCTACAGATGAATCTAAGGCTCGCTTCAAGCGGCCAAAATGTTCGCACATAGTAGCAAGCCTTTCGTGAAGAGACTTGCCAAGCTCACATATTTTCTTTGTCTCTTCGCGCATCACTTGCTCGCGCCAGCCTAGTGCTACAGCACGCAAAAGGGCAATAAGCGTCGTTGGCGTTGCCATAAGCACGCGTTTACTTGCGCCGTATTCAATAAGCTGAGGGTCAGCTTCTAATGCGGCACCAAAGAAAGACTCTCCGGGCAAAAAGAGCACCACAAATTCCGGCGTTTGCTCAAAGCTTTCCCAATATGCCTTTTCACTGAGGTCTAAAAGATGTTTTTTTACCTGCTTGGCATGTTCCTTAAGTTTTTGGGCCTTGACATCCTCTGAAGTGGCATCAATAGCCTCTAAATAGGCCTGAAGAGGCGCCTTTGCATCAATGACAAGCACGCGCTCATTAGGCAGCTTTATGATAAGGTCTGGCCGATGTCGCACATCGACATTTGTCACAGTTTGCTGCGTGACAAAATCGCAGTATTCAACCATGCCGGCAAGCTCTACAACGCGCCTAAGCTGCATCTCTCCCCACTGGCCGCGAACATTAGATGCGCGAAGTGAGCGCGATAGCTTGTGTGTCTCAGCATGTAGCTGGCTTTGTACGTGATTGACATTCTTGAGCATTTCTGTGACAGAAGCATAGGCAGAGATGCGCGTTTTTTCTAGCTCCTGAATTTTGTTGTCCACCTTGTCTAAAGACTCTTTTAGCGGCTTTACAACTTCGCTAATTGCCTGCTGTTTTTGAACCCACTCCTGACGCATGTCTGTGGAATACTTTTCAAACGTTGACTTTGCTACATCAAAAAATGTCGACTGCTGCCTCTGGAGCGTATCTGCGGCTAGAGCCTTAAATGAATCCTTCAGTGCATCTTGCGCATGAGCAATAATCTGTTTATTTTCATCAGCCCGCTTGCGCTCTTCACCAAGGCGCACATGACACTCAGCAAGCTCTATTTGCTTACCTGTAAGCTCGCGCCGTAGCGAATAGGCCTGAAAAGCAAAAAACGCCCCAACAACAAAACACCCTACAGCCACTAGCTCAATCATAGACACCTCAAAATTATCAGCAGTATAGCGCCTACTTATTTATAGGAAAAGCCGGAAGCCTTGAAGAAAGAAGAAGTTTTGTATAGGGATGCTCAGGATCTTCAAGAACCTTTTCAGCAGGGCCTTGTTCGACGATACGACCTTCTGACATAACAACCACCTTGTCGGCAAGGTGCTGCACCACGCCAATATCGTGAGAGATAAAGAGGTAGCTCATCCGCAGCTCTTCATATAACTCTAGCAGCAAATTAAGAACCTGCGCTTGAACAGATATATCTAAAGCAGATACGCATTCATCAAGCACAACAAGGCGCGGCTTGGTAATAAGTGCGCGTGCAATACAGACCCTTTGCTGCTGGCCTATCGACAGCTCGTGAGGATAGCGAGATAAAAACTCTGGGTCTAAGCCCACTCTACTCATAAGAGCACTTGCATATTCCACCACATCATCTGCCATCTGATGAAACAAAATAACTTCCTGCATGGTTTGCAAAATGGTCATACGCGGATTTAGGGACGAAGCCGGATTTTGAAAGACAATCTGAAATGACTTTCGTAAAGGACGAAGCTCTTCGATAGACATATTCGTGATGTCCACATTATCAAAAAGTATTTGGCCTGATGTTGGACTTATAAGGCGCGTTATAGCCCGCGCTAGTGTTGTTTTTCCGGATCCAGACTCACCAACTACACCTACAATTTCTTTTTCGCCAATCTGAAAGCTGACATCATCTAAAGCCGTAACAACTCCCACCTGCCTACGTAAAAAGCCGCTAGATATCGGATAGTACTTACACAGATTTTTGCAATCTAGTAAGGGAACATTGCTTTTCATAGAGGCCTCCTCCGATTTTGCTTTGTTGGCCTTGCAGCAAGTAAAGCCTTTGTATAGGGGGCCTGAGGGTTATAGAAAATATCATTAACAGGGGCATGCTCAACGATTTCGCCTTTATACATAACAGCAACATCATCTGCCATCTCTGCAACAACACCAAAATCGTGGGTGATAAGAAGCATTGCTCCCTGAAATCGCTTGAGGAGTGCCAAAATATCTTTTTGGACAGTGAGGTCAAGTGCGCTTGTAGGCTCATCAGCTATTAAAAGCTCTGGCCCAAGTATAAGCGCCATAGCAATCATGACGCGCTGCTTCATGCCCCCAGAAAGCTGGTGAGGATATGTTTCAAATGGATTAAGGATATTTGCAAGGCCTACAGACTCTAAAGCTTCTATCGTCTTTACCTCACTTTCTTCTTGAGAGCAGTCCTCGTGCACTTCAACCATCTCGGCAATCTGGTCGCCAATAGAAAATATGGGATTTAAGCTAGCACTTGGATCCTGAAAGATCATGGCCATATCGGGTCCACGAAGCCCCCGTATGGCACTATCTGATAGCTCCAACAAGTTTTTTGATTTAAACATAGCCTTACCAGAAACGCTAAAGCCCCGTTTTTTTGAAAGAAGCCCCATTAACGCTAAAGAAGTTGTTGTCTTTCCGGACCCCGATTCTCCAACGAGACAGAGCCTTTTGCCTCGGGCAAGACTAAAGCCTATGTCCCGAACAATCTTGCGATCTTTAACCGCGACGCTCAAAGACTCAACATGTAGTAGTGAAGAATTTTCCATTTCGTTACAATCCTCAACGAATTATACAAATTTTACGATATGCTTCATATTCTTAACTTATTTGCTCGCTCGCCCTTTGCACCGCTACAAAGTCACATGGAAAAAGTCCATGAGTGTGTGCACCTTTTAGATGTACTCTTTTTGGCACTAAAAGAAAAAGACTATAATCGCCTTCAAGAAACTGCCAAGGTCATCTCGCAGGTAGAACACCAAGCCGATCTCATAAAAAGCGACATCCGAAACAACCTCCCATCAAACCTCTTTTTGTCGATAGACCGCAACACCTTTTTAGAAATTTTGGAGCTACAAGATAGCATCGCCGACAAGGTAGAAGATATCGCCGTACTCCTTACGATACGCCCTCTTGAACTCCACGGCTCATTTAAAGAGCCCTATGAACGCTTTTTATCAAAAAATATCCAGTGCTTTGACGAAAGCCGCAAGATCATTCAAGAGCTACATGAACTACTAGAATCTTCTTTTGGCGGTACCGAAGCTGAAAAAGTAAAAGACATGTGCGATGAAGTTGCCTTTTTAGAACATGAAGCAGACTGCATCCAGCGTGAGCTTTTATCATGCCTCTACCGCTCTGAAGAGAGCATTTCGTATGGAGTTTTTGGTCTTTGGGATAAAATTTTTGGGGCTACCGGAGCAATTTCTAATATCTCAGAAAAGCTCGCAGACTGTATACGTATGACACTCGATGTTAAATAAGATGCTATGATAGCAGAATATGAACCAATACTTATAATTAGCCTTCTCTTTGGCTTCTACGCTGCATGGAACATTGGAGCAAATGATGTCTCTAATGCCATGGGAACATCTGTAGGCTCTAAAGCGCTTACTATACGTCAAGCCGTTGTGATTGCTGCGGTATTTGAGTTTTGCGGCGCCGTATTTTTTGGCTCTCACGTATCTGAAACCCTGCAACAAGGGCTCATCAACCCCCACGTTTTTGCCGACAACCCCCACATACTTGTAAATGGCATGCTCGCATCGCTACTAGCCTGTGGCATATGGCTGCAGCTTGCAACCTATTTTGGGCTGCCCGTTTCAACCACTCACGCTATTGTTGGCGCTATCGTTGGCTTTGGCGCCATTATCGGCGGAGCCAATGCTATTTATTGGGATGAAGTACTTTCTGTTGCCTGTAGCTGGGTAATATCGCCTCTTATGGGCGCAGCCGTTGGCTTTGTATTTTTTTCTATTCTCAGAAAGCGCATATTTTATAGCAAATCACCACTTACCTCTACCTTAAAAGCGCTTCCTTGGATTGTTGCAAGCCTTGTTATAGTGTTTTCAATAGTAGGTCTATGGAACGTTGTAGCCCCAAAAGGGGATATGCTTGATAAGCTGCAGATCATCGTAATTGGCGCGATTGTTCTTGCAGGCCTCACAAAGGTCATAACAGCACGCATGAGAGTGCCAAAAACTGCCCATGAAAGTATGCATGAAGAATTTTCTTGGGTAGAAAAGATCTTTGGCTCACTCCAAATCTCTACCGCATGCCTAATGGCATTTTCTCATGGTGCAAACGACGTAGCAAATGCTATTGGGCCACTTGCTGCCATAATTGCCATTTCAGAAACCGGCAGCACAAGCTTTCAACCCATAGTTCCGACATGGATACTCGTTCTTGGCGGCGTTGGCATAGTGGCAGGCTTAGCGACTTGGGGCTGGCGCGTGATCGAAACTATAGGCAAAAAAATTACCGAACTTACACCAAGCCGCGGCTTTTCTGCAGAGTTTGCTGCAGCGCTCACTGTTCTTTTAGCATCGCGCCTTGGTTTTCCGATTTCTACTACACATACGCTTGTGGGGGCAGTCCTTGGTGTGGGACTAGCTGGAGGCATAGCCGCCTTAAACCTGCGCATGATCCGCGATATCATACTTGCCTGGATTGTCACCATTCCTGCGGGAGCGCTTCTTTCGATAGTTTGCTACTATATTATATCTAGTATTTGATTTAAATTAATGACATTGCTAGGCTTGCAATTTTACAAGAGGATAGTATGAACCACTTTCTACATACGCTATTTATTACATTTGCAACGCTCGCGCCAGCATTTGCCTTTAGCGGAATTGGCATAAGCCCTACGCAAAAGCCTGTAGAGCACTCCAAGCACCACCACCACAAAAGCAAAAGCTCATCATCCTCATCAAATCATTGCCGACCACCCTATCTGCCAAATGCAAAGACAATACAGTCCCCTGCCTACATCTCATCTACTACCGGAAGACCTGTTATGCAAGTGGCGGTTATCAACAGAACAAGCCTTGTCAGCCAGTCGCTCTTAAATAAAGTACTTAAAACGATTAGCATGCAGGTATGCGAGGACTTTGCCCCCTTTTATGGTATCTATGTCAAGTTCAAGGTATTTCCTGATCAAACAACTGTTGACTGGTCGCGATTTGTACCTCTTATCATCGATGATCTTTTGCCAACAGACTGCGACTGCATCTCCTTTCATGCGCTAAATACTAACGACCTTAATGGCTTTCCTATAGGCGATGCTGTAAATAACCCGCCCCCAATACCTGTCGGCACGCCCTATATCGTTATCCCTATGGGCGATGCATCAACTGACTATGGCGTAGTCCCAACATCTCTTGCAGGCTATCCCTACCTTCCTCAGTCCTTTGATGGCCTCTTTTGCCAGACTACAAGCCATGAAGTTCTTGAAACGCTGCATAACTACTCCACAAACCTCTACACGCTAAGCTATGCAGGAACAACGGATATTACAAACATTAATGCCTTTTCAAACGAAGTGTGCGACCCCTTCCAGTACAGCCCAGGCTATAGACTGTGCGACCTAAACGTAGCAAACTTTGCCCTACCAAGCTTTTGGGTAAATGACCTTGCTACCGGCCCTTATGACTTTTTGAGCACAACAAGCGCCCCATTTACACCCTTTGCAGGTGAAATAGACTCCATCCAATTTGGCCCCTGTGGTGCTGAGAGCTATACCATTATCTCGCTACCAACTTCTCTTGGCAACCCTTCGATGCTAGAACTGGTGGACAACGGCCCAATCTTTTCCCCATGCACATGTGGAAGTGACAAGCTAGTTACATCTATAAAGCCAAAAGCAAGCGCCAAACGCCTTCGCACCTTTAAAATAATCAAACGGGATGAATGAACTTACCTGTGATGAGCCATGGTTTTCGCTGATACGAAAAGGTATCAAACCAGTAGAAGGCAGAAAAAATTCACCAAAGTATCAAGGTATCCGCGTAGGCGACGTACTAAAATTTACCTGCAACAACGATCATTTTTTTGTTCAGGTTACAGAAATACGCTCTTACGCCTCTTTAGAAGAGTATCTACTTGATGTCACAGTGGAAAAAGCCTTGCCCGGGGTCGGCTCTCTCAAAGACGCGATCAACACCTACCTTCAGTGGAGCACCCCCGACGAAATCAAAAAGCATGGCTTTTTAGGCATCTTTATCCGCCCTATTTAACCTAAAAATTCTACACCTTAGCAGCGAAGAGCCAAGGCAATAAAATCTTTAGAAGAAGCATACAGTTTGCTCGGTTCGATTGAAATTTTATTTTCTCTGATTTCTACTTCTATTGAGCTTAGCCATTTGCGGCCTGCCACATGTACAGATTCCTGACAGAGTATTGTACTGTTATTGAAGAGAATATTTCCGGAAACTTTCTTTGTTGCCACAACAAGCGCTACAAGCGCAAGTGCCTGCATACCGTCATCTTGTACTTCTTCTGATTCTCTAAAATGTAGATGCATTGTCTTTTGCCTAATTAGAATGTAGGGCTCCCGGGATACAACAAGGTCCTCCCTACGTACTTGATCACTTATTTTAACAACAACTCCACAAGATTGCGCAAATGCTATCACCTTTTCAGTGGTAAAATTTCCAGGCATAAGCATCACCACAACATTTTTACCCTTTGCAGTTCCTTTAGCAAATATAGGGATGCGCGGATCAAATGCTTGCAGATTTTCTATATCATATGCAAGCCCCTTTATCTCAGACTCACACCAACTCTTGTGATCGATAAACGTTGCCTCACTAAAGAGCTCTCTTACTTGCTCAAAACGAGTAGCAGTTACTTCAAACGTCATTTATCATTCCAAGTAATATAATTTAAACTGTATTAATTACCCATAAGTGTAAAAATAAGGGATTTTCATAGCAACGGCTTTATACAAAGCAGCCCATCTTGTATATCGCCCTATAATTCAATGTTTTATGCAACACATGTTAACTTGTGTTTTTATAAACTGATGCGCACGGGCTGTAGGTCTGCAAAAACCAATTCGTTGGCTAAGGACATGAGTTAAAGCTCTTGATTGAGCATTTTTTGGTATAAGAGAGGAAGGGTCTCTGTGCATTGCAGGCGCACTGCTTCTAGTTCTTCAGAAGTGGCAGGTAAGTAAAGGGGCGGCTTGGCAAATGATTTCTTGCGCTGATTAAGCGAGCCTCCTTCATCTACAGCATGTTCAGGTAGTATCCAATAGCAGTCAAGAAATCGCATTTCTATTGTATTGTTTGTGTATATAAACATAAAGGCAGCGCGCATTGTTGGATCGTAGAGCTTATCCTCAAACTGTAGAAGATCTGATGAGTAGTATTTTTCTACAATAAATGAATCAGAGCGATCAATTGCCCAGTAGCTGTAGGATACATCTGGATCCAATTTTAGTATTTTAGTTGGCGTAAGTATATATGCAAGGGTAGCATCTAGATCTTCGGCCGAGACAATGATCACACCCTTGCCTAAAAATGCGCTACGGGGCTTTATCACAAAAATATCTGAAGAAATATCGCGCTTTATCTCTTCGGCAAGTGTTGCTGTATACTGTTTTGAATATAACCCCCACTCAGGCTTTATTCGGGTGAGTTTTTCATCCCCCTGAAAGAGCATTGTCATCTTGTACTTATCAATCCAGTATGTATGCGAAGGCGCATCTATAACAAGAATCCCCGGATATTTTTGGTGAAATTCTTCGTAATTTTCACTTACTTCAGCTCTTGCAAAGAGCATGCCCTGATAAGACATAATGTCTGCAGGATCTACAGGCTTTTTTGCTGCACGCGCCAAAAAGTCTTGATCTTTTACAAGAGTAATTTCTGTACAGCCCACCCAAAGCGGAGAATCACTAAGTAATTGCTTAAGAGGATCGGAAACTATCTGGTAGGGCATCATCCATTTTTTTTGCGGAAATTCGGCAAAAAATTGCTCCACTTTGGGACAGATATTGCCGTGAGGACCATTCAAAAAGACATCGCCCATAAACTTGGAAAGTATTCCCTGCTGAATTTCGCAGAGTTTTACTCCATGTTCTTTGCTGTACCGAAGATCCGCCACCATGTACGTAATATCTGCCGGATACTTTGACTCTGCATGAAGAGCAAAAATAGAGGAACCAAAACAAATCATCAAAGTAAAAATCTTATTCACACGCAGTTCTCATGGGTTAAATCCTGTTAGACTAGCCCATACATTTCTTTGTAGTCAACTTATTGAGTGCATAACTACAAAAGATTTTTCTTGCATATTTTTTTGACACATGCTTTTCTTGATTGCTACCAAAAAATGGTTTCAACAATGAAAGCAAAAACTCTCTCGCTGATGCTTGGATTAATCTCTCTTGCATGCAAATTGCCAGCAGAAGCAAAAGGCCCTGTGGTATACATGGGAACAAAAACTTTACAAGAATCCCCTAATGCAACACTGTCTAAAAAATGTAAAATTTGCCCAACCGGGCCAACCGGACCTACAGGTGCTCATGGAGACCGAGGTCCAACAGGATCTCAGGGAGTAAGGGGCATCACAGGTGCTACTGGCGCTACGGGCGCAAGCGGAACATCAGGCCAGCAAGGCGCGACAGGTGCCCCTGGTGCAACAGGCTCTACTGGTCCAACAGGCCCTACTGGTGCTACTGGAGCTCCTGGAGCAACGGGTGCAACCGGCCAGGCAGGAGCAGCTGGTGCTACCGGACCAACAGGACCCACCGGTGCTACAGGTGCAACAGGCCCCACTGGTAACACGGGCGCTACCGGTCCTACAAGTGATACTGGCGCAACAGGAGCACCAGGGCCCACAGGCGATATAGGTGCTACAGGCGCCACGGGTGACACTGGCACAACGGGTGCAACAGGTCCCACAGGAGTAGGTCCTACCGGAGATGCTGGTGTTACAGGAGCTACAGGCCCTGCAGGACAAAATGCCGCCGTTTCATCCGTATTGTTATGGAGCACATCAAACCAGCCAAAAGAGGTAGACAATACAAGTCCCGTATTTGAACAAATGGGCTTTGAACAACCTATCATTGGTCCTGGAACAGATTGGGTCGTTAATCCATCTGCGATAGAATCAACAGGCACCGCTTCAATTACGAGCGGATCAACCAGCATCACATTGACGGTAACGTCTGGTACAGTTCTTCTCAACACCTATATCACCGGTACCGGCATTGTTCCGGGGACAATCATCCAGTCACAAACATCTGGCACACCAGGTGGTTCTGGAGTGTATGTGGTCAACAATATGCAAACACAAACGTTAGGATCAGTGCCATTTGATACACTGCAGTATAACACCTTTTCATCAAACAGTTCGGGCTGGTATCTGATCACATATAAATTTGACATTCGTGCATCAGGAGCCGGAAATGTTATGCGCGCTGGCGCTGCTTTGTTACTGGATAATATACAAGTTCCCGGTTCTGGTACTGCTGCACAATCTCCTGCTACAGTCCATCAATATTCTATAGCAAACACAGTTCTCGTACAGTACACAGCCGGCCAAAAACTTGCTCTTCAATGGTGGGCTGGGCTGTATTCTACCTTTACTACATTGCAAACAACCGTTGTCGGATTATCAATTGGGCCAAATGCAAGTACAGTAGAATCACCGTGGGTTCCATCTCAACTAAGTCCAGTCGCTGCAAATACAACAGTCGTTACTACAACAGTTAATTTACCAGCTACAACGATAAATGTTTCATCAACCACTGGTTTTGCATCGTCAGGAACAATTTATGCAGTTACCTCTGGTGGCTTGCAAGCTATTACATACACCGGAACAACAGCAACATCATTTACAGGATGTTCGGGAGGATCAGGAACATTGTATAGTACCGCATCAAATGCTCGTACAACGATTTCTGATAATCCCAATGGTGTGTTTGAAGAAGCAACCGCAACAATGGTAATCACGCGTCTTGTGACGCTTTAGACTTAAAAATTTTTTAAATTAAACCGTTACTGAATATGAAAGCTAAAATCCTCTCCTTAATGCTGGGCACGATGACTCTACTGTTAGAAGCATCTGCCGTTGCAAAAAGCCCCACGGCGCCTAAAACTCACACAGAATGTCCCAACTGCACATTCTGTGATGTCTGCCCTACCTGCCCTTCAGGGCCAACAGGCCCCATTGGACCTACTGGCCCCAAAGGGCCGCGAGGCTCAAAAGGAACTGCCGGTGCTACCGGCGCAACTGGAGCGACAGGAGCTGCAGGCCTCACGGGTCCATCCGGTGCTACTGGTGCAGCAGGAACTTCAGCTACCGGAACTACTGGAGCAACAGGTGCAACGGGCACTACTGGTGCATCTGGCGCAACCGGAACAGCTGGAGCAACAGGAATAACTGGAGCAACAGGCGATACTGGCTTCATAGGCATGATGGGAGACACGGGCGATACTGGCCCAACTGGTGCTACAGGAATAACAGGACCCACAGGTGCTACTGGCGAGACGGGCGCAACGGGTGCCACTGGTGCCACCGGCTCAGTTGGAGATACTGGAGCTACTGGCCCTACTGGCGCCACAGGAGCTACCGGTCCAACGGGAGCAACAGGCCCTGCAGGACCAAATTCTGCCCACTCATCTGTATTGTTATGGAGTACTGCAAATCAACCAAAAGAGATAGACAATACAAATCCTGTATTTGAGCTAGTTGGCTTTGAACAACCTATTATTGGTCCAGGAACAGATTGGTTTGTGAATCCATCTGCTATACAATCTTCCGGAACAGCAACAAGCGCGGGCGGCACGACAATCACTTTGACGGTCACATCAGGCACTGTAAGTATCGGTACTTATATTACAGGAATTGGCATTGTTCCAGGGACTATCATCGAATCACAGACAACCGGCTCGCCAGGTGGTTCTGGTGATTATGTTGTAAACAATTCTCAAGTAGCCTTTACATCTATTGCATTTGATACTTTGCAGTATAACACCTTTTCATCAAGCAATTCCGGCTGGTATCTGATCACATATAAATTTGATATTCGCGCAGCAGGAGGAGCTTCCGGAGAGCGCATGCGTGCAGCTGCAGCTTTGCTACTAGATGGTTTAGAAGTTCCAGGATCTGGTTCTGCTGCACAATCTCCAGACACTAACGACCACCAATATTCTATATCAAACACAATTCTCGTACAGTATACTGCCGGCCAGAAACTTGGTCTACAGTGGTGGGCGGGAATTTATTTTCCTGATCCTACATTACTGACAAGCGTTAATGGATTATCAATTGGCCCAAATCCATCTAGCGCAGAATCACCGTGGATTCCATCTCAACTTAATCCAGTTAATGCAAATACAACAGTTGTTTCTGCAACAGTCACACTACCTGCTACGACGATATCTGTCACATCTACTGCTGGGTTTGCTTCATCCGGTACTATTTATGCTGTTACTTCTGGTGGCTTACAGACCATTACCTATACCGGAACAACACCAACTTCATTCACGGGTTGCTCTGGAGGATCAGGAACACTATATAACACTGCTTCTAATCAGATGACCACGATCTCTGATAATGCTAATGGTGTCTATGAAGAAGCCACCGCAACAATGGTAATTACGCGTCTTGTGACGCTTTAAGAGTAAAAAATTTAAAATAAGCGTTAGTGATTATGAAAGCTACATTTCTCTCCTTGATGCTAAGCATGATGCCTCTTACGGTACACGCATCACATCAAACCTGTCCAATATGCCCCACAGGACCAACTGGCCCTACTGGCCCTTTGGGCCCAGAAGGGGCGCGAGGCAAGCGAGGTCCTAGCGGTGCTACAGGTGCTACTGGCCCTACTGGCGCTGCTGGTACAAATGGTGCTACCGGTCCTACTGGAGCTACCGGCGCTGCAGGTGCAACAGGAGCTACAGGAGCAACGGGCCCAACAGGGCTAGCAGGAGCTACTGGTGCGACAGGCACTCCGGGTGCAACAGGTGCTACTGGTGAAACTGGAGCAATGGGAGCCACTGGGGAAAAAGGTGCAACAGGAGCGACGGGCCCTACTGGAGCCACTGGTGCTGCAGGAGCAACAGGGACAACGGGAGAAACAGGAGTCACAGGAACAACCGGCGCTACAGGCGAAACAGGTGCGACAGGTGCAACTGGCCCCTCAATGACAGGAGCAACAGGTGCAACAGGAGCTACTGGCCCTACAGGCCCTGAGGGAGAAAATGCCGCCATTTCATCAATATTATTATGGAGCACGGCGAGCCAGCCCAAAGAGATAGGCAATACAAATCCCGTATTTGACCAAGTTGGATTCGAACAGCCTATGATAGGTCCTGGAACAGATTGGGTTGTTAATCCATCCGTGATAGAATCTACCGGCACAGCATCAATTACAAGCGGATCAACAACAGTTACGTTAACTGTAACATCTGGCACCGTTAATGTGGGCTCCTATATTACCGGTAGCGGCATCGTTCCGGGAACAATCATCGAATCACAAACATCAGGCCCAACAGGCGGCTCTGGAGATTACGTTGTTAACAATACGCAAACGCAAACGTTAGCAGCAGTTTCATTTGACACATTACAGTACAACACCTTTTCATCAAGCAATTCTGGCTGGTATCTGATCACATATAAATTTGATATCCGTGCAGGATCAGGAACTGCAGGAAATTCTATGCGCGCAGGTGCTGCGTTATTATTGGATGGTTTAGAAGTTCCAGGTTCAGGAACGGCGGCGCAATCACCATATAGTAACAACCACCAATACTCTATATCAAATACCGTTCTCGTAGAGTACACAGCGGGCCAAAAACTTGCTCTTCAATGGTGGGCTGGAGTTTATAATGGCAATACATTAGCAACAGGAGTTGCAGGTTTGTCAATTGGCCCAAATACAACTACAGCAGAGGCTCCGTGGATTCCTGCTCAGCTTAGTAATGTAGCTGCCAATACAACAGCTGTCACATCAACCGTCACACTTCCTGCTGCAACGATACCTGTCACATCTACCACTGGTTTTGCCGCATCAGGAACTATTTATGCTGTTACTTCTGGCGGCTTGCAAGCAATCGCGTATACAGGAACAACGCCGACATCCTTTACAGGATGTTCTGGCGGTTCAGGAACACTGTCTGATACCGCTTCAAACACTCGTGCCACGATCTCTGATAATGCTAATGGAGTCTTTGAAGAAGCCACCGCAACAATGGTTATTACTCGTATTGTTTCGCTTCCATAAACTAAACGAAATCTCGAAGCCGCCCTCTTTTCAAAGAGGGTGGCTTATGCACTAATGACGGCTCTGTTAATAAGATACCTCGATCACAATCTACAACGCTATTACCGGCTCGGTGCGTTTATTTTCCAGACAAGCTGTGAACCAGGTGCTGTGACGTAAAGAGTTTTGGGACACTCCTTATCAACTGCTACTTGCGCGATTAGACCTGCTGGAAAGGTCTGGCGAGGAACTCGCTGATTGAGCCGGCCCAATTTATCGATGATACGTTTTGTGGCGCCTGTTGTTACATCAACAGAAAAAAGCGAGCTTGTACTCTCTTGAAGGAAAAGCAGCTTTGTTTCATCCACATCTAAAGAGATGCCCTGAATAGATACAAGGCCGGTTTTGATCACGCTATCTGAAAACACTTCAGTAATTGTTCCGCCAAAATAATCTGACACATAGAGATTCTGCTCATCAGAGCTAAGCGCAAGCGATACCGGAAAAATAAGTGTATTCAGCAAAGTAGTGGTGTTTATCACCTGAAGCGAACCGTCAATGTCTACCCTCTGTACAACGCCTTGCCCTGTAAGTGCATCAACGCCAGCA
This sequence comes from uncultured bacterium, assembly GCA_964514655.1. GTDB lineage: Bacteria > Chlamydiota > Chlamydiia > Chlamydiales > FEN-1388 > SZAS-7. The sequence goes on from CAZEQY010000001.1 coordinate 138,820, forward strand.
ATAAAGATAGACGAACCATCACTATTTGCAACTGCAGCAAATGGCAAGACGCTGCCGGTCAAGAAATACGATTGTAAACTAAGCTGTAGCTGCTTTTCTTCATTTTTACTGAAGATAGCAATGCGCCCTGTGGGAAAAGGAGAACTAACAAGCAATTTGTTATCGGGAAAGTTGGAGACTCCAAAGATACCCATGATAGTACCAAAATTAAAGTCTTCTACTTCTGTCCATTCTGATTGTGTAATAGACTGTTTTTGTTTGCCGCTGCACGCATCGTATACGCCAAGAACAAATGCTTTTCCAAGTAAAAGATCCTTTCCATCTACCATAAGCCCTGTCACAGTGCCTAAGCCACCTCTACTTATTACCTCCTTAGAGCAATCCAATTCATCCAAAAAGGCCATAGGCCCTCCAGCATATACCACATGGCTTTTTCTCGGGCTCACAGAAAGCGAGTCTATAAGGACCTGGCATCGCTTTTTCAATTCGGTCTTGCCTGTTATAAGGTTGTTGATGCGATAGATGTTTCCAAAAAATGATGACACCCATAGGCGTCCTTGACTATCAAATTCGCAGCTACTTGGTCCATAAATTGGGTATTTATCAGAAGGCACGATAGTGAAAACGCCGGTATCTGCATTGATCTTTACAACGTCTCCTGTGAAGAAGCGCGGACCATAAATATACAGCTGTCCACTCTCATTACGTGTAGTGAAATTTTCTAAAGATCCTCCAAATTCGAGGTTGTCCGTTCCTGGAATTATTGCAGAAGTCACAGCATTTGGATTAGGATCTGCAAAATTAAAAATCTCGTAAACGGCATTACCAAATGGAACAGGGTTGTTGATTTGCGATACAAACAGTCGTGTGCCATCGGGAGAAAAGGCAATGCCATTTGTAAAGCCAACCTGGTATGGACCTGAATTAAGTACGATATCTTGAGAACCATCCGGAAAAATACGCCCAATTCCACCGGCAGGCGATATAACCGTATAGTAAATCGTTCCGCGCTCAACTCCTGCTAGGTCAACAGCAGTATCCGGACCAATAGCAATAGCATCCACACTTACATCGGAACCAGCAATGGTGTCAATTTTCTCAATAACATCACCAGTTTTGCGGTTGAGTATGAGCACTTGTCCATTAATTAAATCTCCTACATAGACAATGTTATCATTAACTCTAAACTTGTCAAAGCTTGGTCCTGCAGCCCAATTAAATGTCTCAGCCGGTTTTACGAGAACCTGTTTCGTAGTTTTGACTGACTTTGCAAGAAGATGTGATTCTGCACACCCAAAACCCAACCCAAAGAACACCATAAAGGCAAATATGATATGACTGCTCAAGGTAACCCCACTTTGTCTATTACGATTGTTCATAATATACATTGTATTTTTTTCCAACAGGAACCTACGCTGAAAGAGTTGGAACATAAGCGCCTGTAAAATTTCCTGCGGGTAACATTAAGTTGCACTAAAATAATTTGGATGATAGAACACTGTCGTTGTGACGGCCAATAGCTTTTGCGACCTAAACATACAGGAGAAAATTATGCACTTACTACGCCTTGCGCTTCAGCTGCTTGCGGTTCTTATGATTCCAAGCATGCTTTTTGCAGATTGCAAATGCGATGCTCCAAAAGGATCAACGCTTCGCTGCTATAGCATTAATGAACGCTCTCTGTCCCCTCCAGGACGTAGCAAATTCTCAATTGTCGACCATACCGGCTGCAAAGTGGGATATACAGAAGCAATTTTGAGCAATACCTTTACAGAAAGATGGGTGACAAAGGACGGAAAACTCGAAATTGAGTTTACGGAAGATAATGCACTTCTTAGCACTTTTGCCATACAAGATGCAGTAGATGCCTTTCCAGAAGCCGCTGCATACGTTATCTCTAACCCGGATGCTCAAGTATGGGTATTTACAGGAAATCACCACAAAGATGATCCAAATGTACTTAGCTGGAAAGCAAAAGGTGATTTTAAAAAGTGCGACTACGTCGAAGTACGTTGCGCATTTGTAGTATTAAATCTAGATACAGTGCCATACTTCAAACAATGTCTTGGTTGCCACTGGTTCTTTAATAACACGAATTTGTAAAATAACGTAGTCAGGGCAAAATAGCCCTGACTACTCTTCACTCTTTGGATCTAAGGCGGCGTGGAGAGCCTGGCCCAAAAAGGCGATGGCAACAAGAAGTACTGTAAGGACTATGGCTGGTGGCCAAAGTAGGTTTGAATCTGCGGGGAAGGCGGCTCTTCCTTCATCCATGAGAACGCCCCAGGAGCAAGACTGCTCTTCGCCAAGGCCAAGAAAAGCTAAAGCTGCTTCTCGCGTTACAGCAGCCATAATGTCAAAGGGCAGCAATGCTAAGACTGCCAGTATGCTATTTGGAAGGATATGGCGTATAAGGATAAAGCTATTAGGAAAGCCTACAGCTTTTGAAGCATCAACATAGAGCATCTCGCGCTCGCGAAAGGTCTCTGCTCGCACAAAGCGAAATGCGCTCATCCAGCTAAACAGCGAAATCACCAAGATCACAACAAATATCGACTTTGTCTGCAGTATGCTCACAATAAGCAGCAGCATAAAAAATACAGGCATTGCCTCCCACACCTCTACAAAACGGCATAGCAGCATGTCAAGTTTAGAGCCATAATATCCGGAAACTAGCCCCAAAGGCACACCAATACCAAGCGCTAAAAAAGTGGCTAAAAAGCCCACAAAGAGCGATATGCGCGAGCCAAAGATAAGTGCTGACAACAAGTCCTTGCGGTTGATCCGCGTATCAAGAGTAAACGGAAGCTGGATATTTAATGCCTGCTCGCCCCCTACATCATCTTCCCAGTGATGCCAGCTAAGAATCGGCATAAGAATAAAGGTAATTTTGCTCTCTTGCCGATCAAGCCATGCGCGCTTTTCCATAAGAAACTGTAGACGGTTTTGTAGCTCTTCGTAGGCCTCATTTTTTTCTTGTAGCTCTATTCTTTTACGCTCATTTTGTTTTGCCTCTCCAAGACGCTCTTCTTCTTCACGCTGGCTGTCATAAGCTGCTTTTCCCTTTCTGATAGCTGTTTGAAGTTCTTTTTTTTCTTTTCGCTCGCGAACAAGCTCTTGTGAATAGAGCGTATAGGGCGTCTTTTTGGGATTATGTAGAGCCTCTACTATTGCCCTGTGGGTTTTTTGTTTGTTGTATTCATCAAGTGCAAGGTTGAGTTTTGCATAGTGATTCATATACTCAAGCTCTATATCCCAAGATGGCAGTATAGACTTTGGGCGAGCAGCGCCTTCATCTTGCCCATGCGCATCAAGCTGCAGGATAAGCGCCTCTTTTTGGCGGTTTAAATAGGGAGAATCTGCAGGATCTAGCACTTCTACTGTTGTAAAATAGATAAAAAATGTAAGAAGAAGCCCTGCAAGGCCTATTCGCAAGCCCAATTTATTGCTCGGCTTTAGCCAGACGGCTATACAATATACAGGCAGCAACACGCCAAGCAGATTAAAGAAAATATCGATTTTTTTTGTGTAAAAGGCAGCAGAAAATAGGTAGCGAAAAAGGGGAAAGTACATAGTGCCATCATACACGACACAAAGCGGCTTACTTGAAGCCAAAAATGGTGCATAAAGCGCTATAAGGATAAACAGGCAAAGAACAAAAAACCCCAAAGCCCCAAGAGGCCGCTTCAACACCTTTTTCCATATTGTCTGCCAGTAGGTATCGTGCTTCATGTTTTAGCTCCAAGCGTAACGCGTGGGTCAAGTGCCATATAACAAAGATCCGCTACAAGATAGCCTATAAGGGCTAAAAATGACCCCATAAGCGATGAAAACATCATCACATTATAGTCTCGATTTAAAATGGCATCGTAAAAAAACTTGCCAAAGCCATGAATTTCAAAGATAGTCTCAATGATTACAGAGCCGCCGATAATAAGCCCCAATGAACCTGCAACAGATGTCACAATAGGTATAGCGCCATTCATGCCAACATGGTTGCAGTAAAGCGCAAGTGGTCCTACACCTTTTGCACGCACTGTACGCACATAGTCTTGTCCAAGTGCATCCAAGAAAACAGCGCGCGATAAACGCGTCTGAACGGCCATACTTCCCAAAAAGATTGTAAGTAATGGCAAGGTAATATGCCGAGCAATATCTAGCACTCTCTGCCATGAAGTAAGCGAGTGGTAGAGAGCTTCTTCACTTGAAAACCCTCGTATAGGAAAGGGAAGATCTGTGAATGGATAGTTGTGATGCAGCGCCACTTTTTCAATCAAAAATGGAGCCACCACAAAGACCGGAGTTGCCCAAAGCACAAGAAAAAGTATGTTCATACCGCGATCAAAAAGGCTTTTGCTATATATCGCCATAAGCATGCCAAAAAGTAGGCATAAGAAAAATGTCGCAACCATCGGTAGCACAGAAAGCGTGAGCGAAATTTTTAGCCGAGATACCACTTCATCAATGACGCTGCGGTTAGGATCGTTTCTCAGCACCCCAAAATCTAGGCTAAGTGTACGCTTAAAATACCTTGCAAGCCTTGTATCACAAAATGCTGTACGTAGATATTCAGCCCCCGACTGGTTAAACGTAAGCCCCTCCGGATGTTCCTCATACCAGCGAGAAAGGATATTTATCTGCTGCACAAGCTCTTCTTCAGTTTTTGGGGGCCTTTCTCTAAAGGAGTCTAAGAAAAGGTTATTTTTGGCTATTTCCTGGTTTATGCGAAATTCTTTGCTAGTAACTCTTGCTCCCATAATCTGAAAGCGCGTAGCTCCACGCAAAAAATAGTAAACAGCAAGCTTTCTCGTTTCAAAAGGCACCTGGGGATCTTTTGCAATGCTTACAAGCTGTGGCAAAGTAAAGCGCGCGCGATCACCCACTAACACTCTAAGCTCAGAATAGCTTTTGGCACTTAACTCAGCACCATTTTTTCGCTTTGTTCTTATTAGTTCAAGGTCGTGAAGCACCCGTCGCTTAGAAGTAGAAGGCCAGTCATTATAGAGTATTGGCAGTGTAAGCCCAAAAAATTCTCGGAACTGCAAGTAGCGATCTTCCGGCATTGCAACCGAGGCACTTGCCCGCATCGAGGCATCTCCTGCCACACCAACCTGCGCAACATAGACGGGCTCTCCCGGCGCCAGGTTTATGATAATAAAGTTCACAAACACAATCGCCAAAAGTGTAATCGGAAGCAAAAGCAATCGATAACCAATATATCGCAACATACTAACTCAACTTGTTCGTCCGGGATATTCGCATGAACGTACGATTTTTTCCAGTCTATTTCCAGGAATACATGAACGAAGGCTGTTCGACATCGGCACCGGGGACTAAGTCTTGGCGCTCTTTAGGAATAAAGACATCTTGTATCCAGCTCCACGAGAGGAGGGTACTTTTAGGGCTAAATAAAAAGGTGTAGGGCTGCTCGTCGTAGAGAAGCTCGTGCAGGTGCCAGTAAAGCGCTTTTCGCTTTTCTGGGTTTGATTCAAACTGCAGCTTTTCGATATAGCGGTCAACTTCAGGGTTTTGAAAGCCTATCATATTGGATGAGCCCTTAACTTGCGCACCTTCAGAATGCCAAAGCTGGCGGGGATCTTCTGGAGGTGATCCAAGGCTCCAAGAAAGATAGATAGCATCAAAGTTTTTATCCTCAAAGGCACTTGATAAGTCTGCTACATCAAGCCCATTCAAGCGGCACTCTATGCCTATTTCTTTTAGCGACTGGGCAATAAGTTCGCAGTTTATTTTTGCAATTGGGTCCTTTACAAAATAGATGAGCGAAAAACGAAAAGGAGCTCCATCTTTATATAAAAGGCCATCGCCTTCTGTTGCTGCCCAGCCCTCTTTTGCGAAAATAAGCTTGGCCCTATCTGGATCATAAGAATAAACCGGCAGCGTGGGGTTATATTCTGTAGACCCATAAAAAAACGGTCCTGTAATCTCTACGCCATTGCCATTTAGGTTTTGGCGTATAAGCCTTGCTCGATCTATTGCAAACGTTAGGGCTTGACGTATCTTTTTATTAGAAAAAAGCGCCCTTTTTTCATTCCATCCAACATATGAATAGCGCCTTTCTAAAAAGTTAAGCCTTTTTATCGTATGTCCAAGGCTATTTTGCTGCTTATATTCAGGTGACTCTAGGTACTTTTCAAGCTCTATAATACTTTGTGGGCTTATCATGCATAGGTCAATTTTTTGTGCTAAAAAGTCGCGAAATAGCGCTTCTGTAGTCTCTAAAAAATAGACCTCCATAGACTCGTAGAGAGCATGGACGGAGCTAAAAAACTCTGGATTTCTTCTAAAGCGAATTTGCTGATCACTTATGCCATCAAAAATCCAAGCACCACAAGACACAATAACGTGCGAGGCAAAATGAGAAGCAAAATTTTGTGCCCATGTAGAGCTTGTTCGGTAAAAATCTGGGCTTGTATCGTCTTGGCAGATCTTAGTTCCATCCAGATTATACTGGTATACAAAGCGAGCAAGCGGCCTTAGCTGCGAGACATAAAAGGGCACGGCATAAGGTAGTGATAAGATGCTATTTCCGGCATCATCAACATGCGCCGAGAGCTTGCAGGTAACAACAAGCGTAAGATCATCAATTACTTCAACTTTATCAATATCGCGAAGTAGCAGCCTAAGGGTCACAGCATCAGGCACATCTACATGGACATTAGAAAGTGCATCCCAAAAAAACTGAAAGTCATGAGCTGTTACTGGATGCTTTTGCAAAAAGTGGCTCGACAACGCAACATTTTCCGGAAAAAGCCTCTCTTCAAGTGGCTGCCAGACAAGGTCATCGCGAAGGTGCACCCAAAAGGCAACGCGATCCGGCCTATCCGTCTTTCGCTTTTCCATCTTTATAGCAAAGTCTTGCGCCATACGTTCATAAAAGCCAAATTTTTGGCCGGCAATTGCTCCCTGGCAATAGCCTGTCCATTCACTTACAAGTGCCCACTGGCTAAATGGATGCAGGTTTTGCGGTGTACCGATAGTTGCTAAACGAAAAGTCCCTTTAGGCCTAAAATGAGGCCCAACAAGCTTTGGCAGTGTTTCCGAAAAAAAAGGATCTTCTTCAAGAAGATTTTTATATTTTGGATCGATATGTGGACGACTTGTTGCACTAACGCGTTTTTCAATTGGAGGAAAAGGGGCGGTTTGAGTAACCCGAGGCGCCCTATATTCTTTTTCTAGGGCTTCAAGCTGCTCTTTAATGCTCTCTAGTCGCTTTTCTTGAATGAGGGAAGACCAATACAAGAGCCCAAGAAAACATAAAACTGCTATCCAGGCAATAAGTCGAAACAAGAGAGTAAGTGGTGCACGCTTCTTCATCATGCGTACTTATACAATTTTACTAGAAATTAGGCAATGTTGTATATGCCATACAAGAGTACACTTATTAGGCAAGGACCACCTCATGACGACGACAGATCAAACTACCTTCACCCTTGAAGAGCAGGCCGTGATGCTTATCCAAAAAATTAAGCATTACCTTATCACTACTCTTGGTCGCGTACTTGAAGAGGCAAATCCTGAAGAATTTTACCGCGCCCTATGCTACGCAATACGCGAACAGATCATGATTAACTGGCAGGCAACGGCAGACACCTGGCATAAAAAAAATTGCCGAGTTGTCTTTTATATGTCGCTGGAGTACCTGCCTGGCCGTTTTTTAAATAACAACCTCACAAACCTCAAAAATCTAGACGTCGTAAAGCTCGTCCTCAAAAAAACAGGGCGCACACTACACGATGTTATCGCCTATGAATATGACCCAGGACTTGGCAATGGTGGTCTTGGCAGGCTCGCATCTTGCTTTTTGGACTCGCTTGCTACGTTAAAAATGCCTTCTCGTGGCTATGGATTGCGCTATCAATATGGCCTCTTTGAGCAGCAGCTTTTAGATGGTGTGCAGATAGAAAAGCCAGACTTATGGCTGCTTTCAGAGAATCCTTGGGAATTTAGACGCGATCAAAGAAGGCAGGTTGTTAACTTCTGCGGAAACCCCGTAAAACGTGTTAACGAAATTGGCGATGAAGTATACGATCTACAAAGCCCAGAAGAAGTGTGGGCTATTCCATATGACATCCCAATAGTGGGCTATAGCGAAAAAGATGACTTTGCCGTTGTCACCATGCGCCTATGGACTACTAAAGAATCTCCAAGAAATTTTCAGCTACAGCGCTATAACGCAGGGCGCCTAGACCAGGCTGCAGAAAACACAACGCTCACAGATGTTCTCTATCCAAGCGATGTCACCGATGTAGGAAAGCGAATACGCCTCAAGCAAGAGTTTTTGATGGTCTCAGCATCTGTCAAAGATATCTTGCGCTACTACTTTACAAGCAACTCAGACATAGGCGAATTTCAGGATAAGGTGCGGATCCAAATTAACGACACGCACCCTTCTGTTCTTATTGCCGAACTTATGAGACAGCTTACAGGCCACTACAACCTGCCATGGACTAAGGCATGGGAAGTGACACAAAGCTGTACAAGCTACACAAACCACACAATACTCTCTGAAGCACTAGAACAGTGGGATCAGGGCCTCTTTAAGTATCTCCTGCCAAGACAGTATAAGATCATCGAACGCATAAACTTAGACTTTTGCAACCTCGTACGCTCTCGCTACCCTAATCAAGAAGATCGCATCCACAAGATGTCCATCCTTGAAAATAACATGGTACGCATGGCAAATCTTGCTATCGTTGGCTCCCACAAGGTAAATGGCGTTGCTGCCCTGCACACAGAGATCCTCAAAAAATCGCTCTTTAGCGAGTTTGTAGACATCTGGCCGGATAAGTTTGTTAACGTCACAAACGGCGTGACACATAGACGCTGGCTCTTAAACTGCGACCCAGACCTTGCTGCCTTTATTACAGAGCGCATTGGCAAGGGCTGGATTTGTGACTTTAGCCAAATTAACAAGCTTGCAGCCTTTGCTGGCGACGAATCTAGCCAAAAAGCCTTTCTTGAAGTTAAGAAAAAAAATAAGCAACGTCTTTTAGACTTTTTACACGGTGAAGGTAGCCCCCGCGATGCTACAGGCAACCACGTGCCTTCAGACGTTATTTTAGATACAAGCGCCCTCTTTGATTCCCAGGTAAAGCGCGTTCACGAATATAAGCGCCAGCTCTTAAACGCCCTACACCTTATTATGCGCTATCATGATATCAAAGACAACCCTAACGGCCCCCATGTAAAGCGCCTTGCCATCTTTGCAGGAAAAGCAGCAGCAAGCTATGAAACTGCTAAAACAATCATCCACCTGATATGCTGCCTTGCAAAAAAAATAAACTCTGACCCTATTGTGAGTCAGTTTTTGAATGTAGCCTACATAGAAAACTACAACGTCTCAAAAGCAGAGATCATCATCCCGGCAACAGATCTTTCTGAGCAGATATCATGCGCAGGCCTTGAAGCATCGGGAACAGGCAATATGAAGTTTGCCATTAACGGCGCGCTCACGATAGGCACTGAAGATGGCGCCAACATAGAGATGCGTGAAGAGATCACCGATGAGTGGTGGCCATTTCGCTTTGGCGCATCGGCACAAGAAATTGCTGATATGAAGGCAAAGCAAAGCTATAAAGCCTGGGATATCTACCAGTCAAACCCCAAGATAAAGCGCGCTATAGACTCCCTAAGAGATCACTCCCTTACGCAATACGAAACAGAACACCAGTCCCTAAGTTCTCTTTACTATACCCTTTTGGAAGGAAGCTACGGCTCACAGCCAGACCGCTTTTTTGTGCTTAAAGACCTTGAAGACTATTGTGCAACTCAAAATAGAGTGGACGCGCTCTACCAAACACCTCTTAAATGGGCAGAATATGCCATCCACAACATCGCCGGCATGGGCAAATTTTCCACCGACCGCTCCATCCAAGAATACTGCAAGTACATCTGGGACATCAAACCCTGCGACATTGACCCCCAACTATTTGACCGAGTAAAGCGCGCCTACCTCGAAAGTACACCATTTTCTCTACTCTAAGAGGCTGCATCATCTCTGATACGCTTCAAACTCGCGCAGGAAGAAGTTTGGAAGCGTTGTGTAGGGACAGACATGGTTGTCTTCACCGCAGATATATATTACCTTTTCAGGTTCATATATCTGCTGCACAAGCTCAAGAAAGGGCAGTCCTCTATGTACGCAGCCATAGACGACAAGGTCAAACTCCTTATTTTTGATCCTTTGCTCGATATTTTCTCTATCGACGTCTTGGTCTTGAAGGATTTTAGTATAGCTTATGCCTCGCCCATAAAGCCCTTGCACATCACCGTAGGTATTATAGATATGACAAATCTTCGGAACATCCACTACCATGTCTTGATAGAGCTCTTTTAAACCAATCAAAGTAAGGCAGCGCATATAATCCGGCGAGGTGCCAATCGATAAATAGAGGATTTTTCCTTCACCTGTATAATTACTAGTCTCTAACAAATAACGGGCCATGGCTTTTGTCGTAAGATGCATGCGGGTGTAGTCAAGGAGACTGTCTAGTATCTTAAAGTACCTTTCGCGGTCAAATTTTTCGTGGTCGATATGCAGATACGATACACCCTCTAGATTCATGGCCTCTAGAATAAGCTCTCGAGGCATAAAATACATAGTATCCGGATCACACTTTTCCAAATCGACAAAGTAGGGTATGCAGCCGTTTGCAAGTATTTCGTAGTGGCGCATACAGTCCCAGCCTGCTTTTTTTTGGGTAACTGCAAAGTAAGATCGCTGATAGTCTTTATAGTAGGCATCTTCAGTGTCGTAGATATACGTTGTCATATCTCCAGGGATAAGGGGCGCAAAATCCAACTCTTTTTCGGGAATCTCACGAACAATTTTACATTCGGGAATAGAAAAACTGATTGGATTTGGCACAGCTTGCAGCAGCGTCTGAAGGCATATTGACATCGGAACTAGGTACATTTTTATGTTCATGACACCTCAAATTATATTTTGCGAAAAAACCACAAATAAGCTAATTTTTTCAATTATAATAATCCCCGAATTCACTATGAAAAAAGCTGTTGTTAGTTGCTGCCTGTTTTTCGCTCCTCTTCTAGCTACAAGCCCGGAGCTAGAAAATGTTTATGCTGAACATTGCCAAACCCCTTCTGATATCAACGAACATATTTCTATCTTGAGACTATATGCAAGCGAGTGTTCATCGGCTACCGAAATTGGCGTAAGATCACTTGTTTCAACCTGGGGTCTTCTATGCGGGCTTTCAGATAGCATTGAAGAGAAAAAGACATATCTTGGAATTGACCTTCAATATCCACCTGCAGATAAGCTCCAGATGGCAAAGCAATTAGCTCAAGCAAATGGGGTTGAATTTCAGTTTTTAGCTGCAAACGATATGCACATTGCACTTGAGCCTGTTGACCTTCTATTCATAGACTCTTTACACACCTATTGCCACTTGACGTATGAATTAGAAACCTTCTCACCAATTGTTGGTAAATACATCTGCCTTCACGATACAAGTGGACCATGGGGCGAAAAAGATGATTGGGAGTATGGAGGCACCTACTCTGAATACCCCCCTCATATTGATCGCACCAAAAGAGGGTTATGGTCTGCTGTTGTCGATTTCTTAGAGAGCCACCCTGAGTGGCACCTCGTCGAGCGGCGGCTAAATAATAATGGGTTTACTATCTTGAAACGCGATTATTGATTATCAAAAGATAGCGATTTGGCATCGTACTTTTTCATATCATCTGGATAAGGAGCCTCATAATGTACGTCTAGAATGGTCCAATCGGGAAGATTGACACTTTCAAGATTTGGATGTTTTTTAGGGTTAAACCAGTATTTAGGGGCCACAACAGTCTTATGAGGATTGGTAGAAAGATATGCTCCCCACCAGGAAAGCGTTGAATTAGAGATGATAAAGTGTTTCATTTTCGACATCAAAAATAGATCTTCGATATGATCATTGCCTTCAATAAAAACTATGTTCAGCTCGGGGTTTGCAAGATGATGTTTGCACCAATTGATCCTGTCGGAAAAGATGACAAAAAGAACATCTTTTGAAAACAGCTCCATAGCCCTCTGAAAATAATCTAACCCTACAAAAAACGAACCCGACTCATAATGGACCCAAGCAGATTGCGTCCTTACATGAACAGCTACAGTATTTGGATGCCGAATTATATCGGCATATTTAGTGTCCAAATAGGCTGTAACAGCATCAGAAGGGGCAAAAACCTCTAAAAGTTTTTCTCTGTGGTGGTCAAACAGTTTCCAATGCTGAAAATAGCCCCTCAAATAGAGATCAGAATAATAAGGGATTGTATCAGAGTTAAAGTAAGAGTGGTGATAGGTATACTGAGGAGACCTTGGCAGTTGAGCATTATCAAGCCTAAAAAATATCCGCTCTTTATTGTAGGGGATATTCCAGTCTCCTCTATTCAATTCAGGAAAAAGTGGCTGTACATCATGATCCCAAGAATATGCCAACGTCGCAGCGATTTCAAAGAGTTGATTGCCGAGTTGTCCTTCTAGCTGGCATGTGACATAGGGCTGTTCTGCCCAAAATGAACATGGCAAAAGAACAAAAAAAGCCATCAGGCGAAACATGATGTACCTACCTTATCCAAACGTAGTTCCGTAGAAAAATAAGGAGTTTCGATCGAGAAGTTTTTGAAATTCTTCTCTATCGAGCACTTCGAGTTCTTTATCGGAAAGAAGGTCGGTATTACGGATGAATGTACCTCCAAGTGTGCCGTAGACAGCGTGACCTTCTGGATAGGCATGATTTACCTGCAGGCACTTGGGGAACATGTAGACATAGGCATAACTTCCATCTGCAGCATGAACTTTGGTGTATATCATATAGTTCATGTGCTCAAGTCCAGATGCGGCATTAAGGTTTGCAAGATGGCCACGAACAGCTATCATCTTATCGTCGCTATTTAGCTGTTTTGAGCCTAGGCCAGAACAGTCAAAGACCACAGCTTCTGAAAGCTCGCTAAATGACTGAAGTTCTTTATGTTCTATTGCAATGCCAAGACGGTCAACTTCTTTACGAAGTTCCTGCATAATCCTTGTGGTGTCCATAAAGTAGGTCATGAACTTAACAAAATTTTCATGCTGCACGCCGTTGCCAAAGTCAAGTGTCACATATTCGCGCGGCGGAATAAGGCCAAGCTCTTCTAAATCTTCGACGCCAGATTCAGTGTCCTTGCTGCAGTATACCGGCAAGTAGCGTATGCATTCTGCACTGATGTAGGGGTGATTGCCTTCGTATATGTTTTTATATTCAAGGTAGCTTGCCATGCTGATAGCAGTCATATTTGCCTGCTCTTCAGGATCAGAATCTACCGACACTACCGCAAAATAGCCTGCATTTTTCCAAGAAGGGATGTCGTAAAACTCTTTTGTAGTAATTTGGGACACTGTGTAACCACGTCTTACAAGCTCTATAGCGGTTGTAAGCCCAATAATTCCTGTTCCCACCACGTGAATAGGCTCATGTACTTTATCAGCAAATTGGGTCTCAAAAAGGCTTATCGACTTTGCAACTGAGCCCCACAATGTGGTACAGCCAGACCCACCATGGCCTACGCAATGCACAATAACTTTTCCATCTTTTTCTTCTGCGGAGATATTAAATTTCCCCTCACGCATGGGTCTTGTGCAGGCAATTTTTTCATCGATCGAATTTTGTGTAAGTACTGGAGGTGCAAGTTTTTCTATCTGTGCAGCAGCAAGGCTAGATGCAAAAAATAGCCCCAAAACAAGGCCTAACGCATAGTTCATATTCTATCTCCGATGTAAATTATATAAAAAAGAGGACCAACACTATATTACTTTTCACTATTCGTCAAGGGAAGGCCCCAATACTCGAGCATCTTTTTATACGTGCCATGAGCTTTAAGGTCTTTTAAGCCATCATTTACAAGCGTTATTAACTCCGCATCTTTACCAACTTTTACGATGACAGAAAGGCTTGTTACTTTGAGCGGGCCGCTTGCTACTTTGAGTTTGTTAGCATAAAAAGAGCTTATGAGCGTGTTTGCACGTATAGAATCCATGATGATGGCATCGATCTTACCGTTGACAAGATCCTCCATGGCATACGTCATCTGATCATAAGGCTTAAAGATAAAAGAAAGGTCTTCAGGGTTTTCAAAAACACCCGCATAGGCTCGCTCAAAGCCTATTATCTTGTTTTTTAGAGAATCAAGATTTGTATAGGTCTCATTGGCACGCAGTATCACAACAGGGCCGAAACTAAATAGCGGATCAGAAAGTGTATACATCTTGGGGTTTTGCAAGTTGATATCAACCACGCCGACAGCACCATCTGCACCCGTCATATCCAAAAGGTCAATCGTTTTTGCATGCTCTACGGTATTTATCTTGAGGCGAAAGCCCTTGTTGCGGGCAATCTCATAAAGAACATCATCTTCAAAGCCGCGAATGCTTGTTTCTTTGCCCTGAAGGTTCATTCCCTCAATGGCACTTGCCCGAAAAATGGTATAAAACTTCTGCTTTGGTTTTTTCCAAAAGCAGCCTGTACATAGGCCTAACGCAACAAGTAAAAGGGCTAATTTTTTCATCCACATAAATCACTCTCTTGCTCTATCCTACAGGTCAATTCAACTTTTGTGCAATATGATAAAAAAAGAAAAAGATGGCGTCATTTGGTTTGAGTTTGAAAAGCTGCAGGCCTTTACTCAATTGCGACACGCTGTCTTTTCTCGCTGTGGGGGCAATAGTCAAACGCCATTTGGACCTCTCAACATGAGCACCTATGTAGGAGATGAACCATCAAATGTGCAACATAACCGCAAGCTAGCGCGTAAAAGCGCATGCCTACAAGTACCGCTAGCAACATCTCTCCAGACACATGGAAATAACGTATATGCAATTGAGACAGCACTAGAAAATGACGTTGAAGTTTCAGGATATGATGCATTTGTCACAAACCAAAAAAACTCTGCTCTCGGTATACAGCATGCGGACTGCCAAGCCGCCATTTTTTTTGATCCAATAAAGCAAGCAATAGGCTGTGTCCATGCCGGCTGGAAGGGAAGCTGCAAAAATATCTACAAAGAAACCATGGCCAAAATGGATGCACTTTATGGATCAAATCCAAAAGATCTCATAGTCTGTATTTCACCAAGCCTAGGCCCTGAAAAGGCAGAATTTATTAACTATGAGCGAGAACTTCCTCAGGAGTTCTGGCCTTTTAAATCTGCTACTAATTACTTTGACTTTTGGCAGATCAGCCGCCATCAGCTAGAGAAAGAGGGCGTACAGCCGGATAACATAGAAATCGCAGGGCTTTGCACCTACTCTGATAGTGAACATTTTTTTTCTGCAAGGCGCGACAAAATATGCGGTCGACACTTAACAGCTGTCTGGCTACTTGAATAACCAGTAATACTTCTTTATAAAAGCCTTTTCAAACTCGAGCTGCCCCTGTTCTGTTTCAAGGTTTGGGTCTACAGTGTAGCTATAGCCCATTTCTTTTTGGCATGCAATCAGCTCATCAGCAATATGAGAAGTGAGTTTTGCTTGCATTGAAGGCTTTAGCCGTTTTTCTAAACGATCAAATAGCTGCTTATGAACTGCCTGTATATGCTCTATCATCTCTTGCATATTATCGGAGTT
Organism: uncultured bacterium; assembly: GCA_964514655.1. GTDB lineage: Bacteria > Chlamydiota > Chlamydiia > Chlamydiales > FEN-1388 > SZAS-7. The sequence goes on from CAZEQY010000001.1 coordinate 154,454, forward strand.
ATGCACCTGCTCTACTACACACATGTCAGCCACATTTGCCGTTTCGCCTTTAAGCTTTTTAAGGGCAAGTGCGCGTATATGTAGAGCTTGCCTATGCTCATTAAGCCTTGATGAATGCATCAAGTAGCGAAAGATATAGCGATTATTGTGAGCACACCCTCTCACAAACTGCTCTATCTTACCAAAATCGTGGGGGATAGACTCATCAAAAGGCACAATTACCCGTAATCGGTATGATTCGTTCTTTCTTACAACAAAGACGCGATCTACAAAAAGGTCTTTGGGCGTTGGGTTGCAGGCAAGCCAGGCTAAAAAGTCTACTAGCTCTTTAAGAAGCAGCTGATCTTCAGGATCTATCACTAGAGAAGTCGTCTTCCACTCTATTTCTGAAAGAACACGCTCTACTTTTTCGACGACTAAAAATCGATAAAGCGACTCTTTATCCTGTATCTGTACGGGCATAATGCCACGTGCAGCTTCGTCACAGCCATTTTTCCATATCCCTAAAATTGCGGGATTTCGTCCTACAAAAAGGTGTCTATCGGGAGTTTCTGGCAGTGTAAATAGCCCTGCATTGCAAAGTGAAAGTGCGGCAAAATGTACCCGCTTGCCAAGTGAAAAGGCTTTATCATGAAGCTCAAGAGTTTTTATTCCTTCAATCCTGGTGCGAACCCATTTGAGGTGCTCATCATCATCTTCTCCTAAAAGGGCAAGACCACGCAAGAATAGCTGACGCTCTAAAAGAGCTATAGCATCTGGACAATCATGTAGGGCAAGAAGGGCGTTATGTAGTATAAACACACTGATGCGGCTTTTATGAGCCATAACGGCTCTAATCCAATCTGAAATAGCCTGCTCTTCTTGCGCTGTAAGTTCTTTTTTATCGATAAGCTTTGTAAAGGAGCTAGCGGGATAGAGCATTTCTATGACTGCAGGAATGCTTACAAGTGCAAAACGTCTAGTAAAATGCTCAAGTTTTCGAAGTTCATCTTTTGTGAGTAATGGATTTTGCAGGGTGTCTACATAGAGCTTTTGTATCCCTGCAAGTGCCTCTTCGGCATTATAGAGAGTACGATACGTTGTAAGAAAGCGACCTAGATTACCAATACGTAATAGATCGCACTCTGATTGTGTAAGAAATGATGGAGGGCGAGCCACTACATCAAGGTGTAGAGTTGTCTCAAGAGCCCCTTGTGCTTCTAGAAATTTTGAAAATTCATCTTTGATTTTGCCAAGAGCTTTTTCTAAAGCCTGTTGGCGGCAATTCACCCCTCGAGAAAAGAGGCCCTTAACCGTAAAATATGCCTGCCAAAGCCTGCCCTTAAAGGATCTTTGAGGAGCAATATAGCGTCCGTAAGGACTCGCAATGACCGTCTCACCTGGAGTATCTTGCACGTGCTGCAAGACATCCAGGCTGCAAGATAAATGATAGAGTTCACCTGTAGACGACATACGCCCCCTACTTAATTAGCCTACTCCTCTTCAGTATCATCGATGATGATAATACCTTCTTCCTCTTCTGTCTCTTCGCCCCACTTTCCGTCAGAAGTAGCTGTCGATGAACGGGTATTCACCCAGGTTACGGGTTCTTTATAGAGGCTTTTGATCACAGGATCATGCTGTTCATCATCCTCCCCAATGGCTTCTTCGGTGTCAACTTCGGTATGTTCGATGACAATTTTTGGCGTATTATTGGAGAACTCTTCTTGTTCATCTGACGCCTCTGATCGAGGTGAAAGTACACGTTGCCACCATGATTGGGGACTTTCTGTATCTGGCACCACTGCTTGCGAAGCGGGCTCTAGATGTACAGCTTCGTCTTCATCTTCTACAACATCGGTTTCTTGCTCTTGCACATCAGATTTTGACGATGAAAACATACGCTGCCACCAAGATGAAGATGGAGATTCATCTTGAACTTGAGCAACTTCGTCTTCATCAGTTTCAATAAGCTCTGTTTCTTGCTCTTGAGATTCCTGTTTTGTCGATGAAAACATGCGTTGCCATAGCGAAGGCGATGGAGATTCTTCTTGTTCAATAGTTTCTACTGGTGCAACTTCCTGCTCTTCAGATTCTTGCTTTGATGTTGAAAACATACGCTGCCAGAATGATGGAGAAGGAGCTGCATCTTCTTGGGCTGGCTCAACTTCTTCTTCAGCAGTTTCTACAAGTGCAGTTTCATGCTCTTGAGATTCCTGTTTTGTCGATGAGAACATACGTTGCCAGAAGGATGGCGAAGGGGTTTCATCTTCTTCTGCAGCAGCTTCAGTAACTTCTTGTTCAACAGTCTCTACAGGCGCTGCTTCTTGTTCTTGAGGCTCTTGCTTTGATGATGAAAACATACGTTGCCAGAAGGATGGAGAAGGAGTTTCATCTTCTTCTGCAGCAGCTTCAGTAACTTCTTGTTCAACAGTCTCTACAGGCGCTGCTTCTTGTTCTTGAGGCTCTTGCTTTGATGATGAAAACATACGTTGCCAGAGAGATGGGGAGGCAGTCTCTTCTTCAGTAGGAGCATCTTCTTGCGTTTCTACAAGAACAACAGCTTCTTGAGATTCTTGTACAGCAGACGATTCATCGCTTGAATCAGCAAGTGCAACTTCATGAGGCTCTTCTGCTGGCGCAGTTTCAGTAAGGACCTCTTCTAACTCCTGCTCTTCAGCATCGTGAGTCGCCTTATCTTTTGAAATGAGGCTTTGCCAAAGCGAGGCTTTAGCTTCTGTAGCCGCAACTTCTTCTTCAGCAGCTTGTGAAGCTTGCTCATTTGCAAAAAACCTTTGCAAGAGTGATGGCGGAGCTTCTTCAGCATCATCTTCGGTTATTTCTTCGCCTTCATAATCTTTAGTAAAAAGAGTTTCTAACCATGTCTCTTGGGGAGCATCTGTTTGTTCTACAACTTTTTCTTCAGAAGCACTATCTGTTGCAGCTACTTCTTCTACTGCCTGCGTTGATTCATCTTTTGTAAAGAGCCGCTGCCAGAATGATGGCTGCGCCTGGGTAACTTCAGCTTCTTGCTCAGGTTCGCTTTCTTCTACTACAACGACTTCTTCCTCAGGAATCGCTTCAGACGCAAGTTCCTGCTCTTCTGCTTCATGTGCTGCCTCATCTTTTGTAAAGAGACTTTGCCAAAGTGAAGCTTGAGCTTGCGTAGCTTCTGGCTGCTGCTCAGGTACGCTTTCTTCAACCGCTGCTTCTGGAACTACCTCAGCTGTTTGAGCTGCTTGGTCTTTTGTAAAGAGGCTCTGCCAAAGCGAAGGCTCAGCTTGCGTAGGCTCTTCTTCTACTACAGCAACTTCTTCTTCAGGAATTGCTTCAGTAGCTAACTCTTGCTCATCAGCATCATGGGCTGCTTCATCTTTTGTAAAGAGACTTTGCCAAAGCGAGGCTTGAGCTTGCGTAGCTTCCGGTTGTTGTTCAGGTGCGCTTTCTTCAACTGCTGCTTCTGGAACTACCTCAGCTGTTTGAGCTGCTTCGTCTTTTGTAAAGAGGCTCTGCCAAAGCGAAGGCTCAGCTTGCGTAGGCTCTTCTTCTACTACAGCAACTTCTTCTTCAGGAATTGCTTCAGTAGCTAACTCTTGCTCATCAGCATCATGGGCTGCTTCATCTTTTGTAAAGAGACTTTGCCAAAGCGAGGCTTGAGCTTGCGTAGCTTCCGGTTGTTGTTCAGGTGCGCTTTCTTCAACTGCTGCTTCTGGAACTACCTCAGCTGTTTGAGCTACCTCGTCTTTTGTAAAGAGGCTCTCCCAGAGCGAGGGTTTAACTTGTGTAGGCTCTTCTTCTACTACAGTAACTTCTTCTTCAGGAATCGCTTCAGTAGCTAACTCTTGCTCATCAGCATCATGGGCTGCTTCATCTTTTGTAAAGAGACTTTGCCAAAGCGAGGCTTGAGCTTGCGTAGCTTCCGGTTGTTGTTCAGGTGCGCTTTCTTCAACTGCTGCTTCTGGAACTACCTCAGCTGTTTGAGCTGCTTCGTCTTTTGTAAAGAGGCTCTGCCAAAGCGAAGGCTCAGCTTGCGTAGGCTCTTCTTCTACTACAGCAACTTCTTCTTCAGGAATTGCTTCAGTAGCTAACTCTTGCTCATCAGCATCATGGGCTGCTTCATCTTTTGTAAAGAGACCTTGCCAAAGTGAGGGCTCAACTTGCGTAGCTTCTGGTTGTTGTTCAGGTGCGCTTTCTTCAACTGTAGCTTCTGGAACTACCTCAGCTGTTTGAGCTACCTCGTCTTTTGTAAAGAGGCTCTCCCAGAGCGAGGGTTTAACTTGTGTAGGCTCTTCTTCTACTACAGTAACTTCTTCTTCAGGAATCGCTTCAGTAGCTAGCTCTTGCTCATCAGCATCATGGGCCGCTGTATCTTTCGTAAAGAGACCTTGCCAAAGTGAGGGCTCAACTTGCGTAGCTTCTGGTTGTTGTTCAGGTGCGCTTTCTTCAACTGTAGCTTCTGGAACTACCTCAGCTGTTTGAGCTACCTCGTCTTTTGTAAAGAGGCTCTCCCAGAGCGAGGGTTTAACTTGTGTAGGCTCTTCTTCTACTACAGTAACTTCTTCTTCAGGAATCGCTTCAGTAGCTAGCTCTTGCTCATCAGCATCATGGGCCGCTTCATCTTTTGTAAAGAGGCTTTGCCAAAGTGAGGCTTGAGCTTGCGTAGCTTCGGGCTGCTGCTCAGGCTCTGATTCCTCTTCTTCTGCAACAGCTACTTCTTCAGGAGCTGCAATAGGGGCCTGTTCTTGGGTTGCTGTTTCATCTTTAGCAAAAAGGCGCTGCCAGAATGATGGCTGCTCTTGAACAGCTTCTGGCTCTTTAACAACTTCTTCTTCTGGTATGTTTTCAGTAGCTAGCTCTTGAGCTTCATCTTCGTGGGCAGCTTCGTCTTTTGTAAAGAGGCTTTGCCACCATGTGGGCTTTACTTCTTTTTCAGCTTCTACTACAGGTTCACTAGGGGTAGGAGGCGCTTCTTCTTCAGAATCATCCGGTTCAGAATCGTCCGGTTCTTGTTCTTGCACATCTTCAGCTACCTGTTCTTTTGTAAAGAGACTCTTCCACCATGATTTGGGGGCATCTTCCGGGGTCTTGTTGTCTACTTGCCCATAGCCATATTCTGGTTCTTCGATATCTTCATCGCGCGGGGTGCTGTCGTCTTTGGGAGCATTTTCTAAATCATCTTCTAGATCGGCGATGAGGGCACTTTCTTGCTCATTGCTTGCTGTCTCTAATGCTTGAGGAGGTGCGTTATACTGATATTCCGGCATCTCAAGATTTTCATCGCGAGGTGTGCTACTATCTGATGGTGGAGGAACTTCAGTTTCTTGCTGGTTATTATCGTCCTGAAGTGGCTCTGGCTGCACTTCCGGCTCTGATGTATAGGAGTTAAATAACCCAAGAAGATCTATTTGGTCATCTGAATTAGCAACACTTTGAGTTTCTGGCAGTGTTGGAATATTTTGCTTATCGCTTTGACCTTCCGAGTAGTCATTATGCTCATCGCCCTTGCTGATAAGCTGTAGACCCTCAGATTCAGCTTGTTTCAAGCGGTCCATACTATCCGGAGCACTCTCTTGCTCTATAGGTGGCGTAGGCAATGTTGGTACAGGAATTACCGGTGCCGGAACAGGAGCTGGAACAGGTTTTACTTCGACAGGTGCTGCTGGGGGTGGCACAACCTCTGGTTGTGGCTCTTCTTCAGGCTCTTCAGGTGGTGGAGGGGCGCTCAGCTGGGATATTGTCTCCACAGATACTGCTCGAGGCAATACAGGAGGAAGTGCCGCCTCTTTAGGCTCAAGGCCTTCTCTAGAGACAGGAGTATTTGGATGTAAAAGCTCTTCGTGCTGGCGTGTCGGAAAGTCGCTTGTATCGCCAGGCATAGCACGCATATGCGGCACTATTCGTGTTTGATCAATCACATCTTCTGCTGATCGAGCATTGCCGGTAAGCATGAGTGCATAGTCAAAGTCTTCGTGAATGGTATAAGACTTGCCCCAGATCTCAGGCATGTTCTTAAAGGTAACATAGGTGAGCTGCCCTCTATCCAAAACTATTTCGCGAATCATGATTGTGTCATAGCTTTCGCCAACCTGATTGTCGCACATGATGCGTAAATAGAGCTGCCTTGGGATAAATCTATCTTTAATTAATCCCTTTTCTTTTAAACCTGGATCTCCATTTATCTTTGCTAAAAAGTCTATCGAGACACTGGTCACAAGCTCTCGAGCTGCTTCTAGAGTGAGCGACTTATAGCAAGAAAGGGACATTTCGATGCGGTGGATATGATCCTTACCAAAAATTGCTTTTGCATCATGCAAAGTGAAGTTTCTTTCGCGAAATAGACCTGCAGAATAGAGGTGCAGAAAGTAAGATACATACTTTTCATCTCGCGTTGTAACAAAGCCGCAAAGCACTATACAAGAGATCGAAACAAGACACAGTATTTTTCGAAAGGTCATCTTCTTTTATCCAGATCTAAGGTAAATTTTTCTCAATCTATGGTATTTTGGTACTTTTTGTCCAGATTAGCCTCATGTAAATACCAATTAACAAAATTTTTTACACCTTCAGAAAGTCGGGTTTTTGGCTGAAAACCCAGCTTTTCTTTAGCTTGTTGAATATCAGCAAATGTTTCAACAATTTCTCCCTGTTGCATTGGCAACAGTATTTTTTCAGCTTTTTTATTTGTATACATTTCAATCAAGGCAATCAGGTCATTTACAGATTCGGGATGTTCATTGCCGATATTAAAAATTGCATAGGGATCGTTGCAGTCAAGGCACGCGAACATCGCTTGCACAACATCATCTACATACGTAAAGTCGCGTCTACAATTTCCTTCATTGTACACCTCAATTGCTCTACCTTCACATATAGCCTTGGTAAATGAAAAGTAGGCCATGTCCGGACGTCCATAAGGCCCATATACCGTAAAAAATCGCAACCCAATACTTGATATGCCATAGAGGTGGTGGTAGCTATATGCTAAGAGCTCATCCGTCTTCTTCGTAACGCCATAAACGTTTGTCTGATGATCGGTAGGGTCACTTTCTGAAAATGGAATTTTTTTGTTATCGCCATAGACTGACGAACTAGAAGCATAGACTAACTTGATTTGTGGATATTCGCGGCAAATCTCTAAAATCTGCAAAAAGCCATCTATATTTGTTTTTAGATAGACTTCAGGATGTGTAAATGAATAGCGCACACCGGCTTGCGCAGCCAAGTGCACAATATGGGTGCTTTTGCTCTCAACAACCATCTGTTTTACTCGCTCGCGATCACAGATATCTACCTTTTCTACAGTAAGGCCCATTTCTTGCAAAATGCGAGCCCGCTTGTGTTTAAGATCGACAGAATAGTACGAAGTGAATGAATCGATCGCCGTCACATGAAAGCCAGCCTTTAGGCATGCTTTTGCAAAATGAAAACCGATGAAGCCCGCGGCTCCAGTTATAAAAATTCGTTTACTCATAAGGTTACTGTAAAAAATTGCTCAGCCGTCTAGAATACAGGTTAAGCAAATTTCAGGATACCCTATATGCAAACGCAGTTAAGTACCCAAAGCCTAAAAGAGCTTTTGCAAAAAGCTATCGAACAAAAAGGACAAGGCACATTTATCCCTGCACCTAAAGAGCAAGAAATTGTTGTCGAAGTACTCCCAGAACCTACTGCCCCACCTCCTGTTGTTGAAGTTGTGGAAATAAAACATGAACCTGTCGCGCCGCAAGAACCTGAAAATAAAAAGGAATCTCGACAACTTAAAAAAAGCGTAAAGGAACTAGAAGCAAAAACGGCAAAGCAACAAGAGCTTACCAAAGAGCTTGAAGAGGCCCTACAAACGAAAATTCAAGAAATTGAACAATATAAAGCCACAATCAAATCGCAAACAGAACTTACAGAACAGATAGAAACTTCAAGCCAAGATAGTCGCGATACAAAAGATCGCCTTCTTCGCCTTATTTCAGACAAAAAAGAGCTTGAAGACAAGATCACAACCCTTACATGCGAAAAAGCAAGCCTTACAGCAAAGTTCCAAAGTACAACTCAAAAATGTATAAAGCTTGAAGAAACGGAATATTCTCTTAAAGAGCAGCTTACGGAGCTAGCTTCAACTTTGGAAGCACAAACCGAAGAGCTTAGCCAGGTACAACAACAGCTTGCCGAGGAGCAAAAGTTATCTAAAGAGCGTCAGGCAAAAAATGAAGAACTTTTAGATCGTCTTGATGACCTCCAAAAACAACTTCAGACAAACTCTGCAGCAAACTTTGACCTGCAAAATAAAACGGCAGAACTAACGCATGCGCTAGAAGTCGTAAAAACAAGCCAGTCTCAAGAACTTGCTGTCACGCAGGCATGCCTACAAGAGCAGCGCCACATACTAGAAGAAGAACAAAAAAAGTATCGGCTTCTTTCGCAGGAACATCTTTTTCAACAAAAGCGCACTGAAGAACAAGAAAACCACCTACGCCTACTTGAGCAGCATCTTGCCCGCCGCGTAAAAGAATGCGCCCTACTATCCAAGCAAATAGAAGATCTGATGGATAGATCGTCTGAGCTTCAAAGCCTGCTCACAACAAACACACACAAGATAGCTGACCTTGAAGAAAGCCTTGATGCATCAAAAAAGATAGAAAACACCTTGCGATACGAGCTTGACAAGCAGGTAAATGCCTATGAAGATAGCATGCGACAAAAAGAGAAAGAGCTAAAAACCCTCTACGAAGAAGTGCAGCAAAAAGAACAAGAAATAACAAGTCTACGCCACGTCCAAAACCAATTTCTTGCTGTTGAAGAGCTCTTTAAGCGATCGGCAGAAATTTTTACAACCGCAGAACCAGTAGCTGACACCCCAAAACCGGCAACACCTACTTCTCAAACAGACTTTTTTTCTTTTGGCACAACACAAAAACCTCAACCAAAGTCACTCTTTGAGTAACACTAAGCAAAAGAAAATCGTCATTGGAATTGACCCCGGAACGCGAGTTACCGGCTATGGAATTATCTCTATAGATGGCAACAGCTATGAGCCTCTAGACTTTGGCTGCATACGACCGCCTGCTGACATGCTACTCTCAGATCGCTATCAAATCATTTACGAAGGCCTTGGGACGCTACTTGAACGCTTTACCCCATCTGAAATGGCAATAGAAACGCCCTTTGTAAGCAAAAACGCCCAAAGCGCACTAAAACTAGGAATCGCAATGGCAACAGCACTTCTTGCAGCAAAAGGCAGAAAGATGAGAGTGTTTGGCTATTCACCGCGAGAAGTTAAGTGCTTTATTGCAGGAACGGGAAAAGCAGAAAAGTTCCAGATTCAAAACACCGTAGCAAGGCTTTTGATGCTTAAAGAGCTGCCAAAACCGCACGATGCAGCTGATGCCTTGGCAATTGCCCTTTGCCATGCAACAAGCTCTGATATCCCATTTTTAGGAACAAGCAAAACTCGAGAAATGTAATGTATAGTTACCTTAAAGGCACCCTTGTAACAGTAGCTGATGATGCTTGCCTTGTAGAAGTCCACGGTATAGGCTATAAAGTTCATCTTGCAGCAAACTATTCGCTAAAGCTACCAACACCACCTAAAGAGGTGTTTTTGCATGTTTCATTTGTGATTCGCGAATTTTCCCAAGCCCTCTACGGCTTTTTGCATGAGTCTGAGCGCGACATCTTTGAAAAGCTACTCAACATTTCAGGAATTGGCCCAAAGCTTGCTTTAAGCATTGTTGGCCACTTGACACCAAGCGATCTAAAGTCTGTGCTCATAAATAAAGATGTAAAAACGCTTTGCAACGTGCCCGGCATAGGCAAAAAGACCGCAGAGCGCCTCTTGCTTGAACTTAAAGAAGCATCACTTGCCTTTGTTGCATACAACCCTCAAGTAAGCGCCAAAAACCCACCGCTTCTCCAAGATGCCATCTCTGCCCTCATAAACTTAGGCTACAACCAGTCACAAGCAGTAACTGCCGTTACCCAAACCCTAGAAACCTTTTCAGAAACTCCGGACATCGCAGAACTCATCTCCGCAAGCCTCCGAAATGTATAGCTATGGAGCAGCCTCCCATGGGGCGGCTTCCGGAAAGTAGCTTTCTAAAAAGGCTCTGATTAGAGTTGTCTGCTCGATAGTTTCAGCAGTCATAGCATCTTCTAAACAAAAAGTCGTGGGCCTTAGTTTGGCAATGTGGGCAAGGTTTTGGCGGTTTTCGGCTAGATTATCTTTTAACCCGACAACGTGGCATTGAATTTTTGCGCGCTTTACAAGTCCAAAGTTATGTAAGTAGTGCTGACTAAAGCCGGCAGTAATAACAATGTCATCAGGTGCGCGAAACTTATGAGAAGACACACGTTTAAACTGGGCATGAAAGCGCTGTTCAATAGTCTGTTGCAAAGAACGCTTGAAAGCAAATGGAGCATGCTCAAGTGCGTGGCGTGTTTTATTTCCAAATATCCGATTTAAAAGAGCATTTGTATTTTTCCACGACACTTCAAAAGCCTGATCGTTCTCTAAAATGAGCCCATCTGGCGATACCCAGCTTGCCAAAAACATCTTTGGCATGCCCGACTTTGAAAAAAACGTTCTAGGACTTACAGGCGCTCCTAAAAAGACATCATCATTAAAGTAGATATAGTCATCTTTGAGATTTTCAATGTGATGGAGATTTGCTTCTATAGCTTGAGAGTTGAAGGTTGGAAGGTCCTTCTTAGAAGTAAAGATATCGCCGTGGCTAACAATGGTAATTTTAGGATGGGGCTTAAGCCACTTTGGCACCTGATTTGCCGTTACTATGTAGATGTGATGGACAAATGGTGCAAACTTCCATATAGAGCGTAGCGAATACTTGAGCTCATCATGGCTTCTAAAGCGAGAGGGCAAAATAGCGTCTATAACCTTTGGCTTTTGATAACGGTTTATCGTTTCATAAAAGCTATTTTGCCATGCAGGATCATCGCCATCTACCCATGTGTAGACAACGTCTATCTTGTCTTGGCTGGATCCCTCTACTGAAACGACAACACAAAATATGTATAACAATAACTTAAATATAGCCATTAATTTGGACTGTAGCAAATCCATAAGTTACTGTATACTAGTTGAAAACTTTAGAGTTGATATGCAAGACAAAGCGCCAAAAAAAATCTGTGTGCGCATGCCAAACTGGCTTGGCGATGCGGTTATGGGAACACCGATACTAGAAGACCTAAAAAAAGCCTTTCCAGAATCATCCCTTACAGTGCTTTGTCACAATGCTATTCAAGTGCTTCTCACCTCTAACCCTCACATCGACGACTTTATTGTCTTTTCGTCAGACAAAAAACGTCAGTTAAATGAAAAAAACCGCATCTATGCCATGCTCAAACATGGCGAGTTTGATACAGGTATTTTGCTTACGCGCTCATTTTCTTCTGCCTGGTGGTTCTTTAAAGGCGATGTAAAGCGCCGAATAGGCTTTAAAGACCACTGTCGCGCGCTTTTACTTACTGACCCAATTAAAGTTCCGGAAAATGAAGAATATGAACACCAAGTAATCACCTACAAAAAGCTTTTAGAGCCTCTAGGAGTGCCTACTAGCAATACATCGCCAAAACTCTATGTAACTGAAGACGAAGTAGCCTTAAGTCGCCAAATGCTTGCTGACTTTGACATACTTCCTGAGCATCGTTTGATTGGAATAAACCCGGGAGCTGCCTTTGGCTCAGCAAAGTGCTGGCCACAAGAGCGCTTTAAAGAGCTTACTGCACGCCTTACTGTAGATCCTAACACAAGGATTATCTACTTTGGAGACACAGTAAGTAAACCTCTTGTAGATGCTATCACGACAAACTTTGGAAAAAATGTCGTAAACCTTGCCGGCAAAACCTCTCTTCGCTCTTTTACCACATTGCTATCAGTCTGCAACTTGCTTGTTACAAATGATAGTGGCCCCATGCATGTTGCAGCAGCGCTTTCTACACCTTTAGTAGCCATCTTCGGCTCAACAAATGAAGTGAAAACAGGCCCATATGGCGGAGGCACCGTCATACACAAACACACCCTTTGCAGTCCATGCTATAAACGCACTTGCCCTATTGACTTTCGCTGCATGACAAGTATATCTGTCGACGAAGTATTCTCAGCAATTAACTCCACGATAAAAAATGACCGCTAGCTATACACCACTACAAAAGATCCTTAAACCATCTGAAGAGTATAAAAAGCATGGTAAAGAGGTTGTATCGCAAAAAAGAGCCGGCGCCATCATCTTAGCAGGTGGCCATGGCTCTCGCCTTGGCTATGACGCACCAAAGGGCTGCTATCCTGTTTTTGGCACAAAAAGCCTCTTTCAGCTATTTGCAGAGCGAACTAGCAAAGATGCTCACCTTGCCATCATGACATCTGATGCCACTCACAAAGTCACTATTGAGCACTTTGAAAAGGCACACTACTTTGGCCTGCAAAAAGAACAGGTTGTCTTTTTTCAGCAAGAAAATCTTCCTCTACAAGACATGGACGGCAATACCGTGTCTCTTACAGCTCCGGATGGCAACGGCGGGGTATTTTGGCATTTTAAAAAAAGTGGCCACCTTGATGCATGGGACAAACTTGGCATAGAGCACATCACCGTTTATACAGTTGACAACGCTCTTGCAGACCCATTTGAACCACATCTTTTAGGAATTAACGACCTTCACCATAACGACGTTACCGTTATAGGAATAGAGCGCGATAGCCCAGAAGAGCATGTAGGCGTACTTATTGAAAAGGACAACAAAATTGGCTGCATCGAATACTCTGAAATGCCCGATTCAGAACGTCTTGCAGTTACGAGTACAGGCAAACTTAAATACCCAGTAGCCAATATCTCTTACTTTGCCTTTAGCATGAACTTTATAAAAACAATTATTAAAACGCCCCTTTCTTCTTTACCCCTTCACAAGGCAAAGAAAAAGGTCCGCCATAATGATAAAGAAGAGTATTTCTTTAAGTCAGAATACTTTATTTTTGACCTTTTGCCCTATAGCAACAAAACCGAAGTTCTTGTGATGCCAAGAAATACCATTTTTGCCCCCCTCAAAAATGCTACAGGTCCCTCAAGCCCCGCCACAGTGCGCGCCGCCCTCGAAGCTAAGAATTAAATCTAAACTAGCTAGTGGCCTTTGGGCTTTACTTTCTTGTACAATCGCTTTATACTTTGCTACTCAGACAGTTAAGGAGTAAACGGATGAAAATAGCCTACTTAGGTGCAGGGGCGTGGGGATTTTGCCTTGCAAGACTATTATCAGAAAAAGGTCACGACGTAATTTCTTGGTCTATTGAAGAGCAACTTGTTGCCACACTTAATGAAACCCACATACATCCACATCTAAAAGGCAGGGCCATCAACAAATCTGTGCTTTTTACTACTGATTTGAGCCAGGCAATAGATGGCGCTGAGATGATTGTTGAATCAGTAACGTCTGCTGGCCTTAGACCCGTATGCACGAAGCTTAAAACGCTCGGCATTTCTCCAAACATTCCCTTTTGTTTAACTTCAAAGGGCATTGAGCAAAATAGCGGCCTTATACTGCCTGAAGTTGTGCTTGATGTACTTGGTGATGATTTTCGTAAAAGCGTCTGCTCATTTTCCGGCCCAAGTTTTGCTGAAGAAGTAAGCCAAAACCTGCCAACATCAGTAGTTGCCGGCGCCTATGAAGCAGATGTTGCTCAAACGGTTGCAGATGCCTTTACCACAAATTTTTTGCGCGTCTATCCTAACCGAGACATCCGCGGCGTTGCCATGGGCGGAGCACTGAAAAACGTCATTGCCATTGCCTGCGGCATCTCTGATGGCCTAAACCTCGGCAACGGGGCGCGAGCTGCACTTATGACGCGCGGTCTACATGAAATTGTAAAACTTGCAAAGCACTATGGCGCTAAAGGTGAAACCCTCTACGGCCTATCTGGTATGGGCGACCTTTTTCTTACCTGCTCATCATCGACAAGCCGCAACTACAGCTTTGGCAGGCTTTTGAGTGAAGGAAGATCCGTAAACGACGCCAAAAAATCAATCGAAATGGTTGTAGAAGGCGCATACACAGCAGTATCTTGCCTACAGCTTAGTAAGAAGGCAGATATACCTATGCCTATTTGTGAGGCCGTTCTTCATATTATAGAAGGCAAAATCCATCCAAAAGAAGCCGTTCAACTACTTATGCAGCGACATATTAAAGAAGAGGCGTTATGAGCTTTGGAGTTCCTGTTCCTATTGAACACGTCTACACAGTTGAAAATAAGCTACACGCAAGCATCATCCAAAAACTTGCAGCGTTACATACAGGCCTTACGCTCGATGAGCTTAGATTAATTGTAGAATATGTGGAACAGATGCGCCTTTCCGGGCGCGTGCAGCTTACCTACTTACGTAAAGAAGCCACCCAAATACCCCGCACAATAGAAATTGACGCCGAAAACGATAGAATATTCATCCACCTAAAAAGACATAACATCGAAAAAATTGGTAAAGGCGCCCACAAGACGGTAACATACTCCATACTCTACTGTCCGATCAATCCAAAACTTGTAGCCTGTGCAATCACTAATGACGATGAAACAGCACGCGCTGAAGTTGCCTTGCTAGAAAAATTTCGTGGTGTTGAAGGCATTATACAGCCCATGTTTTGCGCATTACACGTAAAAAAATCCGGCAAGCTTGTCTATGAGATCATCACGCCCCTTTCTAACAAAGGGTCCCTTCATCAGTTTTTAGACAAAAATCCAAAACAAGTGCCGTTTGAAGTTAAGCTCAAAATTGCAAAAGACATTTTAGCAGCATCTGTGAAGCTAAATTCTCTAGGCTATGTAAACCGCGACAACAACAGAAACAACTTCTTTATCCACGAAGAAAATGGCATCTACTCAGCCATTATAGGCGATATTGGGGGCTATACTGACGAATTAGCTATAGCTCTACAAAATAAACCCTTTGGTCCAAGCGGTAGACTTGCCCCTCCGGACCTTCAAAGAGCTTATTGTGAAGACAGACTTACTCAAGATGACTTACTTTCCTACCACGTCTACTCTATTGGAAGGCTCTTTTACTACCTCTACACTGAACAGGACCTTCCTTGGGTAGATAATTTTAAAGAAAAATATCCCTTTTTACGAACATTTTATAAGAATAAAACACTTCCGGAAGTCGCTCAGGAAATAGAACTGCACCAGCAAGAAATCATCGCGAACATAACTCCTCGCTACGAAGAGCTTAGCTTAGCAAGTGCTCCTGAGGAGCGCTTTGAACGTATGATTCTCTCCATGCTCTCACTTGATAAAGAGCAAAGAAAAACCCTTGCCTATTGGCTAGAAACCTTTGAAAAGGAATTTGCATGCTATTTCCCGTGCCAGTAGAAATTGTCTGGATTGCCCCCTCAAAAGAAGAACGCGAACAAAAAATTGTAGCAAAGCTGCAGGCCCTAAACACAGGTATGACTGAAGATGAGCTTATCAAACTAGTGCAGTTTATTGAGCCTCTACGCCAGTCTAAGGAGTACAAAAAATACTACTACCTTCGAAAAGAAGACACAAAACTTGCAAGGACCATCGAATTTGACCCCAAAAAAGACAAAATCTTTATTCACTTAAAGAGCCATAACATCCCATCCCTCGGCAAGGGCTATCATAAAAGGGTTAGCTATTCGATACTCTACCATCCGGAACATCCTCAGCTTGTTGCCTGTGCAGTTGTCAGCGATAGCAATACAACACGCGCTGAACTCGCTGTGCTTGAGCGTTTTCGCGGCTCTGAAGGCATTATCCAGACACTTTACGTCTCTAAACACAAAAAAAAGTCCGGCAAAACGCTCTATGAAATTGTCACGCCCCTATATAACCTTGGTTCACTAAATGCATTCTTAAAAAAGAACAGCGAGAATCTACCACTAAGTGTAAAACGCAAAATAGCTCAGGATATTCTCATAGGTTCATGCAGGCTGAATTCTAAAGGCTATGTAAACGCAGACAACAACAAGGGTAACTTCTTTGTTCACCACGAAAATGGCGTCTATACAACTGTCATCGGCGACGTTGGTGGTCACACGCAAGAAGCTCATGTCGTTATCAATAAAAGAGCGCTAGGCCCATTTTTTCACTCAAGCCCTCCAGATCTAATCAGAGCCTATTACAACAGTACACTACAGCCTCAAGACCTCTATTCTAACCACACATATGCGCTAGGGCGTGCATTTTATTTTCTCTTATTCGAAAAAGAAGTTCCTTGGATTGAAGGCTTTAACAAAAGATACCCTCTTATAGCCAACCTCTATAAAGACAAGTCAAAACCAGAAGTCGAACTAGAGCTTGCACAGCTTACAAGCGAGCTACAAGCCTTTTCAGGACCGCGCTTACAGGAACTTGCCCAAAAGTCTGAAACAAACACAATCACCCCACAAGAACGCTTTGAATTCATCGTCCTGCAGATGCTCTCTACAGATCCTGCAGTTCGTAAAA
The DNA here is from genome assembly GCA_964514655.1 of uncultured bacterium. GTDB lineage: Bacteria > Chlamydiota > Chlamydiia > Chlamydiales > FEN-1388 > SZAS-7. The sequence goes on from CAZEQY010000001.1 coordinate 170,889, forward strand.
CAAACGACCACTGGCTTGCCCAAATACAGGATCTAAAGCTGGAATAACCCAGCAATAAAAGTACATTTTGTAGTGCGGAATTTTTATGACAGCAACCCTTTTTAGAACTCACACCTCAAATGAGGCTCCTCAACATACGGAGCTCACCGCTGCGATAAAAATTCAAAGCTTTTTTCGCGGGTATTTAGTCCGAAGAGCGCATAAAAAAGAAACATCACATATTTTAACCTGTTCACTTTTTGAACAAGCTAAAGCCATTATCAGCGATTCTGATAGACTCAATAAATGTCCTAGAGCAAACTCGAAGGTGTACTTGCCGGATGGCATTCCTATCGTGATAAAAGGAATAGGTTCTCCAAGTAATCAAGCAAGATTTAGCAAAATAAAGCAAGCAAGACAAATGTGCGAAGAAAGCAAGTATTCTCATCTTGTTATTCCTACAGCTCGAGTTCATGGACATTTTATTATTGAGGCACGTCTACCCATAGATCAAGAGGCTGGACCAAAAGAACAAATAGGCCTCTATTTGGATCATTTAGAACAGTTTACAAGCGCGGCTCAAGAATTCACCGGTTTTCTTTGTCAGGCTTGGATAGGTGATATTGTCGGAAATACCTACAATTCCTATTCCACTTTATCTAAAGCTCCTATAGCACGGTATGATAATGTGCCTCTCTATTTAGAAAAGGGAGTAGGAAAGCTTGGTTTAGTTGATTTAGAACAGCTATGCCCCCCATACAAAGACCAAGAGCTGGGCAGTCTGGATGCTTGTCTTGTCGCTATTAGATTTTTTCCACACCACCTAGACGTAATTATGCATGCAGCTGCGAAATTTGATCCTAAAATAGAAACTCAGCGAAAGCAAATAGAGGAAGAACGGGATCTGGTACTAAAGTATTTTGATTTAGCATGTGTAAATCACATAAATTTTTTAAAAGAAAATAATATTGGCCTATCAAATCCTACTCAGCTAGTTAGCATTTCAGAGGAAAGAAAAGATAAAATACAGGCAGTGATTGAGTCTGCAGTTCGAAAATTTTATGCCGAACAATACCTAGGGGATATCACCGATGCCAGCATACAGCTGTTTAACGAAACGGCCTTTGCTGAATTGCTAAACGCTACTCTGAAATTTATTGCCGCCGCCTTGGATTCTAAACGTACGTTCAGAGACAGAGAAGTATCATCTTATTCAGAACTAGTTTCATTGAGAACACTAAAATTCCACACCTCAAGCCCTAAATTTAAAAACTTGGCAAATAGCATAGCAGTAAAACTAAACATGCTAGCTATATCTGATTCCATAAAAAGAACATTATCCGCTGAGTTAATAGATGCCCTACTAGAAGAACTGGTAAGGGGTCAGGAACTGGCGTATTATAATCCAAGATTTGGAAAAGGCGCACGCGCTTACCCCTGCATCTTTTGTTAAAGGCACAGCCCTTTTCACTCTCTTATCATCTAGAGTTACTCTACAGTCAAGAGCCCTAGCTATGAACGGCATGTAATTTCTTGATTTTTTTTCTGTAGTGAAGGATAGTTACAGCTATATGGATAAACAGGCGCTTATTCACATTTTGCAAGAAGATAGCAATGTTGTTGCTGCAATTCTGTTTGGTTCGCAAGCAGCTGGGAACGCTAATCCCAGGAGTGATATTGATATTGCGTTGCTGTATAATAAAGACCATGTGCCAGATAAGCTCGATCTACTTCAGTTTAAACAGCATGTGAGTGATGTTATGCTTCAGGATGTTGATATCGTGCTGCTTAATGATGCATCACCTCTTATTGCCATGCAGGCTCTCAAAAATGGTGTTCCACTTTTTTTTCGTGATAAAAAGGCCTACGATAGATACGAAATGAGGCTTATTACCGACTATGCTGATGTCAAGTATATGAGACAGCCTTTTGAAAAAAACATCCTAAAAAGGAAGTTGCATGATTGATAAAGATGTTATCTATGAAAAGATAAATAATATCCAAAATTGCTTGCAACGCATCTATAAAACTTTATCAAATGATCCAGAACGCCTTGAAGATTTTGACGTTCAAGATATTGTGACCCTGAATTTGCAAAGAGCTGTGCAACTAACCATAGATTTAGCGTCTCATGTTGTTCGAGCTAAATCGTTAGGAATGCCACAAACTCTGAAAGAAAATTTTCAACTCCTCTATCAAAATAAATTGATCGGGCGAGAAGTAAAGGAGAAAATGGAGCATATGGTGGGCTTTCGCAATATTGCAGTTCACGATTATGAAGCAATTGATCCCAAAATCTTAAAAAGCATCGTCCAGCATCACCTCAAGGACTTCGAGGAGTTCTATGCGGCTATTCTTGAAGCTGCTGATTTTTGACCCGTTTTTTGTTTTTACCCCCTATACATCGCAAATTCGTGAAATACCTACTACACTTGACCTAAAAAAGATAACCGTATATACTATGTATATACAGCAAGAGGGGTTACTATATGCAATCGTACGTGAAAAAATGGGGAAACAGCCTTGGAGTGCGCATCCCCGCGACTTTGGCAAAAAAGCTGAACCTTCATGACGGCAGCTCAGTTTTGCTTGAAATTGAACAGGGACGCCTTGTAGTGCAGCCACCTAAGTATGACTTAGAAACAATGCTTGGTGAAATTACCACAAAAAATCAACACCACCTGATGCTTGATGATAAAACAAGAGGAGTAGAAGAGTGGTAAAGTACACCCCAAAACGCGGCGATATCGTGTGGCTTGAATTTGATCCTCAGAAAGTAAAAGAAATTCAGAAGACAAGACCAGCAGTAGTAGTTTCCCCTTCTCAATACAACCAAAAAACTGGCCTTGCACTTTTCATGCCCATAACAAGCCAAATTAAGGGCTATCCCTTTGAGGTTGTCATTGACCTTCCTAAGATACAAGGAGCTGTGCTCACAGACCAAATTCGATCCTTAGACTGGCAAGCGCGCAAGGCAAAATTTGTTGCAGCATTGCCGCCTCTAACTATGGAAGAAATTTTCGCAAAATTACATGTGTTGCTTGATCAAGATCTTAAGCTGGAATAAATCAGAGCCTTCTGCTACAAGTAAATTTTATTTAAGGATAGGTTTAGTTGTATGCTTAGAGTGGTTACTCCGGATGAAATGCGTGCAATCGAAAAAGTTGCAATAGACTCCGGCATATCTATCGAATCACTTATGGAACAGGCAGGCAAAGAAACTGCAGGCGTTGTTTCACGGTATATCAAAGAACAAAATCTTGCTCCAAAAGCCTATATCGTCTGTGGAACTGGCAATAATGGCGGCGATGGATATGTTGCCGGGCGCTACCTTTTGCAAGAAGGCATCAGCGTGCAGGTCGCCGAGGTGGGGATGCTTGATCCAAACTCTTTAGTAAAAAAACAACGAAGGCGCTATGAAGCCCGCGGCGGCAAGGTTATAGATCTTGAAAACAAAAAAATTACCCTTCCACAAGATGGGGTTATTGTTGATGCACTGTTTGGAACGGGTTTTCACGGCAAGCAGCAAGAACAGACTATCCAGATTATTCAAGCAATAAATCAATCAAAGCTGCCTATCATTGCTGTAGATGTGCCTTCTGGCCTTAATGCAGAGCTAGGCACGGTTGAAGATGTTGCCATCAAGGCTACTATCACCTGCACGATGGAGTATCCCAAGATCGGCTTTTTCCTTCAAGAAGGCTGGAATCATGTCGGCAAAGTACTAAGCCTTCCTATAGGGCTTGCAAAAACAGTAACTCATGAAGCATCTATGCTGACACCTGAGCTTGCTGACATCCAAGCGCTTTTACCCCCTATAGTCCGCACGCGCAATAAGTATACAGCCGGTCACGTAGTAGGACTTGCAGGCTCTCATGGCATGGCAGGTGCTGCTTTGATGACCTCATATTCTGCCCTTAAATCCGGCGCCGGCATTGTACACCTATTGTTCCCGGATGAATATGGTTCAGAATTTGCAGGACAGCCGCTTGAAGTTGTGCGTGTTGCCTATAAACATGATGATGTAGCAACAATTACCCACTGGCTTGAACGAGCAAGTGCTTGCTTTATTGGCCCAGGTCTTGGAGAAATGCCCTTGCTTCAAACACTCTATCCAAAACTAAAAGGAAAACTCGTGCTTGATGCAGACGCCCTTAGCTGGCTTGCAAAAACAAAAGGCACAAATTTTGGCCCCTTGCCAAACGCTATACTAACGCCTCATCTTGGCGAGCTCTATAGATTTTTCCCTGAAAAAGAGCCTGTCACAGTAAAATTCTTACAAAAATGCCAGGAGCTCTGTCGCACGAATAAGACAAATCTTATTTTGAAAGGCGGGCCAACTTTTGTCTTTTCTCATGATGCTCCTATGCATGTTATCATGCAGGGAGATCCTGGCATGGCAACTGCCGGCTCCGGCGACGTTCTAACAGGTATACTTTCAAGCCTTCTTTCCCAAGGTCTACAGGCAAAAGAGGCCATGCTGCTGGGCACCTACCTACACGGCCTTGCCGGCCAAATTGCAGCCCAAGAAGAAACTTCCTACAGCATGACAGCTATGTCTATCATCGCCAAACTATCGGACGCATTAAAAAATGTTATACATGGCAACGAGAACGAATTTTTTTGACTTCTTCCCCATGACTCTATATAGTTGTTGGAATGGAAATTAAAGAACTTCTTGCGCAGTTAAATCATGCGTTCACGCTTTTTATTATCTTTCCCGCGATTGGCTTGCTGGGAAGCTACCTTACTGTTCGTCTTGGCTTTCCACAGGCAACAAAGCTAGGGCTATCGACAAAGCTGCTTTTGCAAAAAAGTTCTGGCTCAGGTTCCATTAGCCACTACCAAGCTATGAGTTCTGTCTTAGCAGGAAATTTTGGCACAGGAAACATCTCAGGTATTGCCATTGCATTAACTACAGGCGGACCAGGTGCACTTGTTTGGATGTGGATTATGGCCTTTTTTGGCGCTGCCATCCAGTTTGCAAGCTGCTACCTCGGAATAAAATACCGAAAGCCCGGAACAAACGGTGACTATAACGGCGGGCCAATGTACTACCTTTCTTCTGGCTTAGGCTATAAAGGGCTTGCCATCTTGTTTTCGCTCGCAACAATCCTTGCAGCCTTTACTGTAGGCAACCTTGCACAAATTAACTCAATATCCCTGCCCCTTCAAGCTGCAGGTCTAGACCCAATCACCACAGCATTAATTATCACAGTTAGCGCCTTTGGCGTTATTTTGGGTGGCATCAAGCGCGTTGCGCGCGTTGCCTCTGCGATAGTGCCGCTAAAAGCTGTTTTATATTTAGGTACAGGTCTTGTAATACTTTCGTTTCATGCCGATAAAATTTTGCCGGCTCTTAACCTCATGCTTGAAGCTGCCTTTGATACCGGCGCTGCAGCATCAGGTGCTGTAGGCTACGGCATAGCCCAGGCAATTTCTAGCGGCTTTGATCGCGGCCTTTTTGCTACAGACGCAGGCACTGGTATTGTGCCCATCTTGCAATCGAGTGCTCGCTCACAAAACCCTGTCCTAGATGGTGTTGTTACACTTGTAACGCCATTTTTAGTAATGATCGTATGCACGATGACCGGTCTTGTGCTTTTAGTTACCGGCGCCTGTGACATGGGCCTAAAAAGCACCGACATGGTGACGTACGCCTTTAAAACAGGCCTTAATAGCCCTATTGGCTTTTATGTTGTGATGGTGTCGCTTATGCTTTTTGCCTACACAACAGTCATCGCCTGGGCCTACTGCGGCCAAAAGGCAATGGGCTTTATCTGGCCAAAAGGCGTAAAAATCTTTCAGTACGTATATATTGCCCTTATTCCCGTTGGAGGCCTCCTTCATGTAGATCTCATCTGGGGCCTTGCAGACATCTGCATATCGCTTATGCTGCTCTTTAACGTAATTGGCGTTGCATTGCTTTCAAAAGAAGTGATTAGTGCGACAAGAAGCTACTTTGCAGGCGATAAAGCACTGCAGATGGGGCAATCGGCCACATGATGGCCAAGGGCCGGGCAAAAACTTCTCGCATAATAGATAATCTGTAGATGAAGGCGAATCCAAGATTTTTTTGGAAATACCTTTTTTAGATCGCGCTCTGTCATCACCACATTTTTTGCTTTAGATAAGCCCCAGCGCTTTGCCAGGCGATGGATGTGCGTATCGACAGGAAAAGCCTCTTTATTAAAACACTGCGCCATCACAACAGAGGCCGTTTTATGCCCAACGCCTGGCAGCTCTTCAAGGGCTTCCATAGTGTCCGGAACTTTGCCGTTATGCTGCTCTACCAGTATTTTACTAAGATCTACAATTGCCTTTGCCTTGCGCTCAGAAAGGCCGCACGGGCGTATTATTGCCTGAACTTCTTTATAGGAAAGCCTACTCATTGCTTCTGGCGTATCTGCAAGAGCAAAAAGCTCTGGAGTTACGGTGTTTACGCGAGCATCTGTACATTGAGCTGAAAGGAGTACTGCGATAAGAAGCGTGTAGGGGTCTTTATGTTTTAAAGGTATAGCAGGAGCGGGAAAATACGCATCGAGCATTTCCTGAATCAGCTTTGCCCGCTCTTGCTTATTCATCACTTACCGATGCAAAATTTTGAAAATACAGATGTAAGAATATCTTCAGTGATGTTTTTGCCAATTATTGTACCAAGAGAATTAAGCGCTTGACGCATGTCAAAGGCAACAAATTCGGCGGATTCTTTACGTATAAGCCCTTCTACAACATTGCCGCAGTGCCCGTAGGCATCTTCTAGGGCATTTTTGTGGCGAAGTGATGTGATGACTACTTCATCTCGTCGAAGTGCCCCTTTTTGCCAGATAAGCTGGTCAATAGCATCTCGAAGCTGATCAATACCTGCTCCATTTTCAGCAGAAATCTCCACAACATAGTCAAAGGGAAGTGATGGAAGGGGCGTGTCGTGCGGAAGGTCAATTTTATTCCAGACACCGATTGTCTTTTCATTCGGTAAGTCAATATCTATTTTTTGAGGCGAAGTTACATCAAGAATATAGAGTATGATGTCAGATTGGCTGCAGGCCTTTTTGGAACGGCGAATGCCCTCTTCTTCGATGCTTTCTTCTGTTTTACGAATGCCGGCAGTGTCTATAAGGCGAAGGTGAAGGCTATTTAACCTGAGGTCATCTTCAATAAGGTCGCGCGTTGTGCCGGCAATTGGGGAGACAATAGCTCTATCCTTACCTAAAAGGGCATTCATAAGTGATGACTTGCCTACATTCGGGCTACCGATTAGCGACACTGAGACGCCTTGGTGGATGGCTTTTCCCTGCTCAAATGTTAAAATAAACTTTTTAATTTCGTTCATTATCTGCTGCAGTGATGCAATGACCTCTTCAAATGGAGCAAACTCAAGGTCTTCTTCCGGAAAGTCTACCCATGCTTCAAAAATGGCCGCAATGTCTGTCAGGCGGGTTTGAAGTGCAAGTATTTCGCGCGATAGGCGCCCTTCTAGCTGATCCTGCGCAAGGCTAAGTGCAACTTCGTTTTTCGCTGCGATCTTGCTTTGAATAGCTTCAGCCTGAGCCAAGTCTATTTTGCCGTTTATAAAGGCTTTAAAGCTAAATTCACCGGGACTTGCGGGCTTGGCTCCTGCTTTAATGCAGCATGCCAAAACCTCTTTAGCCGTAAGGCCGCCGTGGCAATGAATTTCTACCGTATCTTCACCGGTAAAAGAGCGTGGGGCCTTCATCACAAGCAAAATAACGTCGTCAATACACTCGCCATCTAAAATAATTTTTCCATAGTTAACCGTGTGGCTCTTTAGCTTTGACACAGGTCGTGAAAAAATTTTTTCAGCACAAGCTATCGCGTTAGTACCTGATATACGAATTATAGCAATACCTGCCTCACCTGGTGCTGTGGCGCATGCTGCTATTGTTTCTCCGGGAATATAGGGTCGATGAACAAAATCCATGCTCTACAGCATACTATAAACAGATTTTTATGTCAAAACAGGCTTGACAGAGTAGATAATCCTAACGTATGCTTTTTCTTTAACGCGAGGGATCCCCATGAAAACGCTCTTTAAAGCCCTTTTTCTTCTGACATTTTCGTGTACACTTTTTGCAGTGGATGCAAAGAGCACGCCAATTGCTCAAGAACATGACGAAATTACAAAACTAGACATGCTCATCCAGGCAACTGAAAACAGCCTTACACGCCTAAAAGCACTTAAGGTGCTTCTTACTGACTATAAAGCTGCTGAAGCTCGTGCCATTACAAATCCAAATGACACCGACAACCTACTTAAGCTTGTAAATCTTGCAAAACAGGTGCAAGATTCTATCACAGATGCTGAGCTACAAGATTACTTTGCGCCACAATTTTTGGAAGAGCTAAAAAAGTTTTCCGAAATTGCCAACAAGAAAAACATACCGCAAGCTAAGTAAAGAATGGATTGTATTCAATACATCAATCGTGAGACTGGCAGCATCGAAAAAGAAGAGGTGTTTGGCGAGCAAGCCATTCGCTTTTTATACGGCAATTCCTTCTTTTCAAAGCTCTTTGGGCGCCTTGCGCTGCATGGCTTTGCTAAATGGCCTTTTGCAAGTAGCTTTTTTGGCTTTTTACAAAACTGCGCCTCTTCAAAGGCAAGAGTGATTCCTTTCATAAACCGTTTTGGGATGGATACAAGTGAATTTCTTGATAGTCCGGAAGACTACAGCACCTTTAACGAATTTTTTATTCGAAAGCTAAAACCGGAATGTCGCCCGCTAAGTAACAACGCCTGCATGCCGGCAGATGCGCGCTATAGATTCTACCCCCAAATAGGCCAAGGAGACATTTTTTCTGTAAAGAACAAATCATTTTGCCTAAAGACCGTGCTTCAAGATGAAGCTCTTGCAAAGCATTATGAGGGCGGAAGCCTTGTGATTGCACGCCTTTGCCCAACAGACTGCCACCGCTTTTACTTTCCCTTTGACTGCACCCCAAATAAAGCAAAGCTCATCAATGGCAAGCTCTTTTCTGTAAACCCAATTGCTACAAAAGATAATCCCTGGATCTGGGGCGTAAATCGGCGTATGCTGACGCTGCTTGATTCTGCAGAATTTGGCCAAGTTGCCTACCTTGAAGTGGGCGCGACAAACGTTGGCAGCATCATCCAAACCTACACCCCAAACACCCACCAGTCAAAAGGTGCCGAGAAGGGCTATTTTGAATTTGGCGGATCAGCACTTCTCCTACTCTTTGAAAAAGGCCGCATCAAATTTGATGAAGACCTCATCAACGCCAGCAACCAAGGCCTAGAAATCCTCTGCCACATAGGCCAGTCTCTTGGGCAGCCCCCAACAAAATAAACTCCCCCGACGTGCCGTCAAAGCTAGCTATATCGCGAAGAAGCTTCTCATAAAAGGCAAGACATTCAGTTCGGTGGCTATTTGTCTTGTATGTTAAACTTGGGAAATAGGTTTCTGTTTTTTTGTAGTTGTAGACAATTTCATCTCTATACTTGAGTATTCGCTTTTCGATGACATCTGGCGTGTCATTTAGACGAGCCTCAACAAGACCTTGAGGACAAAATAGGCAGCGAGTATTTGAGGTTGTAGGATCCAAAAGCGTGCTGTAAACATGGTGACAGTCACTACAGACAACTCTCGTAGGAATTCGCGCTTTGCAGATCTCATCGTCAGCTTCAAGCCATAACACAAACGTTTTATCCTGCAGGTTTTGCTCAATAAGCAAGTTGCAAAGGGCTTGAACATCGTGTTCTGTTCTTCCGTAGCCATCTATGATAAAGGGTTTGCTTTCACTTTGAAAATGAATAATCCGTGAGCGAATAAGCATGAAGAGTGTATCAGGATCTACATAGTCACCTTGCCTTACTATCTCTTCAATATCTTTTCCAAACGGAGTTTGGTTTTTAATTTCATCGCGAATAAGATCACCTGCACTAATGTGATTATATCCATATTTTACGGCTAGATCTGCAAAAGTGCCCTTGCCTGCACCAGGCGGCCCGACAAGGATAATTACTGGATCAAAGGCAAAGAGCCGGCTTGTAAGTAAAAGAAGAAATAAGAAAAAGTATTTGTTCATGTTTTTTCTAACAGGTTTTTGCAGTATTCGGAATTGATTCTTGCTCTAGCCGCATCTTCGAAAAGCTGCCTCCATACAGGGTAAGGCATATCTATGTGTGAAGTTCTTGTTTGAAGCTCATTCCATGCCGTCCAGAAAAGGTCGATAGCTATACGATACAGGTAGAGGAGCTGAAAGTCACTTTCAGTATAATTTCCCATATAGTCCTCAAGCAGGCGTTTCATCTCCTCATCGTCCCATCGCTCAATTGAAGCCATGGAGGCAATGACAAGAAAAGGATGACTCATCATCGCGTATTCCCAGTCTATAATCCAAAGCTTCTCCTCAGTTTGAAGCATATTCAATCCATGAAGGTCAAGATGACAAAGTGTCTTTTTAGGATTTTGACCAAGAATCATGTCTATATTTTGTAACGCATGCCCAAATTCCGCCCCGAAGCTTTGCAGATACTCATCGCCAACAAGCGCTGCAAGGTGCATGGTGCATTCGTAGGGCTTAAAAGAGCGGGATATTACTACATTAGAAGCTTCGATATCATGAATTATCTTCATCACCTTGCGCCGCATTGTTCTGTCAAGAAGATTGACTCGTTCTTGATTGTGCGGGATATAGTTTGTGACGAGGATCTTGTTTTCTTGATCAAAAAAAACAGGCTTTGGAGATATCCCAAATGGCTCTAGGCCTTTAAGTACTTCGTACTCAATTTGAAGATTAGCAAAATAGGACTCTTGCTCCTTTGGTGCAATTCGCATAAAAAGATCGTCTTGCCCTACTTGTAAACGGTAATTGATATTACTTGCACCTCCACGAATGCGAGTAATTCCCCCCTCGAGGCCACATGAGAGGAGGATAAGGGCACACAGATATTTCAGCATAAATGTTCTACCATTGGTATATGATAATGTAGTGTCGTGTTTGTTTTTAAATATTCCTCAAGAAACTCTTTTGAATCGGGACAATGATGTGTAAGAGGCCCTTCCAATCCAACAAGTATAGGATCAATGTAGCGCAACTTTCTTATGACTGGAGGAAGCTTAGTAGGTGTTTGCGAAACACTAAAAGGCATATTTGGCCCCACCTGCTCAAGAACCCCTTTATATGGGCTATGGGCTATTTTTTCGAGGAGGTGGTCGTCCGTTTTAAAAAAGTCCCCCTCAGAAAGCATCCCATTTTTTAGCATGCGTTGAAGCACGACTGTCACAGCAAGAGAGGCAGCCTCTACCTTTGGATCAAAGTACACTTCTTTATTTACCTCGATAAACTTTCTAAAGATAAGTCGCGCTGTATCAAGGTCCTTGCAACGAATTTCACCACTTTCATCTACCACAAGGTTGTGCACTATAGCAGCGTATTCTGGTTGAAAAATGCGACCAACAGCCAACAAGTCACGTATGCAGTAGTCTAATCTATCGACATTAAGCCGTTTTCCTTTCACAAGCGGCAAATCGTGACAGTTCAGCTCTTTTATGCTAAGACCAAAGGAATCACAGGTTTTTTTTGCATCTTCTGAATCCAAAAACCTCTCCCTTACTACCTCGTGAAAATCTTGCATTTTATGAGCAAAGACAAGGTCTGCAAGGTGCGAAAAGGCAGCATGAGAGATGTCATGCAAAAGAGCGGCAATCTGTTCTGACTCGCTTGCTCCAAGTAACTGAGCAAGGCTAAGTACGCCAAGAGAATGATCGTAGCGACTTGTAGACTGCCTTGGGTCAATAAGGTAGGCAACGCCATTTTGACGGATACCTTTAAGGCGCCTTACAAGTGGAGTTTCTAAAAGGCCAGCAATTTTTGTAGATACCTGTATTGGTCCATACAGCGTCTGTATCATAGCGGACTCCTTTTTTGTATTTAAGGATTTAGGCTGTAGGGTTCTTGAGCCGTCACGATAGATAGTCATACCTTTGAGGCCGTACTGGAAACAGGTGCCAAATACATGCTCAACATCCTGTATGGTAGCACTACTTGGAAGGTTTATGGTTTTTGAAATACCTTCATCCACATGGCGCTGAAAAACTGACGTCATTTTCATATGGGCATGAGGCGTAAGCTCAAGTGCGCATTTAAACACCTCTTTTACTTCTGACGGCAAATCCGTCTCCTGCACACTTCCGGTTTGTTCTACATGTTCATAAATTGATTTGAAATTGCCGCTATAGCCATGTTTTTCGCACTCTCTTTGAAGTGCATCTTTAAAGGCTTGATCAGCAACAAGTCTAAAAGGAGGCTCTATAGATCCGGTAACTCCGCCAAGTAGCGAGCTTCTTCCTGATGGAGGAAGAATGGTTGTGGATATATTGCGAATGCCAAGTTTTTGAAATCTCGCTTCAAGCCATTCCCAATCATCACCTGTAACAAAAGAACTAGGGTGGCGACTAAATGGCTGGATGAAAAGCTCTTTTCGAGTTCCTTCTGTATGAAAGTAAGGAAAAGGCCCCCTATCTTCGGCAAGAGTAATCGATGCATTTTTACTTTCAAAGTTGATTAGGCTCATAACGTCAAGAGCTAAATCCCTTCCCTCTTGTGAGTCATACGGAAGTCCTAAAGCGTGCAGCATTTCGCTAAAGCCGCATACACCTACACCAATTCTTCGGATGGAAGAGACCATTTTGCGACTTTCTTCTGTAGGCATAGTGTCGATATTAGCTTCCACAGCATTATCTAAGAGGGTTACGATAGTCCGAACTGCAGTTTTAAGTGCTTCTTGGTCGATCGTCTTATTTTTTACAAAGCGCGGCAGGTTGAGATAAGCAAATTGGCACACCTCACCGTCAAACATCGACACCTCGCCGCAAGGCACTACCGCTTCTAGGGTCCCCAGCTGTGGAACGCGATTGAGCTGATTCATACGATCCATAAAGATGACGCCGGGATCTCCTGTAGCGTGGGCGTTTTTTGCAATTTCGTACATTAGGTACTCTGGTTCTACCTGTGTACCATCTTTCAATGTGAAAAGCGTTTTATTTTCCCAGGCACTCATGAAGGCGTTTGTCATGTTAACGGAAATATTAAATTTCCATTCACGAATAGTGGGGTTTTCTTTCTTTATACGAATAAAGTCCAGCACTCTCGGATGATCGACTGATAACATTCCCATGTTGCTACAGGAACGCTCGATTTTTCCCTGTTGCACCTCTTTTACAGCCATATCATTTAGGAATATAACCATTGAAACAGGATCAGCCAGATCGTCAAAACAAAAGCCCGTTCCCATGCCTCTTGTGTGATAATCTCCCACCATCTTTGCTATTTGTTCCCTTGACATTTTACTCAGGCGAAGAGGCGGAATAGAGCAAGCGGAAATGCTTTTACCATCTCTTCTACCGGCGTTTGTCAGCATAGGGCTACCTAAGATTACTTGAGAGGTAACGACTTGGTGCAAGAAGGCTTGTCTATGCCGTTCGACTTGAGGTGTTCCGTAAAATCTGACTCCAGCTTGAGCTAGGTGTTGTGTAGCCCGAGAAAACACCCCGAAGAGAGTCTCGTCATGGTCAGCCATTTTATTGATTCGTAAAAAATCAATAAGCTCTTGGCCTTGGTTGAGGATTCCGGAACGTCTCAGTGTTTGAGTAACAGTCGCTGATCGAGATTGACATACCGCGCGAAAAATATTCATATTATGGATTAGCTATAAAAAGTTGGGACTCAGCGGAAAATAATACGCTGAGCTTCCATTTTTGTGCAATTTGTAGCCTTTTCTGTAGAACCTACACTAGAAGCGAAAAAAAATTGAGGACAATATTTTTTCAGGCATAATAAAATTTATAAACAATTAACATACAGTATTTTATGCGTATTAAATAAATATTTTTACACAAATGCAGCTTGAGGAGTAAAATTGGGGTAGAGAGTGGTTGAATCAAAAGGAGGATATATGTCAGTAGAACTATTTAAAGAAGCGCAAAGCTTTTTCTCAAAGTACGTTCTTAAAGATGAAAAGAATGAACGTGTTGGCGAGTTGTGGTTTTCTGATCCATCTCGCGTGAACGTAAAAGGCAAAATTGATGTTAAGGTACTTACTCAACAAGAGCGTGCATTACTTCATTTTAGCATCACAGGCGAAATTCCAAAAGGATTCAACCTAAAACAGCTACAAGACGCATTACAAGGACTGAAAGGAAAATCCGTTAGGACTGAAGGAGAGATTGACTATGAACATTCCACGCTTAGCTCGATGGCAAAAAAAATGCAACACGTAGCCAAGCGCGCAATAAAAGGTAACGTAATTAAGACAGATCATCTATATCAAGCAATCGAAGAAAAAGAAAAAGCAATTGAAAGCTTGTGGTCGCAAGTAGAAAAGAGTAAAAAAGGAAACCTCGAGCAACCTCACCTCAACGAAATAAGGGAGCAGTTTTTTATGATGGTTCGCTCCATGCCACAATCAAGATACGATGAACTTAGTAAACTTACTCCGGACGAAATCTACGCTCGTGTGCTTGCGCAAATGAAACAAAAATAAGATCCTTTTTCAAAAAAAATGCCTGTTTTCATCAACATAAAAACAGGCATCTTCTTTTACCTTAGCTAGCAAGCGGAGGTAAGGGCGCATCAATGACGATGCTTGCATTTGGAACTTCTTCTGTAAAGTACTCATCCAATTGCTTACCGGTACCATCAAAGGTTACATTGACGCAGACTAATCTGATATTGCCCGTATCAGAAAACTCTGGGCTATGACCTGCTACATCAAATACGATGCTATCAGTGCCATCAGCACTTAGTGCGTGAGGTCCATCTACAATAAATGATCCAACAGGTGTTCCGTCAGATGTAAACTGCAACAATGTCACTCTCCACTCACCAGCAGGCACTGTTACCGAAATGCTTTCTGGACCGCCATCCTCTGGCCTTGTTACGTTAAACGCATATGTTCTAAGCGCAAGAGCATCTGTCTCAAAATGCTCAGGCAAGGTGCGTATAAACGTCTCGCCGGTATAAGGCGTATTATAATCAGGAGGGATTATATCATTATTGTCCATCTGCTGCCAAAAATTTGCAGTCTGTTCAACACCGTATACTGTTGTAACTTCTAAAATCTTGTTAAAGCCACTATATTCTGTGTTGTAAATCCAGTAGGGAAAGTAGTTTCTCCACTGGGGCGGAATACTTGTGTTATTACGTAAAAGCGTGATAGAAATGCTATAGTCATTCCACACGTCTTTTATGTTTTTACCAAACAAATCACCAAGCGCAAGGTCTATAGCGGCACTACCGCCAACATCATTTAGAGGCACAGCCGCATAAGAATCTGGAATATTATTCTGTTCTAACAAAGGCCCAAGAGTCTTGTTTGAAAGCACATCCATTGTACGGCGCATAACCTGGTTATTGTAGTCAAATTGATCCTGCAAGTACTTCCACCATATACCCATTCCATATGTTGAAAGACCAAAAGAGTCAGGTGTCATAGCAGTAAACTCGCCGCGCATCGTACGAATAAGCCTTTGTGTAAAGGCTCTAACACGAAGAGGGGCAAAGACTGGCCCTGAGGCATGAGTGTCTAGCTCTATACCGACAGCCATGCCTTCTGCGGGCAAAAAGTCAATTACTCCACTTGCAAATTGCGCCTGGTGGGTAAATTCATGGGCATTTACATTTATAAAATCTTCTGCTGCCGTGACATTTGTAGGAACTGCTGTCGTAGCAACATTTTCAGGGTATGAGACTACTCCCTTTAATACATCAAGCGGAAGCTTTAGCCCATCAAAATTCCAAAGCGGATTATCCCAAAGCGATATCGAAGAGACCATACTATAGTGCTCTTTTAGTTTTGTTATAGGATTATCGCCATGAGCACAACGGCGCCCATGATATTCTTGAGATGGGATTATTACAGGATCAATACCACTTGCGTGAGCATTGATGTCAGGTATGGGCATTGCATAACAGTCAAAGGCTTTTGAGCCACCATTCATGGCGTTAGCAACAACTCCCATATAAAATAGTGTTGAATCATCAAAATCAGGGATGATGTCTCTGATGGGAAGGGCGTTATCAAAAAACTCTACATTTGCATTTTGTGCAACACGGCTACGTATCGTCACAAAGTCTGATACTTGGGCAAATAGCTCTGCCTTTTTCAAGCTCGATGCTACTAAATTGCCGGACTTATTGCGTCCAAACACCTTAAAGCTACCATCAAAGCCGGCTAAGTGCTCCGTATAGGCAACATATAGGTCGGGATTGCCTACATCAACCACCCTAGAAGTCAAAAAGTACTTGTCTGTATCGGTCGTTGGCACGTGAATAGTTAACACATGCCAGTATGCATCATAAAAAGCCATCGGGCGTACATCAATGCACTTTTGATAACGGCAAAAATCAGTAGTTATTGGAATTCTTGTTGGATAGCCATAACCATTCTTCTGCTTACTTGTGCTGCTCTTATAAGTGTCTAAGACAAAATATTCTTCTGCGTATGGATTAGTAGAGGCATGTAGGTCCACATAAGCTGGTATCTTGCTTTTATGCTTGCTAGATGAGTCCTCATCATCCCAAACAAGACGTAAAGCTACATATGGCTTCAGCAGACCAAACACCGGATCACCTTGTCCTGCCGGAAAGGTCCAGATAAACTGATTGCTAAACTTTTTAAACGTATCGCTTCCTTGGATTTCGAACCCACGCTCGGCAAAATAAGGGATATTATGCTGATAGATGTTTTCAACAGTATTTGGAAATAGCGTTGTCATGGGCTGTGTAACAACAGGATCTAAAAAGTCGCCACTAGGATATTTTGCCTCTAAAGCGCCATGATAGCGCAAGGGAAATTTCTTAAAGTTAGAGTTGTACGATTTTTTGAACCCACCATCTAGGTCGAGGGAGCCATCCTTATGATAGCCATATACCATTGATCGAGGATCTGCTTCTGTTCCTGCAAAAACAGGCTTTAGCGGTATTGTAAAGTCTTTTACAACTTGTAACTGACTTACAGCCGAGTCAAAGAGCAGCTGCTGCCACACAAATTGGTGTTGAATAGCGTCTGCCTCTTTCAGCCAGAGGTTATCGTAAATTGGTTGGTAGGATAGATCGACCGGACAATCTTTTGCTAAAAGGGTATTTTCTGCCCCTATAAGCATGCTGCAGCTTAGCAGGATTTTGTAGGCCCTGTTTCTAAAATTCATAAATTACTCCAAAATTTAGTTAGAAGAAATGAAATGCACGTATCAATACGCATTCTCATTTTTTCGCCGATTACCTTATAAACAAAATACTGACTAATAGCAAAGTGGGAATTCTCCCCCCCCTCATTTTTTTATATTAAAAAAATAAATATGTGCTAATATGAGGAATAAAGCGCCTTTTATGGAGGGGCATTATGAGCAACATAGATGTGCATGGCGGCCAAGCTGGGCAAGTATATCAACCCAAAGAGATGCTCGAAGCAGCAAAGGCAGGCCATCAAGCAAAGATTGGTGAACTTACTCGCAACGTTTCTGCCCTTCAAAGCAAACTGACTTCACTTCAAGCGGGGCAAACCACTGCTACCGGCATTCAAAAAGTCTGGAACTCTATAAATATCTTTATCGCCGGAAAGCAGCTTGCCACAAAGCAAGAAAAGCTCTCAGCGCGTCAAGAGATGCTAGCCGGAACGACCAAGCTGCCTCGAGGGATGGGAAAGGCAGGCACTATACCCGCAGAACTAGCAACGGTAGGGGCCAAAATTCGAAAAAAAGAAAACGACCTGAGGCAGCTTGATCAAAACGTACGTGCAAGTAACGATATCTTATCGCCACCGGCTAATCGCGCATCTCCTGAGAAAATCAAACAATGGGAGTCGCAAAAACAGCAAATTAGTGGTGAACTTGTACAGCTACGCACCTATCAATCCGGCCTAAAGGCTCAATTACAGGCTGATACTAAAGAATCTGGAAACCTCGTAAACAGAATAAAACCAGCTACTACCAAGCTAGCAGGAGTTGCTAGCAAGATTGCTAGTCTGCTTGGAGGCAATAAGACAAAGGCAACTTCCGAGCCGAGCAAAAAAAAGGAACAAATAGAGCTAGATGAGCCCATTTCACCACAGAAACTGACCCCCACAGCGCGTACCAATTTTAAAGAAGGGATCAAAGAAGCTCTTGCTGAAATGCTTGATAAATCAGTCCTTCGAGACCCAACCTATAGTGGGTTGATTGATGAAGCCAAACAGAAGCTGATAGGGAACGGAGTGCTTAAAGAGGGCGCCACTTCGCGCGAAGCTTTTGAATGCATTGCTCGAGGTAATGATAAGGGAGCAGGGGATGCACTTAGAGCCAAGATGAAGCAGACGTTCTCGGATGAGAATCTGTCAGCAACAAAAGCAGCGCTCGAATTTCTAGAAGCACTCGATCAAAACAACCTTATGAAAGGTCACGTCGACAATTTAGAAAAAGAACTCATCGAGCCTGGCAACATTTCTGATACTGCCATGGTGCTCCTCAAAAATGGCTTAAAAGAAGTGTCTTCAAAAGAAAAAGAACACAAAACTGACCCTAACGACTTGTTGCTAGACTTGAAGAATGAAGCAAAAGAAGCTGCCGGTAAAGAAGCCGCTACGTTTATGCGCTCTCACGTGCCTGCCTATCAGCAATTGCAAGGCATGTTAAAGGAAGAAATAGCACCCTGTGGTTTGGGTGAAGTGATTAGGGCTAATATAAGCAACCAACCCGGGGATGTTTTAGAAGCAATTGTTTCTGCTCTTGAAACGAAAGGCGATCCGCGCATGCAAGAGATTGGCAAGGTACTTAAGGAAGGGCTACAACAAGCAGTAGGAATTGAAGGCTCTCCCGTGAAAGACGCAGGAAGATTTGTAGCCGCGGCATTTATTCTTAGGCAATTGCTTGATCAAGTACCTGCAGATCTCAAGGGTCAGTTTGCAAAAGGGGCATATAATCATCTTCAGAGGGTAGCAAACGAATACTCTCTAGGACATAAAATTGAAGATAAGACAGGCGAATCAAGAGCCGCAAAAGCACACCTTAATGACGCTGAAAGAGTTCTTTTTGATAGATTAGTTGTTGCCCTTACGGGGGAAAAATAAATTGAACTGCAATCAAGACCTCTTCTCACACACTAATTGTGTCAACTTAACTTTAAATTCACTATTTGCCGAAAATATGATATCCTTAGGGCAGAGGTAGCATTATATGACGAACCCTATAGGTAACCGAGATATTCCAGATCAGGTGCCGCCACGTAAGCGTGCAAAGGGCAACTATCTAGAGTCTGACACTGCTAAAGGGCGCGCTGCCAAGACAGAGCACGTGGCTAAAGGCAAGCGCGGGCGTCAAGAACCTGCTGTTGAAGAATTCGGCGAAAAAAAGACAAAATTTACTCCAAAAAAAGGCTCTCGTACGACAGATGCTCTCAGACAAACCCCGCTTGCCCCACTAAAACGCACCCGATCAGCTGCAAATATCGACACGACTGATCGCGCGGGGGCTATTGCCCAACTAAGTGGAGAGTTTTGGGAGTGCTTTGAAAGAAGCCCGGGAGACCATGGAGGCTACCTCTATCACTTTAGGGTAAGGCCTGAATTCATGCGAGATCTCAATGCTATTAATGAAAAAATGCAGCAGATAGCACCAGCTGTAGAAGCATTGCCTAGGGAGGATGTTTTATTAATACCTTCTCTTCAGTCCCTCTTTGAAAATGCCCCCATTCTTGAAAAACTTGGCTATTCCTACAGTGACAAAACAGGGGTCCTTAAACTGCCTGACCTTGAAGCTCTAAGAAGAAGCTGGCGTGCCCTGCAGCTAGAAAATCCGAATCTTCCAGATCTAGACATTTTACCATCTGATGGCATTGCTGATGATATCTCATTTGTAGCAGGCAGCTTGACGCACGATGTAATACTTTCAACCGGCAAAGAGTTTGTGCACGATCATCTATTTCACGTTATTGCGGCAATTAAGCTTCTTTCATCAGCACCTAAAAAAGAGTTGGAACACGAAAAAGTGATTTTTTTCAGGATTGTTCTTCAATCTCTACGCTGCCTTGACTGGGGATGCAAAATGCTTAAGATGTTCTGGCCACCAGGTCACGACGAAGTAGTAAGCAACAATGTCCGCATCACAAATGAAGATATTCTCAAGCTGCAAAAGTGTCTAGGTGCTCGGCTTGATGAAGCAACGGCCGCTGATAGTTTAGCCGATCTTAAAAAATATATCGAACATAGCGACCAGGCGCTACTACCTCACCAACTAAATAAATTTGGCTGGAGCATAGTTCGCGATCGCCTTTATGGCACCACCTACGACACCCTACACCTAGAAGAAGTATGGCAAGAGCTAGGCCGTTTAGAGCATATCTATTTGAACAGCCTTAAAACTCCCAATTAGCTCTAGTAATTTACGTGAGGGTGAGTTCGATTTGTTGGTAGCGGCGCATCATGTCGCGGGCGTGGGCGGCATCTTCGAAGCGTAGGTCTTTTGCGGCTTTTCGCATAGCCTTATCCCAGTCGGCAATTTTTTTGCGCACTTCGTTTAGGTCTAGCTCTTCGTGTTCGTGAACAACCTTTTTGCGAGCCTCTGGAGGCAATTCGTGGTCTTCTAGCCCCTCTTCTAGGATCTGCAAGAGGGCAATTTCGCGCTTTACCGTTTTTGGAGTTATGCCGTGCTTTTCATTATACTCTTGCTGCAGCTTGCGGCGCCGCTCTGTTATTGCTATCGTACGCTTTATCGACGCTGTTTCAACATCTGCATACATGATCACGCGGCCATTTTCGTTACGAGCTGCCCTTCCACAAGTCTGTATGAGCGATGTGTCACTGCGCAAAAACCCTTCTTTATCCGCATCGAGAATAACAACAAGGGCAACTTCCGGAATATCTAGCCCCTCACGGAGCAGGTTAATACCCACAAGCACGTCAAAGACGCCATTTCTTAGGTCGTGAATGATCTTTAACCGCTCTAGCGTTTCGATCTCTGAGTGAAGGTAGCGCGCCTTTATTCCTAAATCCTTTAAGTAGCTTGCAAGCTCTTCGGCAAGGCGCTTTGTCACGGTTGTTACAAGTACGCGATGGCCCTTTTTGGTCTCTATGTTAATCTCTGCAAGGCAGTCATCCACCTGAGTCGATGCAGGGCGAACTTCAATTTGTGGATCAAGTAGGCCAGTAGGGCGTATAATCTGCTCCACAACAGTGCCGCCGGCTTCTCTAATTTCAAACTCCGATGGCGTTGCAGACACAAAAACTGTCTGGTTCATAAGGCGCAAAAATTCTTCAAACTGCAAGGGTCTGTTGTCATAGGCAGATGGCAGGCGAAAGCCAAAGTCTACAAGCGCCTGCTTTCTTGCCTTATCGCCATTATACATAGCCCTTAGCTGGGGTATAGTCTGATGAGACTCATCAATAATAAGGAGATAGTCTTTTGGAAAATAGTCGATAAGGCATGGAGATGGCTCTCCAGCTTTTCTGCGGCTAAAGTGGCGCGAGTAGTTTTCTATACCTTTACAAAAACCCACTTCGCGAAGCATCTCAATGTCATACATCGTACGCTGCTGTATGCGCTGCATCTCCACGAGCTTATTTTGGCTTTCAAAGAACTTTATCTGCTCCTTGAGTTCAGCTTTAATCGATTCTATAGCCGAAAGACGCACATCTTCTGGCGTAACATAGTGTGAACCCGGATATATAGAAACCTGCCCAAGCGTGCGCCTTATCCTGCCTGTAAGGGGGTCAAATTCAGAAAGACGCTCCACATCGTCTCCAAAGAACTCTACGCGATACGCAATATCTTCTTCATATGCCGGAAATATATCCAGCACATCGCCTCGAACGCGAAAGTTAGTTCTTCCAAAGTCAATGTCATTTCGCGTGTACTGCATGTCTACAAGGTGCAGCATAACATCGTCGCGACGAACCTTTTGCCCCTGTTGTAGCTGCAAAGCCATGTTGCGGTAGTATTCAGGAGTACCTAGGCCATAGATGCAGCTTACTGAGGCCACAATAATCGTATCGCGCCGCTCTAACAAAGATCTCGTAGCACTTAAGCGCATTTTGTCGATCTTGTCGTTAATGGCAAAATCTTTCTCAATATAGGTGTCTGTACGGGCTATATAGGCTTCTGGCTGGTAGTAGTCATAGTACGAGACAAAGTACTCAACGGCATTTGTCGGAAAAAAACTCTGAAACTCCTGATAAAGCTGCGCTGCAAGCGTCTTATTGTGAGCAATCACAAGCGTAGGTCGCTCAAGGCGTTGAATCACCTGAGCCATAGTAAAGGTTTTTCCAGACCCTGTTATCCCCAAAAGCACCTGAGCCTTCTGGCCCTGTTCAATGCCTTTTGTTAGCTTATCTATAGCTTGGGGCTGATCACCCTTTGGGGTATACTGTGTGGTGAGTGTAAACATCGTATCTTAAGATTTTCTCATGCATCTTGAGTTTTTTTCAATTTACAAAATATAGATTTGTTATGTATAGCTAAAATTTAACCTTGGAGGGGTATGAAACTGGTGCGTATAGCTGTCATAATTATCTTAATAGCAATCGTTGGAGTATTTATAGGACTACAGGTAGCACCTAGTTTGGTCTCTTCCTCACTTTCAAAAAAGATGGGGGTTGATGTTTCAATTGGCAGCATAGGCGCATCTTCAGACGAAGTGAAAGTTCAGTATGTATCAATTGCAAATCCAGCAGGATCCAAGCTTCCAAAGGCCTTTTCTGTGGATAAGATAGCCGTCGACTCACCGCTCACAAACTATGTCAAGGACCCAATTATCATAGATGAAATCACTCTTGATAATGTCTACCTAAGTATTGAAGCCGCCTCTCCAACTGGTGGTCTCTCTGGAAACTGGGGCAAAATTATAGATAACCTCAATAAATCATCGCCTCCTGCTGCTAAAAGCGATAAAAAAGGCACACAAGTCACTATCAAAAAACTGATCTTAACAAATATCAACGTTGACCTTGTCACGCTACTGCAGGCAGGAAGCGTACAGAGACTTCCAACAATTCCTCGCCTTGAATTTACCAACATCTCAAGTGATTCAGGCATGCCAATAGAGCCAATAATCAGCGCTATTCTTGCTGCTGTTCTCAAAAATAACGGCATAGAGAGCATCTTAGAAAATGTTATAAAAGGCCCAAAAGGGCTCTTTGATACACTGATAACGCCGTTTAAATAGTCTACATCACAGGATGCTGGATGATGTCGTGCTTGTCTTTACGCTCGCGGGCAAGACGTGAGATTTTGTTCCAGGTTCCTGAAAGACCCATGAGGCTCTTGATCTCTTTAAGTGCATCGTTTGACTCATCAAGCATTTTCATGGTGCCTTCGTAGATGACTTCTTCTACATAGCCCTTTTCATCTTGCAAGATATTGCGTCTTTCGCGGATTGGGTCTAAGAACCTGTTTAAAGCATGTATTAGGCAGTCTTTTACCTCTACATCCCCAACTGAGCCATCTTTATAGCGCATTTTAAGCTGCTCTACTTCTAGCTTATTTGGGTTAAAGATGTCGTGATAGATAAAGACGGGGTTTCCTTCAACTGTACCTGGGATATGCGCATGAACGCGGTTAGGATCTGTGTACATGCCGCGAACCTTTTTTTCTACGGTCTTGGCATCATCGGATAAAAATATGCAGTTACCGGCAGATTTACTCATCTTGCCTTGGCCATCTGTGCCAATAAGCGTTGGAACATCGCTTAAAAGCACCTGGGGCATAGGAAAAAATTCGCCATAGAGGCTATTAAAACGCCTTGCAATATCTCGACAAAGCTCTACGTGAGCTTCATTATCTTTACCAACAGGCACCACGTCAGCTTTTGTAAGCAAAATATCAGCAGATTGCAACACCGGATAGCCTATTAAGCCAAATGGAACGCTCTCTTCATCCATCTTCGCATTTTTTGCCATCTCTTTAAGGGATGGCAGGCCCTGCAGGCGATTTATTGAGATCATCATCTCAAAAATTAAGTTAAGCTCATATATTGCTGGCAGTGCTGACTGAAGATAGATGTGCGACTTTTTAGGGTCTATCCCGCAGCTTAAATAATCAAGTAACATCTCACGGATATGGATACGTGACTCTACAATATCTTCTTTTGATTTTTTTGTAGTGAGCATATGTAGGTCTGCGACAAAAAAGTAGCAGTCATAGCTATCTTGCAGCTTTAAGCGATTTTGAATAGAGCCCACATAGTGGCCAAGATGAAGAAGCCCTGTTGGCCTATCTCCGGAAACAAGGCGTTTTTTATCCACTGAACACTCCTAGTTTAAAACATGTCTCAACAAGGATAAAGAAAACCGAAATTGCCATAAAGAGAACAAGTGCTCCCTTACCTCCGGGAGCAATGATTTTTCCGCCCATGCGAAGTGTATAGCGCTTTCTCCAGGTCATTAAGGCAGGAATAATAGCAAGTAGCACCACTACACCATAAGCACCAGCGTATTCTAGGGCCGATAAAAAGGCGCGTTTATAGGAGAGCGCAAAATAAAGGGGTGGCAAAAAGGCAATAACAAAGAGCAGCCACTTCGTACGAGATACTGCTTTATTTTTTAACCCATCTGCTAAAAAGTCCATAAGGCTCATAGAGACCCCAAGGAAGGAGGTAATGATAGCAAAGAAGGCAAACGCCGTATCAACTCCCGTCACCCAAGAAGAGTGGCTAATCTCTGCCAAAATTTCAGCGCCGCTCATACCCTGCTGATATGCCATTTCTATACCACTTAAAGGCACTATCCCAAGCGTTGCAACCTGCCAGATACAATAGCCAATAAAGGGTATTGCACTTCCTATCCAAATAGCCTTCTCAAGCTTTTTTATGTCATCATGTAGATATGAAGCAAGACTCGGTATCACCACATGATAGCCAAATGCCGTAAGCACAATAGAAAGCGACGGAAGAACATACTGCCACCTTGCGTGCGAGAGGTTTGCAAGCTCTATATGCGGCAAAGAGACCACCAAAAGCACTCCAAAACTCGCCACTAACCCCAACATAAAGATGCGGTTTATGGCATCTACCGCCTTTACGCCCCTTCGGAGAAGTAGACTAAAGACAATAAGTAGGGGAATAGCACAGACAATTTGCAAAAGCCTTACCCCAAGTACGTCTTCAAATAGATCTTGAAAAAGAGCCGTTGTGCCGGCAATGTAGGCTGTGTTTAGTGCATAGAGTAAAAAGAGGTATGAAATACCGCTTATAAGTTTGCCCCAGCGTCCTAGCGTATGCTCTGCCATCGTAACAAGGTTTGAATCTTTAGGCAGGCTTATTGCCACCTCAAGCACGCATAACGCTGCGTAACTTAAATAGAGCCAGATGCATCCCATTGCTAAAAGAGATGGAAAGAGCCCGGCACGCCCGGTACTTACAGGAAGAGCAAGCATAGCTGCTCCTGTAGCTGTCCCTGCGATGAGGAGTATCGCACCAAATAAACGATTGTTCATAGATATCCTAACTGGTGGGCAAGTTCGATACAAAAAACAAATATTGATCCAGCAAGTACCGGCAGCCAAAAATAGGGCTTTACAACGCCCCACTTTGCCGCCATAAGCGCCGGCAAGATGCCAAAGATGCCCATTGTGCAAACACCACCGGCAAAATCCAAGGCCTCTAAAAATATGTGTGGATCAGAAAGTGATAGTGCTAACGGCGGTATGAGCACAGCTAGAGCTAGTGTCTTATTTGATGCAGTCTTATGCACTTCACAGAGGCCGTCGCGCAGAAAATCCAAAAAGCTGTAGGCAACAGGCAAAAAGGATGTAGCAATAGCTAAAAAGGCAAATCCTCGCGAAAATACAACGACAGACTTTGATCCAACAGTATCTGCAAGCACCTGAGTAACAAGTTCACCCTTTTTTTCTGCATCTATCCATTCTGATATTTTTGCCTCAGGCACAAGTCCCAAAATAACAAACTCCCACAACAGATAAATCACAAGAGCAATAAGACTGCCAGAAAGTATAGCCCTCTTTAGCGCCTTTTCATCGCGCTTAAGGTAGGTCACAAGCGATGGAATCAAGTTGTGAAAACCAAAACAGATCATAAGAAGAGGCAGTGACACCCAGGCTGCATTATAGTCAGCCCTAGTAAGGCCTTCAAGCTGCACCTGATTTATGCCAAAGGCCACAAGCAAAAAGTAGCAAGCAAGCATTCCAAAGAGCAGATATCGGTTTATAGAGTCTACAAGGCTGACACCGCGCGCAATGGCCAAAAACATGCCCACAACAAGGATGAGGCTAGAAGCATAAAAAGATATCCCCGTAAAGTCAGAAATCAGCACGCTTGCAGCAATGACGTATGCCGTCATTATGGCATAAAAGAGGAAGGTAAATAAGAGCCACGCCAAAATTTTGCCTATACGGCCAAAACTTTTTTCAGCCATCGACACAAGATGAATATCGGGGGTGTTAAACGAAAGTACAATCTTTGATAAAAGCACGCCCGCTAGCGCCATAAAGGCCCAGGCAACAATAAAAAAAAGTAGCGAGGGATAAAATCCTGCTTGAGCAGTAACAACAGGGATGCCAAGCATCCCGGCTCCAATGCAGCAACCGGCAATTAAAAGACTTGCACCAACAGTTTTATTCATACTATTCAAGTCCTAGGCGCTCTGCGGTTCGCTGCTCTTGACCTAGGCGACCAAGTTCATAGCCTTCATAGTCTACAAATTTTAAGAAACGTTCAAATTGGGGCTCAACGCGTGAGACCTCTTTTGCCATAACTTGAGCTATATGGCGATAAGAAGGATGCCCTGCAGCTGATGAGCGAAGCTCACAGAGCCACTGAAGAGCTCTAAGGTTTACGTTAAAGTACCAGCGTATGTTATAGGCCATAGGAACAACGTACTGCGCCTCTTCCGGAAGCTCTTTTGCTATTGTATCGTATGCATCCTTTGCTGCATCCATGGCTGCGCAGTAATCAGCACTTAGGTTGCTGTCGATAAGCTCTTGAGGCAAGTAATAGCCATAGTCGCAGCTTAATAGCTGGCGCTCTTGCGTAAGTATGCGATGGCGATGAAGATCGCGATAAGCTCCAAAGTCCGACAGTATTTCAAAAGTAAAGGTAGCATGTTCAAGTGCGCGCGGAGACTTATGGCGACGATTTTCTCTACATGAAGATGCTGCATCTAAAAGCCTTGTAAGCTCATCTTCCGGAAGGCGTTTTGCATAGTCAACAAGAGAGTCTAAGCTATTGTGGGAATGAGCGTACATCAAAGCCCCTGCCACCTTATAGACGCCATCTTGATCATAAGAAATAAGGCGCACTCCCGACTCATCGTTACTTGGGATATTTTGGCAATTTGCTTCCACAAAGCCCTTTAGCTCTGTCTGCATCGCATCTGTAAACTGGGCAAAAGTCTTGTGGTGCTTATGAGCAGGCTCTGCGCGGCGTATAAATGACGGTATAACCTTATAAAGTTCCTCATAGGCATGCTTTGCAAGCTCTTGAAGCTCTGCTAGGCTATGACAGTGCATCTTGTGAATGAGGTATTCAAAAAAGCGTCCATTTCCATAAAAGCCCATGTTAGTAAGCGTTGCAGCAGGAAGTAAGCCCCGCAGGCAGTCTAGAACCTTAGCGCGAAGGGCTGCTGCATAGGCAGTCTTTGATGTTTCAAGCTCTTTTGGAAAACGCGCTTCCATGAAAGCTGTAAGCGGCGGAATAAGCTTTGCATAGGTATCAAAGAGCATATTGCATGTGTTAACATAAAGCGATCTATATGCCGATGTCATGAGCACAGGCTCGCGATAAAAGAGGTATTCGCCCTTTACCTTTTGGTCAAAATAGATGTAGCGAGTGGACTTTTCTAGTGGTGAGCCGCCAAGACGGCTATCTTCAATGGCTTTTGCTGCGAGCATAGAGATGTTTTCTACAGCAAGGTGTGCGCCGCCAAGCTCTCCAATAGAGTCATCGCCATAGCCATCCAAGATACGGTCGTAGAAATTTTGGGCTTTTTTGATGGCAATAAGCTGCTGGTTTGCTTCATCGGCTTCACCACTTGTAAACTGACCGGCAATGAGGTCAAATCCGGTTTCATCTGAATTTGCAATAAACTCTTTTAATAATAGTGTTCGAAGCCCTAACGATGAGCGAGAATAGCGAGAAAAAAGTGCCCCTTTAATAACTTCAGGGAGGTTTCTGAGCACAAATACCGAACTTTTGGTATTTGTTACAAACCGTTCTAAAATCTTAATCTGACTCGGACTAAATTCTTCGTAATCTTCTAACATGGTCACTCTTTTACTGGTTTAATGAAAAATCGCTGCAACAAGACTGCCAAATCTCGTCCCCAACTTCAAGGAAAAAGATGGATATCTCACTCTCTTTTGCAATATGCGTGCATCAAGAGCTGCCAACGAAAGTTGGCTGATTGGGAGTTGATCCATTTGCGGATATCTTCCGGAGGCATTGAACTAAAGCGGATGATCTCGTCATCCGTAAGCCTAACCATAAGTGGCAAACTTGAACTTTTTAGTAGGGCATCAAGGTGCTTTTTGCACCCATGCCACTCGCGAAGGTGTTTGACAAGGCGGATTGCAAGATAGGTAATGATTGCTATAGTGAAAAACAGCATTGGCAAAAAAAGCAGTGTAGCAACCAACGATGCAACAAGCACTAATGCCTCCCAAGGCGCTTGAAAGAGGGGGCCTAACATAGTACGAAGTTTGCAAACGAGGCGCGGTGCAAAATAAAGAGAAGTCAAATACGAAAATATCTCTTCAAATCTTGATGAGGCAAGATTAGCCCGCACAGCGTGCACATACTCATGAGCTAGTATTTCATCTTTTTGATAAATGCCTAAATAATGTGTGTGAGCTTTAAGCTGTATGGTAGGGGGAATATCACGCTCATCGCTATACCACGTACAGCCTGCTTCCCACGGCCACAACCCCTTTGCCGAATACTCTACAGGCACCCAAACGGGATCGATATCATACATCTGTATGACACACTCTTTTGCTAAAGAGGGCCCCTGATTTTTTGCAGCCTGTAGCGTGCGGACACGCTCAGAATAGGTTTCATAGGTATCATCAGGCAAGGCAAAAAAGCCTTGCCTGTTCCATTCAAGACAGCTAGAACTGACTTGCATGGTAAGTGACGTCGTCTACATGACCTTTGTCATCAAACTTAATAACAACAGTAAGTGTGCGCTGGCTTGTTCTTGAAGCACCTGCCTCTTTAGAGTAGGCACCAAGTATCAACCACACACCGCCCTGATCGTGCGAATAGCTCACTTCGCGAGCTACTTTGTCATAGACCCAAGCTTCTTTACCGTTTGCATCCTTTGTCACGATATTAGGTGATCCAAGTGATGAAGCAACTTCTGCTTGGCTCATCCCTTTTTCGATTTTGCGCTGCACATTGCCCAAGGTAAACTTTTCTGTCGGCTCCTCAGATAGCTCCTTTTGGTGCTGGCTAGCTGTCTGACAGCCTGTTATAAGGCCTATCAGCATGCAAAATAGTGCAAAATATGCTTTTTTCATAATGTCCTCAAATTTCTTGTGTTTGAATAAAGATTCCTTTGTCTATTTTCGAAAAGAAATCTTGATAAAAAGACTGGTCTGTAATCTGGTGTACGGAGATAACCGCACCCTTATTATCTACAACTTTGGTCTGAAAATTCGCGCGTATACGTAGCTGTTTGCCAAACTCTGAAACGTTAACGGTAGCTTCCACAACCTCTGTTTTGGGCCAGCGTGCGCTTTCATCGCGCTGAAATTTTCCCCAAAAACTCGCTTGGGGATCTTCGATATCTTTTTCCTTAGTCGCGGTTAAAAATCCAAGATCCAAGGCAACGTTCTTAACAATAAAATTCTCGTCCTGGAGCACGTTTAGAACGCTTTTCATCGCAAGCTTGAAGTTGTCAGTTTCATACACGCGAGTCTGCATTTGGCGAATTTCTAGCTGCGTTTTTTCCGGCTCTTTAGGCTCACGCGACGCACAAGAAGTTGCAACGAATGCACAAAAAAGAAAGGATAAAAATCGTCTCATGATTGAACTGCTCCTTGATAAAAAGAAACAGTATACCAAAGAGAGAAAATACTTGCTCTAAGGATCGTCTCCCCACGGGCTTACGCCGTAGGTATCGTACTCATCGTTTTCTTTGGTTATGGTGCCATCGACTTCGAGGGTTAGCGGTGGGGGTGGTTGTTGCAAGAAATTGTCGCAGTCAGAAGTATCCCAAGCTGGGTGCTTAGGCACTTTTTCAGCTTCATTTGCCACGTCATACGCTGCGGATGGTTGACTTAAGTCATCCTGACAAAAAGCAATGGCAGGCACTAGAACCGTCCATATCATAAAGTGCTTCATACATACCCCCCCCTTTTGCCTTGTCTTAGCTCCTGGGGGGATTTATAGTCAAATTATTTTTTTACACTTGTCAACGGGGCAAGCTTTGCCACCAGGCACTTACAGGAGTCATCTTTAGTAAAAAAGACCTCGTACATAAGACCATGAGAGCCCTCTTTTACATTTTCAATCCTGCCTAAGCCAAATTGAGGGTGAAATACCGTCTCTCCAATCGAAAAAACCGTTGTACTCGGGACAAACGACTCCTGTCTAGGTGTAGAGATAGGCATCTGGTAGCCGCTTGTCGACACCACAACCTTTTTCAGGTTTTGGGGCACTTCTTTTAAAAAGCGGCTCGGGCGCATGTTTCTTGTTGTCCCCCAGAGGCTTCTTACCTGCGAATGGCTTATGTATAGGTGCCTTTTAGCGCGAGTAATACCGACGTAGAAGAGCCTTCGCTCCTCTTCGATCTGCTCTTCGCTATTTCTTGAGTTAATATGGGGGAAAAGATCCTCTTCAAGCCCCACTAAAAAGGCTACTTCATACTCTAAGCCCTTGCCATTATGGATCGTCATAAGTGTCAAGGTATCGTCGCTTGCTTCAGTATTATCTAGCGATGTAACAAGCGAAGTCTCTGACAAAAAGTTGGATAAAGTGGGCTCTTCTTCAGTTTGACGTTTGTACTCCTCCCATTCGGCAGCCTTAACAATAAGTTCCTCAAGGTTTTCTAGACGCTCTTGCTTTGTTTCTGAATCTTGGGCAATAACATCAATATACCGGCTTGTAAAAATCGCAGCGCGAACAAGCTCTTCAAGCGTTTCATTTTCAGAGACTTGCTTTAGCATAAGAAATGTCTTAGCAAAATCAGACCAGCCCTCTTTTTGCTTTGACGTAAGCGTAAAGGGAAGACTCTTAAAGGCATCTTCAGAGTAAGTTTTTAGCATAAAATCTAAAATAGGAAGGTCTTGAGCCTCTACAGCCCCTACAATCTTTTCAAGCGTTTGATCTCCAAGACCACGCTTGGGTAGGTTTACAACGCGTAAGAAGGAAACAAGATCTTTTGGATTATCAAGAAGGCGAAGCATGCTAAGCACATCCTTAATCTCTTTTCGTAGATAAAAGGACGTTCCCCCCACAACCACGTATGGAATGCGTCTAGAGAGCATTTCGTCTTCTAGCACACGCGACTGCACGTTTGTACGATAAAATACGCATATATCCTTAAGGCGCTTGTCGTGCTTTTCGACAAACTTCTGAATTTCTTGAGCTACAAAGCGCGCCTCTTCACGCTCAGATCTTGCGGCAAAAATGGAGATTTTTTCACCCTCTCCAAGAGCGCTCCAAAGGCTTTTATCGTAACGGCCGCCATTTCTGGTGATAACGGCATTAGCCGCTTCAAGAATGTTATTTGTGCTTCTATAGTTTTGCTCAAGCCGAACAACATGGGCGTTTGAGAAGTCTTTTTCGAAGTTTAGGATGTTTTTGATGTTCGCTCCGCGCCAGGAGTAGATAGACTGGTCAGGATCCCCCACGACAAATAAGTTGCAACGATCTCCCGAAAGCAGCCTTACAAAGTTATACTGAGCACTATTTGTATCCTGATACTCATCCACAAGAAGGTACTTCCAGCGCTCCCTATAGTATTCAAGCACTTCTGGACAATTTGTAAAGAGCTCTACAGGAAGGCGCAAAAGGTCATCAAAGTCTACGGCATTACACCGCTTTAGCTTTTCGTTATAGCGCTCATAGATTGCTGAATAGTCCTCTAAGGACGTCCTTGCAAGGCCATTTTTTTCTGAAGTAATGTAGGAGCGCACCTTTTTAAGGTCTGTATCTTGTGGTACCGCAAGTTCGCGAAAAGTCTCTTTAAGCAGCCTTTCAGAGTCACTTTCATCGTAAATAACAAAGTCTCTTGTATAGTCAAGGTGATGAATTGCTTCTCTAAGCAGGCGCGCACCCAAGCTATGAAATGTTGTAACAAGCACCTGGTAGCTTGCATACTTCTGCACTCGCTCTTTCATCTCGTGCGCAGCTTTATTAGTAAAGGTAAGGCCAAGTATCTCTGAAGGATGGACGCCCAGGTGAATAAGATGGGCAATCCTAAGCGTTGCAACGCGTGTTTTTCCAGATCCTGCGCCCGCAAGCACTAGCATAGGGCCATCTTTATGGCGAACCGCCTGAAGCTGCTGGGGATTTAGTGTTGTTAGTTCTTGATGAAATTGCTGCATGAGAAAAGTCTATCCGTGTTACATTTGCCAAAAATACTAAGGTGTAAGCGTGAAACAGGCCACTAGTTTTTTACTTGTTCTTCTTCTTTTTATCATAAAGCTCCAGGCAGTAGAGGTGGGTCTTGAACTTGTCTTTCAGCCACCCTATGCAGAGTTTTTAAAAGGAAAAAAAATTGGCCTCATCACAAATCATACCGCGATAAACCGCTCTTTTGAAACAAGTATTCAGCTGTTCCTGAGAGAACAAGAGAGAAAAAATTTTGAACTTGTCGCGCTTTTTGCACCGGAACATGGCATCTATGGCGACTCGCACGCCGGAGTCGATATTACCTCATCAAAAACTGAGGAGGGCTTGCCGATACATAGCCTGCATGGCGCTACAAGAAGGCCCACTAAAGAGATGCTAAAAGGCATATCCCTACTCGTGTTTGACATTCAGGATGTTGGCGCCCGCACCTATACCTATGCATCGACGCTCTACTATGCAATGGAAGAGGCCAAAAAATGCAATATTCCGGTCTTAGTTCTTGACAGGCCAAACCCAATCAACGGCATTATTGTGGATGGCCCCATGCTCGAAAAAGAACAGCGATCCTTTATTGGCTACATCAATGTTCCCTACTGTCACGGCATGACGATCGGTGAGCTTGCCGCCTTCTTTAACGAAGAATACAAGATTGGCTGCAACCTCAAGGTTGTACCCATGCGCGGCTGGAAGCGCTGGATGAGCTTTGAAGACACGGGATTGCACTGGATTCCCACAAGCCCAAATATCCCGGAGGCTTCCTCGCCCTGCTTTTACCCTATGACCGGCCTTTTGGGGGATATGCGCTTTGTCTCAATTGGTATAGGCTACACCCTGCCCTTTAAAGTAGTAGGCGCCCCGTGGATTAACCCGGTAAAGTTTGCTAAGGCTCTTAACGACAAAAAGCTGCCCGGCGTGAGCTTTTATCCCTTTCGCTTTCAGCCAATAAGTGGCTCATTTACGGCAAAGCCTTGTAAGGGAGTGCTTATAAAAGTCACAAATCGCCAGCGTTTTCTTCCTGTCACGACGGGCTATTTGCTTCTTGCCACTTTAAAAGAGCAGTACCCAAAAGAATTTGCAAAAGCGGCGGCTGACATAAAGTCAAAGCCTGAGCTGTTTTATAAAGCTTGTGGCACCGAAGCTGTGCTCAGCATTCTTGAAAAAGAAAAACAGCCCTTTTCAAAGCTTACGGCAATACACACCAAGGAACGACAAAAATTTCTTGAAACGCGAAAGAAGTACCTAAATCCGGACTACTAAACATTAGCACTCTTGATGTCGATTTGCTAAATCATTGACTGAAATCTGCCGGATAGAGTAGATTTATACACACCTAAACCAAACTGAGGATACTATATTATGATGAAGTTGAAACCATTAGGCAATCGCGTCCTCGTTCAGCGATCAAAAGTAAAGACCACAAAGGGCGGAATTTTACTGCCTGATACCGCACAAGAAAAGCCAAAAGAAGGCAAAGTTATCGCCGCAGGCCCTGGCAAAACAAATGATGATGGCAGTGTCGATACGATGTCAGTAAAAGTTGGCGACACCATACTCTTTGGCTCCTACGCAGGATGCGCTGTAAAAGATATGGGCGAAGAAGATGAGTTTCTCATCATGTCTGAAGATGAAATTTTAGGAATTATTGAGTAAGAGGATACGCACTATGGCAAAAATGCTACAATTTAATGAAGAAGCCCTAAAGGCACTATCCCGAGGCGTAAAGACACTTGCTCGCGCTGTAAAGGTTACCCTCGGTCCAAAAGGTCGCAACGTTGTGATCAATAAGGGCTTTGGCGCACCCCTTTCTACAAAAGATGGCGTTACTGTCGCAAAAGAAGTAAGCCTAAAAGACAAGTTTGAAAACCTCGGTGCACAAATCGTCAAAGAGGCATCATCCAAAACATCTGATGTTGCAGGTGATGGAACAACGACAGCTATTGTTCTTGCTGAAGCAATATTTCAAGCCGGCTTAAAAAATGTCTCCGCAGGAACAAACCCAATGAGCCTCAAGCACGGTATCGACAAGGCTGTAGGGACACTTGTAGAGGCCCTGCGCGAACTTGCAACCCCGGTTTCTAGCACAGAAGAAATCAAACAAATTGCCCAAATTTCTGCAAACAACGACCCTGAAATCGGCAAGATCATTAGCGATGCTATGGATAAGGTCGGAAAAGATGGTATCATCACTGTAAGCGAAGCTAAAGGCATCGAAACACACCTTGACGTTGTCGAAGGTATGCAGTTTGATAAGGGCTATCTTTCGCCATACTTTATCACAAATGGCGAGACGATGTCTGTTGAACTTAACAACGCAAGCATCTTGATCACAGATAAAAAAATATCCACCGCAAAAGACCTCGTACCAATACTTGAAAAGGTAATGGCAAACGGCCCAAGACCGTTTTTGATCATTGCTGACGATGTTGACGGCGATGCCCTTGCAACACTAGTTGTTAACAAGATTAAAGCAGGTCTTCCTGTGTGCGCAGTAAAGGCTCCAGGCTTTGGCGACCGTCGCAAGGCTATGCTGCAGGATATTGCAACATTAACGGGCGCTACCTTTATCTCAGAAGAAGTTGGCCTCCGCCTAGAAGATGCTACCGTGGCAAGCCTTGGCTCTTGCAAGACTATCACCGTGACAAAAGATGCAACAACGATCATCGATGGCTCAGGAAACACCAAGATGGTTCAAGATCGCACAAGACAAATTAGAGCAGAACTTGCAAACACCACTTCAAACTACGAAAAAGAAAAGCTTGAAGAGCGCCTTGCAAGCCTTGCTGGCGGCGTTGCCGTAATAAACGTAGGTGCTGCTACTGAAACCGAACTTAAAGAAAAGAAAGCTCGCGTAGAAGATGCCCTACACGCAACACGTGCGGCGGTTGCAGAAGGTATTGTGCCAGGCGGCGGTGTAGCACTACTTCGCGCCGTTAAAAAGCTAGATGCGATTAAGGCAACAGGCGATGAAGCAATCGGCGTAAATATCGTTCGACAAGCTGCCTTTGAGCCTGCTATTGCTATTGCCAACAACTGCGGCAAACAAGGCCAGCTCGTAGCTGAAAAGATCTACGAAGCAAAAGGCGCCTTTGGCTACAACGGCCTTACAGACCAGTTTGGCGACCTTGTAAAAGAGGGCGTTATCGACCCAGTACAAGTAACCATAACAGCTCTTATCAATGCAGCAAGCGTAGCAGGAATGCTTCTTACAACTGCATGCATGATCACCGACAAGCCTCAAAAGAAAACCCCTCAACCTGCCGGTATGGGAGGCATGGGTGGAATGGGAGGTATGGGTGGCATGGGCATGGGCGGAATGGGAATGGGTGGTATGGGCGGAATGGACATGGGTGATTTCTAACCATACTTTCAATGCCCGGGATTTACCCTCCCGGGCACATAACTTGAGGAACTAACATGCCAACATACCGTTATAGATGTGAATCTTGCAAAGAAGAACAAGAGATCTGGCAAAAAATCGTCGATCCTGCCCTTACGACGTGTCCACTTTGTAATAAAGAAACGCTTAAGCGCATTCCTCCCAAAGAGGTTGCTATCCAGTTTAAAGGCTCAGGCTTTTATATCACCGATTACGACAACAAAAATAAGGGCGACTGCGGCAAAGGCTCTTGCGGCTGTCATTAAAATGATGAACTTGGTATAACGTGTTTTGTTTTTTACTAACACTTTATAAAAAGGTTTTATCATGAAAGACAAATTGCGCAAAAAAATCATTTTGGGCATATCCTCAGCCGTATTTTTGAGCCAGCA
Organism: uncultured bacterium; assembly: GCA_964514655.1. Lineage (GTDB taxonomy): Bacteria > Chlamydiota > Chlamydiia > Chlamydiales > FEN-1388 > SZAS-7. The sequence goes on from CAZEQY010000001.1 coordinate 207,174, forward strand.
AGTAGTGTTGCTTGGTGCAGGTCTCCCACAATCTAATCCACAAGTTTTACTCACAAGTGAAGAGCAAGCTTTTTTACGCAAACTCTCCGGCAATGCTGTAACAGTATTTAAAAACATGGACCACCCGACACGTGCATATGCAATGAAGATACTTTTGCATAACTGCAAAGGGCAAAATGCATGCAAAGGACAAGGTGGCTGCAAAACTACAGCACATGCATGTAAAGGACAAAATGCATGCAACGCTCAGGGTGGATGCCGCGTAGTAGCAAACGATGCTGTCTTCATGGCACAAAAGCGTCAAGGTAGCTAAAGAATTTTCTCTAGCAGGCCGCGATGAATGGGGGAGCTAATGATCAGGCATTCATCTTGTGGTTTTAAAATATGCGCGCCTTGTGCAATGAAAATGCGCCCACGCGTATATATGACACCGATTAATATCTCTTTAGGCAGTGTAGGGCCTAGGACTGAAAGAGGTATCCCAACAATCGGAGAGTCTACGTCAATTGATACCTGCAGCACTTCTGCTCGAGCATCATAAAGTGACATTACTGAAGTTACCTTGCCACCTTTAATCAGCTCTAAGATCCTGTCTTGGGCAGATTCTGGCGAAGCATACACCGGGATAATGCCAAGTTTTTCGGCCTCTAGGCATGTCTCTTTATCAGAAAGAACAGCAATAACTTTTTTTACACCATGATCTTTTGCCTGCAAGGCAAGCACAAAATTATGCTCTTCATCGGCATGACAAGCTACAAAGACATCATACGTACTAAAGTCTGAGCTTGCAACTTGTCGCTCATAGATGTTCACTGAAAGGGCATGTTTCTCAAGCCGCTCCTTAAGCTTATCACCAATTGTTGTTGCACCTACAATACCGATAGAGTGAAGTGATCGTTTCTCCTTTACAAGGCTTTTACAAGCCCTCAAGACAGCTTCTGTATCACCTAGCATAGTGATTTCATCTTCCGGAAGGATAAGGTCTTTTCCGTGGGCAAAAATAAGCTCATCGCCCTGACCTAAAAGATGCTGGCTCATATCCTGACTTGTTGCCACAATCCTGTGTGGCCTATGGATCAGGCAAACGAGCATGTTTTGATGTAGCTGGCGTATTTCAGCAAGCGTTTTTCCTGCAAATGGGCAGTCATCTTGTACGCGCATTGTGCGAAGCTGCACATTACCGTGCAAAAAGCTTCTAGAATAAATACCCTCTTCAAATATGCTCTCGGCTATTTTATCTACCACCAGAAGGTCGGGAAAAAGCACGTGATCTACGTGAAAAGCCCTTTGGATATCCACCTCTTTCTGAAAAAGATATTCAGATTTTTTTAATGCGGCAATTGTCTTAACAGGCCCAAGCTGTTTTACAAGGCTAGAGGCCACGAGATTTTTGTCGTCATTATCAGAAAGAGCTAAAAGTATATCGTAGGGCTGACTAGCATATGCCTCTTGCAGGCTACGAGGATCAGGTTCTAGTGGATATACCTGAACCCCCTCCTGAATAAGCCTAGCAGCTGAATTCTTACTTAAAACTTCCGATCCTATTATCGCAACGCGCATGAATTTACCCCTTATTCACACTATACGAATTATAGGTATTGTCACAAAAGCAAATTCCTTGTATTATTTTGACCTCTACATGCACTGGTAGCTCAGTTGGATAGAGTACCTGGCTACGAACCAGGGGGTCAGAGGTTCGAATCCTCTCCAGTGCGATTGTCAAGCGGCTTTACTTATGCCTACATATTCCAAAAATACAGTTGATATAGTCTCTTTTCCTTCCGGGCCACTCGGAACAAACGCCTACTTAGTGGTCTTCAAGAAAACAAATAAAGCAGCCTTAATTGACGCACCCCAAGATAGTTTTTTAAAAATAAACCGTGAATGTGAAAAACGCGGCTGCGAGCTTGAAAAGCTCATCTTTACCCATTCTCATTGGGATCACATCACAGAAGCCAGCCTATTCACCCTAAAAGCCTACATCCATGCTGAAGATGCCTATAACCTTAAAGATCCGGGTAGCGATGGTCTTAGAAGCTATATACCCATACAAGGAATTGAACCAAACCAGCTCCTCAAGGATGGCGATGCCGTCTTTATCGGCGATAGCTGCTGGAAGGTGATACACACGCCCGGTCATAGCCCCGGAGGCATATGTCTGTTCTGTGAAGAAGAAGGGGTGCTCATTTCAGGCGATACGCTATTTAAGGGCAGCTACGGAAGGGTTGATCTTCCCACATCAGAACCAGAACGCATGTGGGCATCATTAAAAAAATTAAGTCTCTTACCAAAAGATGTAGAAGTATATCCAGGCCATGGAGCTCCTACAACAATAGGTAGAGAGGATTGGCTTAAAAATGCTGAATTTTTATAAGGAGGATTATATGGGCGTTTTAGTAGGAAGAAAAGCACCAGGATTTCAAACAAAAGCTGTAGTAAACAGAAAAATTGTCGACAACTTTAGCCTAGAAGAGCATCTTGGACACAGGGTACTGCTCTTTTTTTATCCGCTAGACTTTACCTTTGTATGCCCTACAGAGCTTCATGCCTTTCAAGAGGCACTCGAAGAGTTTGACAAACGAAATTGCCGCGTACTTGGCTGCTCAGTAGATAGCGCCTTTTCGCACCTTGCATGGGTTGAAACACCTAAAAATAGGGGTGGTATCGATGGCGTAACATACCCGCTTATTTCAGACCTTAATAAAACGATTGCAAGAGACTACGATGTACTTGTTCCGGACGAAGGCATCGCTTTTAGAGCACTTTTTCTCATCGATGAAAAGGGAATGGTCTTTCATCAGCTTGTAAATGCCCTGCCACTTGGCCGTTCTGTAGAAGAGGCTCTACGCGTACTTGATGCTCAAATTTTCTTTGAGCAACATGGCGAAGTATGCCCTGCAAACTGGTCAAAAGGAAAGCGCGGCATGAAAGCAACGCACGCCGGCCTACAAGACTATGTAACGGCAACATTTAGCTAGTCATATAGTCATAAAAATCCGCTTCTTGCACTATAAGAAGGCTATGATGCTCATGGCAAATGCTTATTCCCTCATCGATAAGCAAACTTGAGCCCACGCCCGGCAAAAATAGTGCCTGAAGCGTGATGATAGAAGGGCTTATATGCCGAAGATAGCGAAATCCTGAAATATAGTCATCAGCACTTACGCCCTCTTCTTTTACACAAAAGTAAATAACACTAGTTCCATAAAGAAGCGCTTGAATGGCAAAATAGATCCCCCGAGTGTTCTGTGGAGCCTCTCCAAGCTGATCAAAAAGCTCTCTAAGCGACCTGCAAAAATAGACCGTGTCCCGCAGCCCCTTTTCTGCCTGCCCAAAAAGTGCAAGAGCCCTTATTGCCATATAAAATACACCCCCTCCCACTACACCCATTATACCATAAAAAATATTTTATATCATCGAGTGAGAAATACGGTTCTTGATCTTGATCTTAATCTTAATCCCGTCTTTCTTTGTCTCAAAACCGTGTTAAGATCAAGATTAAGATCAAGATTAAGATTAAGAGGTTTAGACAGACACCCTTGAGTACACATTACTGTCGTAGTAATGCGCATGAGGCGCCAAGGCTTGTTCGATTTGCAAAAGTCTATTGTACTTGGCAACGCGGTCGCTTCGGCAAGGAGCGCCGGTTTTAATTTGGCCTGCACGGCAGCCGACAGCTAGGTCTGCGATAAAGCTATCTTCTGTCTCACCAGATCTATGCGAGATGATGCAGCTATAGCCATGCGTCTGGGCAAGGTTAATGGTGTTTAAGGTTTCAGTTAGTGTGCCTATTTGATTTACCTTGATGAGAATGGAGTTTGCACAGCCTTCTTGTATGCCTCTTTCTAAAAAGTGGGGGTTTGTTACAAAAATATCATCTCCGACTAGCTGCACCTTTTTACCAAGCTTTTCTGTAAGGTACTTCCAGCCCTCCCAATCACCCTCTGCAAGGCCATCTTCGATAGAATCTATAGGAAAGTGCGCAACAAGCCCTTCTAGATATGCAGTTTGCTCTTTATAGGTTCTTTTTCGCTTTGATTTTTTCTTTTCGACGTAGTGTCCATCTATATATAGCTCTGAAGCTGCGCAATCTAGCGCTAACGATATATCTTCTCCCGGCCTAAATCCCGTCTGCTTAATTGCCTCTACAATAAGCTCTAGGGCCTCTTCATGCGAAGTAAGGTTTGGCGCAAAGCCGCCCTCGTCGCCAACAGATGTCACATGCCCTTTTTGCTTTAAAATTGACTTAAGTACGTGGTAGACCTCAACACCCCAGCGAATAGCCTCAGAAAAACTCTTGGCCCCAACAGGTCGAATCATAAATTCCTGAAAGTCTATTGTATTATCAGCATGAGCGCCGCCATTGATAATATTGAGCATAGGACAGGGTAAATCTTTAGCAAAACTACCCCCTAAATAGGTATAAAGAGGTTCTTTTCTGCTGCGAGCTGCAGCCTTTGCGCATGCTAATGAAACAGCAAGTATTGCATTTGCTCCAAATCGAGACTTATTTTCAGTATCATCAGCATCGATCATGAGGGTATCTAGCCTTGCCTGATCGTATACCGACTCGCCGACTAAAAGATCTGAAATAGCCCCATTTACACTCGCAAGGGCTTTTAGCACGCCCTTTCCCTTGTAGCGCCTAGAATCTCCATCCCTTAGCTCTACAGCTTCATTTTGGCCAGTAGAAGCACCTGATGGCACGAGTGCCCACTCTTCTACACCATCATCTAGTACAACTTTAGCTCCAATTGTGGGATTTCCTCTAGAATCTAGTACTTCAAGTCCCTGTATCGATACAATCTTGCTCATAATGCGTTCTCCTCTATCCTATATAAAGGCAAATAGTATATACTATCTTCATGAAACTTGTTATTCCTAAATCTATGCCTCTTCTTGAGGCCCTATCTCTTGTTTGCCCTGATAGTAGCAAAACACGTCTTAAAGAATTTTTGCAACAAGGCCGTGTACTTATTGACAACGAAGTTGTCCGTCAACCCAACATTGAGCTACAAGCCGGCCAAATCCTTCTCTTTGACGAGCACAAAGTGAAGTATGACATTAGCGGGCTAAAAATCGTCTATGAAGACACCTTTCTTGTCGTTATCGATAAACCATCAGGCCTTCTAAGCGTTGCAAGTAATTTTGAGAAAAGAGAAACCGCCCATACTAAGCTCAAAAAACGCTATTATCCAAAAAAAGTATTTGTTGTCCACCGTCTTGACCAGGACACCTCCGGTCTCATGCTCTTTACCACGCACCAAGAAAGCTTTGTTGCCCTTAAAAAAGCACTAAAAGAGCGCCGCATAAAAAGAACTTATCACGCCATTTTAGAAGGAAAGCTGGAAGGATCCGGCACCTGGAAATCATACCTCTATGAAGATGCTGCCTATATGGTTCATGTAACTGATGATCCAGAAGCCGGGGAGCTTGCTATTACTCACTATGAAGCGATTTCTCACCACGGCAACTACACCCTGGTGCGCTTTACGCTAGAGTCCGGAAAGAAAAACCAGATACGCGTTCAGGCAAAAACTGCCGGCCACCCTATAGCCGGGGATGCCAAATACGGCGCAAAGACAAATCGCTTTAAGCGTCTTGCGCTACACGCTACAAATCTAGAACTTACACACCCAATCACACAAAAACCGCTCTTGTTTTGCTCGAATTTCCCAATTTCTTTATAGTGCAGAAAAAGGGGGGCAACATGCCGCAAGAGCCAGAGAGGCCCATAGAGTGTGGGGAATGCAAAAAGCCGGTCGCCGTCATCTATACAGAAATTGTAGGCAAGATGATGTATCGCATTGCTATGTGTGCAGACTGTCCTATGCTGCGCCAAAAATTATATGGGACCCGCCTAGAACCATGCGGCCCAGAGGCCCTAACTGCCGGTCTTTGTTGCGGAAGCTGCGGTACAACTGCTGATGAGATAAAGATGGGAGCTCCCGTCGGCTGCAGCACATGCTACGACGTGTTTGACGATATTATCTCTCAAGAGCTTATCGCACAAGATAGACTGCCACAGCCGCAAAAAGGTAAGCGTCACGCTATTTTGCACCTGGGAAGACGACCGGGCCAAGCTGCTGAAGTCAACCCCGCGCTTAAACTCATGGCCCTGCATCAAGCACTAAATGAAACACTAAGCCGCGAAGACTATGAACAAGCAGCATGGCTAAGAGACCAAATAAAAGCACTTACAGAGGGCACTAAAGACGATGAGCAAAAATAACCCAGAGAGCTCTTCCCCACTTATTGCCATGCACGCTCCGTGGGATCATAACGAAAATGCTATATGGCTTGCTTCGACTATACGTTTAATTCGCAATGTAGAAAAATTTAAGTTTCCACAAAAACTCGATGTCGAGCGCAAAAAACACATTTTGCAACTTGCGAGTAAAGCAGTTTTACAGTCAAAAGAGCTTGTAGAACCCTATATTCTTAAAGCTGAAGAAATGACGCCAAGTGAAAAAGAGTTCCTCATAGAACACTTTTTGCTCTTTGAAGGCTTTCAAGAAGCAAGCGCCGGGTGCGCCTTTGGCCTTGATAAAACCGGCGAAACTATCGTCATTTTTAACAATAAAGAACACCTGCAAATCCAGTGCACAGACGCTTCTGGAGATCTTGAAAAAAGCTGGGCAAAAGCGATAAAGCTAGAGGGCGATCTATCAAAGGATGTTGGCTTTTCCTTTTCTGAAAAGTATGGCTATTTAACAGCCTATCCTGCTCATGCCGGAACCGGCCTTATAGTATCTGCATACCTGCACATGCCGGCACTTATTCACCAGCATGTCGTGAGCGATCACCTAGAAAAAGAAAAGATGGAAGGAATTGTCACTTCCGGCCTCCAAGGCAGCCCCGATGAGTTTGTGGGAGACATTGTCACACTCCAAAACGGCTATACACTCGGCGTTAATGAAGAGAGCATACTCGCTAATATGAGAAATGCCATCTTGCGAATTGTCGTTGCCGAAAAAGATGCCCGTAGCGCCATTAAATCAACAAAAGATCTTCGCTTTAAAGACCTTATCAGTCGAGCTATTGGCCTTGTCAGATACTCCTATCAACTAGACGCACAAGAAGCTTTAAGCGCGCTTAGCCTCATAAAACTTGGCATAGAACTTGGCTGGGTAAAAGGAATGAGCGTACTTGAAATAAACACCCTCTTCTTTGAATCAAGAAGAAGTCACCTAACGTTTGTCCTGCACGAAAAGGCCCCAAGCGAAGATATCGCTATCCGCCGCGCAGAATACCTACGCTCCAAAACCGAAAAATTAACTATTTAGAGTATTTTTTATCTATAAACCGCGAAGATCGCGAAAAAAAAGAAGAGAAAAGATAGTGCTTTTCTCTTCTTTGACCGAGCTAAAGTGGAAATTACCCTTGGAGGCGAGCGGAGAGGCGAGCCTTGACGCGGCTTGCTTTGTTTTTCTTGAAAACACCTTTGTTTACGCCCTTGTCGACGAGGCTTGATACTTCTGAATAGCATTTCATCTGCTGGTCTTTATTGCCACTTTTGATGCTGTCCAAAAATGCCTTCACGCTAGTGCGTAGACGTGAACGTAGTGCCTTGTTTTGCACGCGGCTTCTTTCACTTTGAAGCTGTCTTTTTTGTGGTGTTGGACGCTTTTGCTTTTTTGCATCTTTTTCTTTTTCGGCTGCCATCTGATCCTCTAAATTATTTTTTGGGAAAAATGATACTAGAATAATACTAAAAAGTCTTGATTTTTCCTACCATTTTTCCGATACTCATGTTTTTGAGCATAGGATTAAAAAAGGCCAATATGGCAGTAACCGTCGTCAGTTGCTATTTCGTACCCTTCCTCTTCTTCTTCCTGGCGCACTTTGCCTTCCCCAAATCCATCGCACCCTTTATTCTGGGGCTTACTAGCCTAAGCATCAGCAGCCTTATCCTCTACTTCCAAATCCTTGCACAAAAGCCTGAGAAGGTAGTGCAAGTGGTACATCAAGAACCTATCCAAGCCCCTGCTTCTAAAAAAGTCACCATAGAAACTCAAGAACCTATTGTAAACTTTGCTCAAAAAGCCATTTCTACACCTGCTAGATGCTATCTCCCGGACGTTAAGGCGATAATTGACGAAAAAGATAGGGCCCTACGCTCTCAACAGGATCTTTTTAAAGAAGAACTTGAAAAGCACGCTCAAACAGTTGCCGAGCTACAAAAAGCAATCTATGCAAAAGATAAAGAGCTACAAGATGTCAAATTTGAGCTCTACACAATGCTACGAATCGAATCCTATCAAAGCCCAAAAGAGCAAGCGGCAGCTTCGTTCTAACACTACGTGCCACAATGCCCGAAATGCTAAAAGAACCCGCTCTAGCGGATAGAAATAATTTCGCTTTTGCTTATGCTTTTTTTCTATAGCAAATAATGTATCCACAGCGGCTTGCCAGGCATCATCTTGCCCAAGAAGGTAGTCGCCTTCAGCACAATATATCCATGAAGAAAGGCGCTCTTGCAACACTTTTGGTAACTCTCTTGTTTGGCTAATCATAGGCTGAAGCCTATCCACAGATATGCACCGATTATCGATAAAGCTATAGCGCACAGTGTCATATATGGTAGCTACATCACTATAGTAATGCGTATGCTTCTGCAAGAAAAGTTCTGCATGTGATGGCTGCTTTCTTTTAAAGGTCTTGTCATAAAGAATCCAGATGACATCCCATCCAATTGATGCATAGTCACGATTTCGCTCTTCTACCTCTTTTGCAGATATAGGTGAGCACTGGACCTCAAAAATCAGCTTTTTATCAGGCCATGCAACATCAGCTACTCGCCCAATTGAGCTAAATCTATATTCTTCTTCGCAAAACGCCGTTCCTATTTGCTCCTGAATGAGCTTTTGTATAGCAACGTGCTCAACTGTTTTTCCTGCTTGGCGACAACTTGCTACATCATGTATATGGAAATAGTGTGCGCGAACTCGATATTGTCCGCCCCGTACGCGGACTCTTGCTCCGCACTCTATGCAAAAGTAGTCTTTAAAACGCTCGGCCGACTGCACAAATGTGCGTTTTCCTGAAGAATCTAGGGCATAAGATTGCATTTTTATTGACTCAAACTCATAGTATTACGACAATGTAACCCAATCCCATTTTTTTGACTACAATATGAGTAGATTGAACTTTAAAGAAGTCTTTTCCCCACAGCAGCAACAAAAAGTTGAAGAGCTTGTGGCACTAGCACGTGAGCAAGGTTATATCACCTACGAAGAAATCAACGAAGTGCTGCCAATGTCTTTTGACTCGGCAGAACAGATTGATCAGGTGCTTATATTCTTGAGCGGTCTTGATATTCAGATCCTTAATCAGGCTGAAGTCGACCGTCAAAAAGAACGCAAAAAAGAAGCCAAAGAGCTCGAAGGCTTGCCAAAGCGTGTCGAAGGCACATCTGACGATCCTGTCCGCATGTACCTTAAGGAAATGGGCTCAGTACCTCTTTTAAGCCGCGAAGAAGAAGTAGAGATCTCTAAGCGTATAGAAAAAGCTCAGATTCAGATTGAGCGCATCATCATGCGTTTTCGCTATTCTGCAAAAGAAGCTATTTCTATCGCAAACTACCTCATTCAAGGAAAAGATCGCTTTGATAAGGTTATCAGCGAAAAAGAAGTAGCAAACCGCAATGAATTTCTAACGCTACTTCCAAAGATGGCAATGCTTCTGAAAAAAGAAGACACCATGCTCGAAGACTTTTTGCTCAACCTTGAAGAAATCAAAAAAGAATCAGAAAAAAATCGCATCTTCGAAGAAATAGAAAAAAGCCGCATACGCACTCAGGCCTATTTACGCCGTCTACACCTGCGCCACAACATCACCGAAGACTTTTGTGAAGTTATATTGCGCGCGTATGACCGCTTTTTACAGCTAGAAAGAGATATTCAAGAGATAACACCTAGAGCTGAGCGAAATAAATTTGCCCTGAGCAAGCTAGAGGCTGCAAAACGACGCCTTCGCAAGCTTGAACTAGCAGCTGGGCGCAGCCTTGATGACTTTAAAAAAGACGTCCGCATGCTCCAGCGCTGGATGGATAAAAGCCAAGAAGCCAAGCGCGAAATGGTGGAATCTAACCTTCGCCTTGTAATCTCTATCGCAAAGAAATACACAAACCGTGGCCTTTCCTTCTTAGACCTTATCCAAGAAGGCAATATGGGCCTTATGAAAGCTGTTGAAAAGTTTGAATATCGCCGCGGCTATAAGTTTTCTACCTACGCTACTTGGTGGATTAGACAAGCAGTAACTCGCGCTATTGCCGACCAAGCAAGAACGATCCGCATACCTGTACACATGATCGAAACCATCAACAAAGTACTGCGCGGTGCAAAAAAACTCATGATGGAAACAGGCCGAGAACCTACTCCGGAAGAGCTTGCAGAAGAAGTTGGCATTACGCCAGATCGCGTGCGAGAAATTTACAAAATCGCCCAGCACCCAATTTCGCTACAGGCAGAAGTTGGTGACAGCGGCGAGAGCCAGTTTGGCGACTTTATCGAAGATACAAGCGTAGACTCTCCATCTGAAGCTACAGGCTATTCTATCTTAAAAGATAAGATGAACGACGTCTTAGAAACACTTACAGATAGAGAACGCAAAGTATTAATTCGTCGCTTTGGCCTCTTAGATGGCAAGCCAAAAACGCTCGAAGAAGTAGGCCTAGAATTTAACGTCACGCGCGAGCGTATACGTCAGATCGAAGCAAAGGCCCTTCGCAAGATGCGTCATCCTACGCGCTCAAAGCAGCTTCGCGCGTTTCTTGACATGCTTGAAGAAGAATGAGAGCTCCCTCAAAAAGGTTCATAGACACTTTTTTTAGCTCCGGCGGCCCTCTTGCTTTGCAGGTAAAGGGCTTTGAAGAGCGCCACGAGCAGCGCTTGATGGCGCAGGATGTGCTCTCAGCTTTTACTGAGCAGCATCCTGCCTTTATTGAAGCCGGCACAGGAACAGGAAAAAGCCTTGCCTACCTCATTCCCGCAATACTCTGGGCAGAAGAGCACGACGAGCGCGTTGTAATCTCTACAAACACCATCGCCCTGCAAGAACAGCTCATCAATAAAGATATCCCGCTTGCCATCAAAACTCTCGGTCTTGAGACCAAATACGTACTTGCAAAGGGCATGTCAAACTACGCATGTCTACAGCGCCTAGAAGGGGCAACCGAAGAGCGCTCGCTCTTTAAAACAGACTCTGAAGATGAGATCTTTCGCATCCACGAATGGGCAAGAACAAGCGTCGATGGCACCCGCTCTAGCTTGCCATTTTTGCCCACACATGCTGCTTGGGAACAGGTATCTGTCCAAAGCGAGGTATGCGAAGGGCCAAAGTGCGAACATTTTAACAAATGCTTTTTCTTTCGGGCAAAACTTGAAGCCCAAAATGCAAAAATCATCGTCGTAAACCACCACCTACTTTTTGCAGATCTTGCCCTTCGTATAGAGTCTAATAACTTTTCACAAAATGGACTTCTGCCTCTTTATAAAAGGCTTATCATCGATGAAGCTCACCACATTGAAGATATTGCGACAGAGTATTTTGCTTCTAAGGTAAGTCGCCTTGAGCTTCTGAAAATTCTTTCGCAGCTTGGCATAGAGTTCAAGATGGGCCACCTTCGTCAAAAATGCATGAAACACAACCACCTCATGCACTACTTTGAGGAGATTTCTACACAAAGAAAATCAGCGCTATTTCTCACGGGAGAGCTCTTTGATAGCATAGGGACATTCCAAACACTCATCAACCAAACTGAGCAAAAGCAGCGTATACTCGAGCATCACCTCACACATCCTTACTGGAAAAACATTCTTGTAGCTAGAGCTTCCACCTTAGCATCGCAGCTTATCACCTTTTCAATGACCTTGCAGCAGCTTGAAAATGCAATAGTCGAATGTAAATCAGAAAGTTTTGATGAAGAGACAAAAACGCTTCGCCTCGAAATAAAAGCCCTTAGCATGCGTCTAAGCTTGGTAAGCGAAAAAATCCGCACCTTTTTTGAAGGACCAAAGTCTAAAGAAACGGTCTTTTGGATACAACAAGAGGCCCGTCTTGCAGGGCCCGAAATTCAGCTTGTCATCGCCCAGCCCGATGTTTCAGCGCTGCTTCGCAAAAACCTCTTTGACAAGATGGCAACCACAATTTTATGCAGCGCAACCCTTGCGACAAACAAAAGCTTTTCGTTCACAAAACAGCGTCTTGGCCTTCATGACCATCCTACAACAGACGAAAAGATACACCCATCACCTTTTAACTATAAGCAGCAAGCGCTCATCGGCATACCAACAGATATGCCCTTTCCGGACAGCCCAGAGTTTACTGTAAGCGCAACAAAAGCGATAAAAGACCTTGTAATTGCCTCTCAAGGTAATGCCTTTGTACTTTTTACTTCTTACGAATTTTTGAAAAATGTCTGGGAAGAGCTCAAGCCCTCACTCGAAGCGCAAGGATATCACGTTCTTAAGCAAGGTGACGATCATCGACACGCTCTTATAAGCCGCTTTAAGTCAAAAAATCGTTCAGTATTATTTGCTACAGACTCATTTTGGGAAGGAATTGACATCGTAGGCGATGCTTTACGCTCTGTTATCATCACAAAACTTCCCTTTCCGGTACCTAGCGACCCCATAAGTCAAGCAAGAAGCGATGTATTAGCTGCAAATGGCAAAAGCGCCTTTTTAGAGTATTCGCTTCCAAAAGCTGCTGTAAAATTCAAGCAGGGCTTTGGGCGACTCATACGCAGCAAAGAAGATAGAGGATGCTTTATCTGCCTAGACTCACGCCTACTTAAAAAGGGTTACGGAAAAATATTTTTACAAAGCCTACCCGAATGCCAAGAGGTATTTGCCTCTTTGGACACTCTAGCGGAAAAGATGGTCGATTTTTACCGGAGAAAGTAGTAAACTACTGGAGCGTATCGGATTCGAACCGATGGCCTCAACAATGCCATTGTTGCGCTCTACCAACTGAGCTAACGCCCCAAATGAATGGTAAATGGTAAGATAATTAGACTAAAAGTAGCAAGGTAAATATGTTCAATATGCTCACGCTGTTGCCGCAAGACCCAATTTATGGGATGCAAGCGATCTATAAACAGGACCCTAGAAACTCTAAAATTAATTTAAGCATCGGCATCTGCTTGGATGATGAGGGCAAACTGCTTCGCTTTAAAGCTATTGAAGAAGCAGAACAACTGCTCTATCAAAAGAAGTTAAGTAAAGAATACCTTCCTATTACGGGCTTACAGCCATTTTGCGATAAGGCGGCAGAACTTGTTCTTGGCACTAGCGCATACAAAGATTTTTTTACATGCCAAACGGTTGGAGGCACAGGTGCGCTCTTTGTTGCTGCACATCTACTTTTAAAGGCCCAAATTAACGAGATCTTCATTTCAGAACCTTCCTGGCCTAACCACAAGCAGCTCTTTCAACAGGCAGGCTTTACAATATCAGGCTACCCATACTATAACGCTGCCACCATCTCGCTTGAATTTGATAAGCTCGTTCAGGCAATAGAAGGCATGCCGGAAGGGGCGGCAATTGTCCTTCAAGCTTCCTGCCATAACCCAACAGGCATTGACCCAAGTGCTGATGAATGGAAAACCTTAAGCCGACTTATCAAGCAAAAGAAGCTCTTTCCGATCATCGACCTTGCCTACATGGGACTAGGCGGCGGTATTGAAGAGGACACCAAATGCATTAAAACATTTATTAATGATAATCACGACATGATTGTCTGCACAACCTTTGCCAAAAGCATGGGACTCTATAATGACCGTCTTGGCTTTATGAGCATCAGAACATCTAAGGCAAGTCTTGACATAGTAGCAAGCCACATTCGCTCAATCATCCGTACATGCTATAGCTCACCTCCTGCAGTTGGCGCCCACCTTGCAAACATAGTCCTGGGAGATAACAGCCTATGGCTAGAAGAACTTAAAGTAGCAAGAGAGCGACTAGAAAACTCGCGCATCATGCTCTATAACGCCCTCAAAAAGCATGGCTGCAAAATCGGCTACAAGCACATCTTAGACACAAAAGGGCTCTTTTGCCTGCTAGACATATCTCCAGAAGGAGTAAATCGCCTTGCAAATGAATTTGGCATCTATATAGCCCTAGATGGCAGAATTTCTCTTGCCGCAGTAACAAAAGAAAACGTTGAAGCTATTGCTATGGGCATTTCAGCACTATGAAGAGAAAAACCTATCCGGTCATATTTATCCCGCTTATCTTAGCTCTTGGCTGCATGTCTCTTCCATCTGCTTTTAACCTCAAGCTACAAAATGCTCTTGCAGAGAAGACCCTTTTTCTTACGCGCGCCTTTAAAAAAAAGAAAGCCCCGAGCGCATCAGAGCACGTGCAAGAATGGCTTGATTATAGGCACGAAAAGCATCTATCTGCAGCTTTTACAGCATCCTCTCTTTCTCCATTTACGATACACCAAGATGCTCCCAAAAAGGACTATGTCATTGCCCAAGTGCTCTATCGCAATACAAGTCGCTGGAATAACTCGCTATGGATAAATATGGGCTCAAGTGATAGCCCCCACATCAAAAAAAATAGCCCCGTACTTTCTGGAGATTCCGTAATCGGTGTTATCGACTATGTAGGCAAAAACTCAAGTTGCGTGCAGCTGATAACAGATGCCCGCCTTTCATGCAGCGCCCGCGTTGTAAGGGGCGTTCATGATCGCACGCTAGCACATGCCCTACAAGTGCTTCAAAAAGCTGTAGAAGACGAAAAGCTTACCTTTCGTACTGATGATGAAAAAAAGGCCTTTTTGTGGATTATAGAAGATGTCCAGCAGCTAAAAATGCTGCCAAAAGAGCCTGAATTTCTTGCAAAAGGTGTTCTTCAGGGAACGCACGACTCACTCCTTCTAAAAGGAACGGGATTTAACTACGATTTTAGCGATGAATACGGCCCCGGACGCGATCTTAGAACAGGAGCAATACTACAGGTTGGAGATCTTTTAGTTACTACAGGTATGGACGGAATATTTCCGGAAGGATTAAAGGTCGCAAGCGTTCAATCAATTATGCCCCTTACAGAAGGGGCATTTGCGTATGAACTATTGGCTACTTTGACGGCAGGTGACCTTGCCACACTTGACTTTGTCACCATCTTGCCGCCACAGAACTTTGATGCCAATGCGTTACCTACACAGGTCGATCTCATTCTCGACCAGCTTAAGGAACAGGCACCGAAAGCGTAACTATACCGTTGACCGGAAAGAGGTTATAAACACCTTGGCCAACAAATACTTTTCCATCAGCAACCGTAAGGGGCGCTGCATTAAAGGTCACAAACGGTGTGCCATAAAGTATGCCAAGCTGAACACCACTCTTTGCATCAAGGCTACGAATATCCCCTTGCGCATTAGTGTGGTACACAACGCCATTTGCTTCTGTAAGAGAAGCTATTGTAGAACAAGTAGTTTCATCCTTCCACTTTACCTTTCCGGTAGATGGATCTAGCGCCTTGATCACTGTCTTTGTACCAGAAATAAGCGCATCATAGAACATCTCTTGGGCAAGTTCATTACAGTTGTCGATATTCGCTTGAACTACTGTAGGCCCTGTAAGGCTTCCTGAAAGATCTTCATTGCATATAGCAAAGATCGTATCGCAGTTTACTGCAGCGCTTGGATTTCCAACGCGGGAACCTGTTTTAGAAATTACTGTCTTCCATACAGACTTTCCTGAGCTTCGCTCAAAGGTTCTATAGACGCCATCTTTTCCACATACGCCTACTAGATCTTTTGATGCGTGGCTAGCACTTGCGTGCATCGAGCGGTGAGCTGAAAAGAGGTTAGGGCTTGCTCCCACATCCTTATCTTGGCCTGTTGGGTTTACAAAGCCAAATACATCATTTTTAACAAACTGGCGAGCCCACTTGATTTTGCCAGTTTTATAGTGAATAGCAAGAAGAGAGTCGCTTAGTTTTGCAGCAGGAAACGATACTGTGTTGCTTGTTCCAACAAAAAGGAGCTTTCGTTTTTTATCGATAGCAGGTGTTGACCAAAAACCCACTCCATAACCTTCTGCAGGAGTGCTTGGCACCAATGTCCACGCCTGAACGCCGGTATCTGCATAAAAGGCATTAAGGCTACCGCGAACGTTTACTCCAAGAACGCTAGCTTCAGCATAATCGTCGCAAGAAACGCCGATGATTACTAAGTTATCAACAATTACAGGTGAATCATGCACTGTAGCATAGCCCGTACTTTGAGCAACAGAATCAATAACAGAAGTCCAAAAAGCAGTATTAAAGTTTGACTTATCCAGCGCATGCAAAACAAGATCAATCGTTGCAACATACACTGTGGTACTTGTTACAAGTGGTGAAGATTCAATTGGCGCCCCAAGATTTACTTGCTGAAGGATAGCTCCAGTTGTAGCATCTGCCGCATACAGATTACCCCCGATATCGCCGTAGTAGACGATACCATTTTCATACGTAGGAGATGACTGTACAGAATTACCAGAATTGCCCCATAGCGTCGCTAAATATGCCACATTATCCGTATTTATAACCTCTTCACAGGGGTTAGTACGTGTGTTTTTGTGGTCGTGATTAAGCGTGCGCCAGTTGCAGTCTGCTGACAACGACACTATGCCTAAGATCGCAACTAGTGCGAGTGATTTTTTAAAAGTACTCATTTGTTTTACCTTCTCTAAGTGAATGGTTTATGGTACAGATACAGAACATGGTATAAATGGCTCCGGCTTTACAAGCGGACACACACAGCATCCTCTATCTGGAACATCAATAAAGCAAGGAAATTCTTTAGCCGTTATAAATCTTTGAAGCACGTTGTTAAATTGCTTATAAGCAGTAATCTCAAGTTCATTGCCTTTGCCATTGAACTTAGCAAGTTTTGAGTGCTTGATATGATGGTTAAGGAAAATTCCAGCGCCATTTGGAATCTGCTCATCGATTGTACCGATGCAGATAAGTGTCTTTGCACGAATTAGAGGAAGCAGTGGGCGTAAGTCCTGTGTCAAGGCATTAAAGATAATATTTTGAAACACGCCATTAAACACAAGCTGAGTAGCAGCTTGCGCACCTTGATCTTCTGCATTGCCTAAGTCTTTTTGGCATGGCTCATTAAATACTGTCAATGGAAGATTCCACCTAAAGTAGTTGTATGCTGTTTGATTGATACATTCATCGAATAAATCGCCTACAGAAGTTGCAAAGCAGTATTCATCTTCACAACCCATTAGATCAAATTGACTAATCAAGCTGCTGTATGTGAACGCAGGATAGGGCCAGCAGATAGGCTGACAGTTAGCAATATCGCAGCACGCACCTGATGTGTTGCAAGGAATTGAAGGATCGCAAGTTGGATCAACTGCACAGTCACTTACAACATATAGTCCTGGGCTGCTATTAATAAGCACAAGCTTTGACACCTGAGATGGATATGTAGTTGCATATACGATACCGATAGAGCCACCTACAGCATTACCAACAAGGACGATGTTTTTTGTTACGTTAAGAGCAGGATCCTGGAGCATAGCGAAAATGTCGTTAGCAAATAGCTGGTGAGTGTAGTGGATTGAGTTTGGATCAGTAGCTTCCGATCTTCCTGTACCGCGTAGGTCGATTGCAATTGTGCGGTAGCATTTAGAAAATTCTTCTTGCTGGCAGCGCCATGCATCGCTAGTACCTTCTAGAGGGGGAATAAATACGATTGTGGGGCTGTGTTCATCACCTTCTCCCTGGAGTCTATAGTAGAGGTTAGCTCCCGGCACGAATTCTGTTGATGCTGAGCATGTATTTGGGTCGAAAAGTGACTCATATCTATCAGGGACAAAAATGCATCCTTCTTGCACAAAAGCATTTGAGCTACACACCTTGCAGCATTGTGAAGAATGTTCGCCACACTCTATAGTACACTTGCACTCATGTTTGGAACTGGCAGCTAAGCTCGTGGAAAATGAAACAGCAAAGAGTAGAGCAAGACCAGCAGCAAAACTTTTCAGGCAATCCATACGTTCTCCTAA
This sequence comes from uncultured bacterium, assembly GCA_964514655.1. Lineage (GTDB taxonomy): Bacteria > Chlamydiota > Chlamydiia > Chlamydiales > FEN-1388 > SZAS-7. Next base: position 225,193 of record CAZEQY010000001.1, read on the forward strand.
ATTTTTGATGTAAACTCGAACGTAATCTAGAGTTTTTTATTTGTCAATAGCCTTAATTAAAATTTTGGATTTGGGATAGCAAGATGTGAGGTTGCAATGGCCATCTTTTGTCACAAGCACCATATCTTCTAATCGGACGCCGCCAACTTCGGGAAGGTAAATGCCAGGCTCAACAGTCACGCACATGCCGGCTTCAAGAATGCATGCATCTTTAGCGGCACTTAAGTAGGGATATTCGTGAGTTTCTAGACCAATTCCATGACCAAGCCCATGCAGGTAGTTACTGCCATATCCTGCTTTTTGAATTATTTTTTTGGAAAGATTGTAAACCTCGTGTGTCGTTACACCCGGTTTAATAGCACGCACACATTTTGTCTGAGCTTCAAGAACGATGTCGTATATTTGCTCCACCTTTGGTTGAGGCTTCCCATAAAAAAAGACGCGCGTCATATCTGAAGCATAGCCATCAACGACAACTCCAATATCTACTAAAACAGTGTCTCGAGGCTGGAGTTTTGTTCCGGCAGCCCTGTAGTGCGGCATGGAGGAATTTTTTCCAAAGGCAATGATAGATTCAAAAGAGAGTGCTTCCCCACCATTTGCAAGCCAAAAAAGCTGAAGCTCCTTTGCTACAGCTTCTTCTGTAACTCCCGTTCGGAGCATGCTTTTTACAAAATCAAAGCCGTCGCAGCATAGAGTTACAGCCTTTTGCATTTTTTTGACTTCTGCAGGCTCCTTAATCGCACGAATTTTTTGCATAGGAAACTCTAATGGCACAAGCGATCCAGAAAACTCGCTCACATAGCGTACATATGCCCCATAGGTAAGAGTGTCCTGGCTAAAGCCTATTTTTTTGCTTTTTGCCAAAAAGGCTGAAAGCGCCTGGGAAGATGCTTGGAGCACTGTAAGAGGTGCCTCATTTGAACATCGCTCAAAATAGCGGCTATCAACGATAAGCACGGCCTTATTTTTGGTAATAGCAATAGTGCCAACGCTGAGGTGCATTCCTGATAGGTAATAAAGATCGATTGGATCTGTAACCACAAGTGCATCTACACCCCATTCAGAAAGCGCTTTTTGCACTCTTTTAATACGTTTTAGGCTCATGTAAACTTCTTCCCAAGTTCTTGTTTCGTAAGCTTTGCAACTATTTTGTTGCCATTAGGGCAATAAAATGGATTAGAACACTCTAAAAGTTTTTGCACAATATGTACTGCCTGCTCTTTCGAAATCGCCTTATGGGCTTGTACCTTTGCAATCTTAAGAGAAATCGCCTCATTTTCATCATCAAGAAGGCTTCTGACAAGATCAGACACCTCGGTCTCATCTAGATAGCTGGGAATGGCTTCGACCAAAAAGGAGTTTTTTCCAAAGTCGTTGACGATGATACCTATTTTATGTAGCTCCGCAATATGTGCGCGAAGTGTCGTTGCCTCATGGCTTGTAAGCTCAATAAAAACAGGCACAAGAAGCTGCTGAATAGACCTTGATTTTTCTGTAGTAGCTCCATCAAAAGCAAGTCGCTGAATAGCGCGTTTTAAGGATACTAGGTAGAGCCCCTCAAAAAGAAGATCATCCGGCAGGACAAAGTGAGAGGGCCACTCAATATCTACAATGAGAATCCCATCACAAATTGCATGCGCGCAAAATGCAGCGCGAGCCTCTGGTATAAACTCCTGAACTGGCTTTACATGCTCGCTAACAAACATTTGAGGAGTGGCTGACACAGGCCTGCTGTAAAGCGGATTTACAGCAATTGAAGGAAGAGAAATCTGGCTAAATACACTTGCAGACACAGCCTTAATCAGAACATCTTTAAGCTCATCTTCAATAGAAAAACGCACTTCCTTTTTTTGAGGATGGACGTTTACATCAACAGCATCTTTTGCAATGTCTACAAATAAGACAAAAGCAGGATGCCTTGCAGGATCAAGGCTTGAGCCATATGCTTCTTTTACGGCACTAGAAAGCCGAAGCGACTGCACAGGACGATTATTAACAAAAAGATACTGATGCGAACGCGTAGGGCGGGAGTAAGTTGGCTTTGCAACAAAACCATGAATGCGAATATTACCCTTTTGATAGTTTACAGCCACAAGCTCCTTAAAAAACTCATCGCCTAAAGCTTCTTTAATGCGCGCCTCAAGTGTAGTAGCCTGCCATGAAAACTCGCGCGCATGGTTTAAAACCAGCTCAAACGCAACCTGAGGGTGACTAAGAGCAAGCTGCAAAAGCACTTTAATAATGTCACTTGCATCTTTTGCAGGGGATTTTAAGAACTTTTTTCTTGCCGGAACGTTAAAAAAAAGTGACCTAACCTCAATCGTAGTACCGGCTAAACACTGCACCTTTTCGTGAGAGCTTATTTTGCCACCAGAAACCAAGAGGGCGCTACCCTCGCATTGACTTAAAACGGGATTGTGGGGTGCAGACAGTATGCGAAATTCAGAAACTGAAGCGACGGAAGAAAGCGCCTCGCCCCTAAAACCCATCGTCTCTAGGTTGAAAAGATCATCTAGAGCGCGAATTTTTGATGTAGCATGTCGCTCGATGCACAACAAAACATCATCATGGCTCATGCCTAAGCCATTATCCTGCACACGAATTAGCTGCCTGCCGGAATTTACCGCCTCAACAACAATTGAAGTCGCCTTAGCATCAAGCGCATTGTCCACCAATTCCTTAACAACAGACGCGGGGCCCTCAATTACTTCCCCCGCCGCTATCTGATTGATGGTTTTTTCATCCAAAATGCGGATCACCGAAGCCATACAAACCACCTTTTGAGATAAAATTGTACCCGTATTGACAAGAAAATTCAATCTCTAGATTGGCTTCAAATTTGTATGACTGTATGATGAAAATATGACTCACATAGAGAAACTGGCTAAAGAAATTGTTGTTACGCTAAAGGCTAAGGGGCATGTTGCCTACTTTGCGGGTGGATTTGTGCGCGATAAATTGCTTGGCATACCGTCTGCAGATATCGATATTGCAACAGATGCACTACCAGAAGAAATCGCAAGCCACTTTCCTGAGCATTTTCTTGTTGGCGCGCAGTTTGGTGTATGCGTGGTAAGGCATAAAAGCCATTCTTTTGAAGTTGCAACATTTAGGCAGGATGTTGCCTATCAAGATGGCAGAAGGCCAACTAGCGTAGTTTTGCGCAGCACTCCTGAAGAAGATGCCAAAAGGCGAGACTTTACGATTAATGGCATGTTTTATGACCCCATAGAAGATACTATCCACGACTATGTAGGAGGCAAAAACGACTTAAAAGCCGGCGTTATACGAACAATTGGCATGGCTCAAGAGCGCTTTGAGGAAGATCGCCTGCGCATGATTCGCGCTATACGCTTTGCCTACCGACTTGGGTTTCATATCGAAACAAGCACCAAAAAGGCGATACAGTCTCTTTCTCACACACTATTGCCAAGCGTTTCTATGGAACGTATCTGGCAGGAATTACAAAAAATTCGCCAGGGACCAAATTTTTCTCGGGCTATTATCGAAATGTCGGAACTGGGCATACTTGGCACGCTACTTCCACCGCTTAAATCAGCAAGTTCAGATGCCATCACAGAACGTTTAAGCGGCCTTGAACAGGTTTCTGAAAAGGTGCCCACAATACTCATTCTTGCAGAGCTATTTCAGCCAGAAGACATAGCCTTTGTGCTTGGCCTTGGAATATATCTACGAGCCTCAAAAGATGAAACCAAGTGGATTGAAACGTTAATCGAAATTAAAGGCCTTTGGCAGCAAGATCCGGACTTTAAAAAGCGCTATGAATGGTCTCAGCTTCTAGCCAATAAGCGGGCAAAAAGCTGCCTTGAAGTGATTGCAAACAAGCTCCCTACAGAGCTAAAAAGCGCTATGCTTGAAAAGGTAAGAGAGTGCGAAATTATTCTACAACCACATATAGACCGTATCCACAAAAAAAAGCCACTCTTTCAAGCGCGCGACCTTCAAGAACTTGGAATCGGCCCAGGAAAAAAAATGGGGCAACTTTTGCAACTTGCAGAACGACTTGCTATCGAGTACGACCTTAAAACTAAGGAAGAGGTGCTCTCAAAGCTTATTCAAGACCCAAGCTGGATTGATTTTTCACAATGAAAGAACTTACGAGCACAAATTCACCCCTCGTCAAATACTGGGCAGCACTCATGCGAGATGCAAGCTTTAGAAAACTTGAACAAAAAGTACTTCTAGAAGGCAAAAACTGCATCCAGGATGTATGTAAAACAATAAAAGCAAATCGCCTTATTGTGATTGATACATCGCTCATTCCAGATGGAGTGGTTGCAGATGAGATCGTTCTTGTCACCGAATCAATCATGAAAAAAATCTCATCCACAAAATCTCCGGAAGGCATTATTGCTGAGCTTGACATGCCAAAACCAAAAGACTTTAACAATGTATCCAAAATAGTTGTAGCAGACCGCATTCAAGACCCAGGCAATCTTGGAACGCTAATTCGATCAAGCCTTGCCTTTGGCTGGGATGGCCTATTTATACTAGAAGGCACTGTCGACCCTTTTAACGATAAAGCTCTTAGAGCTGCAAAGGGAGCTACATTTAGTTTACCCATTTGCTTCGGCAGCTGGCATAAACTTACAGAAATTTTAGAAAGAAATAACCTTAAGCTAGTTGCTGCAGACATCCATGGAGAAAAGCCCTCAAGCTTTAAATCGATGCGCATGGCATTAGTACTTGGCAATGAAGCAAAAGGCATATCGATTCCGCAGGGCATTTGCTATCGCTCAATCAGCCTGCCAATGACAGGCTCTATGGAATCATTAAACGTGGCTGTTGCAGGATCTATTTTACTGTACCTATTTCAGGAGAGCTCATGACAAAGGAATTTATCCATCACGAAGAAAGTGACTATTTTGCCACGAGTAAAGATGCGCGCCATGAGCGAAAAATGGCAAAGAAGCATGACCGCTCACAGTATAAAAAAACCGATCAGGACAAGCTCCAGAAGAAAGAAACGCCCCTTCCAAAAGGCGAGCTCAAAAGGGGCGTTGTTATCACTATTCGCCCTGAGCAGTTTATCGTCGATTGTGAAGGCCAGAAGTATACATGCTCTTTAAGGGGCACGCTTAAGCAGGATAAAAGAAGACTCAAGAATTTAGTCATCGTTGGCGATAAGGTGCATTTTATCGATACAGGCCACTCTGAAGGCGTTATTGCCTCTATAGAACCAAGAAAAAGCGTATTAAGTAGAAGCGAGCACCTTTCTCAACAAAAAGAGCATCTTATAGCGGCAAATGTGGACCAGGTATTTATCACTGTTTCTGTTATGGATCCGCCACTACGCATCACTATCGTAGATCGATACTTAATTGCTGCTGAAAAGGGAGGCTTAAAGCCTATCATTATCTGCAATAAAATAGACCTCCTAGATAGCCCTGACTATCCTGAGCACGAACGTCTTCAAGAACGCGAAATTCTTGATGAATGTAAAGAGGTCTACACAGCTCTTGGAATCATCTTTCTTGAAACAAGCACGGCAAATAAGGAAGGCATTGATGCGCTAAAAGACCTAATGATAGGCCAAATTTCTGTTTTTTCCGGTCAATCAGGAACAGGAAAAAGCTCAATTATAAACGCCGCTACGGGCCTTGATTTAAAGGTTGGTAAAACCGTAAGCGCAACAAGAAAGGGATCTCACACAACTTCTTATGCCCAGCTTCTTGCCTTACCTTTTGGGGGCTACTGCATAGATACGCCGGGGATAAAAAGTTTTGGCGTTTGGGACCTTAAGGAACAGGATCTACGAAGCTATTTTGAGGAAATTCACGATGAATCTAGCTGCTGTAAATTTCCTGACTGTCGTCACGACAACGAGCCAGAATGTGCCATCCCAAAAGCTATAGAAGAGGGACGTATATCGCACCTTCGCTATGAATCATATCTTACTCTTCTAAGAAGCCTTCGAGAAAAGCATTTAAGGCGCTAACTCGACAAGCGTATCAGAAAAATCATAGCGCTCAAGTCTACACGTCTTGAGAATGCTCAAAAGCCCCTCATTATCAATATCTGTCCAGGTGGCGATCATTTTTTTTAGGGTGGGTGGATAGGTTGCATTTCGAAAATCAAGGGTTGTAATATTTCCACAGTGCGAAACATTCAACGACGCAAGCCTGTTTGCACCTTCCAAAATGCGGATAAAGTGCGCTCCTACAACATCTGTATTTGAAATATTTAGTTCTTCAAGGAACTCTAGATGAGTAATTGAAGATCCGGTGATTCTTCCACATGACATAAGCGATAGCGTTGTTACTTGAGGACAACTTGAAAGCACTCTACCAAGAGCTTGATCGTCTATTTTCACTCCAAAAAGTTCTAACTTTCTAATCTGCGTGCGCCTAAAGCCTTCAAAAGTAATTGGCCCTGTATTATGAAGCGATAGCGTCTCTAAAAGTGGACACATACGTAGCACCCTAGACACAGCCATATCCCCTACAGGGGCACCTAAAAACCTACACTCTTTTAGTGTTGGAGCAAAAGGCATTTTGCCAAGATCAGCATCCTGAATATGTACAAGATGCCACAAAGAAAGGCTTACAAGCTTTTGGGCTCCTAAAAGCAGTTGAAACAGGTGCTTTTTGGCAGTTTGGGCATCCCGCACATCTAGCTTACTAATTGTTGGATACTGTCTTGCAAGCGCTACAGACCTCACGCGCGATAAGCCAAGAGAAAGATCTACAGATACGCTTTGAGTCGGAAATGGCATTGGCCACAGATTCGCTCTTGCAAGCCGCATCTCCAAAAAAGCCTGAATACGTTTTGCACATTTCACAAATACAGCGCCAGAAATCTGGTGAACCCTTCTACATGTCATTGAAAATGACCAAAACGCCAGATTGGGAAGCCGTGATATCACAAGAGCCAGAATGTCATGAGGCACAATATCCCAGCAGCAGCCTTCTTTAGGAGGCGCAGGTTGATAAGTGGCAGGCACTAAAGAGGCTTCCGTTCTAGCAAAAATATCTTCAAGACTCATCATAGGGCATTATTATAACAAATTTTTACCAGAAATCAATAGAAAAATAATTCTTAATTGGGTATAACTTATGTCGAGGAATTATGAGCGTAGCAACAGCCACAACCCAATTTAAGTTATCACGTGACAGCATAAGCCTATGCCTTGTCAGCTTAGTAAGCTTTCTTGCGTGGTATTTTTGCAAGCCCGAGGCACTCTCTGAGGATGCGTGGAAGCTATTTGTCATTTTTGTCTGGACAATAGTAACTATTATTTTAAAGCCGCTTCCAATGGGCGCAGTTGCTCTCATAAGCGTTGCTATACTATGTGCAACAAAAACGCTAACCCTGCAAACAACACTTCAGGGTTTTGCCTTTGATCAGATATGGCTCATTGTTTTAGCCTGCTTTTTGGCTAGAGGCTTTATAAAAACAGGCCTTGGAAAGCGCATTGCCTACGGCTTTATCGCCCTCTTTGGAGGCACACCATACGGCATGGGCTATGGCCTTGTGGCAAGCTCAGCCTGCATGGCTCCGCTTATTCCTAGCACAACAGCGCGCACTGCAGGAATAATACTACCGGTACTTCGTTCTATAGTTTCTGTTGTAGGCCATGAAAAAACATCGGGCAATATAGCAAAGTATCTCACCCTTATCGTCATGCATGGCTCAGTCATTACAAGCGCTATGTTTATCACGGCAAATGCCACAAACCCTATCATCGTTAAATTTGCCCAAAATATGGGCATCGATATCTCGTGGATGATGTGGGCAAAAGCGGCAATTGTGCCCGGCATTATTTCACTCTTACTGCTACCTGTGCTGATGAAGTTTTTTATGCCCTGTAGCGTTGCAAACGCGAGCACAATCCAAGAACATGCAAAGCAAGAGCTTGCCACTATGGGCAAAATCTCCTGGCAAGAAAAGGTGCTGCTCGTAGTTTTTGGCCTACTTATCGTTCTTTGGGCATTTGGAAGCCACTTTTCTGTCCACGCTACAGAAGCTGCCCTCTTTGGAGTTGGGCTGCTCCTTGTTGCAAAAGTGCTCAACTGGAAAGACATACTGTCTGAAGATCTTGCCTGGGACACGTTTTTATGGATGGGCATCTTGATTATGATGGCATCAGAGCTACAGCACCTAGGAGTCATAAGCTGGTTTACAGACCAGGTTGTACACTATGTGCCGGATGTCTCATGGGCCTGGCAGATACTGATACTTGCCTGCATATACTTTTACAGCCACTACTTTTTTGCAAGTAACACTGCCCACGTAAGCTCTATGTATGGCCCATTTTTAGCCCTTGCAATAGCCGCTGGCGCCCCACCACTAGTCTCTGCTCTTGCCTTTGGCTTTTTAAGCTCTCTTTTTGGTGCGATAACGCACTACGCGTCAGGCCCTGCCCCGATACTCTATGCAGAGCAGCACATGGATATCAAAACCTGGTGGAAGGTAGGCCTTAACTCAAGCTTCTTCTACATCGCCATCTGGCTACTTCTAGGAGCCGCTTGGTGGTCCTATCTCGGACTTATCAGCTTTTAGTTGTAAAATAATTTATAGATATGTATTGGTAGGGTAATAAGAATTTTTTACCCGGTGAGCCATGAAACAAGAACCAGAATCAGACGAGCTACACGACAAGCTAGAAGAGGTTATAGGTGATGCAGCATCACTTTTAGCCCACCTACGAGGCGATCAGAAACTTGAACCTCCTGGCCTCAAGAAGGAGTATGTGCGCGAGCTACAGCCCATTGTACAGCGCATGCAGCGGGGCATGTCACAGATTTTAGAGTTTTTAACCTCACCATCTACCCACGATGTACTAACGATCTCAGAAGAAACCACGCAGCAGCTTTGCCAGATTGCAGCAGTTGCCTCTGTAATGTCAGATAACCCTCAAGAATATCTGCTGATGCTAGCTCGCGACAAAACACTTCAAGACATCTTTGGCTTAAGCGATGAGACCATGGAAAAGCTCTATCAGGGCGCAAAGTTTCTCTACGAGCAGCAAAACTATACAGAAGCATCAGCCGCCTTTTCAGTGCTTTCATGCATAAGCCCAACAAACCATACCTTCTGGATGGGATTTGCAAATAGCGAGTACTTTTGCCATAACTATGAATCTGCCCTCGTAGCCTATGCAATGGCCGGTCAGGCAAATTCTCACGACCCACTATGTCACTTTTTTAGCGCGCGCTGCTATGAGGCGCTAAAACAAAAAGATCAGGCAATAAACTCAATAGAACTTGCCCTACTTGTAATCAGCAACCAGGCAGAATATAGTGATTGGAAGCAGCGGGCTCTTGAACATAAACAACGCCTTTCCAAGATGGCATAAGGAGGAAATTATGGATAAAGACATCAAAAACATCTCTGGAGTAGGCCCAAGTGGCGAACTTCCTCAGCAAGAGAACAAATTACCGACGATCGAAGGCTATAAGCTACCCGAAAAAAGCCAAAAAGAAGCTAAAGACCCACAGCAATTAGAGCGCCTTGCAAGACAAGCGCTTCCGCACTCAGCCTTTAAAGAAGCACAAGAACTTAACGGAAATGGTTCTCTAGGTGTATTTGCAGCCTATTCAGCAAAGCTTAGAGAGGCTCTTAAGAACAATCCGCGCCTTAAAGAAAAGCTGGGAGCTACAAACATACTTGTACTTGGTGTTGTATCAAGTAAGTGGACTAATCGTCTTCAACAGCAAAGTCGAGAATAGCTTGTCTTATCTCGGCAATAGACTGAGCGTGGCTTATCGTCTCGCGAAAGTTTCTAGTTCCTGCTGATTTTTTGATATACCAACACCCGACTCTACGCATATCCACAATGGCTTTTCGCTCACTTGCATAACTTGTGATATAGTCTAGATGCTCTAATAGAGCATTTTTATACTCTGAAGCGGTATGTGGAACTAGAGGCTTTCCAGCATCAAGAGCCATAATTTCTTGACAAATCCATGGTTGGCCGAGCATGCCGCGAGATACAAGTACAGCATCGCAGCCGGTTTGATCAAACATATCGATAGCGGCTTGTGGAGTAAATAAGTCGCCATTTCCGATGATTTTAATGGTTGTAGCGGCTTCTTTTGCTTCTTTAATCCATTTCCAGTTCGCAGGACCATGATAGGCCTGCTCGCGCGTTCTTGCATGAATACAAAGAGCTGTTGCCCCTGCAGCTTCAGCAATCCGCACAATTTCGCGAAAAACAAGTGAATTCTCACACCATCCTGCTCGAATTTTCACTGTTACGGGTATTTTCACAGCAGCAACCATGTTGGCGACGATATCGCCAATAAGAAGGGGATTTTTTAATAGCCCGGAGCCACTTCCATCCTTAGTCACCTTGTCAACGGGGCAGCCGCAATTTAGATCGACAACGTCAAATCCCAAATCTTCGATAATCCTTGCTGACTGGCCGGCAATTTCGGGTTTGCTGCCACAAATTTGACCACCAATAGGATGCATATCGCCACTATAGTCAAGAATATGGAATGTACCAGGGTCATAGCGCACTAGGGCATCCATCTTTACCATTTCAGTGTACATAAGGCCAGGAAAGAAGCGCGCGCTCATCTTACGGAAAGGAAAGTCGGAGCAGCCTGCTAGCGGCGCATAAAAAATATTACTTGGCAACTCACGTTTGCCTAGCTGTATAGGACGAATTCTCATCTAAATAACAGCCCTTTTACAATAATTTCTATAAATTGAAGCGCAAAAAAGGCCACAATCGGCGATAGATCAAACATCCCAAGCGGGGGAATAAAGCGCCTAAAAAGGTTAAGGTAAGGGTCAGTATAGAAGCGAATAAAGCGCAAAATTGGATGGTCCTGAAGATCAGGAAACCACGAACTTAAAATGCGCACCATAAGCATAAGCATATAGCAAGTAAACAATCCATCCACAATTTGATAAGCAAGCACGTTAAAACCTCATTGAAAAAAACGATGCAACCAACCATAATAGACTAAATTACAAGGGTTTTCCACGGAAATTTACATGTCGTACACTTTTTCATTATTTCGTTTTCTCGTACCGCAAGAACAGGCTGTAGGCATTTCACTCGATGGTGATGTCCTCTGTAAAGCCGTTTTGCAGACGTCGGGCAGCACTGTTTTAATTAAAGAATTAACAACAGAAAGCCTAGCTGCCGTATCTAAAAATGCAGTCTTCTCTAGCTGCATTCCCTCTACAAAAACCATTGCAAGAACTATTGAAATAGGCCTTACAAAAGAAAAAGACATAGCCGCTACATTCAATTTTGAAGCAGAAACCCACCTCCCATACCCACTTGACGAATGTGTTGCAGGTTATGTAACAATAGGCCAAAAGAGCGACTCCACCAACTTACAGCTATTTTCCGTCCTAAAATCGACTCTACAAGAACATTTGGACACCTTAAAAGAACATTCAATAGACCCTGAAGTGCTTTGCCCAAAACCCCTTGCCCTCTGCCACTTTGTAAAACAGTTTTACAATGATGAAGAGCTGCATATCGCAATCGATGTAGGCTACTCAGAAACAACATGCGTTCTAAGCGTAAAGGGCTTGCCCCTTATGGCTCGCTCACACCCTGTGGGCCTACGAGCATTAGACAAGGTGACCTACACGACACCCGAAGGCAATATCGGTATAAACGAACAAGAACTTCCAACCCTTCACGAATACCTCCGGGAGATCTCTAGAATTTTGCTTGCCTTTCAAAACGGCTACGACACTCAGCACCTTCCAATACTTTTCACGGGCCCGATCGTTCGTAACGATATTCTATTGCAACTCTTCACAAATGCTCTAGAGCGTATGAGCGCCAAGAGTGCCGAAGTTCCACCCCAGTGCAAATACACGTCAGAAGAGCTTTTAGCATATGCAACAGCTATTGGCGCAGCGCTTGGAGCAACCCAATCAATCAACTTTAGAAAAGATGAGTTTGAGTACCAAGACAAGTGGCGCCGTTGGAAAAAGGAACTGGTACTCTACTTTTGCCTGATGATGCTACTTTCTGGCAGCTTTTACCTATACGGCAAAGCTAAACTTTTACAGCAGCAAACAACGCTTATAGAGCAGTACACAACACTTCTTCACCTTATGGAAAAGCCAGCTGCTCATGAAAACATCATTGCCATGGGACCTGCTGAGCTTGATGACAGTCTCTATGAGCTTGAAAAAGAGCTTAAAGACACAAAAGAAGAAATAGCCCTACACCCAGATGTAGCGCGAGTTAGCGACCTTTTGGCATGGCTATCAACACACCCAAATATCATTATCGGCGGCGAAGATCCTAAAGCTATCGGATTAGAGTCTCTCACATACAACATGGTAAAAAGGCCGGAAAAAGGCAAACTCAAAGAGCACTACCAAATACGCGTGGAGCTTGAATTTAGCGCCCCATCTCCTACAATGGCACGTGAGCTACATGATGCGCTCTTAGCACCAAATGCCTTTATCGATCCCAAAAATGAGCTCAAATGGACCGTTCAGCGCGGCCGCTTTAAAGCATCGTTCTTTTTGAAGGACCGCACGCGCTACCCACAAAACTTTCAACTAAACACGTCTGGAGGCTAATATGAAAGGAATTACCCAAGCTCGCCTTATCATCTACTGCCTTATCCTTGGTTTTCTCCCGCTTGTTTTTGTCGGAATGAACTACATGAATAATGCCGCGCAGCAAGACAGGCTCTCATTTGCCCTTTCAAGTGCGATCACAGACGCTACAACAAAAAACGCAAAAGAGTTTGTTAATAAGCAGGTTCGTGAACAATTTCGCGACAGTAACCACTACTACATCGACAAAGAAATTGAGACTATCTCCCCACTTAAAGAGGAAGTAAAGGCCTTGCAAAAGGTCCTCTCACTTGGCTTTCACGCAAATGAAGATCTATTTAGAAGGCGCCTACAGTTTCACACAAGTGGTCAAAATGCCATTAACTTTGTCGAAGGCTCAGTAAAAAACTACTCAGACTTTCAAGAAACGATAGAAAGCCTTGCCCACCCCGTGGAAACAGATCTTGATGATATCAAGGCCATTCTATCGCGCATCGAAGGCGTACAGTTTGACAATGAGACGGAACTAGCACCAAATAGGCCCCACCTTATCATTACAGACTGGAAGATGGAAAAGAAAAAAGGCCCCACCCAAGACATCTTTGTTGTAGACATCAAGTTAATTAAACGAGAGTATCTAAAATGAGCTATAAATGGATTTTGCTTGCGCTTGTAGCACTCACTGCATGCCAAAACAAGGCTATTATACATTCTGAAGATCCTGCCCTTGCCAAAATCCAAGAACGCACCTCGTCACAAAAACTTGCCAGCATCAACATCATGGACCGAAACGGCCTTTCAGAGACGATTAGCGCAAAAGAACGGGTTAAAAGCTACGAAAACGTCAACTTTCTTGGCACACAAGCCTACCAAAAGGTACTACGCGTTTTTGCTAAGGACAAAAATGGTGATGCGCTTTCAATTATAACAAGTTACTACCCCACAGGACAAGTGAGGCAGTTTCTTGAGTGTAAGAACGCAAGAGCATACGGACTTTATATTGAATGGCATCCTAATGGCCAAAAGAAGCTTCAGGCAAATATCTTAGGTGGTGCTGCAGATCTTGATGAAAAGTCGCAAACAACATGGGTATTTGAAGGTAGTAGCTACTGCTGGAATGATGAAGGCAAGCTAAAGGCCCTTATTCCATACTCTCACGGCATCTTAGAAGGCCTTTCTTGCTACTACTACCCATCAGGCGCTATTTCAGAAGAGGTGCCCTACAAAAATGGCGAGATTGAAGGTGAATCAAAATCATACGATGAAAATGGCTCTATAATTGGCTCTACAGTCTATGTAAAAGGCTTAAAGTCCGGAAAATCTGTAAGTTATTGGCCAAATGGCGCGCTGCAGTACGATGAAATGTGGCATGAAGACCTATTGCAAGAGGGAAAGTACTTTACCAAAGATGCTACATTAGTCTGCCAGATTGTAGATGGCATGGGAAAGCGCTGCATATTTGGAGATGAAGCCCCTTCAGAAACCCATGAATATGTTCAAGGAGTAGCTGAGGGCGAGGTTGTGCTCTTTGATCAAAATGGAACCGTTACGCGTCGACTTTTTGTAAAAGATGGAGATAAACACGGCCTTGAAACCTACTACTGGCCTTCAAATCCTACTCAAGCAAAACTTGCTATTCAGTGGGATAAAGGACAAATTCACGGCACAGTAAAAAGCTGGTACAAAGATGGCACCCCCGAGAATTCTCGCGAAATGAGCCACAACCAAAAACAGGGCCACCTTACTGCTTGGTATAAAGATGGCAAGGTTATGCTTATCGAAGAGTACGAAAAAGACCGCCTTGTTCGCGGAGACTACCTCCAAAGAGGCGACTCTAAGCCTGTCTCACAAGTTGCTAATGGAAAAGGCGTTGCCACCTTTTATGACCCGGATGGCTCGTTTCGCACGCGCGTAACCTACCACGACGGCAAACCCGTTCTTGACGATTTACTAGCAGAAAGATAATCAGCTCTTGTGTAGAATGTCGTACTAACATGCATTCTTAAGGAGCAGCACTATGTCTCAAAATCAAAATAATAGCGAACGCAAAAAGGCGCTAGAACTTGCCCTTGGCAACATAAAAAAACAGTTTGGCGATGGCGCCATTATGACGCTTGGCAAGCACTCAGAAAATAAAGAAATTAGCTCAATTAAAACTGGCGCGTTATCACTTGATATGGCGCTAGGCATTGGCGGTGTTCCTCGAGGAAGAGTCGTCGAAATTTATGGGCCAGAATCTAGCGGTAAGTCAACTCTTGCCCTACACATCGTTGCAAATGCGCAAAAAGCAGGCGGCGTAGCGGCTTACATCGATGCTGAGCATGCTTTAGACCCTAACTATGCAAGAAAGCTAGGCGTGAATATCGATGATCTACTTATATCGCAGCCAGACTGCGGCGAAGAGGCTCTGAACATCGCTGAAACTCTTGCCCGCTCAAATGCCATTGACATTATCGTGATCGACTCTGTTGCAGCGCTTGTGCCAAAGGCAGAACTTGAAGGCGAAATCGGCGATCAGTTTATGGGGCTTCAGGCAAGAATGATGTCTCAGGCGCTACGTAAGCTTACAGCATCACTTGGCAAAAGCAACACTTGCGCTATCTTTATTAACCAGATTCGTGACAAGATCGGCGTTGTCTATGGCAACCCTGAAACAACAACAGGTGGCCGAGCACTTAAGTTCTACGCCTCTGTGCGTATCGACCTTCGCCGCGTAACAGGCATCAAGGGTGCAGATAACGCTGAAGTTGGAAACCGCGTACGCGCTAAAGTTGTGAAAAACAAGATGGCTCCGCCATTCCAACAAGCTGAGTTTGATATCCTCTTTGATGAGGGCATCTCACGCGCAGGCTCCGTTCTTGATATAGCCTCAGACCTTGGTGTAATCGAGAAAAAAGGCGCCTGGTTTAGCTATAAAGGGCAACGCCTTGGCCAAGGCCGCGACACCGTCCGCGATGATCTTCGCAAGAACACAAAGCTGCTTGAAGAGGTAGAAGCTATAGTACTTGCAAGCAACAAAGAAAAACTCGCTCAAAGACTTGCTGAAGCCGGCTCAATGGTTCAAGAGCCAGAGACTATTGAAGCGTAATGAATAAAGCCTTTATACAGGCAAGTCTCGCTATACTCTTGTTGGTGGTTTGGTATGCTAAATCACCAACAAGAGCTTGGGAAGTGGCAACTCGCGCCCGCCCCAAGTCCCGCCAGGCAGATATTCCCTATATCAGTAAAACATCATGGTATAAGCGTCCTCCAAGGCGACTTAAGCGCTATAAATCTACATGCGAAGAGATTGCACAGAGTGCAACAAGCCTCAAAAAACTACGCTCTGGCTATAATGCACTGAAACGCTCTAGTAAACATATAGGTAGATCAGCAGATGTCGCATACCTAGCTGAAAACATCTCTAAAAATAGAAATTCAAATAGATTTATCTTTGATATCACAAGAAGCTGCCAGGACATTCCGCCATTTTACGTAAATGCAAATGATGTAGAAACAGCTCTACAATCTTATATGGTAACACAAGGGCCTCTTGATACGACAGTAACTGACTTTTGGAAGGCAGTACTGCACAAAAAATCTCCTGTAATCGTCACGTTAGTCATGGCAATAGAAGATGCAAATCATAAATGTGCAAGCTACTGGACAACCTCGGACATTGAAATTGATGGCTGGATAGTTACGCTACAAGATGAAAAGCTGATTGCAGAAAGCAAGCTTATTCCTACCCATAGAATAATAGAGCGTACATTTACCGCCCAAAATGACCTTGAAACCCGCACGATAAAACAAGTTCACTATGAAAACTGGCCGGATGGAAAAATCCCTGAACTTGAACTTTTTATCAAGCTACTAGATCATGTAGATAGCCTCACAAACGACCCACGAGCTCCCATTACCGTACACTGCAGCGCAGGCATTGGACGCTCAGGAACATTCGTTGCAGCCCACAGCCTAAGAAAAGAAATACGTGCAAGTAACACGATGCGCAATAAACTCGAAATCAATATCCCAAAAGCCATATACCTTCTCAGGCTTCAGCGTATGGGCCTTGTAGGATCCCCAAGGCAATACCAAACAGTCTATCAAACAATCGCGCGAGAATACCAGCCGCGTAGATCTCCTTGCTTTATTTTTTAAGTGCCTCAAGGAACTGCTGGCCATATTTTAGCCACTTGATAGGGCCAACCCCGTTTATTTTAGAAAATTCAAGTTCAGTCTGAGGTAGGTAGGCGGCCATTTCTTGGAGGGCACGGTCGCTGAAAACCACGTATGGAGGCACTCGTTCATTTCGGGCTATTTCAAGTCGCAATTTGCGTAGTGACTCAAAAATTGACGCGTCAAAGGCAACGCTTTTTGCCTGCCTTTCTTCTTTTGGTGGCTTAAAGAGCTTTTTCTTAAAGAGAATGGGCTCATGCCCTTTTACTGCAGCTTGAGACCTTGCGGTCCATTTAACAACGGGATATTCACCCTCTGTCAGCATAAGGTAGCCAAGGTGCATAAGCGCTTCAATATAGTAGCGCACCTCTTGCTCAGACATCTCTTTTAAGAGCCCATAGGTAGATAGCTTGTCGTAGCCTCTTTGTAAAACTGGCTGGCCCTTAGAGCCTCTTAAGACATCTGTCAGCATGCGCATGCCTACGTTTTGATTTAGGCGAAACACACAGGATAGAATTTTTTGGGCAATTACTGTGCCGTCAATTTGATCAAAGCTAGAGCTGCAATTATCGCAAGCAGCGCAAGGCATCTTAGAAAAAGTCTCTCCAAAATAGTGTAGAAGGTCATAACGACGACATGCAAAGGATGTACAGAATTTATACATGCAATCTGTTTTCCTTTTCATTTCTTGACGAACTACAAGGTCCTCAAGATCTTCTAAAAAGCTTTTGTAGATGACAAAATCCTGCATGGAATAGAGCATCAGACACTCTGCAGGCAAGCCATCGCGGCCAGCTCTACCTATTTCTTGGTAGTACTGCTCGATGGTGCGAGGCATATCCATATGCACAATAAATCGAATATCTGGCTTATGAATTCCCATTCCAAAGGCAACAGTTGCAACCATTAGTGTCGTTGCATCGTGCAAAAAGGCATTTTGAGCTTCTGCTCGCTCGCTCTCACTAAGCCCCGCATGATAGCGCCCAACCACATATCCTGCCTGCTGGAGGCTACTATAGGTCTGATCTACGCCCTTTCTTGTTGAACAGTAGATGATGCCGGATTGGTTTTGGTGCTCTTTTAAATAGGCTTTTAGCTGCTCTTCAGGCTTATGCTTAGGCTGTACGCGAATCATCAAGTTTGGCCTATCAAAGCTGCCTTTTATAAGTGTAGGCTGCTTCATCGCAAGCTGGGAAATAATGTCTTTTTGTACATCAAGTGTTGCAGTTGCTGTTACGGCAATGATAGGACAAGCGGGAAATACCTCTTTCAGGAGTGCAAGCTTTCTATACTCCACTCTAAAAGAATGGCCCCACTGAGAAATGCAGTGCGCTTCATCGATGACAAAAAATGAAACCGTGGTTGCCTTTAGATGCTCCATAAATACAGGGTCTACAAGCCTTTCTGGGGCTACATAGAGGAGCTTATAGTCCGAAAGGTTTTCTAGCACTTCGCGAATTTCATGCCCCGGCAAGCTACTATTAATAAAAGCTGCTGTTATCCCATTTTTAAATAAAGAGACAACCTGGTCCTGCATAAGCGAAATAAGCGGCGAGACAACCACAGCAACGCCCTGCATAAGCATTGCAGGCAGCTGGTAGCAAAGTGATTTTCCGGCACCTGTTGGCAAAATGGCGCATACATCCTCTTTACGAAGTAGCGCTTCGATAATTTCTTTCTGAAATGGGCGGAAGGTGTTGTAGCCAAAGTGGCGCTTTAGCTCATCTTCCAATACCATCATAGCATTGCCTTAAGACCACTTGAGAGGGCTAAAAGTGGAGTTTCCTGAAGGCCAAGGCGAATGAGCAGCTCATTAAAGCTTGCTATATTTTTTTGTATAGCATCAACAGCTTCGAGTTTTCCAAAGCGATTGGCATAATTAACTTCGCGATTTGCCTCTTCATCCTTTTTTGCATCATCAAGGTCATCAAGAATCTGAAAAGCCATTCCAAAGTGATATGCAGCTTTATGAACATCGTTTAATAGCTCAACATTGCCGCCGCCAAATAGCCATCCAAGGGTCATGCACAGGTCAAAAAGTGCGCATGTCTTCATTTCATGAATCTTTAAAAGCTGCTCTTTATCTAGATTTGATGGATAAAGATCATAAAACTGGCCGCCTATGACTCCAGGATTTCCCATTGTAAGAGACGCCTGAATAATAGCAATTCTTGTAATTTCGGGGTTTAATACGTCGTTCTTTGCAATCTGCTCAAAACCCGATGCGATCAAGCCGTAGCTTGCAAGCAAGGCAATTGCCTCCCCATACACTTTATGAGTGGTTGGCCTGCCTCTTCTAAAATCGTCATTATCCATGCAGGGAAGGTCATCTGCGATGAGCGATGATGTGTGAAAATACTCTACAGCTAATGCTGAAGGTGTAACGTTTATTCCTTTATTAAGGCCATCTGCCACCATGTATACTAAAGCCGGCCTAAAGCGCTTTCCACTACCCATGAGGGCATATTCCATAGCTTCTTTCACTTTGTTTTCTGGGCCAAATTGAGAAAAAGCATTTTGCATCTCTTTCTCAAAGCGCTCTTTATAGGGCTGTAATATGCGTTTTGATTGTTCGGAATAGACTTCTTTTGCACCTTGTTGCATTACGTATCCTTCTTTATAATTTGTACTTTTGTGGCAGGCTTAACAAGGCTATTTTCTTCTATATAGCCGCCAAATGTGACTCCTGGATAGGTGTGCACATGTTTTCCTAAAATTGTACCCGGGTTGAGCACGCTGTTGCAGCCTATTTCGCTATAATCTCCGACGATAGCGCCAAGCTTTCGTCTCTTTGTCTGAATTTCGCGTATGACTATGGGAGCATTATCAAGGCGCAGGTTTGCAAATTTCACCCCCGCCCCAACGTTGACAAAGCTACCCAAAATTGTATCTCCAAGGTAGGCAAAGTGAGCGGCATTTGACTTATTGAGCATAATGCTATTTTTCATCTCAGTTGTGTGCCCAACTACGCAGGAATCTCCGATGATGCAATTGCCCCTTATGTAAGCCCCATGGCGTATCTGGCAGTTCTTTCCGATGATACAAGGGCCCTTAATGTAGGCGCCAGGCTCTATGACAGTGCCCTCTCCAATAGAAATGAGTTCAGGATTTACTAGATAGACATCTTTTTGTTCAGTAGTTCCTAGGGGATAGACACGTAAGTATTCCTCAATCCTATCTAAAGCCTCCCAGACATTTTCACACCCATCAAATATCACTTTGTGAGCAAACTGAGACAGATCAAAAAAAAGCTCAGGAGTAAAGCGTTGCATACTGCACCTCAAAATAGAGGGTTAGTATATACTATCTGCATGAATATAGGCTGTATACATTTTAAAGATTGCTCAGGTTGCGTTATCGATTCTTGCGAAATGCCACCGGAGCTCTACGCGCACGCAAACAAATACTTTAAAGACACCTGGAATGTTGCCCTTTCTTTTCACATGGGTGCAATCAAAGGGTGGAGATGCCGCGCAAAACTTGCTGTACGCTCGCCTTGCACCATAGGCCTTTTTGAAAAGGGAACACATACTGTCATCGACATACCCCACTGCCAGGTGCATCATCCAAGCATTAATAAGGCAGTTGCCCTATTAAAAAATGCTGGCCTCTTAAGCTGCTATAACGAAGCTACAAAAGCTGGTGAGTTACGCTATATCCAATGCCTTGTTGAGCGCTCAACTTCGCGAGTAGAGCTATCACTTGTACTCAATTGTAAAAAAGCTCATGACGGCTGGTATACACTAGTAAAGCAGCTTTACAACCCGGAATTTTGGCATTCCATCTGGTTTAACTATAACGATAACGCTACAAACACTATCTTTGGCAAGGCTTGGGAAAAGGTAACAGGTGAAGATGTGCTCTGGGAGCAAATAGCCGGGCTAGATATCGCCTTTGGCCCTTCGCATTTTGGCCAGGCAAATCTTGAAATGTACGAAAAGCTCATTTACGAAATTCAAACGCATATTCACGATCATGCTAAAGTTGCCGAGCTCTATGCCGGTATTGGTACAATTGGACTTAGCGTAAGCGAGCGCTCTGAATTTGTGCGACTTTTAGAGCTAGATTCCACGGCAGAAGAGTACTTTAAGCTAGCAAAGGATAAACTACCCCTTTCTCGACAAAAAAAGCTGACCTATACGGTTGCTAAGGCAGAGGAGTGTTTGAGCCTATTAGATGGAGTAGATACCTGTATTGTCGATCCACCAAGAAAGGGGCTTGGAAAGGACCTTATCAAACAAATTACTTTATCAAAATCAATCAAAAAACTGATCTATGTCTCTTGTGACTGGCACTCTTTAGAGAGGGATCTTAGCTTTATACCTAAGGATTGGAAGGTTACACATGCCTCTAGTTACCTCTTTTTCCCCGGAACAAACCAAATAGAAACCTTAGTTATCCTAGAAAAATAATCGCCCTTTTTGTATAATTGTTCTTTAAAATTCTTCGGAGGATGTGAAATGGCATCAGCTTTTAGTAGTTTCCTTAGTTTCTTTGCACCAGCACCACACATTGCTGAAATTGAAGATCCTAAGGTCGTCTCCAAAACCTACCGCTCCTGGCGCTTTCGCACGCTCTATTCGATGTTCTTTGGCTATGCACTCTACTACTTTACCCGTAAAAGCTATGTCTTTGCCATGCCAGGAATCATTAACGACCTTGGCTACACAAAAGCTGAGCTTGGAATTTTAGGCAGTATCATTGCCATTACGTACGGTTTTAGCAAGTTCTTTAGCGGCATACTATCTGATCGCTCAAGCCCGCGCTACTTCATGGCTTTTGGTCTTATTACAACAGGTATCATAAATATCCTGTTTGGTATGGCTTCATCTCTTGTTGTCTTTGCTATTCTTTGGGGACTAAACGGCTGGTTTCAGGGTTTTGGTTGGCCGGCATGCTCTAGACTTCTCGTCTCCTGGTATTCAAAGTCTGAACGCGGCTCTTGGTGGTCTACATGGAATGTTTGCCATAACGTTGGTGCAATCTCAATTGCTGTTCTTGCCGGCTTTGTCGTGCAGCATTTTGGCTGGAGATATGGCCTCTATATACCCGGTCTTATATGTATTGCCGGCGGCTTTTTTATGATTAACCGCCTGCGAGACAACCCTCCTGCAGTAGGCCTTCCACCAATTGATGTATACCGAAATGATGTTGTTGAATCACAAGCAAAAGAGAGCCCCCAGGAATCCACATGGAATACATTAGTTAATCACGTTTTTACAAATAAGTGGCTTTGGTTTTTAGGCATTGCCTACTTCTTTGTCTATTTTGCCCGTACTGCTATGAACGACTGGACGCCCATGTATCTTATTGAAACGCGCGGCTATTCACTAATCGCAGCAAACAGCATTGCCACAACGCTTGAAGTTGGCGGCTTTTTTGGCAACCTAGCAGCTGGCTGGGCATCTGATAGACTATTTGGAGCAAGACGCGGGCCTGTAAACGTACTCTTTTCTTTGGGTATAGTATTTGGTCTTATTCTCTTTAGCACAATTCCGGTAGGTGCCGGCTGGCTTGAATCTGCCACACTTGCTTTAATTGGCTTTATGATTTTTGGCCCCCAGATGCTTATCGGCGTTGCAGCAGTAGAGCTTGCTCATAAAAATGCAATTGCCACATCATCCGGCTTTGTAAGCTGCATCTCCTATCTTGGAGCTGCCTGCGCAGGCTACCCACTTGGCCTTATCATACAGGAATTTGGCTGGAGTGGCCACTTTTCAACAATGATCGCAGCAAGTGTGCTTGCTGTAGTCTTTTTGATTCCACTATGGAGCACAAAAGAGCGTCCAAGCCTAGTTACTACAGCGTAACACAAATGAGCCTACAAGCTTGCCAAACTTGAGATCGTGTAAGGCTTGATTTGCTTGCTCTAAAGGATAGACGTTGATCGTGGTATCAAGCTTTACCTTTTGAGCAAGCGCAAAAAATTCTTGCCCATCTTCTCGCGTCAGATTGGTAACAGATCGAAGTATCCGCTCGCCATACAGTAAGTCGTACGAAAACGCCGGTATTTCACTCATGTGAATACCCGCCGAAACGACCGAACCGCCCTTTTTAACCGCTTTTAAGGCAACGGGCACAAGCTCTCCAGCCGGCGCAAAAATGATAGCGGCATCTAGCTCTTTTGGAGGAGCATCACTTGAGCCCCCAGCCCAAACAGCCCCCAGACTTTTTGCAAAATTTTGTGTTTCGGTATCACCATCTCGAGTAAAGGCATAGACCTCGCCGCCTAAATAACGCACAACCTGAGCAAGAATATGCGCAGAAGCCCCAAAGCCATAAAAGCCATAGCGTGTTGCTGTCCCACAAAGTCGTAAAGATCGATAGCCAATAAGACCTGCGCAAAGTAGCGGCGCAGCATGTAGCGGCGAGTAGTTTTCCGGAATTGAAAATATATAGTCCTCACATGCCACACAATACTCAGCATAGCCACCATTTAGCTGATAGCCCATGTAAAGACCGTTGTCGCAGAGATTTTCAGAATGTGCCACGCAATAAGGACAATGCCCACAAGACTTTGCAAGCCACGGCACTCCAACCCGGTCACCCGCTTTAAACCGCCCCGTGTCAGCAACCACCTTACCAACCACCTGGTGGCCCATAATCAACGGCAACTTTGGATGAGGCAATTCTCCATCATAGATATGTAGATCCGTTCTACAAACCCCGCAAGCCTCTACATGAATCAAAACCTGGCCCACATCCGGCTTAGGAACAGGTAAATCCATTATTTGTAACGGCTTTGACGGCCCGACCAATACCATAGCGCGCATATAAACACCCTTTCTATGTCCTTGGAAAAAAGGTAACAGCTACGGTACTATTTTTGGAAAAAGAATCTGGGTGAGAGGATTCGAACCTCCGACCCCTTACACCCCATGCAAGTGCGCTAGCCAAGCTGCGCTACACCCAGATAAAAAGATACAACTATGGTAGCAGATCATGAGCATTTCCCAAAAGTGGCGATTAGATGGATTATTCAATGATGACTTTGATCGTGAGCTTTCAGCCTTCTACAGTGAGCAAGATGTAGTAAAAAAGGTTTTAGTATATCAAGGTTTGAATCAGTCGTTTCGCCAGTTTTCTTCCTATGCAAACTGCCTTTTTTCAGAAAACACGCAAAACCCAGAGGGCTTGCGGCTAAGCAGCCGCGCCTTAGAGCTAGAAAGCCTTTTACAAAAGGCCGGTGTGGCACTAGATGATGAACTTATAAAGCTTGAAGACATACAAGATCCCAAGCTACAACCCATACGCTTTTTCCTTCTTCATCGAATAGAAAATGCAAAAGCCAAAATGTCAAGCAAGATGGAAACGCTTTCGACAGATCTTGCTCTACATGGCTATCACGGCTGGTATGAGCTTTATAAGCAGGCCATCAGCAATATGCGATGTGATGTTGATGTAGAAGATATAAAAGGCAGCTTTTCCTGCGCCCAGCTTGAACAGTTTTTTTCTCACCAAAGCCGCGAAGTGAGAAAAGGGGCCCACAAAGCTCTTGAAAAGGCCTGCAAAAAAGATGAAGCCATATTTTCACAGACACTTCGCTCCATACTTGGATTTAGACTAGAGCTCTACCGCAATAGGGGCTGGAAAAACCCTCTTCATGAGGCTTTACGCCTCAACTACATGCAGCAAACAACTCTTGATATGATGTGGAAGAAGGTGCAAGAAGCAAGTGGTCACTTTCATCAGTTTTTAGACGAAAAGGCAAAAGTTTTTGGGCTAAACAAGCTTTCCTGGTACGACTTTGATGCACCCTATCCGGGCAGTAAGAGCAAGATTAGCTATAGCGAAGCAAGCGATCTTCTTATTAGCATTAATAATGCTGTACACCCAGATATTGGCGCCTTTACAGAGCGCTCGTTTAAAAACGCGTGGATAGAGGCTGAAAACAGACCCAAAAAGGCTCCAGGTGGATTTTGCACGCCATTTCCGGCATCTAAAGAATCGCGCATCTACATGACCTATTCTGACACCATAAACAGCTTTTTAGTGCTAGCTCATGAGCTTGGCCACGCCTATCACAACAATGTTTGCTTTACCCTTCCGGAGCTTGCCCAACACTTTCCACTAAGCGTAGCAGAAACCGCCTCTACCACCCTTGAACTAGTAGCGCTAGATGGCCTACTCTCTAGAGCCACTACTGCCCAAGAAAAAAAGAGGCTCTACTATGAAAAGGCGCATAGAAGCACCACCTTTTTCCTAAATATTCAGGCCCGCTTTTTCTTTGAACAGGCGCTTTTTAGTGAACAATTTCCTAGCGCAGAAAAACTCTGCCAGATGATGGTTAAAGCGCAAAAAGAGGCCTATGGAGATCGTTTAGAGGAATATCACCCCTATTTTTGGGTGTCTAAAGTGCACTTTTATCTTACAGAATTTCCAAGCTATAACTTTCCCTACACCTTTGGATACCTACTCAGCCAGGCAATCAATGCAAGGCTAAAAAAGGACCCAACATGGTGTAAAAAGCACTACAACGACTTTTTGCAAGACACCGGACGCATGAGTGTTGAAGATCTTGTTCTAAAACACCTTGGCTACTCCCTAACTGAAGACGGCTTTTGGGATGAAGCTATCGGCAACGCTTTAAAAGACATTAAGGAATTTATGGCCCTATGACACCATTTACCTTAGAACCCTCCTGGCAAAGGGCACTTGAAGAAGAGCTCAAAAAACCCTATCTAGAAAAGCTTGCAGCCTTTGTTAAAGAGGAGCGTCGTAGCAACGATCCCGTATATCCGCCAGAAGAGCTTGTGTTCAACGCTCTTATAAAGACCCCCTTTGATAAAGTTCGAGTGGTCATAGTTGGCCAAGACCCCTACCACGGCCCCGGGCAGGCCCACGGCCTTGCCTTTAGCGTTCCAAAGAGAATACGACCACCGCCATCTTTGCAAAACATCTTTAAAGAGCTAAGAGAAGACCTTGGCATTGCCATTCCTTCTCATGGCTGCCTCGAAAAGTGGGCCGAGCAGGGCGTGTTGCTACTTAACGTAACGCTTACTGTGCGCGAAAGCAAACCACTATCACACCACAAAAAGGGCTGGGAGCAGTTTACGGACGCCATAATCTCAAAACTTGCTAGCCGAAAAGATCCCATCATCTTT
This sequence comes from uncultured bacterium, assembly GCA_964514655.1. Classification (GTDB taxonomy): domain Bacteria; phylum Chlamydiota; class Chlamydiia; order Chlamydiales; family FEN-1388; genus SZAS-7. Next base: position 250,968 of record CAZEQY010000001.1, read on the forward strand.
GTTCTTTGGGGAAACAATGCGAGCAAAAAATGCAGCCACATTCCGGAGCGTCACACCATACTAAAAGCCGCCCACCCATCGCCGCTTTCTGCTTACGGAGGCTTTTTTGGCTGTCATCACTTTTCTCAGATTAACAAACTTTTAGACAAGCCTATCGACTGGCAGCTCGACTAAGGCGCTCGCGAACGGTTTTCCAAAGCCCGGTCTCAGGAAATTGCATATCCACCCACGCCTCTTGAATGTTTTCTTGATCAAGCTGGCGAAGTATCGTGTAAAGTCTGTGAGCTGCTTCATTGGCATCGCACTTTTCAGATAACAAAAAGACTTTCTTGGCATGCGGATACAGTCGATCGCCAAAGCCTATAACAGCTGGCAATATGTTTTGAGAATCTGTAGAAAGGATAAGCCTAGCTTTTGGTGCATAGTGAGCAAGCAGCTGGCCGGGACATATCGGCTTTTCAGCATTGGCTTCAACAATCTCTGGGATATAGCCAAGCACCTCTTTTAGACGTTCTTGCGAAATGGCTCCAAGACGAGCTATCTGCCACCTTTCATTACTATACACAAGAATTGTAGACTCTAGACCATGCAAAGACCTTCCGCCGTCAAGAACCGGAAAGCCCTTTCCAAAATCAGCTTCCACATGCTCTCTTCTCGTGCTCGAAGGTGCGCCGCTCAAATTTGCTGAAGGCGCAACAAGGGGAGAAACTTCGTTTAGTAGCGAAAGAGCAAGTTCATGTTTTGGCATGCGAAAGGCTGCAGTTTTAAGATTGGCACGAATTTCCGGCAAGACGAGCTCTTCTTTGATTGGCAATACAAGGGTAAGGGGCCCCGGCCAAAAGGCCGCCATAAGAGATTCTAGCCCACTTGGAATTGATGCTGCATAGTGTAGACACTCTTCGGGCTTTGCAATGTGAAGAATGAGCGGGTTGTGCGAAGGGCGCCCCTTTAGAGCAAAAATTGCTCGCACAGCATCAAGATTTGTGGCTAAAGCAGCAAGGCCATATACAGTTTCAGTCGGGATGGCTACTACCTTTCCAGAAAGCAATAAAGATTTTGCTTCTTTAATATTGATTTTCATTCTCGTTATAACCTATTGAAGGAACTTAATTTATAACACACACGCAAAAAGATGTAAAACAAAATATTTTTTATGTATAATATAAATAGAGGGGTATCTACAGTGGAGGCATATATGGTGACAAAGGAAGAGGTTGAACAAGCGTTTCATCGTCTTTCTACATTGCGTATTGCAAGAATTGGCAGTACAGCACAAGGCCTTTTTCTGCAGCCAGTTGATCTTGGCACAAAAATTCATCTCAGCACACTAGTCTATCGCGGCGATAAATTTATCCCCCAAAGTGTTCGTGCAGCTTGCCACTCGCACCTTGAAACACCATATAGCCATATTCACACCTGGCTAAATGTTGACGAAGAGCTTTTTCAAATCACCCTACACCATGTAGGGGGCTTTGCAAATATTGACGTAGACGAACTTCAGGAAATTGCTTCTGAATTCGAAGATGCTGCTTTTAAGTGGCGAGAAATCTTTGAAGAAAAAGACCGTCAAGATCTCGTTCATGTTCCAAGACAGTCAAAGTAACAACATCCACAGCTCTATAGAATAGAAGATTATATAGCTATCTTTCTCTTCTTCTTCTTTAGGTGCTGTGGATCTGTTTATAACCGCATTCTCTAGAGATAAAACCTCTGTCGATAACCTGATCATAACAATGTCGAGCCTTTGTCGACACTGTCAATAACCACCCTACCTGTTCATATCTTCGCCATTTTGCCCAAGTTATCAACATGACTTATCAACAGGTAACAAGATCCTGCATATCCTGTTTGTTTTTGCACGTGCATGATGCGTGTTATTTCTTTTGCCACAAAAAAGATACTCCCAAGATTAGGAGTGTTAGGCAGCATATGGCTCCTGAAGGAAAGAACTTGGTGACATACCAGCGGTAGGCAAAGAAAAGAGCTAAAATGGTGAGCAGGCTTAAGATAGCTTTGTTACCTGCTTTTGCATAAAATCGGCCCAGGAAGAGCGATCCAATGAGCAGGATGGCAAAGATTGTGCTCATGATGAGCGAGGCGAAGCTGCCTGCCATAAAATAGCCTGTGACGCCTCCAATAAGAAGCAAGAGGCTGTAGGCGGTTATGACTGTTTCTTGGCGATTGATCTGTTTGTTCATAGCTTTCTTTTCTCCACAAAATAGAGGAACTTTTTAAGCGATGTTGCTATTTCTTGTCGATCTTCTTGATCCATTTGCTTGTCGTGGCGGTTGTAGTAGGCGATAAGGCGTTCAAGGTTTGTAAGAATGGTCTCAGAGCTCTTAACGGTGCGTTTATCTTTTGAGGGCAGCGGAAAGTGCATGCGGATGCGCTCGAGCATCTCTTGCTTTGTTTCGCCCTTATAGTCTGAGATAATGCTTTTTTTCTGTTCTAACGGCGCCTGTCGGCTTGCCAGTGTGTACATAACCTGGCGAGGGAGTGTTTCTGCCTTGGATTTAAGCTCTAGGGGTAATAGCTCTATGAGTTCATAGTACATCAAGAAGTTGTAAGGCGTTTGGCGGTTGCCGTATGTTGCAACGAGCCATGCGCTAAAGGCACCCTCTTTATAGGCTTTAAGGATCTTTTGTGCGCGCATAATTCGCTCGCCATGCAAGATTGCTGCCTGGTTTGTTATAGCCTTAATTTCGCTTGTGATGCTCGAGAGGGCAAGAAAATCTGAGCGAATGTCTTTTGATTCATCAAGAGAGTGTTTATGCAGGATATCTTCAAGGCGCGCCTTTTCTAGATCAGCAAGTTCAACGGTTTTAAAGAGTCCTGAAAACCCCGTAAGATTTCCGTCTGTAGATTGTCTTGCAAGCGCCTTTACCTTTTGTGAGCCGCTATTTGAAAAGCGCCCTTCTAGTAACTCTTCTATCCTATCCATTTCTACTTCAACCTCTGCATGATTTCTTTGGCAAGGTCCATATAATCTTCACCTGCACGACTTACTTTTTCCAGCTTTTGCACTTCAAAAATGGGTTTTCCAAATAGCGAGGCAGAACTTACGCTCACATCGCGCCTGACTTTTGTATCAAAGCAGGCCCCAGGAAAGCTTTTTTCGATAACGCGCAAAAAGCCGTTATTATTTTTTGCTCTTGCATTCCAAAAGGAAATCACAACCCCTAGAATTTCCATGGGGTGGCGCTCGGCAATTGTTTTCATAAATTCTGAAAGCCTCTCAAGGCCTTTTACGCTATAAAATTCGCATGTAGCGCATACGATAGCGTGGTTTGCCGCAATAAGCGCAGATTCTGTAAGCCAGCAAAGAGATGGGGGCGTGTCTATGATGATGTAGTCATAGTTTACACCTTCAAGAAGCTGCTTTAGGCGCTCGTGAGAGTAGCGATCGGCTGCCAAGGCTCCTGTAACTTCAACGCGCTCAAGCCATGTGTCTGCGGGAATCAAATCAAGGTTTTGGATGCACGTCTTTTGGATAACCTCTTTAATCCCTTTAGTTTCTAGCAAAACTGGCGCTAAGCTATCTTGAGCATCCGGGTCCAGGCCAAGTCCCATAGTAAGGTTTGCCTGTGCATCAAAGTCAACAAGTAGAACCTTTTTCTTGTGAAATTTAGCTAAAGCAGCCCCAAGATGTAAGCTTGTAGATGTTTTTGCGGTTCCGCCTTTGAAACTGCTGACAGCGAGAATCTGTTTTTTCATTGTTTTGTTGCCTCATGTGCTTTTTTAGACGAAAGCGCCGAGTGTAGGCTTTTTGACTTTCGTTCTTGGTTCAAGAGCTCGAGTAGTTCACTTACTTTCATTTCGCCGTGCACCTCGTTGTCGCGTGTGCGGACGTTTACTGTACTGTTTTCTACTTCTTTGTCACCAACGGTAAGGATGTAGTTGTATTGACTTAGCTGCGCATCTCGTACCTTTTTGGATACAGATTCGCTTGTGTCATCAACATGTACGTCAAAGCCCTTATCTGAAAATTCCTTAGCGACAGTTTGTGCATATGGAGCATGTCTATCGGCTACAGAAATAATAGCAACTTGAGATGGGCTTAGCCAGAGCGGGAATTTACCTGCATAAAACTCAATTAAAGAACCAAAAAAGCGCTCTACTGATCCGTATATAACCCTATGGAGCATAATCGGCCTTGCGTGAGAGCCATCTTGAGCGGTGTATTCAAGCTCAAAGCGCTCCGGAAGTGACATGTCTAGCTGAATTGTGCCGCATTGCCAGCTTCTTCCTAGCGCATCGTGAATGCGCAGGTCGATCTTTGGGCCATAAAAAGCGCCGTCGCCTTCTTGGATGATATAAGGTTTTCCAAAGGTATTGAGAGCTTCTTTAAGAGCGTTTGTTGTAAATGCCCACGCTTCGTCAGAGCCTATTGTGTTTTTTTCGGGTCTAGTTGAGAGGGCAATTTCGTAGGTAAGCCCAAACGTTGAGTATATTTCGTCAACGAGCCTTAAGATGTTAAAGATTTCATCTTGAATGTCTTCCGGTTTCATAAAAATGTGCGCATCATCTTGGTGGAAGCAGCGCACGCGGAAAAGGCCGGAAAGTGAGCCAGAGGGCTCAAAGCGGTGCACATGGCCAATTTCAGCAACCCTCCAAGGAAGTTCGCGATAACTATGTTTTTTGGTCTTATAGAAGAGCATTCCCCCGGGGCAATTCATGGGCTTTACAGCAAAATCTCGCTCTTCCACGCAGCATGTATACATATGCTCGCGATAGTTATCCCAGTGGCCTGATCTCTCCCAAAGTTCTTTAATCATGAGGCTAGGGGTTTTGATTTCTACGTAGTTTGCTCGCTTGTGGCACTCTCTCCAGTATTCAAGCAGCCTGTTCCATATAATCATTCCTTTCGGGTGAATAAAGGGCATGCCTGGGGCTTCTTCTTTTAGCGAAAAGAGGTCAAGTTTTGGACCTATGATCTTGTGGTCGCGCTTTTTTGCCTCTTCAAGCTTTTGGAGGTAGTCTTTTAGAAGCTTGCGGTCAGGAAACGAGATGGCATAGATGCGTGTGAGCATTTCGTTTTTGGAGTCTCCTCTCCAGTAGGCACCTGATGTCTTAAGGATTTTAAGGGCCTTAATTTTTCCAAGGCGAGGAAGGTGTGGGCCTCTACAAAAATCAAAAAAATCGCCCTGAGTATATCCAGAAAGTTCTTCACCATCCGGAACTCCTTGAATTAATTCTTGCTTGTAGCGGTTGTTTGCAAATTGAGACACGGCCTCTTTTTTGGATTGAAAGACCTTTCGTTCGCTTGTATAGTTTTCTTCGCAAATTGCCTGCATTTCTTTTTCGATGCGCTCAAAATCGGCGTCGGAGATCAAAAGATCCGCAAAATCGTAGTAAAAGCCATTTTCGATCGGAGGTCCAATTGTTGGTTTTGCGTTTGGATAGAGGCGTAAAATGGCCTGAGCAAGCACGTGAGCTGATGTGTGCCAAAAAACCTCTTTTCCTTCTGGATCATCGAATGAGAAAAACTGTATAGTGTCGCCTTCGTTGATGGGGGTGCTTAGATCGGAGAGTTTACTGTTAATGCTCACTGACACTGCTTGGTGCGGGCCTTTGAGGTTAAGCTTTTCTGCAAGGTCAAAAGCCTTTGTTCCTGGTGGAACATCCAGAGAAGAAATGCCATTTTTGGCATCTTTATACTGTATCTGCATATGAATACCTTCATTAATAAATGACAGGCAGTATCGCAAATTTTTGTCATTTTTGTTAGAGTAAAGAAAAAGTTGAACATTGAGAGTGCCCATTGCCCGATGATGAAATGCTAGAAGAGATTTTAAATGATACCTCCGTTCCCCCGGAGCATCCCTTCTTTTATCCACGTATTTGCACATTTCTTTTGCGCTCAACAGACAAGAGCGCCAAAAGCGAAGCGGAACTTATAAAGCAGATATGCGCTGAAGAATATGACGATCTTTCTAGAAGAATAGAGCGTACAGGAATTCAAGAGGGAACATCTGTGCGAAATGTGCTAAAGTGTCGCATGATTGCGATAAAGCTGATTGGAGATGACGGCGAGCTTAGATTGGACCTCGTTCCACAATTTATTGAGGCAATGAAGCAAAATCTTTATTCACTTTCTCCAAATCATCACTTTGATGCGGTTCGAGATAAGCATATTTTGACCGTCCTAGAGCTTTTACAGACAAACAAAGATACCGTAAAGCGCCTGCGGTCTATTACCCGTCCCACGTCTAATCGCCTAGCAGAGCAGGTTGTGCGAGATACTCTGCTTGTGCCGTCAAACATGCCGATTACTGACGTACACGTGCGTCGAGCTGTGCTTTCGGCGTGGCTTACAATGCTTAGGCAGAGCTTAGGTTCTTGTTTTGCAACAGCCCCTGCAATACTTGTGCATCAAGAACAGCCACAAGTTTTTTTGCGCGACTTAGACGATATGATGAGTACAGGATACATGCGTAGGACCTACGGCGGGGTAGAACATAGCGTTCCAATGAGTGCTACCTGGGGTAATGGAGACCTTCGAAAACCTCTAACACTAGAAAGAAATCTTGAGGTGAACGAAAACAAGGTGTGGATGTCGCCCGGCTTATTAGCGGCTATGGAGGCTGTAGATTTTTTCCCTGGCCAGATGCAGCAAAAAGAAAAAATTCACACCCTACATCGAAAACTGCAAAATGTTGTAACTGATATTGGGCAGCCCGGTCACATTATTGTAACAAATGCCGAAGAGCTTATTCGTAGGCTTTTACTCGTTGAATATAATCTCACTGAAGAGCGTGTTCAAGAGTACCTAAATCGGCCCAAAAGCATCATGCAAAGCGACATGATGATGTATGTGCCAAATGCAGGTAAAAGCAGTTTTGGTAGAGAAGATCCCCTCCAGCCATTCTTAAAAAACTTTGAAATTGCAAAAACTGCCTTTCGCACACTTGCTGATAATGCGTTATTAAAAGCTTGGGAGTTTACTTTAGCATCCTTTTCAGAGATTAACATGAATTTTACAAGATGGAATCTCTACGCAAGCTTGGGGGTGAATTTCGATGATCCAGGCGGGATTGGCGAGTGTTTGTATCGCATCATTTCATTCAAGTTAGAGCAGGCAAATAATGAGTTAAAAGAGCGACAGATTGAGTATGAAGAAATTTGGACGCAGCTACAGTATTTACTTGGCCGCTCGCAAGTCGCAAGCACGGAAAAAGAAATCACCTGGCTAAAAATGGAGTACCAGTCGCGTCAAACGGAGCTTTATCATATAGATAAGCTCAGGCAAGCAGCTCACGAAAGGGCTACGAAAATTGCGCAACTTCATGAATTTTTGATGAGCCGCTACGATGCGCTTTTTTTCCACTTTTTCCAGGAGGTATATGACGCAGACCTTCACGATGTCGCTGCCGGACCATACGATGACTGCCCGGCGGGCTTTAGGCTCCTTTTTAAACATGGAAGAGCGAACCCATCGTTATGGACGCGCATAAACTCGCTTCAAGACTTTATAGAGGCCCTTGTCTCCTTTTTTACCATCACAGAATCCGATCTTCGCACAAGTCCTGAACTTACAGGTATAGAAGAAGAGTTTAGCCTGATAATCACGCAGCTGATAGGTCATGTGCGAAGTGATGAGTTTATGGAATCGGCATTTTATCGAATGGCAAAAGCCCATAATGTTGCCCCTATCGCTCATCCTCTTGAGAATTTAGATAAAATTGAAAAAAAACCCTGGGTATATACTTCAGGTGGCTCCATGAGCACTTTGGTCTCTGCATATTTTCGAAGAGAAGAAAAGCCTACAGAGGTGTCTAGATGGGTTGAAAACGAAACAGAGCTACTTGCATTTTTTATAGATACAATCAAGCAACTTCCTCCTCAGGTTTCTGAAGCGTATATAAAAGACTGCACTAAATCTATGCTCATGCACTCGCCTACGCATGCATTTTTGTTAAAGCCAGGATTTTTTAAAGAAGCATGGCAAAGTGACATGTATACCTATTCATGGATTAAAAACAGCCTTGTAGAGCCTGCTGTAAGTCAAAATGACCAGATTATCATAGAAGATATAATGGCAGAAGATATCTTGCGAACACTCGTCTTTTCTGTTCCTCAAGATTTTAGGCCACGCTTTAAACAAGTGTTTCAAAATCTGCCCTATAAACTAGACGTACAGTCATTTCGTAGTTATGTCGTCAATACCTTTCATACAGATAGAGGCCTACGTACATTTGCAGGGCCTGTTTTATCGTCAGACGAAATTGATTCAGTAGTCTATTCGCATATTCCATATATTCGCGTTGAGGATATCCATAGCACATTGCTAGATGTGTTGTCGAATGTGTTTTCCTATGATCGAGCACTTCAAGAAAAGGTTCCGGATGTTCTTTCAAAGGTCTTATCGCGTCAGCAAATACGCGATGTGCTTTCTGCAAAACGACTTTTAGATCTGGCCTACGCGTGTTCTTGCTTGATACTGGGAGAAACAAGAAGCGCAAGAGATATTCATAAAGCGATTATCGTTGAGCTTAGAGCAAGAAAGCGGCTGCTGTCTGCTCCGTTACTTATTGCGGATTCAAACTGGGTGAAGGACTATTTTTCATTCGTTGTAAGTCCAACAACTGGTGATTTGGAGTTTTGGAGTACAGATTTTTATGGCATTGAGGGCCGACCGATCAATTACTGGAAAATGTGGATAAATGGCTCCAGGCGCACTCCTCAATGGGGTATTTTTTCTAAGCCTCACGAGTACGTAGCAAAAATCTAACATTTTTCGCAAATAATGCTTGCATCTCAAAACAAAAATATGGTAACTACCTACTTTTAGCAAAAAGACTCAAAAAAGCGTTTCGGCGTAGGTGGTCTTTGAGCGGTTGGAAAAGTTAAGCACGGAAGTTGCTTAGGATGTTGAGTTTGCAGAAACTTCATCGCAAAAGGTGTTTACAAAAAATCCAACTCAACATATACACTGTGCACAATATTGTTGGCGCATCTCGATCGAATGTCGAAAGTTAGTGCCGAAGTGATATGTGAAAAAGTTATTTTTTTTTAGGGAACTTGCAACAATGGAGAAAACCATGAAACTATTGAAATACTTGTTGCCAATCGCAATGGCAACATGTGGCATTGCTGTCACAGTAAACGCCGCGGACTTTTCGACAGTCCAAGAAGCACGCGAAAGGGATCCAGACGCTGTTCTAGATTACCTTAAGTCAAAGCGCGCTATCACAATGGCGGAGAAAGGCGGCAACTTAACCATCAGCGGAGATATCCAAGCTGAGTGGGATTATATGAAGTGCTGGAGCGGCGGTAAGCGTCAGCGCGGTTCAAAATCTGACCGTGTAAACTCTTACACAAAGCCAAAGGGAACACCATACGGCACAAGCGAATTGAACATCGAAGTTAACCTCATGTTTGATTACAGAACAGATCGTTCATGGGCTGCTATCCAGTTCCAGTTCGACAACCCAATGGGTATCCGCGAAGTACACGTTGATCGTTCAAAGCGTCCAAGCCACAAGAAGCGTAACCAGCTTTTTGGTAGCGGCGAGCAAGACAACATCGTAATGCGCAAAGCGTATATGGGCTACAACTTGCTAGACCATGGCACATCACGTTTAGATCTCGAAATTGGCCATCGCCGTCTTTACGACGTGTTCGATTCCAAAGTTCAGTTCTACAACTTCTTTGATGGTCTATTGCTAAAGTATGCTCAAAGCTTTGAAGGAATCACTGATTTTACTGCTAAAGCTTCTGCTTTCGTTGTTGACTATACAGTTAACCACTGGGCATGGGTTGCAGAACTCGGCTTCCTCAACATCGCTGACACTGGACTTGATTTCAAATATTCCGCAATTGATTGGGATCGCAGTGGTGCAAACCGTTACGGCCACAAAAATTCACGCGGTGCTGAATTCCTAGTATCTCAGTACACAGCTGCTTACACACTACCAGCCGACTGGCTCCGTTGGAAGACCAAAATTTATGGTGCTTTCCTCCATAACAGCCGTGCTAAAGACAATCGCTTTACTCACCACGAAAAGAAAGCCAATGCATGGTATGCTGGTGCAACTATCGGTGAAGTGAAGAAGAAAGGTGACTGGGCTTTTGATGCAAACTATCAGTGGGTAGAAGCTCAAGCTGTACCTGAATCTGATGTTTCAGGTATCAAGCGCGACAACCCAACAAATACATCCTTCTACGCAAAGCGTTGGGGTGGATTTGCTAACTACAAAGGTTATGTAGTAGATGGTTTCTATGCCTTTACAGATAACTTGACATTGAACTGCTCTTTTGAGCGCGTTCATGAAGAGTCACATCGTATCGGCGGCAAACATCGCTCATACATGCTAACTGTTGCTGCAATTTACGCCTTCTAATCTGTTTCGACAGACCGGAAGGTTTCCCAAAAAGGGGCTCCCCAAAAAGGAGCCCTTTTTCTTTTCCCCTCATACTACCAATTTTCTCTTAATCTCGATCTTCTTTCTTTATACACGCACGCCGAAATAGCGTAAGATCAAGAAAGCAAGATGGAGTGCTACGGTGTTACACTTTTTTTCTTAATCTTGATCTTGATCTTGATCTTAATCTGTTTTCCTATTCACGCACGCCGAAATAGATTAAGATCAAGATTAAGATTGAGATTAAGATCAAGAAAGAAAGATGGGGTATATACACTATGGCTCTCTTCTTTTACAGCGGAGTGATTTCTGCTTCGTAGAGCTTTTGTTGTGGGTAACCCTCAGGGAATGTTACATCCTTTTGCTTAAAGCTAAAGATGGCTACCGGTAGATGATGGTGCCACTTTTCTTTAAGTGGGCGAACTTCCTGGATGTAATTTGCAGGAAGAAAGACTGCACACGAGGTGCCGCGTTCGATGGCTGTGCGTATTTGTTTGCCAGTATCAGATTCAGGATCTAATGCGGCAATAGTAGCCACTTGCTTTGTTAAGTTAAAGCGCCTTAGTAGGCGTTTATAAAGTGGGAGCACTTCTGGGACCTCATTAAGTACAAATATGCGCATACGCCGGCTTTGTGAGCCTATGAGTATACATGACCAAGGCCAGCTAGGAAGTGTGGAGATAAAAAGAGATGGTGCATGGCCTTTGAGGTTTGACTTTCCAAAAACTATGGCTTTAAATCTAAAGCGCGTAAGGAGCATATACCAGTATCTTGTTACATAGCCTGATATTGCAATCGTAATGCCAGTTACAAACGACAAAGCAATCATGCCCATGACGAAAAAGCCATTAGCTGCTTTAATGCCAAGAACTTCACTTAAAAAATAGAGCATACCGGCAGAGAGGAGAACGCCAAAAAAGCCTAAAAAGTTTGTGGTGGCAATTACTTGTCCCCTAATGGTTTTAGGGCTTGCAAGCTGTATATAGGAATCTAGTGGTACTAGATACATTCCTCCAAATACGCCGATTAGTCCAACGAGGATAATTTCTGCGACAAGGTAGTTATGCAGCACGCTCAATAAAAGGCAGCATAAGGCAATTCCAAAGCCGCCAAATGGAACAAGCCCAAGCTCTACTGTTTTGCCGGAAAGCTTACCGGCAAGAAGTGATCCTGCCCCAATTCCAAGCGCTGTAAGAAGAAAGAGATATCCACCCTGCACGTCAGATAGTCCTAGAGATTCCATAGCAAAGGGAATCATATTTAGCTGCGCGTAGGAGCCGACAAATAAGAAGAATGCCGAGCCAAGCACGGCAGATAAAAGAGATGGCTGTCTAAAGATAAGTTTTAGATTTATCAAAAGCTCGGTGATAAAGCGAGGGCTTATTTCTTTTTGTGAGCCGGATGGGGCGGTTTTTGGGATGCCGAGACTAAAATAGATGCCTAAAGCCGCAAAAAGTATGGCCATACTGGAGGCAAAGATAAAATTATAGTTACTTATGTCAGTAAGAAAGGAAGCCAAAAATGTGCCTACGATAATGGCAGTATAGGTGCATGAGGTAAGAATGCCGTTTGCCTTTGATATACGCTCTGGAGGCACAATTTCTGGTACAATACCATACTTGCACGGTGCAAATATGGCGCTATGGCATGCTAAGAGAAATAGTGCGCTGTAGGCAAGCGTCATGCTTCCAATATAAAACGAAACAAGACCGAGTATCATTACACAAAATTCAACACACTTTACGGCAACGATGATGGAGCGCTTGCTAAAGCGATCGGCCATTGTTCCGGCGGTTGATGACAAAAACAAAAAGGGTAATACATAGATAGCACCAACTGATGCCAAAATTTTATTGCTCGCTTCCTTTCCTTCAAGCGAGATAAAGCAGTAGACAATGAGTAGCTTATAGATATTGTCATTCATCGCACCTAGAAACTGCGTGCAGTTTAGAGAGGTAAATGGGCTAAAAAGTGATGTGGGTCTATTCATAGTAGTATTTTTATATATATACCTAATCATTATATTAGGCAATCGAGATAAAATAGAGGAGCAAAAAATTGAGAGCCACTATACTTGACTCTCTATGGATACAAACGAACTTCCAACAGTGCTGATGAGCAATAAGCTAGAGGTGCTTTTTCAGCGCCTAAAGCAAAATTGCGTTAAAAGCCTTGCAGACCCATTTAGTAGACGCCAGATTCTTGTTTCAGATCCTTTTATGAAAACTGCCCTTGAGGTAGCTCTTGCGCAAGAAAATGGCATTGTACTTGGCATTGAGGTGAAAAGCCTTGCAGAACTTGCAACAGATACTGTAGATGAAATTCATCTCTATGCTGTCTCAGGACTTTCTAAGCCACTTAATGACTATTTCTTTTCATTATGTCCGAATACCAAGGTGTTTTACTATGTCCTATCGCCCTGCATGCACTTTTGGAGCGATGTCTGCACAGACCAAGAAGCAAAAAGGCTTATAAGGAAGCTAAATTCTAAACATGCTGAGGCTGTACAGGAATATCTCTATGATCGATCAAAGCTTCTTGCAAACAATCTTACAAGTGCAAGAGAGCTTGTTCGCTATTTGGAAGAAAAGCTTGAAGACTTTGAAGAGCACTATGTAGTAAAAGACTGGGTGCACTCTGAATTTGTGCGACATGAAGTAGCTTCTATAGAACATAATACAAAGCCCACCTTATTGGGCACTCTTCAAAATGACTTACTGCTGATGGCAAGAACTGAGTGCGCTTCTGACAAGACAGTTCAGGTCCATAAAGCGCCTACACTTCTTCGTGAGGTAGAAGTGCTTTATCTATATATTCAAGAGGCTCTTAAGACTGTCAAGGGGCGCATTGTAGTCTTGGCGTGCGATATCGAGGTATATAAACCCTATATAAGAAGCCTATTTACCCATTCAGCCGAAATCGTTGGCACAAAAGTCTATGAGATACTTCCTTGTTTTCTGGATATACTCAAGACAAAAAAACTGCAGCCAAAGATGCTATTTAGCTATTTTCGACAAAGAGGCCTTAGCTCTGATGATCTTGGCGTGCTTGCAAGGTGCCTTGAGACTTTTGATGATCTTGAGCGTGACTGCATTCTTTCCTGGATTACCTCTTCCTATTCATCGCTAGAGTTATCAAATACCGATGCTCACATGCTTGGCAGCTGTCTTGAGGTAGTACAAACGTTGCAAACAAGCCTTCAAAGTCTCGCAGCAGAAAAAACGCGTACCTGTAGAGAGTGGCTTAAGCTCTTTATAGCGATTTTAGATACATACTTTTTATCCTCTTGCGATGAATTTTACACTCTTAAAAAAGCACTCTCTCGTGCCTTTCGAGCGAATGTTTTGATAGATGCTGTAGAGAAAGAGCACGCTATTGCCATCTTTACAGACACTCTTAAAGAAGTGGAGATCGAGCGATCACCTAACTTACAGTCGCGAATTATATTTGCAAACTTGGGAGAAGTGCGAACGCTAGAAAAGGATGTTGTCTGCCTCCTCGGTATGGCTGAAGGGACTTTTCCAAGAAGTAAAAACCACAAAGTAGTAGACTTAAGCTTTTTAGATGAGCGGCCAAGTATAGCCGATAGACACCTTGTAATCGAAGCAATACTCACAACAAAAGAGATGCTCTATATAAGTTATCAAAGCTATGCCTTTAAAGAGCGCGTAGCGCTACATCCTGCCGGCATAGTTACAGAGATTTTAGAGACGCTTGATATTGCTGTTACTGAACATGGGCTAGAATCATCTTGTGAGAATGAATATACGCCCCATGTACCTAAAGTGCATCTAGAAAAAGTAGACGCTCTAATTCCTGATGTTATTTCTATACAAGAGCTAAGTCAGGTTGCTAAACACCCCTTGAAAGCCTATTTTCAGCACGGTCTTGGGCTTTATTTACATGACTATAATCCAAAAGTGTCCTTGAGTGAGTTTGACGTGCTTACGCCAAAGCATTTTGCGATGTTAAAAAGGCAGGCCTTTGTTGAACAAGATCTCAACCAGGAGTTTCGAAAGCTTCCATCGCCGCTCAAATATGCCGCTGTAAGCCTTGTTACAGATGAGGTCGATGAGCTTTCTGAAAATGCAAAGCTACTTGGCCTGCAAAAAGATGCCCCGATGCAAATAGAGCTATCTCTTAGCTGCAAAAATGCTCAAGAACTAGCACCCGGTGCGTGGAAGCTGCCTGCAATAGAAGTTGATATCAGTGGTAGGCGTATACGCCTTGTAGGATTGCTTACAAACATCTACCCTCAAGGAATTATCACCTTTGAAGCAAAGTCGCAAAAGCCCCTTTATAAGGTGTGGCCGGATATTCTGATGCTGAATCTGATTAAAGACACTGTTCCCATTACTCCTCAGCTCCTTTATATAAAAGAAGGTAAGCTAGAAATGGTCGATATTCTAGATCCTGCTCAAAAACTTGCAGACTATGTCGCATACGCGCTACAGGCAAGGGGTGCACCTTCATGTCTTTACCCACACTGGATAGATGCGCTTATGGAGCATGAACTTCCACCTGAAAAATTGCTTATAGATAACCCCTATGCCTATAGTGATCCCTATCTAGATTTGTACTTGTCTCGAGTGCCTGTAGAGGCAGTTGAGAATGAGTGGCCTGCCTGGAAAAACCTCGCTCGTACGCTATTTGAGAGGGCTGCAAAATGAGCTTTGACGTACTCAGGCGCGATCTTTTTCTCAATCAACACATACTTTGCGAGGCCTCTGCCGGTACAGGAAAGACCTTTACGATAGAGCATCTCTTTATACGACGGTTGATCTCAGCGCCAAGAAGACGCGTTTCTGATATAGCGGTACTTACCTTTACAAAGGCTGTTGCTAGCGAGCTCACCTTGCGTCTAAAACGTGCTCTAGATAGAGCTATACATGACTTACGCACAAAAAATGAGAAGGCGGTTGACTACCTCCTTGCTATTATTGAAGAGCAAAAAGCAGATGAGGTTGCAGCTCTTTTAGAACTAGCTCGCGACGAGATTGAGTTTGCAAGCATAGATACCATTCACGGCTTTTGTTTTAGGTGCCTTTCAGAAAACTTTTCCGGCAGCTTTGCCCAAGCTAAAGATATCAATCACTTTATAGAGGAATTCTTTAGAACATCGCTTGATCTTGACATAGAAGAACTAAAAGTGCTCTTAGGAGCCCACGGAAAAAACTTTTCTGCACTTTCTGAAGCGCTTGCTAAAAGTCTTTGGGATGATAGCCAAACAGAAGTTCTCGATCCTAAAAAAGCTATTCAAAATATTGCCTGGGAATATACTCCTGACGAAGTGTATGAGGCACTTTGTGATGCAACTTTAGGCTATAATAAGATTCGCAATCGAAACGGTGAGATAAAAAAAGATATCGAGAAAGCCTTTAGAGCGTTTTCGAAGCTTGGAACGTATAATTCATTTTCAGAAAACATCAAATACCCACTCTTTGCATCGCAAGTTTTTTCTGCGCCAAAGCAAGGCATGATTGAGCCACCCATTGTTACCTTTGCAAAGCAGATAGAGCCTCTTCTTTATGAACTAGCTCATAAAGATGCGCTCTTTAAGCGTATAAAAATATCTTGTAGAGCATATGTCAGTAGAGAATTGGAACGATGTGGCCTTTATGCCTATCAAGAGCTTTTGCACAGGATGGAAAAGGAGCTTGAAAAGCCCGACTACGTAGCCTATCTTCAAAAGCGCTATTCGTGCTTAATTGTAGATGAATTTCAGGATACAGATCCCATTCAGTGGAAAATTATTCAAAAGCTATCGGGAGATGGCTGGAAAGGTGTTTTATATCTTGTTGGCGACCCCAAGCAGGCAATTTACTCATTTAGGCAAGCTGATGTCTACTGCTACATGCAAGCAAAATCACTTGAAAATCAAGCTGTCGTTACACTTACACGCAATTTTCGCTCAAGTCCTGATCTTGTAACAGCGCTTAATACCCTATTTATAGGGCCTCATACGGCATCTCTATTTCCAATGCCGCGCCTTGGTAAAAGTCTTGATGTACCAAAAATAGAATGTGGTTCTACGATCGAAAATCTTGTGAGCCCTGATCGCGCGGCCATTCACTTTTTTACAGCACTTGAAGAAGAAGCTCTTTTTAGCTTTATTGCAAATGAAATTGTGCATCTAGGCGTTTTTCTTAGCCAGATAGCTATTTTGGTAAAAGATCGTTTTCAGTCAGATAGGCTTGTTGGCTATCTAGAAGCAAGGGGCGTTTCGACTTGTCCGTGGCGTACATCAAGTATTATAGACTCTAAAGCGCATCTCTTTCTTAAAAAGCTGACTTCTAGTCTCAACGCCACTAAAGATCGCAAGAAACTTATTGATCTTGTGATGCAAGAGCCTTTTTCCTACTCGAGTGCAAGCTGTGTACGTATGAGCGAGGACCTTGATTTTTGGGCAGAGCATGTACGTGTGCTCAATTCCTTAAGGCGAAGCTTTGAGCAAGCGGGGCTTGCAGGGCTTATTCACACCTTCTTGCACACAATATGGCCGGGATATAGCCATACGATGAAAGAGGCTTTATGGACTGATAAAGAATTTATACTTGATCTAGAGGGCTTGATTGCTGAATGTCCTGCAAATAGTGTGGAAGAACTTGAAGAGCGCCTATATAGCCTCTCACGTGCCCCTCAACATGAAAAGGATGAAAAGCAAAGTCTTTATGATCCGGGCCGTGTAGCGGTGCAGGTCCTTACGATTCACGCAAGTAAGGGGCTTGAATTTGATGTTGTCTTTGCGCTAGGCCTTGCTGGAGCATCACCTAAGGATATTCAAGAGGAGCAAGAAGTTAATGCAGAGCGGCTACGGCTTTTTTATGTCGCCTGTACGCGTGCTAAAAGAAGGCTCTATCTTCCTGCGCTTGTGGGAGAGAAGCGAGCGGTGTCACCTATGGATCTTTTTTTAGATGTAGTGGATATAGACTGGCTTGTAGAGGCATCTAGAAAAACGATCACAAAGTCGCATCTTGCTAGCCCAATACACGTTGCAAAAAGAAAAGCCCAAGAGATTGTAACTGCTCCTCGGCTATTTACTGCCTACCCTTATTGCCCAAATGTCTACACGCTACAGTCATTTTCATCTAGAAAACAAGCTGCTTTTTATCAACCGGTTGAAGTGGAGAATAGCTTGCCGGCAGGTACAGAAGGTGGCTTATTGCTACACGAGCTTTTGCATGAAAAGGTTGCACTTGATCTTGAAGCAGTAAAAAATCGGCTTGAAGCAACCGCTTATGAAGGCTTTGAAGAAGAGGTGCTACTTCTTTTACAGCGCGCAAGCAACGTGAATTTTGGGTCCTTTAGATTGGGCGATGTCGATTCTAAAAAGAGGCTTTCTGAAGCGCGCTTTGTCTACCGTGAAGGCGACAACACATGTATGCATGGCTATATCGATTTACTCTTTGAACATAATGGTGCGTTTTATCTTGTTGATTGGAAATCAAATGCTTTAGAGAGCTATTCTGAAGAGGCTTTACAACAAGAAGTTGCAAGGCAAGGCTATAGCGAGCAGGCAAGGATTTATATGCGGGCATTAGAGACATCAAATCGCCCATTTGGGGGCTTTTATTTTGTGTTTTTACGCGGCTTAACTGATGATACAACTGCTGGAGTGCACCGATATGTTTGAAGCAATTGATCATCTTACGGCAAACCTGATTGCAAACACGTGCGAATCTTCGGATGAAGATCTAAAACTCTTTTTTGCCTCACTTGCAGCAAGCTACCGACAAGGATCGCTTTTTGTAGAGATAGAAGATCGTAAACTTCCCGAGAGTGATCTGTTCGTGCAACGAGGAAACAAGGTCTTTTTAGAGCGGGCCTATACGATGCTCAAAGAGTTTGAAATGCTTGTACAGAAAGTATCTGCATCTAGGACACATCTTGTCATGGATGAAGATCGCCTCAAAGTGCAGCTAGAGCACGCTTCTTTACTTCCAGAGCAGGCTAGTGCTATTAAAGAAGCTGCTAAAAATAGTCTACTATGTATATCCGGAGGACCGGGTACCGGAAAAACGTATACAGCAGGCTGGCTTGTTCGATTTTTTCTTGAGCAGCACCCACAAGCTCGGATTATGCTTACTGCCCCAACAGGAAAAGCTGCCGGAAATTTGCGAGAGAGTATCCAGCGTCAAATTGGCCCAAGCGCACTTGAAGCAAAGACGCTACACGCACTACTGGGTCTCAAGCGCATGCAAAAAAGGCAAAAGCTGTTAGAGCTTGCCTATGACCTTATCATCGTGGATGAAAGCTCAATGATAGACCTAAATCTTGCAGTAAAGCTGCTAAGGGCTGTTCCGGAAGGAGCAAGAATTATCTTTTTGGGAGATCCCTTTCAGCTACCTCCAATTGAAGCCGGCGAGCCCTTTGTTGCGATGATTGAACATAAGTCTGCAGGCAGACTTGTTACCACAAAGCGTCAAGAAAATGAAACGATCATCCACCTTGCAGAATATGTGCGAGAAGGAAATGTAGAAAAGGCATTATCTTGCATAACTCTACGTCCTTTAGATGCATCTTTTGATCCTAGCATTTATGTAAAGCAGCTGTACACACAATCTGTCGAAGCATTTTTTGCAGCCCTTTTACAGCTAAGGCTACTTTCTCCCATGCGCGAGGGGCCTTTTGGCACTATAAGCTTAAATGAGCGCATGCAACAGGCTGCCTATAAAGCAGCCATGCAGCCAATACTCATCACAAAAAATGACTATAACCTCAACCTTTCAAACGGCCAGGTCGGCGTCCTATTTCAAGGTAATGCCTATTTTGAAAACTACGAAGAGCCTTCCACATTCCGCCGCATCCCGCAGGTACTACTAAGCTCCTACGAGCCTGCCTACGCCCTTTCAGTCCACAAAAGTCAAGGCAGTGAATTTAGCGAAGTTGTGCTAATTTTGCCCGAAGGCTCTGAGCGCTTTGGCCGCAAAATGCTCTACACCGCCATCACCCGCGCGAAGAAAAAGCTCACTATCTACAGCTCTCACGCAACCTTGCAAGCTTGCATCTTATCCCCCGGCCGCCCCCTAACCACCATTTTGCCATTGCCCTGAAACCCACCCCCTCGCTACACTACATCTTCCTTCTTGCCTGAATAGCTCAGTTGGTAGAGCAGCGCATTCGTAATGCGGAGGTCGTCGGTTCGACTCCTGTTTCAGGCAATATACGTTTATTTGTTGAGAGGTATGCCAGAAAGCGATTTGTCTGGTTCTTCATTTTTTGGTTTAACGGTGAATCCACTGCCGTGGACCGAATGTGGACCAAATGAGGACGGCAACTGGCAACAACCTACAGCAAGTCACAACACTAATTTAGTAGCTGACCCAATTTTTACGATTAAAAATAGGGTCATTACAATGAAAGAACTTGAAGCGCTCAAAAAGCGCCTTCCACCAGGCATAGATATCAGAATCACAAGCAAAAATGTCGTCAAATATCGTGCTCGTTTTAGAAAAACAGGTCTGCAAGATGTCATCAGGACTTTTCCGGATCTTAAATTAGCCAAGCAATGGTTAGCTGAACAAGAACGAAATGCCCTCTTAGGGGATTTTCTCCCCTCTATGAATAGGGGTAAGAAGCATACATTCTCTCATGCTGTTAATCGCTACAAAGAAGAGGAGCTGCCTAAAAAGGGAGAGGATGCCCGAAATAGAGCGCAGCATCTAGACTGGTTCGAAAAGCACCTTGGGAAAATTTCATTTTGTTCCATTCGTCCAGCTCATATTAAAGATGTGCTGTTGATTTTAGAAAACGAAGGGACTTCAAAACGAAAGAAAAGGGCTCCAGCAACTATTGTAAGGTATTTGGCTTCGCTTTCACATCTTTTCACTATTGCTTGGAAAGAATGGGATTGGATTTCTGAAAATCCAGTTAGAAAAATTTCAAAGCCTTCTATCTATAACGCACGGCAACGCTATCTTTCTCATGCCGAGAAAGAACGGTTGCTTGCAGAGGTTGAGAAAAGCAAGTGTCCCGTCCTTCTTCCGATAGTAGTGCTTGCGTTGTCTACTGGAATGAGGGCGAGTGAATTAATGGAGTTGAGACACAAAAATGTTAATCTTCACCAGGGGATCATCTTCTTGCAAAATTCGAAAAATGGTGAACCCCGGTTCATTCCGCTGAAAGGGTATGCCTACAACTTAATTGCTTCTCATTTGAGTCACGGTAAAGATTGTTGTCCTGAATCCCTAGTTTTCCCATCTCCAGGCAACTCAAAGCGGCCCTACGACATTCGGACCGCGTGGAGAGCTGCTTTAAAGAGGGCTAATATAAATGACTTTCGGTTGCACGACTTAAGGCACACTACTGCCTCTTACCACAGAATGAATGGCAAAGGGCTACATGACATCGGCGCCCTGCTTGGTCATAAAGATGCACGGAGTACAGCACGATATGCACACATTTCAACTGAATATAAATCAAAAATGGTCGAAGAACTTGACCGAGAACTTTTTGGAGGAAATTATGAAAAATAATCAGATGAATAAGAAGCTCGATACTTTAGGAATCCAAGAAAATGAAGGCATGCGAGCAGAAGAATATGTTTGTTGGGTAGAAAAAGGCTGGTGGTCATCCCAGGAGGCTATCTGTGTTTTCTTAGGCCACTCTCCAGATAGTGCTAAAAATCAATCTCTATATGGACAAATCATAAGCTCGAAAGAAGGGCAACATCTCAAGGATCTTGTTGGGCGCGCTGAAGTCGATGGTTCTGTTGAAGGCATCCATTGCGAAAGAGTGTTTTTAATATATCGGGCTTCTTGTAAGGCGTGGGTGAATTGGGCATTAACAAAACCTTCAATTGATTTAGACCCCCAGATCCTTCATGTGTTAGGAATTGCCGTTGATCAACTATCACGAGATAAAGATTCCTATCGGCCGAAAGAGGAAATAATTAACAGAAGTGGTTTTATAGCCATCGCTAAAAGCACTTTATATCTTTGTCCCAAGGCCCGCTTAGAAGACATTACGCAGTTAATAGAAAAAGCAGGCGCGATTGGCATGCTTCCGGGTGATCGAACATTGCGCAAGTGGCTTAAGCAAGAGGGACTCTCTTTATTTGGGCATAAACAAGCAGAGGAGGAAATTGCAGAAATTGAGGAAAAGCTTTCTCCGTTACTTCAACCTAATGAGCAGATCACGCCCCTTAGAGTGCCCTCATGAAGGTAGAAACGGTGCAGATGGTAGAACCAGTGAAAAATTTTCACTGAAGGGAATCTAAATTAAACCGGCAAACAGCTCTAATTGTTGCCATAACGTAATTGAAGGAGCTGTTATGCAGGATGTAAAAAAACCAAAACTTATCCCACTTACCAAATGGAATGAATTTCATATTTGGCCAACAGTTGGAGGATTGAGGCACCTTGTCGCAAACGCAAGAAAAAAGAGGTGTGAACATGTCATTGTAAAAGCAGGCGGACGCGTTCTTATCGATGAAGATGCCTTCTTCGATTGGGCCAAGTCCAAAGAGGCTCATTAATAATGCACTTAGATGAGTTTCTTGCGCTTATCGAATCCAAGACAGGCTACAGGCCCAAATTAAGCGGTAATGGATATGCGGGAAGATGTCCGTGCAGTGCGCATGATGATAAAAGGCCAAGCTTATCAATTGCGAGTGGAGAAGATGGAAGAATTTTACTCTACTGTCATGCAGGGTGCTCTTTTGATGCCATATGTCAAGAGCTGGGGATGGTGCCCAGCCAGCTTTTCCATAAAGAAAAGCACACAATAGCTGCAAATCAATTTTATTACTACCACAATGAAAATGGGGAAGTTCTTTATCGGAAAGTCAAGACTCCTAAAAAGAGTTTTTACTTCGAAAGATTTGAAAACGGAAATTGGCTTCGCGGTTTGGGCAATTCTCGGAGAGTGCTTTACAATCTACCTGAAGTTGTCGATGCAATACAAGAAGGGCGGCAAATTGCAGTTGTCGAGGGGGAAAAAGATGTTGAGACCATGCGAGAACAGGGTTACGTGGCGACAACTAATGATTCTGGGGGAGGAAAAAACAAATGGAATAAAAGCCATTCTGAGGCACTCAAAAACGCTGATGTGCTTCTGTTTTTTGATTACGACAACACAGGGATAGAACATCGTGACAATGTCATTAATCAGCTGCAAAGGTATGTGAAGAGCATAAAACTGGTAAATCTGCCAGGATATGAAGTCTCTGCCAAAAATGGAAAGGATGTGACCGATTGGTTAAAGGAAGGACATCTTTCTTCTGAGCTTAAAAAAATAATAGAAGAAGCTCCTGTAATAACAGGGGCTGTAAATGCTTCACCAGATAATTTATCAAATGATATTATTAGAGCAGTATCAATAGAGGCGCTTCTAAAGATGAATATTGATCCACCAGAAATCTTCTTAGGCCCGTTTATTACAAAAGCTTCCTTAGGTATGATTTATGCTCCAAGGGGTTTAGGGAAAACGTTTTTTGCCTTAGGGATTGCCTTGGCGGTATCGTCAGGGTCTGAATTTCTGAAATTCTATTCCCCAAAGCCATGTAAGGTCGTTTATCTAGATGGTGAAATGTCAATTCACACAATGAAAGAACGCATTGAAAAAATTTACAATAGCCAGGAAGTCAAACCACCAGAAGGTTTCTTCAAAATAGTAAATCCATTTTTACAGGATATTCCCTTACCTGATTTAGGCACTGTAAGGGGGCAACAGATGTTAGAGTCGATTGTGGCAGATGCTGATGTAATTATTGTGGATAATTTGTCTTGCTGGATGACTGGTGGCAAAGAGAATGAGGGAGAGAGTTGGATGCCAGTGCTAGAATGGGCTCTTAGGATGCGGCGGCAAGGGAAGGCTGTAATTTTTATTCATCATGCAAATAAAAATAATAATCAGCGAGGAACTAGCCGCAGAGAAGATGCTCTCGATTATGTGATAAAGCTTGATAAGCCCCCAAATTATAAGCCTGAGGAAGGCGCCTGTTTTGTAATGTCCTTTGAAAAGCATCGCTCTTGGTATGGTAGTGATGTTGAGAGTCTTCGTGTTAAGCTGATTGATCAACCTGACGGGAATTTGTCATGGGAGTGGTCGGTTGCTAACGTTGAAGGAGATGAAGATTTCATTGTCACAAAAATGAAAAGACTTCAGGACGAAGGGAAAACTCAACGAGAAATAGGTAAAGAGGTTGGGATGTCTGCATCAAGCGTATGTAGAAAAATGAAAAATTCATAGTGTTTCATGTTTCATCACCTAGGCATTGAAACATGAAACAGACCCAGATAAAAGACAGCCAATGCAAAAAATCACAAGAAGTTGTTTTGGCTGAATGCGGGTGAAGGGGTTTTTAGTGGGTGTATAATAAGTTTTAATGTGAGGTTGTATGCCTGAAAAAACAGGAAAAAAACAGGAGGAAAGTCGGTTCCAGAAAGGTTATTCGGGCAATCCTCGCGGTCGACCCAAAGGGGCTAGGGGGAAAGCTACGATTTTAGCTCAAACGATTTTGGACAATGGCATTGGGGATATTTGTAACCGTTTAATTGTAGAAGCAAAGAATGGGAACATGCAAGCAATAAAAATTGTAATAGACAGAGTTTTGCCAGTTCGTAAGGAATTGCCAATCGCTATCGACCTTCCTCAAATAAAAGCCCCTTCGGATCTGTTAGAAGCAATAGATATTGTTACAAGGGCCATAGGAGAAGGGAAAATTTCACCAAGCGAAGGCGAAGCTTTAACTAAAATTATTGAGACCAATATGAAGGTATTGGAGTTGCATGATCTGGAAGTGCGCCTTAATACGCTCGAAATGAGAGCAAAGAATTAATGAAGCGCTCTATTTTAAAACGCTTAGAAAATCTTGAGAAGGTTGCGGGGGTAGCTCGGCGTCATAGATGTGCGCTTGTTGTTCATGATCCAGAGATTCGGCCAGAGTTTAGTGCCTCTGAAATTGAAGCAGACTGTGTACTGATTTTGCCTGATAATGGCCACAGGCTACCTGGAAGAACTGTGCCGAAAGGTTCTTATGAGGTGTTTTATACATAGCCTTTCTTTTTTATAGTCGTGCTTGAATTCTATACTACGAAGTCAGATGCGGCTGGGGTGTCCACAGGTCAATTATTGATAGTAATTGTTTGAATAAAATGTATAGCTTGAATAGCTTTTTATCTGTGTTTTTGGTATATTTATTACCCTCTGCATGAACTCTGATGGCTGAGCTGAAAAGACTTAAACGAAATATGTCTCGAACTGATCACTGCGCTGCACCAAAGGTACGCATCAACGGAACATGACCCGGCTCATTAAAGAGTATGGGAAGAGGTTAATATATCAGTCTGTGCAGGGTATTGATGTCACAACGCTAGGTAACGGACATCGTAGGCTTATGAACTCATAGGATAAGTATGATCAAGAAAAATGACATGTTAGACGTTTCTGCAATGGAAAATTGGCTTTGGGACGCCGCCTGCAAGTTGCGAGGTCCAACAGATGCGCCGAAATTTAAAGACTTTATTCTTCCACTGATATTCTATAAGCGGCTTTCAGACGTTTTTGACGATGAATGTGAGGCCTATGTTCAACAATTTGACAGCAAGGAAATTGCCCACACAGTTATCGAGCAGGATCATCATGATGCTCTGAAGACAAATCGAAAACCAATGGTGCGCTTTTACATCCCGATCAAGTACTCATGGAGTGCAATTAGACATTTCGCAAGCGATAAGCAATCACTTGGAGAATTCATTACAGAAGCTATGAGAGCCGTGGCGGTTTTCAATCCAGATCTTCAGGGTGTTTTAGACGTCAAAGACTACAACGAAAGGCAATCAGGACAGCGAACTATCGATGATGACCGTTTAGCTGCTTTGGTTGAGGTTATTAGTCGCCACAGATTAGGGTTGAAGGATGCCGAGCCTGACGTTCTGGGCCGTGCTTATGAGTACCTGCTTAGAAAATTCGCTGAGGGACAAGGGCAAAGTGCGGGTGAGTTTTTTACTCCTAAAGAAGTAGGCTGGTTGATGGCTCGGATTTTAGATCCCAAACCACGGTCAACAATTTACGATCCAACGTGCGGCTCTGCGGGACTTTTGATCAAAGCTCGACTCCAGTATGAAAAAACACATCCCGATAATCGAGGGCAAGCGCCAAAGCTATTTGGCCAGGAGCTCAACCCCATTACTTTTGCTATGGCCAAGATGAATATGTTCCTACACGATTTCATGGATTGCCATTTTGCTATTGGAGATACCTTTACGAAGCCGGGGTTTGTTGCGGATGGTGCAGGGTTAAGAAAGTTTGACTATGTCATTGCTAATCCCATGTGGAACCAAGACATTTACACAGAGGCCTTTTATTCAAATGACCCATATAAGCGCTTCGAAGTTATCCCTCCAAATGGGACGGCCGACTGGGCTTGGGTACAGCATATCTGGAGTTCGCTAAACGATAATGGGCGTGCTGCAATAGTTTTAGACACAGGGGCGGTTTCTAGAGGGTCTGGAAGCAAAAATGCTAATAGGGAACGCGATGCTAGAAAGTTGTTTATCGAAGAAGATAGGGTAGAATGCGTGATTCTCTTGCCGGATAATCTTTTCTATAATACCACTGCGCCAGGAATTCTCTTATTCCTCAATAAAAATAAGCCCAAATCTCGTAGAGGGCAATTTCTTTTAATCAATGCGAGTAGCTTTTTTGACAAAGAAAAGCCTAAGAATGTTCTTCGAGTAGATCAAGGTATAGATTTTGTAATAGATGCCTTTAAAAACTGGGCTGATCACACTGACATTTCAAAGGTTATCAAAATTGATGAGATGCGCGCATCGGATTATAATTTAAGTCCTTCTCAGTATATTGAAAATTCATTACAGATTTCAAACAGGCCTATAGAAAGAATTCTTGAGGATCTCGAAAAAACGTATCGTGAAAGAACTGAGCTTCACAAAGAAATAGGGTTATTATTAAGAAAAATTGGTGTTGCTAATGGTATCTAAAGGGTTTAATCTTTGGAGAAAAATTAAAGTAAGGGACGCTTTTCAAATAACTCAGAAGCCTTCTAGATTCAGCTGGAAAGAGGATAAAAATATTCCATTTATTCCAATGGCAAATATTAGAGAGGAGGGCTTGCAGGTATTGAATTTTGAATTAAGAGCAGCAAAAGAAATATCAAGCGCTACTTATTTTGAAAGAGGTGATTTTCTTCTATCGAAGATAACCCCTTGCTTTGAGAACTTGAAGCAGGGATTTTGTGATTCATTGCCTAAGGAATACGGCTTTACCTCCACAGAAATAATCCCAATAAAAGGAATAGAAAATATTGGAGCTTCTAAATTTCTTTCTCACTATCTTTTGAGAAGTGGTGTTAGGAATGAGCTTGCTCAAAAAATGGTAGGGACTACTGGAAGGCAGCGGCTTACTAAGGAGTGTTTGCTAAATTACGAATTATTATTGCCTTCTTTT
The DNA here is from genome assembly GCA_964514655.1 of uncultured bacterium. Taxonomy (GTDB): domain Bacteria; phylum Chlamydiota; class Chlamydiia; order Chlamydiales; family FEN-1388; genus SZAS-7. The sequence goes on from CAZEQY010000001.1 coordinate 277,742, forward strand.
GAAGAACAAAAAGCCATTGCTAAGGTCCTTTGTACTATTCAGGAGGCAATGGAAATTTGCAACAAAGAACTTAAGCTACAGCAAGAGCTTAAGGATGCTCTTATGATGCATCTTTTTACGTCTGGAACAAAAAATGAACAGCTGAAGGAAACAGAAATTGGTCCCATTCCTGAGAGTTGGGAGATTGTGTCGTTGGAGAATTTATGTAGCCTAAGAAAAGAAAGTATTCAGCCGCTTAGGGTTGATGGTAAAACTCCTTATGTTGGCCTTGAGCACATTGATAGTCGAAATCCTATACTTTGTCGATACGGGAATGCAGAAGAAGTGAAAAGTAGTAAGAATAAATTTTTTAGACAAGATGTGTTGTTTGGAAAATTACGTCCTTATTTGCAAAAGGCCGTTTTATCTGAAATGGAAGGAATATGTTCAACAGATATATTGGTGTTCAGTCATAATAATAGCACGGATCCTTTTTTCTTGACTTACCTAATTCACTCTACTAGATTTATGGAATTTGCTAAACAAACCACTAGTGGTACGAATCACCCTAGAACGTCTTGGGCGAGTTTAAAAAAACTTAAGGTTGCAAAACCTTCTTATAGCGAACAACTTAAAATAGGTGAAATTTTACAACACAGCGACCGGCGCATTCAATCAATTAACAAGGAGTTATTAATTTATAAAGAGCTTTTTCAATCCATGCTTGAAGAATTGATGACCGGGAGAATATCAACGCTGCCACTCATCGAGAAAGCTGAGCTTGCCTTATGACAGAAAAATCGGCTGTGCATGATCCGATGGTAAAATACTGTCGGGAAATTGGCTGGGAATTCGTAAGTTATGAAAAAGCGCTTGAGCTGCGCGAAGGTCCTTCGGGATTGCTTTTCAAAACGGTCTTGAAAAGTAAGCTATTAGAATTGAACCAAGGCATATTGAATCAAGACAACGTGGATGAAGTCATTCGTCAGCTTTCTCTCTTGTCCCCCTCCATTGAAGGGAATAAAAAAGCGCTCGATTGGATGAAAGGCAAACAATCGATTTTTATCGCCTCTGAAAAACGCGAGCGCAATATCCGTCTAATTGATTTTGAGAACCCACAAAACAATCAATTTCATATAACTGATGAATGGAGCCATCAAGGGGTCGTTTTTAATAACCGCGCTGATGTGATATTTTTGATCAATGGTCTCCCCGTAGCTATTTGTGAGACGAAGAATGCTAACGACCCCAATGGCCTCGCTAAGGGGATGCAGCAGCTTCGAAGATACCATCAGGAAACGCCTGAATTCTTCATTTACAGCCAGCTATTTGAAGTGACTGAATTAGTGCGTTTTTATTACGGTGGCACTTGGAATACTTCGAGAAAAAGCTTTTTTAACTGGAAGGATGAGCGGCCTGCAAGCGCCTTAGACACATATGAGAAAAAGGTGAAATCTTTTTTCGATCAAAAGAGATTTCTGAAAATTCTTCAAAATTATGTGTTATTTCTTAAAAAGGATGACGAACTTGTCAAGGTTGTTCTAAGGCAACATCAGACAAGGGCTATTGAGAAAGTTTTAAATAGGGCTGCTGATCCAGAGAAAAAACGTGGGTTGATTTGGCACACCCAGGGAAGTGGAAAGACCCTTACCATGATCTCTATTGCTGCGAGGCTTTTAAAAGAAGCACCGCATGGCGAAAAGCCAACGGTCATTATACTCATTGATCGTAATGAGTTAGAGGCACAGCTAGACAAAAATCTTACTGCTTATGGGCTTGTGGAATATAAATTGGCAGAAAGCAAACTTGATTTACAGGAAATTCTTTCTTCTGATTATCGTGGACTGATCATTTCGATGATCCATAAATTTGATAAGATCCCTGCCAATTTAAACATGAGAAAGAGCATTGTTATTTTGGTTGATGAGGCTCATCGGACAACAGGTGGTAAGTTTGGCAACTTTCTAATGGGGGCTCTCCCAAATGCCACTTATATAGGGTTCACAGGCACTCCTATCGATAGGATATCAAAGGGAAAGGGTACTTTTAAAGTTTTTGGCTATGATGATGAGCAAGGGTATCTAGACAAATATTCTGTTTCAGAATCTATTGACGATGGAACGACTGTGGCTTTGAATTATGCCTTGGCGCGTTCCGATTTACTCGTTGATCGCGAAACGCTAGAGGTTCAATTTTTACAGCAAGCTGATGCTGAGGGTATCAGTGATATTGATGAGCTCAATGCTATTCTTGATTGTGCTGTAGAGCTCAAAGAAATGATGAAGGGTCCAAAAAGGGTTAAGGATATAGCTTGGGCAATTGCTGAACACTTTCAAGCCAACGTTGAACCAATGGGCTTCAAAGCTTTTTTGGTCGCGGTTGACCGCGAGGCGTGTGTGCTCTATAAGAAGGCCTTAGATCAGTATTTGCCGGAAGATTATTCTGTTGTTGTCTATTCTGGAGCACACGATGATGAAGGTGACTTAAGAAAATATCAGCTTAACTATGATGAAGAAAAAAAAGTTCGAAAAGACTTTTTGGATAAAGACAAAAAACCCAAGATTTTGATTGTAACAGAGAAGCTTTTGACTGGCTATGATGCCCCTATCCTCTATTGCATGTACTTGGATAAGCCTATGCGAGATCACGTGCTTTTGCAAACTATTGCGAGAGTCAATCGTCCTTATGATGATCGGGAGGGGCAAGCTAAGTCGTTTGGACTGGTTTATGACTTTGTCGGTATTTTTGAAAAGCTCGAAAGAGCCCTCTCCTTTGATTCAGATGTGGTTGCCTCGGTTATTCAAAATATCGACGTCCTCAAACAGCTTTTTGAAGCATTAATGAAAGAGCAGGCGCCGAAATATCTCCCCTATGCGCAAGGGTTCGATGACAAAAGCAAAGATCGAGCTATTCAACATTTTGAAGACAAAGCGTTGCGAGAGGTGTTTTTTAAATTTATCAAACAGATTGAAAACCTTTATGACATTCTTTCCCCAGATGTCTGTTTGCGCCCACATATAACCAACTACCAACACTTGGTGGAGCTTTATGCGGTTATCCGTAACGCCTATTCTGATAACCCTTATGTGGATCGTGAACTTACAAAAAAAACGCGTCGCCTTTTACAGCAAAATACCGATTTTACTAATCTCCAAATGCCTGGGGAAGTGTATCAGTTGTCTGCTGAAGAGTTGCGAAATATGCGCCGAAATGACAACTCTGACACGACAAAGGTTCTTAACCTGAGCAAGGTCCTCGGACGCCTAGTAGCCGAACAAGGCACAACCAAGCCCTTTTTGATTTCTATAGGCGAAAAGGCCTCAGCCCTTGCAGAGGCCTATGAAGATAGGCATCTCACCACGCAAGAAGCTCTGGAAAAGTATCTTAACCTCGCAAATGACGTTGTAGAGGCTGAAGAAGAGCGCAATAGCTTGAACCTCGATGAGAATAGTTTTGCCATCTATAAGAGTATGCGAGATCATAATTCAGCCATTACCCCCGAAGATGCAAAGCTCATTAATGCCATTTTTGAGCGCCACCCAAACCATTTGTGGAATCAACATGAGAAAAGCCAGTTAAGGGCATCTCTTTATAAGGAGTTGATTTCAATCGTTGGTAAAGATAACATCATTCATGTAGCGAATCAATTATTTAAGCTTCAAAGGGTGTAAGATGACCGTTTGCTCATTAAAGGGCTCACAATGGCGTGACGAGCAAGAAATGCGTGAGGCTGTAAAGGTGTGGGCCACAAAGATGGGCGTGCAACTCCCCCGGCTTCATATACGTCCCCTCAAGAGTAAATGGGGCTCTATATCCACTAAGGGCCGCATGACCCTCAATAATCAGTTGCTTGATTTGCCGAGGGAACTCGGTGAGTATGTTATTGTGCATGAGCTTGTGCATATCCTAGCCCCTAACCACGGAAAAGTTTTTAAATGCTTTATGGATGCTTACCTTCCTAGGTGGCTGGAATATGAACTTGTGCTTAAGAGGTGCTTTTCATCTTAGCATCTCTAAAAATTCCTGAGATAAAAGATATCACAGTGTTTTCTTCGCTTGTAAAGCCCGCTCCGTCAACTTCAAACTGGATGCTTCTGTGAGTTAAAATAAAATGAAATTTTTGAAGGAACTCTTGGAAATGTAAAACAATATCTTCTAATTCTGCCCATAGGAGGATCGGCAAAGTTCCGTTTTTAGCTACTTCTTCATCAAAATGTGCGGCTACTTTATCTCTATAAGCTCTGAGTTTTTGATAAGTATTTTCGAGTTTAGTTTTAAGATCGTCTACATCTTGTTCTTTAGGCCCGTTTTTAGTATTGGTTCCACTTGGGAAAAATGTATCCCAATTTTTTTGATAATCTGGCAAACGGGCTGTATATTCTTTAGCCTTTTCAGGATTGCCGGTGGACATTTTTTCAACGATCGATTTTAAACTATTTCGTCGCAAGAGGTGTAATAATTTCCCCTTGAAATCTCCGTGCAGAAATGCAATGAGTTTTTTTATTATTTCACTGAACGATATGGCGCAGTATTTCACACTATCTTCGTAGAGGAGTAACATAAGCGTATCCGATGGATACTCTTGATTATTGATTTTATTTTCTATTGAGAGGTTGATTTTTTTCAAAACACTATATTTTTTGAGAGCAATAGTAAATGGGTCAATAAAGCTCTTTTTAAATAGAAGGTCTGCTTGAATTCTCTCAAGAAAATATGGATCCAGTGATTCTTTCACATATTGAATTTGATCTTCAGAAAGTAGTGGTATTTCATCTGGGTAGATCCATTCAACTTTGGACTTTTCAAGATTTGGAAGCTGCGCTGCGTGGTTTTTCATAAATTATGTATGCTCATCCTCATTTATGGCTGATAGAAATTAAAAACTGATTTGTCCTGTGTATATCTCCTCGCTAACTTTCGGAGGTGCATAAGCTATTTCTCCAAGTTCGCTCAAATAGTCCCATTCAGAATAGCGCTCAAATCCATTAAGATCAGTGAGAAATGTCGTATCTGGTGTTCTACAAATCACATTAGAAATTCTTATTCCTTTTTTGCCCCCTTCTACCTGGTAAGGCTCCAATTTTTCGAGCAACTTCCTTTCAAGCAACTCTTCAGTGTGGCTGTCAGTGCAGAGAAAGATAAATCTGAGCTCGAAAAGATCAACGATATCATTAGGATTACGTGGTTGCCAGTCAATATAAACATAAGAAACAGATTCATGGATAGGGGATCCATTATTTTGACCCTCTATCTGTTTTTCATCGAGGCATTTAAGTATGTGGGGGATAATTTCTGGCTTCAAGAGGGTGACCAGCAAATCTGGAAGTGCGATTCGTGTATAAGAGCGCCCTAACCATCCTGCTAGTTTGGTTACGCTTTGCATGCTAATTTCCATATGTTGCAAAGGAGTGATTTTGAGGAGATGGAGCCTATCGAAGAACAGTCGTCGATTAATATCGCATTCAATGCACTTGAATTGAGAGTTATTAAGAACTTCAATATGTAGCTTGCGTTGATTTTTTCCGGTAGCTTCGGTACTTCTTGGGTTATATTTCGATAGAGGCTTAATCACCATTGCTTCTACTTTAGGATCAGTTGTAAACCTAGATGACACTACGGTGCATGATTGTGTGCAGATGATAAGAAGTTCTTCATCAGCTAATGTCATTTCTTTGAAAACGTCCCCAGGAGTGAAGATAGAGCCTTGACGCCAACCCTTTTCAGAAATTATTTTTGCATTATCGATATCAGCTTCATTTTGCTGTGGCTCATGCGTCATAAGAGGTAGTCACCTCACGAGATTCCCGCAAAAAAGGATTAGATTTGATAGAGGCATTAGACAAGGTTGAATTTTCTCGGGCTTCTTCTTTCTTAGCTAGTGGCCAAAGTTGAATTAATACATTGCGGATAGATGTTTCGTCCAATATTTTTTCTTGTAACATAGAGCCCAAAGAACGGCCTCCTGGTAAATTACGAGACCAATAGCGATAAAGATGGCGTAGATTAGTGAGTTTGTTATCGTTAAGCAAAGAGTAGATTTTTTCTAACCGCTCTTGATTATGAGGTTTAATCGCTCCCCCTTCTAACCAGGCGTAGACTGATTTTCTTTCAACCCCAGCCACATCCGCTATTATTGCTATAGGAATACCTTCCTCTCTCAGCCATGCTACAATTTCTTGGCTAGAAGGGGCAGAAGAATGTCTTTCTGCTCCACTTCCTATATACGCAGTTCGTTGTTTGATCAACATTTGAGGTCTGAGCATAAAGTCAATTGCGCTATCAGCAGAAGTTCCACAAATAACCCCAAGACCAATCACTGCTCCTGCAAAAGGAGAGGTGAAAGAATTTGCGCTTAAGTAATGCATCTCTTACCCCCAATTTTTGTGTGCAAAGTCAGTGCCGGCGGCAAGGAAAACATCTTTAGATGTTCCCCGAAGCTCTTTAAGATGGTTTAAGGCATCTGTAGCTTTCATATGTGCCGCTTGTTGAAAGGTAATACTATGATCAATGTCTACAAGAGCAAAATCAGTTGTGGGGCGATCCCGAGACCACCCATTTTTGGCGATAAATGGAGATTGCAGTTCTGGAGGAAGAGTAAATTGGGGATTACGAAGAGACTGAAGCCTTAACTCTCCTACGGCTGTCTTATAGCGAGCAACATAAGCGCCTTCAATAATAGACAATTGTGGCCTAGGTGGTTCTGTCGGCAAGGTCCATGAATTCAAATACTCCGTTAAGGAATGTTTCTTTTCTGCGATTACTAAATTTACATAACGTATACCCAGTGCAGTCATCCAATCGATACCTATTCCAGGTACTTTTAAAAAAGACTCGAGCCCTTTATGAAATCTGTTAGAAAAATCAAGAAAATCTAGATAGTCAACAGTGTGTAAACATAATGCTTGCTCTGTTAGCACAAAGCCCCATTTTTTCTCGATAGAGGTGAACTGCCATAGCTTGCTTTCATGTTGTTCTATTTGAATTCCATGAGGACTGATATTGGTGTTATAAACGGGCATTTTGACTTCGTCAACAAGAGGATAATCATTTCTAATTTTATCCAAAAAAAGATCAACAAAGCGATCCAGTCCAGGGACTTTGGGGAATTGAATCATGCCGATTGTGTAGATAAGTGGGGCTTTTTTTAAAGTTGTCATAGTGCACCTCTACTACACACTTTACTAAACACTCCTATTCCAGAGCAAGCTAAATTCTTTTTCGTGAGGGCAAGTTAATGGACCAATGACGGACCAAATAAGGGCATCAAACCAATTGAAATGGCATTACGTTGTGATAGACGCTAAAACTAAGATCGGTTATCCTCCTCTCATGTCAGCTACTGTAAGGTGCTGTGGCATTGCCTGGATGGGGCGCATTCGTAATGCGGAGGTCGTCGGTTCGACTCCGGCTTCAGGCAATCAAAAA
>CAZEQY010000002.1:0-192381 GCA_964514655.1 uncultured bacterium
AAGTTTTTAACTTAACTCTGCGGATTTCGTGTCCAAAAGAGCCGACCACCTCACTGAGTTGCTTTTTCAAAATTTTTCAGTGCCAGATTTACGGGTAGGAGAAAACATCAAATGGATGATTTCATGTCCTCAAGATGGTCTAGCGCTGCAACGTCCTCCCTTTGAATTTATAAAAGGTAGAAATGAGCATGGATGCAGTCTCAGTGTACGATTTTGCAACAGCAATCCGTTAAGATTTGATGGGTTGTTAAATAAAAACTTCTTTAATAAGGAAGCTAGGGGTACTCTTCTTACAGCAGAAGAGCTTGCTCAAATAGACTGCTGTTGCGCATATGATACGGCGGGTAGACTTCATCTTCTTGTTCTGCGACCAAACAACCAAGGGCAATTTGTTCTCACAGCCTATTCTGCAAGACCATAAAAGCCACAATCCTTAATAATGCGTAGACTGGAAATGTCGCGATTTGCATCGTGCACGATATCTTCAGAAGTAGATCGGCAAAATTCATTCCATTTTGCCTCTTTTATTTAGTGAGCCCTTCAGGGCGACTGGTTTGAGGGAAATAAAAAAGCACTTAGGGGTTGCCCTAAGTGCTTTTTTTGAGTCTCCGGATGTAAGATTCGAATCTACGACCAGTAGATTCGCAGTTGTAGAGCACACACCACAACATGCCACAGAATATAATCACAAGGCGTTGCAATCATTAACTGAATTGATCTAATTGCACTGAACTTCATGCTCTTGTTCTTTTTGGCGGCACAGTCTATCGAATTCAGCTAAGGATTGTTTGCCGTGGTCTTGTTTCGAACGTATCAGTTCTATTGTCTCATCGATAATTTCGTAACCTATGGATGGCGCCATACTTGTTTTTGACTAATCACATAATTCCATATTTCAGGGCAATTACAACGCTGATGAAGTGCCTTAGCTCCATTATCAATAAGAAACTTTACAAGATCCAATATATCGGGATTGTCTTTATCATCGTATTGTAAATTGCCTATTGCTGCATCTAGAGGCAGTCTAGAGCCATTGAAACCTGCGTATGCTTCTTTTAAGCCAGCATTGATGTCTGCTCCTGATTTTATGAGAAACTTAACAGCTTCTAGGTTTCGTTTTTCGGCCGCAACATGAAGAGGAGTCCATTTGTTTAAACTGTCTCCGTAAGCGTTTTCGTTGATATTGGCACCTCTTTCAAGTAGAAATTGAATTATATCGACATTTCCAACACTGGCAGCCAAATGAATAAGACTGGGTTTGTTTCCTAGGCCTTCTAGACCTAAATAACCAATTGAGGCATTAGCATTGGATCCATTATCTAATAACAGACGCACTATGTCAGCTTGGCTCTCTAGAATAGCTATTGTAGTTGCCGAAATTTCACGATATCCGCGAGTATTTACATCAGCACCATGTTTAATCATTAACTCAACAGCTTCCTTATCACCTTTTTTAATTGCATAATGAAAAGCAGGAATATATTCTGGATTATTACCGTAAGAAACCAATATGTCTTGTAAGCGTTGAGTATCTAATAACTTCTGCTGCAAGTCAATCAACTGAGTTTTTTGATGTTCCAACAATTCACTAGCGTCATTTATCTCAGCTGATGTGGTTTGCTGTAGAGCTTCAAGCTTTGCAGTCTCTTCTGCTAACTGCTTCTGCAGCGCTTCTATTGTAGCAGCCATCTTTTTAAGATCCGCTACCTGTTGCGCTTCTATTTGAGCCTGCTTTTCCCAACGAAGCTGTAGAGCATGAACCTGACCTAGCATTTGTTTGCCACGAATCATAGCCATTGCTAAATGACCAAGTGCTTCTGGGTAGTTTTTATTCAAGAATTCTTTTCTTGAATTGTAAAGTCCTAGTAACATTTGAGTAGCCAAAGAAGCTATCGATAACTCAATGCCTCCTCCTACAAACATGCATAAATATAAAACATTATTGACGATAATTGCTGCGTTTTCGAGGGCTTGTTGGTACTCTTCTTTTTGTATATGGTGAGCTAGGGCAAATGAGGAGATGGCAATATCTTGAATAGTCGTAATAACCATGCCAAGTGGGTGAGCTATAATTGTGCATGCGACAGAAGCAATGCTTACAGCGGTTCGCAGAAGTTGGTCTAGGAGCTCTGTTTGGTTGCCTGAACGGACTGTTTGATAGAGGCTTGAAATGTCCGATATAGCCCTGCAACTCCCCATGCCTAGCGAAAGCGCAAAACCCGCGGGCTTGTATAAACTAAGAAACGGCATTGCAATTCGAGCGACTCTCTTGCACTGACTGAGAACAATCGGATCTTCTAACTTAGAATCAACGTCATTGGTATACTCTCTGTGAAAATATTCGGGACTTTTTAATGAAATTGAATTCATAATAACCTACTTTGTTGATTTATTAATTAAAGAATTGTACATTAATTAAATAAATTACGATATAAAAATAATTACTTTATAGATTCAAGATATCAGACTCGCGTTGTGTCGATAGCTACCCTTGACGCTATATTGAGGATTGATAGAATTCGAGGAGTCTTTCAACAAGTAATTTTAATTCTCTGGATGAGAATACGAAAAAATCCACTTGCAACTATGTATCCTGAAAGATACAATAGGTTATATGGAAGAAATCGAAATTGAAATCTACGAAACTGTAAATGGCAAGCGACCTTTTGAGATTTGGATTAAGGCCATCAAAGAGATCCATACGCGGGCTAAAATTTTAACTCGGTTAGATCGGTTAAAGCTTGGGAACTTTGGTGACTGCAAAACTCTCCAAGGGGGAGTTTGTGAACTCAGAATCCATTATGGTCCTGGGATTAGAGTTTACTACGGGAAGATTGGGAATAGGATTATCTTGCTTCTTTGTGGTGGTGAAAAGGGTACTCAAGATAGAGATATTGCTAAAGCAATAGAGTATTTGAAAGATTATCAATCAAGAGGAATGGAATATGGCCAGAAGTAAAAAATATCAAGAATTTCTGCTCGAGCATTTGGCAGATCACGATGAAGCTGTCGCATACTTAAACGCAGCTTTAGAAGAAAGTCTTAAAGGCGACGAAGAATCACAAAAACTCTTTCTAATTGCATTAAGAAATGTTGTTGAAGCTCAAGGTGGTATAGGAGCTTTAGCCAAAAAAGCTCACGTTGGCCGTGAAAGCCTCTACAAAACCCTTTCAGGTACAGGTAATCCTAAATGGCACACTCTTGTTTCCTTATGCGTTGCCATGGGGTTGAACTTAAGATTGTCTTAATAATTAACTAGACGAATCATGATTGACTCTATTTATAAACTATTTTTAAACGAGTTGGATTTTTTTGAAAAACACTCGTATTTTGCCAGCCAATCATTACGAAACCAGGATGAATGTGGGGAGTTAATAGAACTGGCAATACGTAAGTTTCTTAGGGAAATTGTTGGTGAAAGGTTTAAAATCACTCATGGGTATATCTATTCTTCTCAACACAAAGAGCTCTCTCCTCAAATCGACATTATCATCACAGACAAGCTTGTACCTCATGTTTTAAAACGTTTTGACCATCTCGATAATCTCGAAATTGTTCCTGTTGAGGCGGTTGTAGCCATTTTCGAAGTAAAAAGAACGCTAAGGACCAGCTCAATTAAAACGGCAACAGAACACCTTGAAAAAATATTTCAAGACGTCCCTTTATCTAAGGGACGCATGGAACACTATATACCTGGAGGTATTGAAATAAAATCGGGTAATGGAGCAAAAGTTGATGGCGGGTGCCTGTCTAATCCTTTAATAGGGATCATTGGATTGCTCCATGAAGAGGATCTTGATTGGGATAAGCAGAAACTACCTTGGTTTATCGATACAACCTTTAGTTTTCAAGGCTTTTTGAGTGCGCCGAAAGACGACAATAGTCTTTCATTGAAGGTGCTTACACATCGCGACTCTCAGGCATTGGTTGAATACAGCAGGCTCGAAGACGGGACTGAACAGGGTAGAATAAAAATCCTTAAGGTATTCGTTTCCTATCTTCTGCGCTATTTGAGTCAGGTCAGTGGTCGAAACTTTGAAATGAATGATTATTTTTCTTAAAAACTATGAAATAATAAAAAAGCACTTAGGGGTTGCCCTAAGTGCTTTTTTTTGAGTCTCCGGATGTAAGATTCGAACTTACGACCAACGGATTAACAGTCCGCTGCTCTACCACTGAGCTAATCCGGAATAATGGGCTAGAGTTTAGTATGTGGGGGGTAAAAAAGGCAAGGGGTTTTTGTGGTTTTTTTCAGGATTTTAGCTTGTAGGGTTCGGGGTCGGAGTCGGGGCAGGGGATGGCTGTGATGGTGGCAGTAAATGCGGGCTGGTCAATGTGGCTGCCAATCTGTTCTAGGGCTAGTTTTGTGGACCAGTAGAGGACTTGGCTTAGGGTTTTGGGTTCTAGGTTATCGGGCTCGCGCATTGTGAGGCGGTTGATCGATGGGGGATGCTGCGTGTGCTTGCGAACGGCGCGGTGTTTTACATCAATAGCGAGGTCGTTTAGCATAATCTCGCGCACATTGTATGTACGACCACCTGGGGCATTTTTTTGGAGGTTTGTGACTATGTCCTTCCAGTTACTTGTGGTGCCTTCAGCGTTTGTTAGCTCTATGCCAACAAGAGGGTCTTTTACGCTTATTCTGCGTATGTTTGCGGGGGTAAGGCCAATAAGAGCTTCTATCATGTCAGCAGGCGTCATCTTTATAGACACCTTAGAAAGCGATAATGCTGGCTGTAGGCTATATTGGGATGGGTTATATACTGTTACGTTGTGAAGCTCGATGTCAGTGCTTGTGACGCGTATTCTATTTATCTTAACCGGCGTGCCGTACATTTTAGAAAGAGCTGCAGAGGTAAATTCAGCGCGGTAGAGGTAGACGTATGAAGAAAAACAAATCGTTACAACCAGGGCAAATGCGCTAAAGAATATAAGCCATTTTTTCATGTAGGGTGTGCCTTTATAAATAAAAGCCTTCTCTAAATAGTTAGAGAAGGCTTTTTTTGTTTAGATTAGTAGTCCATTTGTCCAGCTGCCATAGAAGCTTGCTTGTCTTCTTGTGGCGCTTCAGCAATGATTGCTTCTGTTGAAAGCAGCATTGCAGCTACGCTCACAGCGTTTTCTAGAGCGCAACGGGCCACTTTCATTGGGTCCAAAATTCCGGAGGAAATCATGTCCACAAATTTGTCTTCGCGAGCATCATAGCCATGGCTGTCAGAAAGCTTTTCAACCTCTTGGAGGATGAGTGCGCCTTCTTTGCCTGCATTTTCTGCAATCTGACGAAGTGGAGCAGATAGTGCGCGGATGATAATCTTAGCGCCTGTTCTCTCATCGCCTTCAAGCTTGCCTGCAAGCGTGTTAAGGGCTGGTATGCAGCGAATAAACGCCACGCCGCCGCCCGGCAAGATGCCTTCTTCGATAGCTGCAGCTGTTGCATGCTGAGCATCATCTACGCGGTCTTTTTTCTCTTTCATCTCAATTTCTGTAGCTGCTCCAACGCGAATTACTGCCACGCCGCCAGCTAGCTTTGCAAGGCGCTCTTGGAGTTTTTCGCGGTCATAGTCGCTTGTTGCGTCTTTGATCTGTTGCTTAATTTGGCTGCAGCGAGCTTCGATCTCTTTTTTGCTTCCAGAGCCTTCTACAAGCGTTGTGTCATCTTTGCGGATGATCGCTTTTTTGACGCGGCCTAGCATGTTGAGCGTTACAGTGTCTAGCTTGATGCCAAGCTCTTCACTGATAAGCTGACCACCGGTCTGAACAGCGATGTCCTGCAGCATTGCCTTTCTGCGGTCGCCAAAGCCTGGGGCTTTAACAGCAGCAATCTTAAGGCCAGCTCGTAGGCGGTTTACAACGAGTGTAGCAAGAGCTTCACCTTCAACGTCTTCAGCGATGATAAGAAGGCTCTTTCCAGATTCTGCAACAGCTTGAAGAAGCGGGATAAAGTCCTTGATCGCCGAAATCTTCTTTTCGTAAATAAGAACGTACGCATCTTCTAGCACGCACTCTTGCGTTTCAGCATTTGTCATAAAGTAGGCAGAAAGATAGCCGCGGTCAAAGTTCATACCTTCAACAACGTCTAGTGTTGTTGTAAAGCCTTTACCTTCTTCTACAGTAATAGTTCCTTCTTTTCCTACACGCTCCATGGCGTTTGCGATGATTTCGCCAATTTCAGAGTCGCTGTTAGCTGATATAGTAGCAACTTGTGCGATCTCTTTTTTGTCTTTAATCTTCTTTGCGCGCTTTTGTAGCTCTTCTACAACAAGCTTTAGGGCCTTTTCCATGCCGCGCTTGATGTCCATTGGGTTTGCGCCGGCTGCTACGTTGCGTAGGCCTTCAGCATAGATAGCTTCAGCAAGTACTGTAGCTGTTGTTGTGCCATCGCCTGCTTTGTCAGCAGTTTTTGATGCCACTTCTTTAACCATCTGTGCGCCCATATTTTCGAACTTGTCATCAAGTTCAATCTCTTTAGCTACTGTCACGCCATCTTTTGTGATGTGCGGTGAGCCGTAGCTTTTGTCGATAATGACGTTGCGTCCTTTAGGACCAAGTGTTACCTTTACGGCGTTAGAGAGGATCTGGACGCCTTTTAAGATTTTTTGTCTTGCGTCTTCTTTAAATTTAATATTCTTTGCTGCCATCTAAAACCCCTCACTTATTTTTGTACTACTGCGATTAAATCATCTGAGCGGACGATTACAAATTCTTCATCTTCGATCGTCACTTCTTGACCTGAATACTTGTCCATTAAAACAACATCGCCAACTTGAACCGGCATTGGCATAAGCTTGCCTTCTTTATCTTTTTTGCCAGGGCCAACAGCAATAACTTCAGCGCTTTCTTGCTTCTTCTTTGCTGTGTCGGGCATGATAATGCCGCCTTTTAATTTTTGTTCCTGTTCAAGGCGACGTAGTAGGACGCGGTTGCCAAGTGGGCGGATTTTTACTTTTGTTTGTGTTTGTGTCATTGTGGGTCCTCCGTTTAATAAGTACCTGTATAATGCTGAAAATTCCCTATTTTTGCAAGCAGTTTAGCACTTTTGAGCTTCAACTGCTAAGTTTAAGAGTTTTTCCAGTTCATTGATATATGTTTCAAATTCGTTTAGGGCGTTCTGCACCGGCTGTGGTGTGCGCATATCAACACCTGCTTTTGCAAGAATTTCTATAGGGTAATCGCTAGAGCCTGAGCTTAAGAAGTTTAGGTAGCGATCAACTGCCGGCTGGCCTTCATGACGTACGCCTTCGGCAAGCGCCAAGGCAGCTGATATGCCTGTCGCATATTGATAGACATAGAAGTTATAGTAAAAGTGGGGGATTCTGGCCCATTCAACAGCAACTTCCGGATCAAGAACAAGCTCTTTTCCGTAGTAAAAGCGCGTAAGTTCTGCGTATTTATCTTTAAGTAGCTGGGGAGTGAGCGGTATGCGCTTTTCGGCACATTCGTGGATAAATAGCTCAAATTCAGCAAAGCTTACCTGGCGAAAGAGTGTTCCACGTATGTCTTCTAGCTTTTCATTAATTAGAAAGGCCTTTTCTAGGTCTGTCTTTGCCTTTGCAACTAGCGTTTGCATCAAAAACTCTTCGTTAAAGGTAGAAGCAACTTCTGCTACAAAGATCGCGTAGTCAGAATAGTGGTAGGGCTGTTTTTTGCGAGAAAGAAGGCTGTGCATGCTGTGGCCGGCTTCGTGCGCGAGTGTAAATACATCCCGCAATATGCCCTTATAGTTCATCAGAATATAGGGCATGCTGTCGTAGCAGCCGCTAGAATAGGCGCCGCTTCGCTTGTTTTCATTTTCATAGCGGTCCACCCAGCGACCAGTTTTTAGACCTTCGTGAAGAAGAGAGACATACTTTTCACCAAGCGGCTTCATAGAGTTGATGACTAGGTCTTCAGCTTCATCGTAGCTGAAGGTAAGGTCAACAGATGCGACAAGAGGCACATACAGGTCGTAGTAGTGAAGCTCGTCGACTTCTAGTACCTTCTTGCGAAGGGCAGTATAGCGGTGTAGAAGGTCTATACGGCTATGAACTGCTTCGATAAGTGCCCTATAGACCTGAACATCTATATTTTTGGGAAAAAGAGCTGCCTGCACACATGATGAGTAGTTTCTTGCGCGCGCTTCAAAAAGGTGCGCCTGCACGTTGCCTGAAAGAAGTTCAGCAAGGCTATTTTCGTAGGACATATACTGCTTATGCATGCTCATAAAGGCGTTTTTACGCAAGGTGCGGTCAGAGTCCCGAAGGTACATGCCATATGTTGCATGGGTGAGCTCTTTGTCGTTATTTTGGCTATCTTTGATGGTGCCAAACTTAAAGTCTGCGTTATTGATTGCAGAAAATGCCTTTTGAGGCGTGTCAAGAGCTTGTCCTGCAAGGGCAAGTAAATTTTCTTGAGCTTCAGGTAGCGTGTGTGGCTTTAGGCGAGCTAGCTTTTCGAGAAAAAAGTGGTAGTCTTTAAGTAGTGGGTCTGAAAGATAGCTCTGAAGGCGCTTTTCATCTAGGCCCAGTATCTCCGGCTGTAGCCATGCTGTTTCTTGAGAAAACTGGTGATAGATAGCCATGATAGTGTTGTAGGCAACTTTTGGCTCTTCAGTTGTTATCTCTTCATCATGCAAAAGGTGTGCGTAGGTATAGAGCTTTCGTAGCTTGCGCTCTATATCAAAAAAGGCTGTAAGGGTGTTGAGGAGGTTACTTGCGTTTTCGCCAAGTTTACCTTTATAAACACAAGCTGAAGCAAAAAAAGGAGGGTTTTCTTGCGGCACTAGGCTTTTTAGATCTTCTTTAAAGGCATCGAGTGAGGGGTAGAGTGACTTTAAGTTCCAGCGGTCCTGTTCAGCAACATCTTTACGTGGTGTCGGCATAAAATATCTCCTTGTAAATGGGAGCATTCTACGTAGAATATGGCTTTTATTCAATCTTGGATTTATTTACTCGATGACGGGAATAACTTTTTCGAGGACTTCTTTGGAGCAGTAGACAGGCGCGTTGTGCATGAGGGCTAGTGTGATGAAGTCGCTTGGGCGGCCGTCGACTTCTACGATGTGGCGCGTGTCGCCTCGCATCTGTTCTAGGAAGAGACGGGCAAAGTAGGTGGTGTCTTGTAGATCATTTATCACAACTTGCTTTACGTTTATTTCAAAACCTTTGCATATATTTGAGATGAGGTCATGAGTGAGGGGTCTTGGTTTGTCAATATCTGTTAGGTACATCTGCAAGATCTTGCCTACGTGTGGTTCTACATAGATCGCAAACTTGGTCTCGTGGCTTTTAAGCACGATAACCGTGTACGAATGAGTCTGCATGATTTTATCAAATGCTAGTTGCACAAGTTCTGTATGCATAGGACGTACCTTACGAGATAATCTTCACTGTCTTGTCTCTATACCCGATTATCACTCTGCCTGCAAGCTGATAAAATAGTCCTGTCTCAACAACGCCCGGAATATGGTGTAAAGCAGCATCGAGAGTTTCTATATTTTCAATAGGCAGCTTGAGCTCTATATCGTAGATAAAGTGCTGGTTTTCAGTGATAAAGGGCTTGCCATCACCGCGCATTCTCAGCGTAACGGAAGTTGCAAATTTTGCAAGGTTGTGACTTGTTATCCTATGGCCAAATTGCACAACTTCTACAGGAAGGCGAGCTTTTCCTAGCTGGTTTACAAGCTTTGACTCATCAACGAGCACTACAAATTCGCGGCTTGCATTAGCTAAAATCTTTTCGCGAAGTAGCGCGCCGCCTGCGCCTTTAATCATCTCTTTTTTGGGGGTAATTTCATCTGCACCATCAAAGGTGCAGTCTATAGCGTCTATAGCATCGATAGAAACAGAGGGCAAGTTTAGATCGCGCGCCAGTTTTTCAGATGCATGAGACGATGCAACTGTTACAATATTCAAGCCCTCATCTTCATAGCGCTTTGCTAGTGCCTGAATAAAATATGCTGCAGTAGATCCTGTCCCCAGGCCTATTACCTGGCCATCTTCTACCATGCTTGCTGCTGCTTTGCCTATTAGATCTTTTACTTCATCCATTGCTAAATATGCCCCTTTTCCGCTATACCGGTGTAAAACTATACATTAAGCTATATGGCAACACAGCTCAAGACTTTTTCGCAG
This sequence comes from uncultured bacterium, assembly GCA_964514655.1. Lineage (GTDB taxonomy): Bacteria > Chlamydiota > Chlamydiia > Chlamydiales > FEN-1388 > SZAS-7. The sequence goes on from CAZEQY010000002.1 coordinate 10,110, forward strand.
TATATTGATTCTATTTTGCAACCGGGCCTCTTTCAGGACGTTGCAATAAACGGCATTCAGGTGGGCGGTAAATCACGCATACGTCACCTTGCTGTTGCTGTTACCTGCAGCCTAGAAGTTGTCAAAAAAGCAAAGTCCATAAAGGCAGATAGCCTGCTTGTGCACCATGGCCTCTTTTTAAAAGGCAAGGATATGTGCATTCAGGGAAGCATAAAAGAGATGCTCTCCATCTTGCTTGCTAGCGACATAAGCCTACTTGCCTATCATTTGCCATTAGATGCCCACCATGAACTTGGCAACAACTGGCCGGCTGCAAAAATGCTTGGCTGGCAAGATTTAGAGCCTTTTGGCAGCTTTATGAACCTTAAGATTGGCGTAAAAGGCACTATAAAGCCAACGTCTCGAGAAGCGTTTAAAAAGCAGCTTGAAAAATTTTATGGTCATGAGGCGATCTCTGTATTTGGCGGACCAAAAGTTATACGCTCCTGTGCGCTCATTTCCGGAGGCGCTCACAAGGCTATACAAGAAGCTGTGAACGAAGAGGTAGACTGCTTTATCACAGGCACAACAGATGAGCCTGTGTGGCACACGGCCAAGCAAGACAAAATCAACTTCTTTGCCCTTGGCCACGCAGCAACAGAGACTGTTGGCGTGCAGCTTTTGGGGCGGCACCTTGCAGAGCAATTTGGCCTTAAAGTCACCTATATCCACGAAAATAATCCCTTTTAAGCAATGCTACTTTTGATTACTCTGTAGCGTAACTTTTTTAGGGTATTTACGTATGACAGAAACTATTATCGATGTCTTAGAAGCGCGCGGACTTGTTGACTCTATCACACACGAAGAGCTGAAAACAGCCTGTCATAGGCCTATGAGGGTGTATTGCGGCTTTGATCCAACAGCAGATAGCCTTCATGTAGGCAATATGGTTGCTATTATGGGGCTTGCCTGGTTTCAGCGCTATGGTCACCAGCCAGTTGCCATTGTAGGCGGTGCTACAGGCATGATTGGAGATCCCTCAGGCAAGCAGCATGAGCGTGCACTATTAGACGAAGAGACATTGCGCAAAAACGAAAAAGGTATACAGAAAAATCTTGAATCCATTTTGCTTGCTGACCCAACGCTTTTAAACCCTATATTCCTCAATAACTACGACTGGTTTAAAGAGTTATCGTTTCTAGAATTTTTGCGCGATGTGGGCAAGCACTTTCGCGTTGGTGTGATGATGTCAAAAGACAGCGTAAAAGGACGCATGGAGTCTGATGAGGGGATGAGCTTTACTGAATTTAGCTACCAGCTGTTACAGGGCTATGACTTTTATCACCTTTTCACAAATCACGGCGTGCAGGTGCAAATCGGCGGTAGCGATCAGTGGGGCAACATTACTGCAGGCATTGACTATACAAGAAAGATGACCGGCAAGCAGGTGTACGGCCTAACGCTGCCACTTCTTACAAAAAGCGATGGGCAAAAGTTTGGTAAATCTGAACAGGGCGCTATATGGATGTCGCCTGATAAATTATCACCGTTTGAGTTTTATCAATACCTTGTGCGCACGCAAGATGCAGATGTTATCAAACTGCTGAAGATGCTGACGTTTGTTGAGCTTGGCGTAATTCGCGATCTTGAGCATCAGATGAAAGAATCCGGCTATGTTCCAAACACTGCTCAAAGGCTACTTGCTGAAGCCATCACTAATCTTGTGCATGGACAAGAGGGCCTTAAAAAAGCGCTTGAAGCTACATTGGCAATGAGACCTGGAAAAGTTGCAGAATTATCCAGCGACTCAATTCGCGAGCTTGTAAAGGATGTGCCAAGTGCAAAGCTTGCAAAGGACGATGTTGCGGGCGTAAAACTTATTGACGTTATAGTGAAGGCAGGTTTTTCTGCAAGTAAGGGCGATGTTCGCAGGCTTATCCGCAATGGGGGAGTGTGGCTTAATAACATGCATATAAGCGATGAAAACTTTACCATTTCTGATGCAAATTTAGTGGATGGACAGTTTCTTTTGGTGTCGCTCGGCAAAAAACATAAGTCAGTAATCGAAGTTAGCACTTGATTGTTATTCAGCGACATATGAAAATGTCGCTCGATTTTGTAGAAGGAGAACTTATGGAAGATAACAACAACGCACAGACGATCACAAAAAAGCAGCTGATAAACTCGATCTCACAAGAAAAGGGAATACACCCAAATGACGTTCGTCAGGTTATTCAGGCCTTTTTGGACAAGATGACAGACTTTCTTTCAACAGGAGATCGTCTTGAGTTTCGCGACTTTGGCGTGTTCGAAGTTGTTGAGCGCAAACAAAAAATTGGGCGCAACCCAAAAAATGCAGCAGTGCCAATTTTAATTCCTGCCCGCAATGCTGTTAAATTTACACCGGGTAAAAAAATGCGCCGCGCTATTGAATGCGACGTGCCTTGCGAAAAAATGGCAACTGCAAAAAAGTAACTAACGCATGAGTCTATCGCGCATATTTTTATTTGTCAGCTTGCTGCTTTTTGGAGCTATTGGTACCGTTGCAATAGTCAAACGATCAAAAGCTAAAGAAGTAGTAAGCGAACCAAAAGTTATCGAAATTGACCTCGCTACGCTCACACCTCAGATTGAAGTTAAGAAAGAAGAGGTTGTAGAGGTTGCACCTGAGCCAGTTGTAGTTGTTGCCGATACACCGGACGTTGATCGTGTCAATTTACTTTTTCAAAAAAATTCGCCACTTCCTATTGTAGAGACCGTTACCTATAAGAGTAAGGTAGCATGGAAAAAGGGCCGATCTGCCTGGCTTGTAGACTATGCAGCTCACTATAAAACACACCTACACTTTATCGCCCGTTCATTAAATGGCAAGGCAGACTACCATCCGCGCCCAGCAAATGATGGGGCAACGTTCAATGTGCTAGCCCAAAATGTAAACTTTTATTTTTACATGGTTGTGGATATAGCCCGCTGCAAGCTTAACCTCTATGCAGTGCTGCCAGATAGAGGCGAGAGAATACTGCTTAAGACCTATCGCGTGGGCCTTGGCAGGCTAGATCAGTCAAAAGCAAGCGGATCTCTAACCCCAACAGGCAAATATAGCCTAGGAAATAGGGTGGCTATCTACCAGCCTAAGATGATGGGTACTCATAAGGGCCAGCGTGTAGAGATGATTTCGGTCTTTGGAACAAGGTGGATTCCTTTTGAAAAAGAGCTTGCAAACTGTTCTGAACCTGCTAAAAGCTATGGAATTCATGGCACTCCTTGGAGTCCAAATAGCGACGGCAAGATGGTAGATAACGCCAGCAGCATAGGTAAATATGAGAGTGACGGCTGTATACGCCTTCGTGCTCAAGATATTGAAGAAATTTTTGCAATTGTCTCTACGCACGAGACAATTATAGAAATTGTAAGTGATTTTTCAAAAGCTCAGCTTCCAGGAAAAGACAAAATATATTAGAATATTCTAGTTTACCATGTAAAATAGAGGTATAGGATGACAAAAGAAACAAATTCTGCAGATAAACAAAACTACTACCTACCACATGAGAAGCAGATTTTTGAGTATATAAAAACGATAGAACACCTTAAAAAGCAGAATCAAGACAACCCGCTTTTTTGTTCTGAAATACGCCAGCTTGAGCTAAAGCTCGAGCAGCTGCAAAAAAGTGTTTACAACGATCTTACGCCGTGGGAGCGCGTGCTTATATCAAGGCACCCACAACGGCCACATACTATTGACTACGTAAAAAACATTGCGGATAACTTTGTTGAGCTTTTTGGAGATCGCACACAAGGGGATGACCCATCTATCATCGGCGGCTTTGCTACTATCGACGGCGTAAAGTGCATGCTTGTTGGCCAAGAAAAAGGTGGTGACACAGAATCTCGCGTGCAGCGAAATTTTGGCATGGTGAACCCCGAGGGCTTTAGGAAGGCTATGCGTCTTATGAAGCTTGCTGAAAAGTATGGCTTGCCTATAGTGTCGCTTCTTGACACACCGGGAGCATATCCAGGGCTTGAAGCAGAACAGCGCGGCCAGGGCTGGGTAATTGCTAAGAATCTACAAGATATGTCCCAGCTTAACACGCCTGTTATTGTGCTTATCATCGGCGAAGGCTGCTCAGGTGGCGCACTTGGCATGGGAGTTGGCGATGTTATTGGCATGCTTGAACACTCTTACTATTCTGTAATCAGCCCAGAAGGCTGTGCCTCAATTTTGTGGAAGGATGCCGGCAAAAAGCAAGAAGCTGCAACTGCTCTTAAACTAAATGCCGAATACCTACTTGAGCAAGGTATTGTTGATGAGGTAATTTCTGAACCTCTAGGTGGTGCTCACCACAACCCCAAAATGGTCTACGACAGTGTGAAGCGATTTATTGTAGATAAGTGCACGATGCTACGCCGCATATCGCCAGAACTACTGCTCGAACAGCGCTACAACAAGTTTCGCCACATAGGCCGCTACAACGAAAAGAAGCCTGAACGAATAATACAGGCTGTGATATAGTTGCACATATTATGGCACCTTTATCTTTAGCTATGCTTGCATCTACTTCATTGTGGCAGACGCCCCCTCATGAAATCCGTGAGGTGGTTAATACGCGCATCATGAGCATAGAGGGCTCTACAGCTAACATATATAAAGTAAAAGATACAAAAATAGATGACATTCCTGTTCGTATCTACGTGCCAAGTGAAAAAAAAGTACTTGCTGCTATTTTTTTCATCCACGGCGGTGCCTTTGTTGGAGGAAACCTTGATACACACGATAACTTAGCTCGATATCTGGCAACAAAGACAGCCTGCGAGGTTGTCTCCGTTGGCTACTCGCTATCACCTGAGGCTAAATTTCCAAAAGCCATTGAAGAGTGTTACAAGGTGCTTACCTGTCTTTCTAAAGATTTTTCAAAGATTATTGTGGTTGGAGATAGCTCTGGAGGCAATATTGCAGCTGCCTTATGTATTCTTGCTCGGGATAAAAATGGACCACAACCAGTTTTACAAGTACTTATCAATCCTGTGCTAGATCTTACCTGTAATGGCGTCCTTACAAAGCAAAATGATGCTTTAGATGTAGCTCGCTGGCAGGTAAAACAGTACATTTCGGATCCAAAAGATACCTTTTTACCTTTAGTATCTCCACTTTTATTAAAAGACTTTAAAGGCCTGCCCCAAGCACTCATCATCGTTGCAGAAGATGATGAGTTAAAAGCTCAAGGCGAAGCCTTTAATGAACGCCTAAAAGAAGCTAACGTCCCTACAGAATTGTACTGCCAGCAAAACACTGGCCACTTAGCAGGCGATGCAGCCCGCGCATCCACTAAGGCCTTGCCATCTTTGGATGTCGCTGTACGTGGCATTATCCAGAATCTGTCTAAGCAGTAGCAAGCAGTTGTTGGTAGTTACGCAAGGGTCAAATCTCTAAAATAAATCATATAGCCTCTTTTATGCTTCTAGAACGGCCGCAATTAGTACAAAATCCGAGATTATTTTAAATCTATGTTGGTGATAGAAATTTGTTCCTCGCCTATTTGATCTTCAAAAAAAGGTGAGATTAAGTCACTACTTTGTATGTAGGTGGGAAGCTCTTCTAGCGGAGGCATTTCATTACCGGAATTAGTATCACCATTTGCTATAATCTCTAGAGCGTTTGTCTCGTTTGTAAGGATTTGAATTAGTTGTCGAGCCTGAATCATAAAGGCTTGCTGGCAATCGGCGGAGGCCTTATTGTAAAACTGCTCCATTACTTTTGCACAATTTTGCGTGGCTGTCAGCATGGTGAAAATTGGCCGTTCGGTTGAGGATAGACTCTCTATGTGGCTTTGCTTTTGTTCTTGCTTTGCTTGTTCAAGCTCTTCTTTTGTGCAAATGAGGTTATCAGAGAACCAAAAGCACTTACTTTTTCTTAAGATGTTTTCCGTGCCTCTGCCGATCGCTAACATTCCATTAGCGGAGAGTTTTCTGATGCTTGAAAATACGATCATATCACACACCAGGTGTTTTAAAACGATACCATCAATTTTTGCTGCGATAAATAATAATTGAGGCTTTGCTTTTGTGCTTCTAAACTCATCTTTAATCTTAAAGGTGAATGATAGCTGCAGCTCATTAGTTTCTGCGTTAAAAACACTGTCTTTACGTTCAACTGCGAAAAGAGATTGCTGCAGACGAGTAGCAGTTTGCTCGTTTATTCCGGCAAAGAAAACCAAAGTAACAGTATTTATGTTAGGTGGTTGGGGAATATAGTCTGAAATAGCGGCGAGCCGTAAAGAAAAATCTAACTTGTAGCATCGTGGCATAGTATAAGGGAAGGGAACTACTTGCCAATTGTGTTTGCCAGATAGGGATGATAGTGTACAATGCGTGATGACTGAATCATAGGGGAATGGCTCTTGTAGACCTTCAATACGAAGATTGTAATCATTAGGAACTGTGCGGGTTGTCATTGACATTTGAAATACCTAGAATAGTTTTGCGGCGAAATAATAGCATCGGTTTTGATTTTAGGACATCAGAATAGTAATGAATTGGAAGAACAAGCCCTTTGGCCTATTTTCGCTTACAGCGAAAATAGGCTAACGGGCTTGTATTGTAATTAGGTGATGCTTTTACGAGCAACGAAAGAGAGGAGAATCCATGACCAGCCAGAAAGGATCATGTCAACTCCTACAAAAAGACCAATCACCCAAAGACCAGATAGGGGCCATTGGTTGTAAATAAGAAGACCTAAAATAAAGGTCACAATACCGTTAAATAGCACCCAGCCAGAACGCTCAAAACTCATAGAGAGCGCAGCTACGATCTTAAAAAGACCGGATACAAATAAGAACGCAGAGAGCAAGAGCGTGATGTTTATTGCAGCTTCTTCTGGTCTTACCATGCAAAGAGCTCCAGCTACAAGATAGAGTACGCCAAGTAGAAGCGATAGGAAAAAACCGCTCCAGCGACGTGCCATAAACGCCTGTACTACTTGAATAACGCCGGCACCGGCTACAAGCATTCCAAAGAAAAATACCGAAAAGAGCGTAGCAACAAATGCCTGATTAATCACATACGCGCCAAGTAACACTAATACCAATCCTAAAAGCAAAAACCATCCCCACTTTTTACGGACAGCTTCTGTCTCGCGAAAGTAGGTGCTGAGTTGTCTTTCCATATAAATACCTCCTTAAAAGTTTAGGTTATAGGTTATACATAGTAAAATGAGGGAATTTCAATCAAACATTTTGTGTGTTTTTAACGTCTGATAATGCAAATTTACTGGGAGGGATGTGATGGAGAGGTAACGTCTGATAATGTATGTGCATAAAAAATAACCGCGAAGGTCGCGAAGAGCGCGAAGAAAGACAAAAGAAGAGAGCAGGTGAGAAAAGATGAGAAAGGGCTACAAAATTTTTTTCAGCCTGAAGGGTAGCTTTTATAAAAGCATAGGGCATAAGATCTTGACATTGTTGTTACTTCAGAATGCTTATGTAATTTCTCTTCAGCCTGAAGGGCTGGTTTATAAAAGCCTAGGGCATCGCCCTAGGTATGCTGTAGCCCACAAGTGGCAGGGTGAAGCCCTGCAATATAGTGAGCGCTTAAAAGCGCGATAGTCGTTGACGTGCGATGAATCGAAACTTATAACGCAGGGCTTCACCCTGCTACATTTTTTGCTTAACGTACCTAGGGCGATGCCCTAGGCTTTTATAAACCAGCCCTTCAGGCTGAAGAAAAATTACTCTGATAATATGAAATTAACAATAACGTTAAGGGCGATGCCCTAGGCTTTTATAAACCAGCCCTTCAGGCTGAAGAAAAATTACTCTGACAATATCAAATTAACAATAACGTTAAGGGCGATGCCCTAGGCTGTTATAAAAGCTGCTCTTCAGGCTGAAAAGAGGGATAACCCAGCCTGGAGGGCTGGGTTATGGTTGGTTATTTGTTGACGAGGATGATGCCGGCGTCGACGTCGACTTTTTTGAGTTCGAACATGCCGATTGGCGATAGGCTTTCGCCGTAGATTTTTGGGTTTTTGCAGAATTTTGATGTGTTGTGGCAGATGGGGATTACGGGCATCTGGGTCATCAAAAAGGCTTCTGCTTGGCAAAGGAGCTCATCGCGCACAGCTTCATCTACAGCAGCATCGGACCTATTGAGAAGTTCGATGAAGTGGGGATGTTCCCAGTGCGTGCCATTAAAGCTTGCTGTTGCATACTTCAAAAATTCGAGGTTATATATTGGGTCGTGATAAAACGTATACCAGGTTAGGCCTGCAACGTCAAACTCGCCACTTGCTACGCGCTTGAGGTGTGCATTCCAATCTGCAGGGCTCAGGGTGATTTTTACACCAAAAGCGGCTTCCCATTGCTGCTGGACAGCTTCTGCGATAGATTTTTCGCGAGGGTCTGATGAGTGGCAGAGCATAATCTCCGGCAGCGCATCTTTAGATAGGTGTAACTCCTTAACACCTTCATCAAAGAGTGTGCGGGCAGTTTGGATGTCATTATCAGCAAAAAAGGGCTGTTGCATAAATGTCAGCGTTTCTGGAAGCAACGTATAGGCAGGACGCTCGCCACCTTGCAGGAGGTGATCGACAAGTTCTTGGCGGTTAATTGCCATAGCAAAGGCTCTTCTAACCTTTGCAGACTGTAAAAGCTTGTGTCGCACATTTACCTCAAGCCAGTTTACACTTCCTATGGGCCTTTGCTCAAGTTTTTTGCGCTCTTTAAGGCGAGGTATTGCTTCTAGAGGCAGTGATCCAAACGGATCGCCAACCCAGTCTAGCTCGCCTGTCTCAAACATATTAAGTGCTGTTAGAGGATCTTCGATTATAGGAAAGCTTAATGCATGTACAGATACAGCTGCTTGATCCCAGTAGCGCTCGTTCTTTGCAAGAACAAGTTCTGTGCGGTGCTTCCACTCGCTAAGCACAAAAGGGCCGTTTGTAACATAGTTTGGGCCGGCATCGTTATGCCAGTCGGGATTTTGTTCAACTACCGCTTTACAGACAGGAGAGTAGAGTGGATTAGATGTAAGCTCAATAAAATAGGGGGCTGGGTGCTCTAGCGTTACAACTAAGGTAGACTCATCTATTGCTTTAATGCCAACTTCATCCATCTTTACTTCGCCCATGCGTGCATCGCGAGCATTTTTGATGCAGTAAAAGGCATAGGAATATGCTGTAGGGGCATCTGGATATAAGTTAGATAGCCACGAATATTCAAAGTCATATGCGGTGACCGGCATGCCGTTTGACCAGGTAGCTGGCCTTAGGTGAAAGCGGTAGGTGCATTTATCTTCAGATACTTCATAACTTTTTGCAACAGCAAGTGTTGGTCTTCCTTGGCTGTCAATGCGCATAAGACCTTCAAAAAGCTCGCGTATCGCAATTTGCGAAATGCGGTTGCCAGCCTTACGTGGGTCCATAGAGATGGGCTCACTTTGGAGGTAAAGACGCACCTTTTTTTGTTCTGCTTTTTGATCTGAATCTCGAGCATCAGACTGCTGCTTGCATGATGATACCGCTACGAGCAACGTACACGTTGCAAAGAGCGCCTTAGTAAAGAGTTTGGAGAAAGACATGTTGCCCCCAAGTTAGTGATTCTGCTTTATCCTTGCCCACTTAAAATCTATCTGTCCTAAGTGTGACAGGTAGATATTATCCAGGTACTCTTTTTTCATATACTTAAATGTATAATAGAAGAGCGGAATGATCGGAAGTTCTTGCATTACAATACGTTCCGCCTTGTGCATTAACTCGCAACGATGCATTTTATCTGTAGAGTGCAGCGATTCATTCAGATATGCCGTATATTCTGGGTGGTGCCAGCCACAGAAATTCATCTGGTGTTCTTGAGTCATCAACTGATCAAGGATGTATGAAGGATCATAGACCCAGCTATACCAGGTAATGCCCATGATCTGAAAGTCTGCTTGGCCGCATTTTTCCATAAAGCGGTCCCACTTAAATACTTCTATCTTCACGTCTATACCCAACACTTCTTTCCACTGACGAGCTGCGTTAGAGGCTATTGAGTGGTGAATTTCCTGGTCGCAGCAGGTGATCATAAAGGGCGGAAGCTCTTTACGTGTAAGATGCTGCTCTTTTAGTCCCTCGTTAAAGAGCGTGCGGGCAAGTTCGGGGTTTGCATCGCTAAAGTAGGGCTCATCTTGCTGTGATAATCCAGGTGGTAGTATGCTGTAGGCGCATTTTTCTCTACCGGCAAAGAGCTTGTCTACCATCTCGCGGCGGTTGAGTGCAATAGCGAGAGCTTGTCTGCATTTTTTTGAAGTAAATGGCGCTACCTGCACGTTAAGCGAATACCAGTGCAGTGCTGCAATTGGGTGAGATATAATTTTACCTTCATAGTCTGAAATGGTAAATGCTTCTGGCGGTATTTCAGAAAGGGGCTCACCAATCCAGTCAAGCTCTCCTTGCTGGTAAAGCATCAATGCTCGCTTAGGATCAGAGACAATCGAAATATCGATCTGGCTAACCTGAACAGTTTCAGAATCCCAGTAGAGCGGATTTTTAAGTACCTGTATGTCGCTATTTCGTCGCCACTTAGCAAGCCTAAATGGGCCATTAGAGACATAGGTGTCATCGCCATAGTATGCCCATCCGGGGTGAAGCTCATCTACTTGCTTACATAGTGGAGAGTATATCCAGTGGGCGCAAAGCTCTAAGAAGTATGGCGTTGGGTGTTCGAGCAGAACTTCTAGTGTGTAGGCATCTTTTGCAAAGATGCCAACTTCTTCAACTCCAAGCTGACGCGCTTTTACCTTTTCAGCATTTTTGATGCAGTAAAAGAGGTAGGCAAAAGGCGTTTTAAACTGTGGGTCAAGTACCTTTTTCCATGCGTATTCAAAGTCATAGGCAGTAACGGGCGCGCCATTTGTCCAGGTAGATTTTCGCAAGGCAAAGGTGTATCGCTTTTGATCAGATGAGACATCTACACTTTCGGCAACAGCAAACGCAGGCTTTCCTGATGGATCTATGCGCATCAAGCCTTCGTAGAGCATTTTGATCACGATGCCGGATGTTCTATCCGTACCGATGCGAGGATCTAAAAGAGATGTTGGCCTTGGCAGACTTATGCGCAGCGTATTTGATGCTCTCTTTATGTTGTTAAAGCGGGCAAGAGTTTCTTTTAGAGCCTGCTGAAAGGCTGCAATTTTATGCGGCTCGGAGCGAACGATGATATAGCCTGCATAGTGTAGGCCATCAACTTCCATATGCGACTGAGCAAGCTCTTGGTCTTTAAAGTCGAGTTTAAGGATCTCTTTTTGCATCTCGTCCAAAAAGCTTTCTTCCTGCACGCAGGCCATCACAGAAAGGGCGTTGTCATGGCATACTTCGCAAAAACGAGGGCCATTATGCTCCTTTGCATCGTTATGCAGCTTTAAGAACAGGTCAAAAAGTTGCTTAATAAACTCTGGAGGCAAAAGGCTGCGCATGAGCACTGGCTGCAGGTTGTGAAAGAGATTTTCAAGGTGAATTTCTTCTTTTTTCTCATCTTGTGTTAATAGCCCTTTAAGTCCAACAAGAAGCTGGTTTTGCTGCGACATAAGGCCGCCATTGAAGTCGCGTACCTCACCATGCATTGCCTGGCGGATGGCAGCACAGATAAACTCGCGCGCGCGGCTAAGGTCTACAGAATGATCTACACGCATGAATGGAGTCTTCTTGCACTCCAGAATAAAGGTATTTGCTTCTTTTGGGTATTTATTGCGGACATGGCCTACAACGCGTTTTGAGGACGGTAAAAAGGCTACAAGGTCTGAAACTTTGCTAAAGAGCGCTTCCAACGTTGGGGTTTCAGCATCTTTACATAGGCGCACAAGCGTAACATGAAATCGTATTGTATCATCAGACTGGCCTTGAAAGGCAATGATCATCTGCGGAATATCGCGTACGTAGCGTATTTCTTGACTTAGCAGCATGATGTTGCGCATGATTTCCTCTTCATTTTGCGGAATAAAGAGGGTGTGTGAAAGCTGCTCAACACAGTGAGGAATTTCTACTAATAATCCGTCGCGAAGGAGCGCTACTTCCTTCGAGTTAAGGGCACTGCCATCTCGTTTTTCAATTTCTACATAGTATGAATGTATAGGATCAGATGGGTTTTGGTAGCTAAAAAATGACCGTGGAACTATCTGAATGCCAGGTATTAGCCTTTGGCAGGCAGAGGCTATATGGCGAGCTTCAAACTGCTCATATTCTTTAACAAAGCTCATGGCAATTACAAGGCCTATAACGCTCTTTTCGCCAAACTGAAAGCGCAACGTCGCATGCAAAGGCTTTACCATGATCTCTCGTTGATCAGAGTCAGAATAGCGGCGAAGTAGTCTTCTAAACCAGTTATGATAGCAAATAATGCGGCACATATGGCGAACGTCGCGTATACGCTTAAATTCATCGTCAGATGCAAGTAAAAAGTGATGCATCTCAAAAAAGACTTCGGGCCCGATAGGCTTAAATTTACGCGTAGATAGCTCAACAATGGTTTTGTGGATGAGCGTTGTCTTATGCTCTTGGGTAAGAGCTTTTGTAACGAGTATATGGCGCGCATGATGCGCAGAAACAGCTCCGAGGGCTATTTCGTGCGCAAGGGCATTTACATTTTTTTGGATGGTGCCAAAGACGCGTTCATCGTCTACAAGGGCAAAGATTTCTGAGATAAAATAGCTTTCATCCGGCATGTCTACAAAGCGGAAAGTAAGGTGCTTTGCCGATAAAATTGTAGCTTGCTTGCCAGGAATTAACCAGCGGCTAATCATCTCAAGGAAAAACTGCGAAAGGTCGTAGTTGTTGAGCGACTGGCAAAGCAGGTAGATCATAACCCCGCCAGGAGCACATTCACAGGGCTCCCAATGTACAATAGGGATATGCTGCCTAAAGGTTTGCCAAAAGAGAGGGTCGTCCCTATAGAGGAGCTTGCACTCTGAGAGCACCTTCTGGACAATGAGATTCATCTCGTGAGTATGCTGACTCAAGGCCTGGGACATCCGGAACCCTTGTCCCGCTGGGACAATGCGTGTTGAGGGGATGATCGTTGCAGGAAGACCCTGCAAAGCTTGGCCGTTTTCAAAACTCATAAAGTATAAATACGTACAGTAGTAGGAACCCTTATGCCTAAAGATCGAATTTTTGGTAACAAGTAAATTACAGGTCGGAAGAGGAGGGATTTGAACCCCCGTCACCCGTAAAGGTGAATCTGTTTTCGAGACAGACGCAATCGGCCACTCTGCCACTCTTCCTTATTAGTGTGAGACATTGTACTTATATACACATTCAAGTTCAAGAGAAGTTAAGCTCTTCAAAAATGTCATCTATAAGAAAAAATTTTCTTGGGTTTACATATTCTGACTGCATGATTTGGTCAAAATGCGTTTCGCTAAATTGCTCGCTATCTATCGCTTTAGTGGCATAGAGCTCTTTAATGGGCTTATATAGCTCATTGAGGTGCAGACCGGCAATCTCTTCTGCCACTACTGCCAGCAGCTTTGGATCTTGATTTTGTATAAATGACTCTAAAAAGGTAGCGTACTCTTGGCGAGCTAGGCTTTTACGGTTTACAAGGATAGATGCGCTCACTAACGCAATTACTTTTGAGAGATAGCTTACAGCAGTGTTTGTTAACAGGTTATAGAGAGGTTTAGGATTGCCCTGATAGCCGCTAGCAATAGCTGCAGGGTAGCTTTGGGTCAATAGATCGTGAAAAAGCGTTGTAGGGTAGGGTTCTGGAAGCTTAAGAAAGTCTAAGCCCAAGCTAAAGGCAGCTTCATCGCGAAAATAGGCAAGTAGATAAAGCGCAAATATATGGCCGACATAGTCTTCTGGCAGGGTTTTATAGTTTTGAAGGGCGTTTTTAAGAAGATGTTGCAAAAGAGGCTTTGACTCCTCTTCAGCGTCGATAAGATGCATAAGCGCCTCTTCAGGAAAGGCACCTTGCCAGTGGCTAATTTGCTCGATGTACTTCATAGTAAAAGTGCGGAAGAGGAGGGATTCGAACCCCCGTCACCCGAAAAGGTGATTCTGTTTTCAAGACAGACGCATTCGGCCACTCTGCCACTCTTCCAAATTGGCCGATATAGTAGCGTTTTAGGACTTCTTGTGTCAACCATAAATCTTAGCAAAAGGCGTAATTATTTACTAAAGAAATAATTTGAAATAGTTGGTTTTTGGATTTGTTTAATAATTATTTGAATGAGATAATAAGAGTATCGGAGCGAGGAGGAAGCTATGAGCTACCATCATCATGACGAAAGCGGACACTCTACAGTGGGTATTATAGAGGCGATAGAGACACTTACTAGTATTGCAGACCTTGAAGTAGAGGGACCAATTGTGGTTGCAGAGCGCCACCAACTTGAACTACAGGATATCCCTGTCATCTACAAAACCGTACACTGGCTTCATCAAAAAAATGCAGAAAAGGTCATGTTTGTAGTGCGCGAGACATTTCGCGCCATCTTACACTACCTCAGACACTTTTATCGCTCAGAATATGGTAAACTCGTTCAGCACGAGTCTGTAGAAGGCATCAAAACGATAATGGTTCTCGTTGGCGAAGCTGCCAAAAAAGTAGATAAATATACGCGCGTCTTTATTGGCGCAAATGTCGGTAGCGTCAAAGAATCAAAAGAGTTTCGCGATTTATGGAGCTTTTATCAACGAAAAATCGCTCCAATTGCCGTTCAGGAGTCACTCACAAAATGGATTCGAGAGCTACCTCTAAACTTAATAGAACAAGCAGCAAAAGAGCCTCAAGGTAAAGCTACATCAAGTGAGCACCTCTTTATAGACCTTGACACCGTAAAAAAAGACTCTGAATATGAACTCTTTTTTATACGAAAAGAAAATGGCACGCGCTTTTTTAACCCGCGCCTACTTCGCAACATAAAGCTTGTCTGCAACTTCGAAGAGTACTTTCACGAAGGTGTAGAGGCCGAATCCCTAAAAGAGCTAAAGCTTTTTAAAGACATTATAGCCCGTCAAATTTCACGCAACATCGTGCGCCAAAACTGGCACCTTATCGATGGCTTTGTTAAGGCCGCAAAGCGCTACTATAACGATGAGCTTGTCTCTTTGACCTATCGCCTAGTTGTGGCACTGATGCTTGCAGCCAACCAGGCGCCTCAGATAAAGGAACTGGCAAAGAGCTCTAGCGCATATCTTACTGACTTTCAGCGCTTTTTACGAAACCTATTAAGCTCTAGTGACTTTCATAGAGTTATTACCTATCCGCCAAAAAATGAAGAGGCAATACAACATAAGGTTGTACAGCTTGTACAGCATATTACAAGGCAGCTCTATTCAGGCTTTCACCTCACACCGGATTCTACAAGCCTTATCAACGAATTTATCGTTAAAGGTAAAGCTGAGCAGCAGGTGACAGAAGCTCATGAAACATCGCTTTCTAACAAAATGGCACTAGACTATGACGCCCTGCTACGCACAATGAATCACTATGCCCACGTGCCTCTTTTGCAGGTTATAGAGTCTTTACAGGATTTTGATATCGTTGGCTACGACCCACTAACACTCCAAAATATGCCTACAGCCATATTTGACCTCTTTGAAAAGGGAAAACGCATGGCCGTATTGCGTATACCATCACCAACTACTCAGGAATATATCCATAAAGCACAGGTGAGTGAGGAGTTTAAGTCATACCTTCGCGCTCTTGCTGAGGATGTCTCTGCAAAAGAGCTACTGCTCTTTAACTTACAAGACCGCACAAATATCAAAGAACATGCCCGCTCTATAGCTTTAGAAGACCTGCAGAAAAAGGATGAATTTGCCAAAGTATTTACGGTTGTGAGCATGACAAAAGATAGCGACTTTTATCACCAAATAGGCCCTTATCAAGAGTTGAACCACGCAGATCTCTTTATAGAGCACTTTTTAGAGCATATATCTAGTGAAAACTCTGGCTACTTCTACCCACAAAAGATCAAAAAAGCCCTTTTTAGCGGCTTTGCCGAAAAGCTAGCACACGCTATTCACAACGTCTTTTTTGCAGGTAAGAACGTGTTATCTAGGTATAATAGACTAGACTTTATCGAGCTTTTTTATCTCTTTATCCAGCTAAAAATCATAGAGATCGTACAGCCAGGAAGCATCTCATTTTCTTGCAAAGACGCTATTGACATAGGCATGCCGGCAGCAAGTGAGCTCTTTTTGCTTGTAAAACTTATTAATGAGCGCCCACTATCACAAGATGAAGAAGAGTATCTAAAAGTACTTCTCTATAGCCCAGCTATCAGCTATCGGGGCCGCCTGCTCTTCCCAGAGCGCTTTAGCCGCCTAAATAGCATGACAAAACTCATAGAATCTACTATCGAAGAACAGGGGATCAAGGACTTTCATAATGCGCTAAACCGCGACATTTCCCCCCTCTTTAGCCATGACATCTTGAGCAGTGTAATAACTATGCCCCAGCCCATATTATAAATCTTTACTTTAAAATATATATTTGTTAGGTGTAGAATTAATATATAGCGTTAAGGTGAGGGTTTATTATGAGCTTGCCAGGAATGAGGCTTCCATATGGGGGCGATGAGCAGCATTTAACTGATGCCACTTTATCATCTAGCCTTAAAGGCGATATCTTAAGGAAAGTCGATGCTACGCTCCTAGACGACAGAGTCTCAGCTGTAGAGAAAGAAGCTCTTCAGAAAGTACGCGAAACTCTTGCAACGCTGCCTGTCGTGGGCTTGCGCGCACGAGGCACAAGTAATGCACAAGCCTACATAGAAGCTACTAAAAAGAGGCTTGGAGAGCTAGACCTCCTACAAAGCCGTACGCCCGCACAGAATAAAGAACACACCAGACTAACGGCCCAGCTTAAAGGCCTTGAGATACTCGTACATGGATATAGACCTCCAAGACCTCCGCGACCACCTGTTTACTCTCCTGACAGCCAGTCTAGTGCGAGTTCAAGCAGCGCAACCTCTCCTATATCGCCCCCAGCTAAGCAAGTAACTCGGCTAAAAAAATCAAGTCCGCAAGCTGCCCGGGCAAATCGCGTGTCACAAACTGAAATACCAGGATCAAGGCCATCATCCCAAGATAGATCAAGCACATCATCTTCTGGGGTTAGTGACACAGATTCTGATACGTCGCCAGCACGTGGAGTATCACAAGAATTTAAATCACTTTTAGCAACAAAATTTGTATCTGCCCCAAGCCCATCATCACCCATTCCCGCTAGAGTTGTATCGCGTCAGCCACCTCCTAGCGATAAAAAGGTTGAAGACACGGCTAAATCTACGATAGTACCACCAGAAGAAAAGCCTAAAGCTAAGACAGCCCCTGGGGTGCTTGTGACGGCGCCAATTCGCAAAGGTACAGAAACCGAAATAAAACGAGTTCGTAAAGGCACCGAAGCCAAGGAACAGATCGTTGCAGAGATCCATAAGCTCTATCGAGAAAATAAAGATAATGTCAACTCTGACGACATCATGAGGTTAGTAAGCGGATTAGTCAAAAGTACTCCTCTCATGGAATTGCTCACAATTTGTAGGCGTAAATTAGACAATGGCTTTTTGGACTTCGTTGATATGGTAGGAAATATACATCCTGAGCTTGCAGGGGAAGTTGAAATTTGGCGCGCTAATGAAGTAAAGGCTCTTCTTGCCAATGCTCCAAATATTGAACGCGTACGACAACTGATACCGGAAGTTCGCATCAACTTACGAAAGAGCCTAAGTGCCCTTGAGGAAGAGACAAAGATTCTCGTTAATAAGTATCAGACAAAAGAATTACAGGCTGAACTTGTAAAAATTCAAGGTGCAAAGGCTCTTGTTGAGCAGGTGTCGATAGAACATGCAAATAGTCATCTTCTAGCTGTTATACGCGGTGATCCTAAAGCCGCTATTGGGGAGAAGCTTTCAGTTGCTAAGCTTAGGGAATTACTGATTCTTGGCTTTAGGAGCATACTATCGACCAATGACTTTGCAAAGCTACTCACACAGGCACTTAAAGAGAAAAACAATCTAGATGCCATCCTTTTTTGTAAAGAATGGTGCGCCCGAAACGTTGGTACTGATGGGTATAGCGTTATCAAAGACGCCATTATAAAAGCACTGCCTAAAGATACGGCTGAGGCCTTTGAAGCATCTTTAGAGCAAGCAGCAAAACCCCAACTATCGTCTGAAGTTCTTAGAAGCCAAAATAGTGACTTTAGAGCGCAGCTTATGCAGATTGCAAATGGTCAACTCAGTTCACGAGAATATAAGTCTGCTGTATCAGGTGCAGCAAACGACTTACAAGCAATTGTAGCAAGCTGCTACTTACTCTTTACCCCAGATTCTCTTTTTAAACCAAAGTGGGATGTAAGCGATAAAGATAAATCATCTTCTCAAGAAAAAATCTATTCAGAAACTCTTAATAGAATTTCAGATTTTGTGAGAGATTCATTCTTTCAGACAACTCCAGGTGGCGAACTTGCCTTCAAGGAACCAAAGAAACGAGAAGAGTTACTGAGATTTTACATCGATGTTGCAGTAAAAGCCCTTAAAGATGGGGCATTTCCCGTAGCGATTGCTATTAATGCTGCGCTACAAAGTGTGCCTATCGAACGTATGAAGTACGCTTGGGCCGGCATAAGTAAAAAGCAAATGGAAGCATATAGCGAAGTCAGAGAGCTTTTACCAAATAACGCAAAAGAATATCGAAAACGCCTTCAAGAGCGTGGTGCCGAAACTAGCGTTCCGCATCAGTCAAAATTAGCAGGCGATCTTACATTTATTCATGATGGCAACCCAAAGCTTTCTGCGAACCACGAAACATTTAATTTTGATGGCAAGCTTCAAAAGTCTAATGAACTGATTTCTGAATTCCTTGCCGGGCAAGAACATGCACGTACGCTACTAAATATGCCCCTTAGCTCCAATTTGAATGTTGCCCTACAGCAGTTCAAACCGCGAGCTGAGTCTGAGTTAGATGCCATTATCAATAGCTGGCGCGACCCCAAAGTTGGCCTAGAAAAACCTAGAGAGTAACAGGCACCTTAGAGTGCGTAAAGCGCGTTGCATCAAGGAACTGTTTCATCTCTAAAATAAGGGCGTGCGCAAAAGGATTTGGCTTATTTTTCTCACACTCGTATGCACCCATATATAAATCTTCTGCCTTTCGCCTACTAGCAGCGATGTGAAGCCGATGGGCAACATCTCGAAAGTCGTGATAGTAATCAAGGACTTTGTCCCATGTAGAGCCTTTGTCGCCCCTAGCCTCAATTATACGCGTAGTTTGAGTGCCAAAGTCCCTATAGTTTTTTGTGGCAAGTTCCATAGAGCCAAAGTCATATAGGTACGGCCAAAACCGCGCTCCTTCAGGGGTGTTAAGGTAATCAGTAAATACTACAGCTAACAGCTGTTCTTCGGTAGAAAGCAGCTTTTTAGATCTAAAGGCATTCTTAACATCGCGTACGGTGAGGTTGTCAAAATTCACATCGTGAGTCTCCAAAAAGGTATCAAGGCGCCAGCGAAGCAGCATGGTTCTCACAAAGCCTGTGATAGAGCCTAAAGCAAAGTCTGGCAAGCTAAGAAGTCGTTTGATCTCTCGCTCACCATTTGCACGAGCTAATGGTGAAAATGTCTTGTATAGCTCTGTATAAAACTGCTGACATACTGTTGTTTGCTCATCTTTTGAAAAGGTTAAGAGTCTTTTATTAACCTCGCGAAATCGCTTTACCTCATCACTTATCCAGCGGCTTCTACCATTTTCATTTAGAGTGAGAAGTTCGTTTTCGAGTGTATAGAGGCGAATAGTGAGCTCATCGTGTAGAGCTTCTGCAGGAGTGTCTTTTGGAGGCACTACATATGTACGTTGCAAGATTCCATTTATCTTTTTTATCGCCTCCATATCACTCTCGCGGCCTTTGCTATAGGCATCATGTAGGGCTTTAAATAGAGTAGAGCGTTTTATGCAAGCTTCAAACCCCGACTGGTACTGAGGATCAGACTTAAGTATATACCAAGTTGCTTCAAACTCATAATCTTGATGATACATATCTGCAAAGTGCAGATTTCGCAAGAAACCTACCATAAGATAGGTTTGAAGCTCCTGATTCCACATCTGCTCGCGCATAAATACACGTTTTGTAATGCGTATTTCATCATCGTTAAAGCGCAATAAATTCTTGCCCTGCATCGCTATTGTTTGCTCAACTACAGCAGGAAGTGTAGGGCCACGTACAGATAATACTGCATCATATAAGAGAGAAACCCTTGTATCTCGCGGCTGTTTTTCAGCAAGTAAGAACGCCCGCACGGCTCTTATGACGGCGCAGTCTTGGCTAAATTCACCCTTTAGCATCTCTTGGACTTGTGTACATGTACGTACCACATCTTGAGACCTTTCGCGGACGGCATCTTCGTAGTACATAGCAGCATGACTTTGCGTTGAGAAGACCTTTTTAATGAGTGCGTTATAGTGATGATTTACGGCAAGCTCATGGTCCTCAATTAGCCGGGATAACTTTGCAGGCACTTGCACCTCTTCGCTGCATGCTAGGCGTATAAGGTCATAAAGGTCCTTTTCAGCCTTTTTTGCTGACTGCATAACAAGCTCTAATTCATCAGTAATGGGTGTAACATCGCCGTAGCCAACTCTTGAGCCATATGCGTCTGATCTAAATTTTTCATCCGTAAGCAGCTTAGAGTGCGATAACGATTCGAGGATGTCACGTATATCTTGTTGTGGATGTGGATAAGAGAGATCATCATCCCCTTTTACATAGCGAATAAAGCGTAAAAGGTGCTGAAGCAAATAGTTTTGACTAGCTTCCTTCAAAACTCTTTGTTCAATAGATGCAAGTGTTGCCGCCTTTTCTTCTGCACTTGGCCTACCTGGTAAACGGTCAAGAAAATTGCCCCAGTCTGCAAGGGCGTCTATTTCAGCGATTCTAGACTTAAAGTATTCTAAATCTTGCTGCCTTTTAGGATCTTGTAAAAGCGCGTATAGGCTTGTAGGCGAGGGTGGTAAATGAGTGCAGGACATAGCGATTTTGGGAGTTTGGCACAAGGTAGTGATTGTTGTCATACATCGTAAGGGACCAAAAGGCATTTACCGGTGGTACCTGAGACGGGCTCATATGTATGCGGTAGCTGTTTTTGCCATCAAGAGCTTCGCCCGTAACATCGCAAGTTGCTATTATCGCTAAGATATCTGCCGGGATGTTGGCTCCAAGGGCAACTTGGGCTGTTGCGGCGCGAAGGAGATAGTCTTTGCCGTAATCGCCAACAAGTGTTAGGGGAATGCTCCAGCCGGTTAGTGCTTTTGGAAGGTCTTTAAGCTTTGCAGAGATTTTAGCTAATGCGGCGTCTTTTGCCTGCTTTAGCGTTTGGGGATCTTCATTTGCAACGCTCGCTACAGATGTATCTAGCTTGCTAAGTCTTGCAAAAAAGGCCTTAGGATCCATATTTGCTACTTGCTCTACAGGCGGCGTCTTCATGTCTATAGCGCTATTTACAGGTACGTTTTGTGGCGGAGAGTAGTACTGACCATAGGATGAAAGGGGAGTGAGGGTAAAGAGGTTTTGCGTGCTTGCAAGAGCTGAAACATCTTGTGGGCCATAGCACTGTATGCGCGCGATGATCCAAATGGTAGATGTCGTTGCTGCTATCTGGGTCATGTTTTTTGGTACTTCAGCGCTAAAGCTAGGGCCTGTAATCAAAAAGTCCTGTGCGTTAGAGCCTGTAGTCCTTGGCCCTAAGGATGTGATGACGTTTGTTGAGCCGTCGATAATCTCAACTACAAAATAGCGGTTAGGAATTGTTGGTAGGTGCAGGATGTAGGCGTTATTCGTAACGTCAAGCCACGCTCTTGATGAGAGCATATCAACATTTGGGCTTGGAAAGAGGCGAAAGGTAGCACCAGGCAGCTCGCGAGCATGAGCAAACTGATTAATAGGTGCTTGATAACTTCCCGGCTGGGAGACATTGGTCGATACTTCTTTTGTAACATCCATCAATACAATTGGATAGCCGTAGATATAGGTGTCTATCAGGGACTCTGCTGCAAAGCAGGGAAGTGAAATAAGTGTGAGTAGTAGCGTCCGTATAAACATTGAGAGCTCCTTTAAATTAAGTCACAAGCTTCTGGAGGCATCCAGTGGCTTTCGTGGTTTTTCCATTTTATATTACAGCCGATTGGGTTTGTAAGTGGCTTGGTGATTGGCTTATTCGCTAAATGTTCTTCTAGGGCGTTTTTAAGGTCGTTTACTGACATCTTCGAAGAGTCGCGAGGAGTGTCTATGCCACGGCCGCAGTATATGAGCTTGCGGTCTTTGTCAAAGACATAAAAATGAGGGGTTCTAAGAGCACCGTAAGCTAGCGCTACAGCCTGACTTTCATCGTACAGATATAGCCATGGAAATTGCTGCTCATTTTGGCGCTCAACCATATGCTCAAAAGAGTCTGTAGGGTAGGTCTCTTTGCTATTTGAATTTATGGCGATAAAGCCGACGCCTTTG
Organism: uncultured bacterium; assembly: GCA_964514655.1. Lineage (GTDB taxonomy): Bacteria > Chlamydiota > Chlamydiia > Chlamydiales > FEN-1388 > SZAS-7. The sequence continues at coordinate 32,561 of CAZEQY010000002.1, forward strand.
TCTTGAAACTCTAGAGCCGTCTTACGCGTGACTTCATCAGAGCCTAAAACGTATGGACAGTGGTTGCAGGTAAAAAAAATCACAAGCGTTGGAATCTCTTTAAAACTCTCTAGCGTATATGTCGATCCGTCAGTTGCAGGAAGAGAAAATTGTGGAGCCTTCGCTCCGAGTGGCAATGTAAATGGCATAGCTATCCTCTGTCAATTTTGTTGCATGAAATCTGGTAGTGCATTATGAGTTAGATCTGAATTTTTTACTAGGAGGTACCATGAAATCTTCTCGGCTCTTTTCAAGTTTGATCCTAATGAGCATTTCTTTAGGCTCTTTCGTAGAAGCTGATAGCTCACATCATCATTCTCATAAGTTACATAAAACTGATTCTCTTCCTGTCTATGTCATCTGCCAAGAAGATATTCCAGTCGTTATTCGAAAATCCGGCGAGTATGTACTTAACAAGAGCATTCACTTTAATAATCTTGGTAGCGCCATCACCATTCGTGCAGACAACGTGAAATTAAACCTACGAAATTCTTCGATCTTTCTTGGTCATGCCGGAGCTACAGGAATCACCGTTCAAGACGCGTCAGAAGTCATCATCGAAGGTGATAAAATTATCAATAAAAGCCACCATCCCCAAACAGGAAATGGCATTGCTCTTGTAAATGCGAATGACGTTATCATTAAAAAGATCCTAACAGAGAATAACTTTAACGGACTTTTCATCAGCAACTCATCTGATGTCTCAGTGTTTCAGTCTGAGTTTTTAAGCCCTGTAAATGCCGGTGCAAAAATTGTTGCATCAACAGATGTACTCTTTGATGCATGCGACTTTACAGGAAGTGCCAATGCCGGCGCGCTCTTTACCGGGGAAAATCAGGACTGCAGAATTACAAACTGCGACTTTCCTGATGCAGCCTTTACAAACCTGCTTGTGCAGCAATGTAGCGGCATGATGGTGGATGGCTGCTCATTTACAAACCTAGGTGGCGACTCAGAAAAGTCAAATCTTGTTCAGTTTGGCGATGTTGATAGTCAAATCGTAAATGATGCCATCTTTAAAAACTGCACAATAGTCAATAGAAGCAGCAACACAAATCCGGAAGGCCTTGCTCTTACCAATGTGTACGGCATGTTGATTGATTCATGTGTGATAGATATTGACAATACAGGCCAGCCACAAGAAGATGATCGCTCCTGCATCCACATTGGCGATGGTTCGGGTGATCAGATAGGGACAAACATCACCATTCGCAATACGATATGCCAGGGATCGGCTACAGACGGTTTTTATCCTGATATCGGCTCTTCAAATATCGTCATTGATAGCTGCCTTGCAGCTAATGCCTTAAAAGATGGCATTTTCTTAGCAGGCACAACCGCATCCGTTGTTCAAAACTGTACGGTAGTTAATAACGGCACAAACGGCATCTTTGTTGGCGAAGAAAGCTCAAATAATGCAATTCTTAACAACGTTGTTTCAAAAAATGGCTTTAGCATCATCACGCCGGACACTGACCCAAGCCTGCCTCCAACAGGTACAGGAATAGGCATCAACGCCGACTCGTCCTATAACCTGGTGCAAGACAACCAGGTCTTTTCTAATGCGATTATGAACATCCAGGACGATGGAACAAATAACGTTTTACTAAATAACACATCATTCTAAACTATTGTCTACACAGCCCTTTACATAATGTGTGAAGGGCTATTTTTTATTTTTGTGGAATATAAAACGCCCTAGGACTATACTGGTTAGCCTTTTTTAAGGTATTTACTATGAATGCAGTAGGTTTTGATTTTCCAATCGCTAGACTTCCGCAAGGACTCACAGAAAAAGAGATCCTTGTCAGGCAAGATGTGTTATTTAGCGAGCTCTTACTAAATGTGCCAGAAGATTTTGTACGCGCAAAAGCTGCTGTAGGCAAGGCTCCGAAGATAACTACACACAATAACTACGGTGTAACTCCTGCTCCTCAAACAAGAATACAGAGAAATGGAGATCACATTGAATTTGTTACTTCAGACCTTAAGATGCGCCGCGTTTCTGCCCGAAATTATACGGATGACAGACAGGTTTTTCCTGCCGAGCGACAGGCTGTATTTGCCGATGTAGGCGCAGTGTTGCCTAAAAAAAAGGGCTATCAGTGTTTTGTAGTTGCTGATGGCTGTAACTGGGGTCCAAGGCCTAAAAAGGCTGCTGAAGTAGCAACTGAAACCTGCTTGAGCTACATTAGCAAGCATATACCGAAGGAAACAACGACAAGAGCTGTAGCTGCAATTGGCCTAGAAGCACTTAAAGAGGCACAAAAAGAATTGGTCAGACTTGGAACAGAACAAGTGGGAGAAACTACAGTCACAATTGGCATTATCATCGATAGACGCTTGGTAGTCATTTCAGTAGGTGATGCAAAGGTCTTTTTATTGCGACGAGTCGCAAATCAAGCACTTCAGTGTTATGATGTGACGCATGACAGTAGGGCAACTGTCGATGCAAAAGACTGTGGTGGCCGCCTTGGTCCGCCGCGGGCTGATTGGCGCAACTTACAAATTTCTGTTGTTCCATTAGAAGATGAAGATATCTATGTAGCAACAAGCGACGGCGCTCACGATAATCTTAATCCCCAATATCTAGGAACACCGCGCGCAGCAGGGTTTGCTGAGAAAGAGTGGAACGGCACTAAGGAAGAACATAGAAAATACTGTAGCGAAGTAATGTGCCGCAAAATGGCAGAACTTGTTGGCAAAAACCCAGAAAACATTGGTCCCACCATAATACAGGACATTGTATCGCTTACTGCAAAAACAAATGACTTCATGCTTGGAAATCCAACCAAGCCCATGCCCTCAAATTACAAAGAGTACCCCGGAAAAGTTGACCATGTGCTTGTGTTAGATGGTGTCTTTAATTCTAAACTTGGCTCTTGGTTTTCAAAACAATAGCCTTTATTCGACTTTGTCATGATCGAGCGGATCGCAACTTGCCGCCTGCAAGAGATGAAAAAACCGCGGATAGATGGGCTTTGCTGCAATACCTTTTATAAAACTCGTTGCAAGTGAAAAGACTGAAGCAGATACCACTAAAGATGTACTGTATTTCATTCCCGACGCAAGTGTTCCTATGGTAAGCAGGGGGCTTAGCGATGTAAGGCTGGCAAATAGTGGGCTGATTGATCGAGTTTTTTCAGCAAATTCAGAATCTATTGATTCTTCTAGCAGCTGGGCAAACATGCCGGCACTAAAGGACGCTACTGTAAAAACGCCCTTATAGTGACTATCATAGGTGCACTCTAATAAACCCCCAAAAGCTGCCCATACTAGCCCATTACAAATACTCGATTCTAAAAGTGTCGGTCCCATACGTTTTTCCTTGTGTGTAAGGGCAAAGAGTATAGCCTATGGGGACGTATGAATAAACAAAAACGTTCTTATAAAAAATAGTTTGTGCTAGAGTGAGGTTTTAAGGTGGGACTCAAGAGTATGAATGACATTACCAACATGCCAGAAGATGCCTTGCAACGCTATTTGCAAGACAAGAAATTTCAACTTTCCGATGAAGAAAAGGTAGAGCTTGGCAAGCGCTGCCAGAGCGCGGCAAGTGGTGTTATTGGCGGGGGAAAGGATAGCTATATACGTAGTGCTGAAGATAAGCTAAGAACCTCTCAGGAAGAGTATGAAAATGACCTTAAAATACGAGAAGCCTCGGTACAAAAGATGGTAGAACACCTAAAGCCCAATCCATTTGAAGGGGTAGAAGACCTCATGATGAAGGTGCAACAAAGCCCGACATCTATACTTGAAGCACTCTATCAGTTAGTCAGCCCCCATGTAAAAGACGTTGCAGCTAAAAATACGCTCTTGCAGCTTTCGATGCACCCTACAATTGCTCGCTCAGTATCATCACATGTACTAAGAGAGGTACAAGAGGCTATAGATCCTACCGGCAATCCATCCGACTTAAAATCGGCATTAGAGGTTCTTTCGCCTCGACTTAGCCGCTTGAGTGAAGCTAAAGCTGATGAGGCTATAGTAACAGCTACCAAAAACGCTTTACATGAAGTTCAGGCAATTATCTACATGGTGCTAGGTGAAAATCCGGAGCTACCTGAGAGCTCTTTTGATATCGCAGGCCCGCTACTTAAGGCTATGTCAGAAGCCGAAAAATTTAAAAATAACCCAAAGCTAAAAAAGGATGTCGAAAACAACCTTACGGCTCTTAAAGCGCTTCAACTAAAGGTATTTGGAGCAAGACCCGGAATATATTTTGCCTGTGGCCAAGTGGTTAAGTGGGTAGAGAACAGCATAAAGCCAACACTCCTTACGAGCGTACAAAAAGACCATATAGAAAAATGCGCAAGGGCTATACTAGAAACTGCTGTAGATAAGGGTATCACAGAAAAGCTTGTAAAGGCACTTACCATTATCGACGAGTTCTTGAAAAATCCAAAAACGCAAATTAATCACGTTACCGAAAATGCTGGACCCTTACTAAAAGAAGCTATTGAGCTTACTAATCAGACCTTTTTTAGTGCCTAAAATCGCAAATACCTTGTACATTTAGTCCCGTACTAATTTTATGAGGTAAAATATGATGTTTCTTTCGATCTTTGCGGGTCTATGCTGTATTAACACACCAAGTGCTGACATGCGTGAAAAGGCATCCAGCGATTCTAAGGTTGTCTCTCAAGGCTATTATTCTGAACAAGTGCGTGTATTAGAAGAGTCTGGAGACTGGATACGAGTTCAAACAATAATAGATTCATACGAGGGATGGATTCCAAAAGATGTAACCACGTCATGCAAAGATAGCCCTCAGGATAGTGCTAAAGTTACAAGCGTTGCTGCACATCTTTATCACGTAAATGACACAGAGTATGGACCGCGGCTTACTCTACCTTTTGAAAGCACCCTAGAAGTACTTGACAAATCCCACCCGCGCTGGATAAAAGTGCGATCAGTAGATGGCCAAGAGTGCTATATCCAAAGAGGGGATGTTACCTTCACAAATAGTCCAAAGAGCATACAAGAGGTACTTGTATTAAGCGAAAAATTTCTTAATCGCCCCTACACATGGGGAGGGCGCACAAGCTTTGGCTATGACTGCTCAGGCTTCACCCAAATGCTCTATCGCCAGATGGGACATGCAATACCTCGCGATAGCAAAGATCAAATTACTCATACAGCCTTTATAGCGACATCTATTGAAGAGTTAGCTCCCGGCGACCTCATCTTTTGGGGTCTTGATGAAAAAAGAATTCGCCACGTTGGTCTCTATCTTGGCAACGAAACCTTCATACATGCATCTGCAAGAGAAAGCATGCCATGGATACGAAAATCTAAGCTAAGTGATATAGAATGGGACGGCTCAGGAAAAGGCGAAGCGGGGTATGCCTATAGAGCCTTCAAGACGCTAAAGAAGTAATGCTTGTAAAGATCATATTTTCTGGCAAAGTGCAAGGCGTGGGCTTTCGCTATCGAACGCATGAGTACGCTCTTGCTCTTGGCATTACAGGCCAAGTCCGCAATACTATCGACGGGAGCGTGGAGCTCTATGCTCAAGGCTCCCCCGAGTCGATCCAGATGCTCAAGACAAAGCTTGTTAGCCACTTTGGCCAAAATATAAAGCAGATTGATTCTCAAGAAATTAGTTCAAACACCACCTACAGCGACTTTCGGATATTGCCCTTTTAGAGTTTTTGTGCTATCCTCGCTGCCCCATGATCTCTCCAGCCGCACAAATTGACGCCATTGACTCACAGATAAGACAGCTTCGAAGCTCGATTCTGCATCATGCAGTGATTTATAATAAAATGGGCTTATGTAGACAGCTTGTAGAAGAGGGGCTTGCTACAACCCAAGATGATGCCTTAGATACACCCGTACATACGGCTATTCGAGTTAATAACGTGGCGGCGTTTGTTGTGCTACTACGCAGCGAACCCAACCTTCTTAAGACAAATAAAGATGACGAAACACCATTTGAGCTTGCATGTAGGCTCGGTAATGTCCGCTGCCTGAGGCTGCTACTTCTTGCTCAGCCATCAATAGATCAACTTATACCACCTTCACGCAAGTATACAGCACTAGCTTCTCTTCCAAGACAACTACAAAAACTTGCTGCAAAATGCTGTTTTGCAACGCCTCCTGGGAGGCAATTTGTTTGCCAGTTTTCGAATAATCCCTACGACGATATTTCTACATGGGTGGATAATATTCGAATTGATGCGCAAGCCCTCAAATTTTCGCTTCCAGATTTTCACTGGTCAAATGTTCTTTATCATGTATTGGGTGATAAGGCTCTTAGCTATATTGAGAACCAGACTACTATCAATAACGGAAGCCACATAGCTCATATGTATGTAGTTCTACTCTGGACATGGCGTATATTTTGGCAAAATGTGCCATCTACTCAAGAGTCGCTCTTTATTGGAATTGATAGAGCAATTGGCAGTCTTTTGCGAGAAACATCGCCAAAATCGCTAGCTAGCAGGATAAAGCGAGGCAAAGAACCGGTTATCTTAAACACTGGAACAACCCGCCACTCACTCACTGTAGTCTTTATAAATTCCCTGATGTTCATTTGTAACCGTGGTAGAAGCCATGCTCCTCAAAAGTATATGCTTACTGCCTATAGAATTAGGAAGTGCACAGTCACTGAAAACCTAGTGGCTACTATCTTGAATTTTGTAGAAACTTCAGAGCTAGAAAAGGTATCAGAATTTCTATTTACCACCCTTCCTGCGGCCTTAGGCGCAAAAACTGACACCTTTTGTGAGGCAATTAATTCCCAATGTCAGCCAAAGGAGCTCTATAAGCCGATTTGTGTGGCTGCTAACTTTCGCCTTGCGGTACGTGCACTACTCTTAGCAGAGAGCAAAAAAGTGGGTGATGGATGGGATTTTGAAACGTCTATGCAGGTATATAAGCAGTACGTGACTTGCGCAAGAACAGTCACTTTACTGAGATACCACAAACCTATGTAGTCGAATGACCTTTTCTTGGCTTCTGAAGAGCGAGTCAAAGAATGAGGTTCCATAGCTTGCTGGAGCGACTTCGTAGTAGGGCTCACCAATAGGGCTTGAAAATCCTGGATTTTGGAGCATCTCACGAATCATTATTTTTGAATAGTCTTCGTTGTCAGTAACTAGCGTTGCAACCCCTTGAGGCACTAGTATGCGGGTAAGTTCTGCTACAAATTCTTGTCGTATGAGGCGGTGCTTTGCATGGCGTCTTTTTGGCCAGGGATCTGGAAAATTAACAAAAATTTCACTCACCGAAGCAGTAGGAAAAAAGCGCTTAGTAAGCTCTACACCCTCGCAAAAGGCAAGTGCAAAGTTAGAAAGATTGGCATTTTTTGCTCTAGCCCAGATCATCCGCGCGCGCTCAAAGTCCATCTCCACAGCAAGCCAGTTGCTTTGCGGGTCACTTTTTGCCTTTTCGACTATCCAGGTGCCGTTGCCGCTGCAGTATTCAACCTTCACAGGCAGGTTTTGGCTAAAAAGCATCTGCCAGCCAGTAAAGATAAAGGGATCATCCGGAAGAGCCGGAGGCATAAACCAGACCCCATCGCTAATCATGATGCGCCGTTCTTGCCAAGTAAAAGGTATACGAAAATCTTTAGCTTTAATCATATAAAGGGTACAATGATACCCTAAAAATACAAATTATGGAAGAAACAACTGAAATAGACTGGGTAAGCCAGTGGCAGAACCATGCATTTGGCTTTAAAGATGGCCTTGCGCATATATGCTTTAAAGACCTTGGCTTGGATCATGAGGGGAGTGTCAAGCTTGCTCCAGGACCTGGCTTTGGAGACCTGTCGCATCCTACAACGCGCCTTGTGCTAAGCATGATGAGTAGTCATGTGCAAAATAAGCACGTTTTAGACCTAGGCTGCGGTAGTGGCATACTTACCCTATCAGCTCTTGCCTTTGGAGCTACCTATGTTCTTGGCATTGATATTGACGATGCTGCTATCAACCACGCAACATATAATGCGGCTCTTAACGGCCTTGCACATAAGTGTCATTTTGGTAAAACCGAAGAGTTTTCGTCTGATGTTCTTGTAATGAATATGATACGAAGTGAGCAAAAAGAGGCCTATGAAAGCTTGCATCCGAGCGCTAAGAACTTTTCAGTTGCCATAACATCCGGTATCTTGCAAGAAGAGCGCGAGCTCTACCTCAAGCAAACGCGCTCCTGGGGTCTTCACTGCCTTGAAGAGCGCAATCTAGATGGTTGGCTAGGCTTTAAACTGGTTCGCAAGTTTAGTAAAGAGGGCTAGATCATCTGGATCAGGATCAGGATCAGGACACTTTTGCAGAATTGTGCCTGCAAGTGAAAGTGCGTGAATGGCCTCTTGTTTATTATCCATAGCAATCATGAGTTTGGAACAGTTTAAGCAAATTGAGGGAAAGTAGTCGTTAAAATTACCTTGATCTGTCTCAGCTTTGACATACTGCATGGCTTCTAGCATTAGTGGATGAAGCTCTTCCATCGTTTCTTTGCGCTCCGGATAGCGCAAGCAGGCAGCAACAAAGTTGCTTTTACCTACAGCGTGAAGAAATGGTTCAAAACGCTCAGGATGAGCAACCTTTAGCCTATGGGCTATTTGTGCATTTTCATACACCTCTTTAACGCGCTCACTTGGTGTAAAGCAGGCAAGTAAGTTGCAGATGCGCGACTGTTTTTGTGGATCATGCTTATAGCGCTCTAAGAGATTCTTTAGTAGTGCTAAAACGCCATCTATATCGCCCGGATGTTCGCGTCTATAGAGATAGTGTGAGGTGTTGTAATCAAGCTCAAATTCTTCACTGTCTTTTACTTCTTGTGGGAGTTTGCTTAAAATTTCCCTTGCAATGCCTATTGTTACCTGAAAGAGGTCATTTGGCTCATGTGGAAGTGCCTTATATGCTTCTAGGTTTTGATAGCAGTGCTCTAGCCAGCGTATAGTGGTTGCTACTTCTAGCTGATCATCTAAAGAAAGCCCACGAATTTGCCTTTGAATTGCCTGAGGATCTACAGCACGAAGTTGCTGCTCAAAATCAGACGGGATATTTTCTGGGCGAATTGCATCATCAATGCTTTTTGCCTGAAGAATTTGCCTAAAATGAGCTTCAGTAAAGCCAAGAGATGGAGGCGGTGTATCTTTGTAGGCAAGCAGTACAAATGAAATGCAATAGGCACGCTTTGCAATGTCGCGTTCCGCTATATCATAAAATGTCTTGCCATAGCGACAAATCGCTTTAGCTACTGCTGTACGGGGGGATTCAAGCTGAGTAGCGGCAATAAAATCGGCACCTGGTGGTTGAACTTGCATAATAGCTCCATTTTCTATTTAATTTACAGTAGGGTAGGCTATTTCAATGCATGGAGCTTCATCATCCATGAGCTCCATCTTGAGCGCTTCAGCTAAGCTCACCCAGACATAGTCTTTGTGTTCAGTTGGGTCTATGGTAATCGCACTTGAGCCGCTGTAGGCAGCTTCATACATATGGTACACATAGCTTACGTCATTTGTAATGTAGACAGTCTTTATATGAGTAACTGCTTCTGGATGCAAACTAATGCCTGTTTCTTCTCTTAGTTCACGCACGACTGCATTGAGAGGTGTTTCTTGCTTTTCGACCTTACCGCCAGGAATACCCCAGGTATTACCTTGGCTCTTGTTGTCTTGCCTGTGTAAAAAGAGGAATTTTCCATCCTTTTGCAAAAAGCATGCAGAAACTTCAACCACCGGCTTAAACCCACTTGGCCTCTCTGTATACACCACAGCAAACCCCGAATTTACATAAATAATCGTAAATAAAATGCTAATAATCTTTTTCATAATACCCTCAAGTGTATAGGATTACGAATATAAAGTCCATATTTTAGTAGCTATTTTGTTTATAAAAGTTCGGTCGTGAGAAATCGCAAGTATTGCCCCTTCAAATGTCAAGAGAGCCTTTTCAAAGGCTTCTAGAGTGATAAGATCTAGGTGATTAGTGGGCTCATCAAGCAAAAGTACATTTGGCTTATCTAGTATTATCTTTAAAAAGAAAAACCGTTTTTTTTGGCCGACACTTAGTTTGCTAAATGGCAGGTGTATAAGCTCTTGGCCACCAATTGCAGCCATATGAAGCATGCGCCTTAGCTCCTGTTCAGCTAGACCAAAATAGCTTAGCGGTGTTTGATCTAATGGCAAGCCCTCTACATCTTGATCCAAATAGGCAATTTTTGCCGTGCGGGCAATGTGTATGAGGCCTGAATCTAGAGATTCTTGGCCCATAATGCAGCGTAGTAGCGTTGTCTTTCCACACCCATTTGGACCGCATAGTAGGATTCGGTCTTTTCGCTCCACATATTTTGTAAAGTTTCTAAAGAGCACTTTGTCACCATAGGCTTTAGAAATACCCTCAAGCTCTAAAGCATTTGGACAATCAAGTCCTACAGGACTAAACTGAAGTCCCAATATGCTTTTAGGCTTTGGATGATGTAAAGGGGCACTTTGTATTTCTTCAAGCCGATCCTTTAGCATATCAAGCTTGTGCCGGCACGAGCGTTGATAGTACTCTCCACGCCTATCGTAGGCCATTGAGTTTCGATCTTTTGGGGCTGTAGGGTTCTTCTTTGAAAATGTCATGGCCTTTATCTTTTGTTCGAGCATGCTACGCTCTTTTTGCTGCTCATGATAGGCTTCAAGCTCGCGTGCTAGAATCTGCTTTTGCTCTTCTAGATAGTAGTCATAGCCACCGCCATAGCAGTGAAGCTTAGCGTCTTTTATCTCAACCATGTTTTTGACACTTCTATTTAAAAACGCCCGATCGTGCGAAACAAGCACTGTTGCCCCTTCTCGCTTTTGCAGCATTGCTAAAAGCCACTCAATAGCTTCTTCATCAAGGTGGTTTGTGGGCTCATCTAAAAGCAGTAAATCCGGATTTTCTTGCAAAGCCCTTGTGAGCCAAGCTCGCACGCGCTCGCCGCTACTTAAGGGAATATCTTCTATAGGCAGCTGCATATAGCCGCCACGATCTTCATATTCTGCATGTAGCCTTTCCCACTCTTCGAGCCTACACTGCTCAAGACAAAGCGCCATTTGGCGCTCTAGTTCCTGCAAAGGAGCGCAGTCGACAAGCTCCTGCGGTAGGTAGCAGACTCTATACTGTTTTGGGGTGTGCTTAGCTAAAAGCTGAAGTAGGGTAGTTTTACCTGAGCCATTTTCGCCAATTAGCGCCACAACCTCACCGCGATTGATCGATAAAGAAATATCGTTAAAAAGCAGCCGGGCACCAAAAGACAAGGAAATATTTGATAATTGAACAAGGAGACGAGACATAGTTTGATCCTGGGTTATATGGGTAACAAAATGGATTCAAACTTATAGTCTCATCAAAAGATCTCCTTAATTTTTTTTATGCTAGCACAAAGTTACTATTTAAGAAAGTCAAAAGTGCCTTTGAATAAATTTTATTGTTTGGACAAGAACTAGTGGGGAGTGTTCAAGATGGATAAAGCCAAAGCGTTCGTAAAATTGCTTTGCCTTTTCGTGCTTGGCATCAATAATAACAACACTGCCACCAATTTGTGAGGCTTGATCAAGACACTTTTTGAGCGCGTGCACAAATAGAATCTTACCAAAACCATTGCCTTGATATCTTGAATCAATTGCTAAACGACATAGACGAAAACCGGGTATTGGATTGGGCCTTGGCCCTGTAAATACCGTAAGAGCATCGCGTTGAATAGATGCAGGACATAGTGTGTAATAGCCGATAATATCCTTTTTAGACGCATCATCATAGCAAATAATGGTTACGCCAAAATTGCGTTTCTGGAAGAGCAGGGCAAAATTTGCAAGAAATGTATTAAGCTCCGGCTCGCTACAATCAAATTGAGACGTGATGGTATTTTCGCTTAGCAGCTCAAAATGGAGGCTCATTTTTTCTTCATGACGTTCTTAAATTCTACAACAGCTTCTTTAAGGTTTTTGTTTACCTCTATTGGCGCTTCCATTATTGCTACAAACTGCTCCCATGCCTTGTTATCTAACACAACTGTATTTGATAAACTGTTGGCAACATCCTGTTTGGCAATCTCTACAAGCTTTTGACGGGCATAGGTTTGAGGCTTAAGTCCATTAAGATAGGCAGCAGCCTCTATGATAGCCTTGTCATCAGCTAGCATGCGAAAATTCATCTGGCTGTCCATATTGTGAGGGTGTGCGTGCATTCCTCTCTCCTTTTTCTCTATTGTAGCGCATTTTGTGCTACATTGTCAATACAAATGTGTGGCGTTGCCATACTTTTGGTTGAGGTAGGTGATGTAGGGTTTGGCGTAGAGTGGCTTGCCGCTGATCTTGCGGATAAGCTCGTTGCCGTCATAGCGGCGGCCATGCTTCCAGACATTGTCATGCAGCCAGTCGTGGATAAAGCCAAAGTCGGCTTTTTCTACGCGCTTTTCCCAGGTGGGGTATTTTTTGCTAAAGGCATCAAACATCTGGGCGGCATAGACGTTGCCAAGGGTATAGGTTGGGAAGTAGCCAAATGCTCCCATAGACCAGTGGATGTCTTGAAGGCAGCCTTTAGTATTAGTCTTGGGCGTAATACCTAGTAGGTCCTTCATGCCGGCATTCCAGCGCTCAGGAAGGTCCTTTACAGCAAGCTTGCCCGTCACAAGCTCTTTTTCAATTTCAAAGCGTAAGATGACATGGAGGGGATAGGTCACCTCATCAGCGTCGGTGCGTATGAAAGAAGGTTGCACTTGATTTAAGCGCGACATGAATTCATCAAGCTTTATCTTGCCAAGGTCTTTTTTGAATTTCTTTTGCAGTATTGGCAGCATGTACTTCCAAAAACCGGAACTTCTGCCAATGCGCGTTTCCCAAAAGCGAGACTGGCTTTCGTGGATGCCAAGTGAGATATGCTGGCCAAGAGGAGTGCCATGCTCTTCTACAGGATGTCCCATTTCATAAAAGCTATGGCCTGCTTCATGCAGCGTAGTGAGTATCTGCACGATAAGGCTGTCAGAGGCATCTCGGCAGGTGATGCGACTATCGTAGGGGTGATAGCTAGAGGAAAATGGGTGAGAAGAGACATCGAGTCTTCCGCGGTTAAAGTCAAACTTAATGGCATGAAGCACATCGTGGCATACCTCTAGCTGCTCTTGTAGTGTGCAGTCAATTTCAACTTCGCCCTTTTTAGCCTTAGGGGCGTTCTTTACAAGCTTTTTGACATCTACTTTGATTTCGTTAAATATGGCTTCAACTTCTTTTGTCTTAATGCCCGGCTCAAATTCGTCTATAAGGGCATCGTATGGATGGTCTTTATAGCCAATATAGTCTGCCTTTTTGCGAACGAGGTCCACGGTCTTTTTTAGGTTTGGCAAAAAGAGCTTAAAATCATTTTCTTGTTTAGCTTGAGACCATAACATAGTAGCTTCAGAGGTATGTTTTACAAACTCCTGGATAAAAGCTGAAGGCAGTTTCTTGTCTCGCATAAAGTCGCGATGATAGACCTTTACAGCAGCTTCATGCTGTGGCAAAAGGCCTTTTGCTTTGATCAATGACTTTACAAGCTTTTCATATTCTGGACTTGTCTTGATATCATGTGTAAGCTCTGCAAGAAGTTTAAGCTGGTCGGCGCGGACGCTAGAAGCATCTTTTGGCATATAGGTTTCTTGATCCCACGAAAGAAGGCGAGAGATGCCCTCTAAGGTATTTGCACGCTTAGATAGTTCACACAGCTTGTTGTAATTTGCATTTTTAGACTTCATTGATATAAACCTTTTGTCGCAATATGTTACGCATGAAAAATGGATAGATAGGAGTAAAGCACGCTACTGACAAAAATACAAGTGCAATCGGAACGCTGCCTACAAGTATGTCAGAAAGCCAGTGAGCACCCGCAACAAGGCGAGGCAGGATAAAGAGTAAAGAGGTCACAAATGCAAGCAGACCAAGGCGCATACCTGCATACACTGTTATAAAGCCCACCCATTCAAGTACAATAAAGGCATGATCACTAGGATAACACCAGCGTGAAGAATCTTTGATCTTAAGCCAGGGGGCAACTTCAGATAATCGAAATGTGCCTTCAAATAACAGGGTAGGACTATCTCTCAAAAAGTCAAGAGAGAGAAAAATAGGAAAGATCACCTGCTTTAGGCTTAGTATCCCAAGCTCAAACCAGATAAGGTAATAAAAAAATTGGGCAAGGCGAAACTTGGCTACTTCTTTTCCATCGCTAAAGACATAGATGAGTGAAAAGCTCACTATAAAGACTGCGCCAAAAAGATCAGATAGCTTGACATTTGCAAGGGCCCAGAATATTGCCGTAAGCGGGCTATTTTTGAGGCTATCATTTAGTGCGTGAAATGCCCACAGGTCAAGATCAGCCCAAAGAGCTGCTGTAAGTGGGATAAACCAGCTTACAACAAGCGAAAGAGCTATAGCATTTACCCACAAAAATTTTTTTGTCATAATTCTTCAAATGAAACATTTTGGATTGCGTATTGCTGCCAGTCCTGATAGTCAAAATGCCACCATTCCTTGGGATGTACGGTAAAGCCCTCTTGCTCCATAGCTTCACGAAGTACTTTGCGGTGGTGGTTTTGTTCTTTCGTGCCACCTTCATAGTCTGAAAATGATCGAGGAGTCATCTCATCAAAGCTGCTTGGAAATTCAAGGGGTTCTTTAGTTGCCAAACTATACATACCAACATCAACTGCAGCGCCGCGGTTATGCTTAGAGCCTTCTGCTGGATCTGCAAGAAATATTTTGTCAACATCTGGGGTTACCTGCCAAAATATCCACGTTACATGCCATGGGCGGTAGGCATCATAGACAATAAGCCCATAGCCATGGGCTTTTAAGCGCATATGTACCCGGGTAAGAGCCAAGGCAGCAGGGCGCTGCAAGAAGGCTTTTGCCTGGCTGTAGAGGATAGTTCCTACAAAGTTGTTGCTTGTTGCATAGCGTATATCAAAGATAAAGGTAGAATCAAGCTTAGCTAAATCGACAAGGTCACTTTTACGAAACGTACCTTGTTCTACAGGTGGATTTGGAATGTCTAGTTGTTTCATGGCTGCAGATTGTATTGTATAGATGCTATTTCTTCAATATTGCTCTGACTTTCATCACATCGTCCCAGCTTGCTCTCTTTGTTTTATCCGGGTGCACCATCCAGGAAGCAAGATACTCTAAAAGTAATAAAGGATCATCATAGGCATATTTCATCGTTTCAATGGCCGAATCTGACGTTTGTTCATAGTCCCAACGCGCCTGTAGACTCTCTTCTTCTGTTGAGCAATTTTCTCTATCCCAGGGAAGTAAAAGCATATCCTCTACTACAATTGGCAATAACGTACAGCCAAGTCCGTAGACTTCATGTGGCTCCCAGCTTCCCGCATACGATGGATTGTAGCGCTCTGGCGGTACATATTCGGGTGTGCCGACACGGTCTACAATATACTGCCAAAGCCTATTCTGCACCATCTTGTCAAGATCACAAAATAAGATGCGTCCAGAGTCATCTACTAACACATTTTCCAGCTTTAAATCTCTGTGAAAAAAGCCCGCCCGTTGCAGCTTGTCAACAGCGTCTATGAGATCGCAGGCAAGAGCGACTCTAGCTTCATCGTCTAGCTTATTTTCGTGCACGTGGGTAAATAGATCGACAGCTTGTTCATAGAGAGAAAGGATCTTATCGGGCTTGTCGGCAAATGTTAGGGTAATTATATGCCTAGGAACAACGTCAGCGTCCTTAAGCCTGTCGCAAATAACACGCTCTTTTTTCTCTATGCATTTAAAACCATGCGGTGATTGATCGTTGCTTGAAAGGGCAAATGCGGCACTTTCATGCCACCTACCATCGATTTTATGTAATACGGTCGCGCTTCTTCCATTTTTGATAGAGCCGTTTGAGTCTAATTTGCTTTTTCTAGGTAGAAGTATGATCAAATCAGTAAGAAATATGATTTTCAAATCCATTTGACTGATTTTTCTAGATACGTAGGCGTTATAAACGCAATCCTGGAATAGTCGCTCCATTTCGTCATGGCTAGTAATTTTCTCAGGCAAAGATTCCGGTGTATAGGGATAAATAACTGTATGGTCATTTTCTGAAATTGCCTTAAGCAGCTCACATACATCACGCATTGTAGGGCGCATTTTTGGTTCAGGATGACACATCCAGTATGTAAGAAATTTTACTGCATCATTATCTGCGAGCAGTTCATGCTCGTGCAAAAGTTCTTGGCGCACTTCAACGCTATGCACACTCGCAGGACGATATGTCCAAGAAGGCTTCTGGCCATAAAACAGCTCATAAAACGCGCTACCAAGCGCATAGACATCATCGAATGTGTAGCTTGCGCTATAGCCACGTCTGAAGCGTCTTTCTGGAGAAAAGTATTGATCTCCACAGCAGCACATATCAGTGGTAATTTCATCGGTGCTCGCTTCTTCGGGAGATTTCGAAAGGTTAGCCTGGCCTTTTTCGTTCAATACGATGGCTTGAACTGAAATATTGCGATGAACGCGGCCGGAATCGTGCAGCTCTTTTAATTGTACAGCAACTCTAATTGCCATTTCTAAACGTTTATACCATGGCACATTAGTTACGGTAGTTAAGGTCAAACCAGATAATTTATTTGTTAATGCTTGCATGTGAAATATAATATAAAAAAATAGGTTCTTTGTCTACTACAATGACTTCTTGCCTAAAAAATGTACTATTTGTTACTTCGAGTAAAACAAACTGAAGGTGCCCTATGTCATCAAAATCAAATAAAAATTCTATACATCTCGCAGAACCACAAATGAGTACGCATGGACGGCTGCTGCAAGAATATGGCACTGTTGTAAAGATGCCTATATCATTAAAAGAATCTATATGCAAAGAGGCCTGTGTCATGCTGAATAGCGTTCTTGCCGACACAATGACCTTAAGAGACCTATATAAAAAACATCACTGGCAGCTTGTTGGCCCCTCGTTTTATATGCTCCACCTACTATTTGACAAACACTTTGAAGAACAGGCTGAACTTGTAGACACCATAGCAGAGCGCATCCAGCAGCTAGGCGGCGTAAGCATTGCCATGGCAGCTGACGTTGCCGAAGCTACAACCATTCCGCGCGCTCCAAAAGGCCGCGAGGACGTATCTGTCCAGTTATCTCGCCTTGTCCAAGCCCATGAAATCATACTCAAAAAAGTGCGGACCTTTGCCTGCAAGGCAAGTGAACTCGGCGACGACGGCACAAACGACCTACTCGTGAGCGACGTGCTTCGCACCAACGAAAAGCAGGCTTGGTTTGTCTCCGAGCATCTTGTGTAAATGATAATGTAGTATGTCTAAGTCAATCACAGCTAAAGATTTACAGGTGCTTTATCCAGTAGGTCATTTTATGGGGAGTGTCGTCGGTTTCGCCAACAATTTCGAACTGGGTTACGAAGCTGATGTCAGA
Source organism: uncultured bacterium (assembly GCA_964514655.1). Lineage (GTDB taxonomy): Bacteria > Chlamydiota > Chlamydiia > Chlamydiales > FEN-1388 > SZAS-7. The sequence goes on from CAZEQY010000002.1 coordinate 50,001, forward strand.
ACATGAATAGCCACGACGCTCCCAGAAAGAGGAAAAGTAGGGCTTGTATAGCTTAGAGCCTTGGGGCGTAAGATGCTTCGTGCGCTCAGCCTCGTCGATGAGGAGGTAGGCAATGCCTTTGTAGCAGCCCGCTTTTCTTGCGTGCTCTTCTAAAGCCTCGCACATCTGTTGTTCTAGGCCCTGGCCGCGATACTCGGGCAGGAGCACGAGGTCGGCAATATAGAAAAGAGATTTAAGTTCGGTTCCGCTTTCTAAAAAGGGCTTTTTATAATGCTCAGCTCTATAGTCGCTCATGGGTATGCCTGTAGCAAAACCTACAAGCTTTTTTGTTTCCTGATCATATACAGAAATGACTTTGGCACCTTGCACATTTTCGAGGGAGTCTAGGTAGTATTTATACACATAGTCTTTACCCTCTGCTGTATAGAGGTAGGGGTATTCGGAATAGACAGCGTTGCAAAGGTCCCACATTTCTTTGTAGTGGCCGGTTACAAATGACCCTTTTTGTTCTTCAAGCATAACGGGTGTAAGCTCGCGCAGCACGCCCGCATAGATTGTGCTAAGCTGTGAAGCTTTTGAGACAATGGCTTTTCTTGCGTGACGCATCTCAACAAGGATTTTTGGGATGTTTACGGTGACTTCTGAAGGCTTTTTGCCCGTACTAAGCTCTTTTAACACACGCTTTCTTATGGCATGTGCGGCAATAAAACAGCCCGTACGCCCTTTGCCGGCAGCACAGTGGACGGTAATGGGGCTTTCAGGTGATGGGTGAGCAGCGTCCACGAGGTCCATATGCTTTGCTAAAAGAGGTATGTCGGGGGCGCCATCATAGTCTGGCCAGTTTATAAAGTGAAACTGTCTTACAACGCGCTTCTCACTTCCATCGCTTCGCTCAAGGATATACGTTCTTTTTGCAATAGAATAAGGGGTATCTTTCGCTGTGGCTACAGTCTCTTCTCCATCGAACTCTACCTTCCAGCCGTCAAAGCTAAGTGGCAAAAAGCCCTCTTGCCAAAATTCAATAGATTTTGGGTTTTCATACTCTGTAAGGTCATTTGGCATATTTAATGAGACGATAGTGGGTGATTGTGTGTGCACAATCATTTTCCAGAAGTCTATATGGGTGTGTTTCATGGGAGCCTGTGAGGCAATATAGCGCTGCCCCTCAACCACAAGGTCACTCGCGTTTACAAAAAAACCATTTATATCCCTACATGTACGGGCATCATCAAAGGGGACTGTGTAGGCCACACTGCCTATAAATTGTTCTTTATCTTTTTGAAAAACCTGGTCGGCAACTGCGGATGATTTAGCAATGCGTGATGAAATCTCCCCACATCTTTCAAATATTTCCTCAACGTTATTTTGTGCGTCTAGCGCTAAAGCAGCTCTAGTTTTTTCCTGTGTATCTAGCCACTCTTGATTACTAACTGGCAACATAGTAACTCCCACAACAAAAGATAATATAAATAACATACTATTTTTTCCCGCCACAAAATTACCTATAACTATAGATGAATTTTAACAAAAATGTCAATTATTTACTTTTTAAGTTGCCTGCATGTTCGCACCAACGAAAAGCAGGCCTGACATCTCGTATAATCTATTCGTGGACGTATTCGATGCGGTTGGGGCCAACGGCTTGTACAAAAGCTTTAAGGGCCTGTACATTCACCATGTAGGTGACATAGCGGCGCCTTTGGGCATCTTGTAGCTTGTCCATTTCGTAGACAACGCGTGCATCTTGCACCTGTGGTGTTGCATCATCTGGGCCTAAAAGCACATCTACAGAGACTTGGCTTTGGCCGCCAATTTCTAGGAGGTCAAGTTCCTTTGTTGGCAGGTTTTTGCAAAACTCGGTAAAGTCACGATAGCGGGCTTGAGCAGCAATTTTATAGCTATCGGGAGTTTCATATATAACCCCGGAAGTAATTTCAGATGCCGGGTCTCGAACAAGGAGCTTTATAGTATCAGGCTCTACATAGCCTCCATTTGTTGTATATAAGGCGCGAATCGGGAGCGATACTGCTGCAGTTACTAGTAGGCTCACGGTATAAAGTGATGCTCCTAATACACTTGATGCCTTTTTGAAAAAGCCTTCCTTCGCATTCCATACGGCACTCCAGATAGTTTTGATCTTGCTTACCCATGGGAACATATAAAATGGCGTGTGATCGATGTAAGCCGAATATTCGCGCTCAATGGCGGCCTGGGCGCGCTCTAGGGCGCTAAGGTTTGAGTCATTTTGCCATTCTTTACCATGTACAACCCTAGCAAAGAGTCTACTTGGTAAAGTTGTCATATAACCAACTGCACACTGAACACAAGCTGTAAAGAGGATAAAGACGTTCATAGCAAAATTATCTGAGCGTAGCGTAAACGAATTATCGCGCTTAGACTCTTTAATATATTCAGCAACATAGCGAAAATGTTGACGCAAGTGGCCAACATAATCAAACGCATAGGCGTGATGATCCTGCAAAAATTCTGCATACTGCTTAGAATAGCGCACATTGCCCCATTCAATCCATGTAGCTTTTGTGCCATCTTTTGGCCTGTCAATGTCATTTCTGTAGGCGGCTGCTGTCTTGAGTTCATCAAGATTTTGTGGTGCTCGGATAAAGGCCATCATAGCGTTATTTGTAGGGTCATCTTGTAAGACTAAAGCCTCTTTAGATACACGGGTAAAGTTGTGCTTTTCTAGCAGCTTTGTCCAGTAATCAAGAGTATGAAATTCGCGCACCTCTTTGCTTTCAATTGCCCAAGGTACATTGTCACTTGCATTTACAAAGCTATGCACTACAGAAACTATGGCATGCTTGCTACTGTCTGTCACGTCGTGATCTCGAAGCAGTAGCACCGCACCCGGACGAAGTTTATCGTGCATTGATTGTACAAATGCATCGTGGCGCTCTTGTGGTATATGGTGCAAACCTCCTAAGCAGTTTACCATATCGAGGCCTGCTTCGGGGATTTCATCGCCAAGAGCTTTATGAGTTTTTTCTGGCTCTAGATCCGGGTTTTGGCAATCAGCATCATTTAGCGGAACGTAGACTTCATCTTTATATGGATATTTCGCAAGTAGGCTTTGAGACTCGATTTTTTCTTTTATTGACCCTTGTGCAGGACTATTGGCAACAGAATAAATCGTACCATCAAGAGGCATTTTGGCAGTCTTGCGGATAGTGTTGAGATAGCGCCTAAAGTAGATCTCTGCATAGTCATGAAAGGCCTCTTTCTTAAATGGCTTTGTAAGCTCTCTAGCTTGCTTGCCCATACCCTTTTGCAACACGTTAAGCGATCTAATCTGATGAATTGGGCTGAAGGACTTTTCTGAATCTTTTATGCTTGCTACAAGCTCGTTGTAGATCATCTCGTCAGTTTTTGCCGGATCCTCAAGTATCCTTGCCATAGTAGCAAGCACCTTTTTCTCATCGAGCCTAAAGAAGATAGTTCGTAAAAAGTCTACAAACTCTTTTTGCATCTCGGGCGTTGTTTGAAAGACTGTGCGAAAGTGTGAAACAGGCTGTACACTCATTTAGATCTCCTTATCATAATATTTTGCTGTATGGGCATTGCCAAACAGGTTTTCAGGATCATATTTTTGCTTGAGCGCACGCATACGCTCTACATTTTCTTGCCCATAGCAAGCTTCAAACTGCTCACGCGTAGCATAAGGCATATAGGCTTGGTAGTATACGCCGCCCTCTTTTGCTAAGAAGGCATTAACGTCTTCTATCCATTTTTTTGTCTTGGCAATTTTAGCATCTGCCTTACTTTGCGCAAAACAGATCACCACAGCATAGCGGTCATCATCAGCATAAGGTAATACGGAAATGGTATCTTTTGGCGTAGGGCGAATAGTAGCATTGATAAGACGAACGTCGTTTGCCTTTAGTGTAACGCCCAAAAAGCGCAAGAAGTTTGAGAGCCTTTCTGGCTTGATAAAGTACTCCTGAAGCCACTGGGTGTGAAGGTTAGATTCTTTGAGCATCATAAAGGCATTGATGGGGGGGTGTAGCGCTTCGTTTCTTGTCATCACCTTATTTGCAAACATGGCCTCCTTTTCCCTATTCCAAAACCACTTTGTAAGCTGCTGCACAAATATAGAGGAGAGATGGGCAAAGAGTTTTAAACCTATGCGCTCAATGCGTTTTCCTCGTTTTGGCTCTTGGGTGATTTTTCGAGAAATTGTGGCATCAGCATGCTTTTCAAACCTATTCATGAATACGCGCTGAAGGGGATTGTCAGCAGTACTATCTAAGACAAGGCGCCCACCAAAGAGGGGTATGTCCTTGCCTTTGATGTTCTGCTTGTAGTCAGCGTCAAAATCATCGATACTAACTTCTGAAGTCACTTCTTTTAGTGTTTCGTTCTCTAAAATGTTGAACGTTACCTTGAGCACAACACCAAAGTAGCCAAGCGTGCCAAACATACAGCCAAAAAGTTCATCCTTAGGTGTCAGGGTGCGGATTTGACCCTCCGCATCTATGACTTCAAGAGATGTCACACAAGATGATAACGAGCCGTACTCATGCGCCCAGCCGTGGCAGTTAATGCCCACTGAGCCGCCTACTGAAAATGGATCTGAAGCTTGCTTTACGATAACGGATTTATTGATCTTATCAAGCTGAAGCTGTAGCTGTTCCCAGGTAGCTCCTGAGCCTACAGTGACTTGGCTTTTATCCTCGGAAAATTCAATACTGTTAAGATGCTTCGTATTAATGACAATATTAGCAGATTTTGTGGGCACAGTTTGAGTGCCCTGGCTCATACCGGCTCCTATTACAGAAATCTGCTTCTTTTCTTGCTTTGCCTGTAGGACAAGCTTTTGTAGCTCTTCGTGAGTTTTTGGGTAATGAATAGCATCTACAGCCTTTCCAAATTGCGTTTCTACGCCAAAGGGACGAACTTCACTTGTCTTTGGGTGTTTTAAGAAAAAGCCAGATACTGACTCGGGCACTATAGCCCCGAGGGGAGAGAAGACAAAGCCTAGAGCAAATTTTGCTACCTTATCAGCCTTCTGATCAAATTTTTCTGTATTAATGGCCAAGATCATGCGAGGAATGCGCAGTATGAGTAGCTCACCGAGGGCAAAGAGGGGAAATACTGTAAGGCTAATTAAGCGAGCAAGCCCCTTACAAGCAGTTTTTACTGCGTAGTTTCTATTGTTACCAATAATAACAAGATTTTCTATTCCACGAGCTATTGTTGCTGTTGGATGGCTAACCGCAAATTGCATAATAAACCCTTAATTAAAGGAATAATTATAACAAGTTCTATTAATTTTTTTCAAGCCTTATTTAGCCAATCACTTTATACTATCATGGCTTATGAACACTATTCGCGATGCATGTTTAGCAAGGCTTGCGCACTTTTCAGAGCCTATAAAAGGGGTAGCTTTACAACTCGTTGAGCAAAGGATGAGCTCTCAAGCTGAAGCCTTTACCCTTATCGACAATATCTTTACAGTTACCCTAAAGGTCGATTTTAACCGGGTGCCTTATACAGTATATGTTAAAGGTCTTAGACTGCTTCTTACAGAGGATGTAGAGGTAGTAACACATCGCTTGTCAGAATTTGCTAAGAAGGTGATTTTTCCAACTAGTCGCATACAAGCCTTTCCCGAAAGAGCCCAAATACTTGTGAAAAATGCTCTTGCTTATGCTATTGACCACGTAACAGAGCTTGAAACTCCTGACCTCTATCTTCTTGTTATTGAGTCTGAGCTAGAAAAGTGGGAGGCAAGGCTAGTCGATATAACAGCTCGCTTTAAAGCTGTTGAGCCCTTTTTTATCCCGGAAATAGACCACATGCCCCTAGTAGCAGCGACCGAATGTTCAAAAGGAGATACTCCCTATTACGTGATGAAAGACGTTTTTGAAGTCTTTAAAGCAGGCCTAACCGACCAGGCTAACATGCTTTGTCACACACACTTGGGAGCTAGAGTTTGGACCAAGATCGATCCTCCAGCTACTTGCAGAACAGCAATACAAAATGTCATAGCATGTAGAAGGTACATTTTTACAAGTACTATACGCCCAAGTGCACATGTCGCTTTCTGCAACAATCTTGCAAGGCAGCACCTTAGATGTAACCAGCTTTTAGATGTCTATAGCCAATTTATAGGAAACTGGCGGGGACGTACCTACTGTACTCTAGAAGATGCTGTACGTACTATACCATGTCAGCTTACAGCACCAACAGACATGCTATTTATGCCTCCAATAAAAACTAAGGCATGTGTTGACTCCCGCTCAAATCCGGTTCATCTACAACCGGTAGATCGTCAGGCACTTTATTGCGAGCTTGAGCGATCAGATAAAACACTTCCTCAGGTGTTTACTGCGGGATCCGAGAAAGATAGCACCGAGTCCGGAATGCTTCTAGAAGGACAAATTACCTATACTACATGCGCACGTCGTGGCAGAAGAGAGAGGATGGAAGATGCCCATCTTGTTACAACCATCACCCTTATGGATGGCACTGAGTGTCCATTTTTCGCGCTGATGGATGGACATGGGGGCAATGCTTCTGTTTCAGATCTACTTAAAGAAATGGTTGCACCTACAGTGCAGTCCTGGCTTAATGCCGCGCTCTTTGAAAAAGGGGACTTTGACCTTATCTTTCGCAATGCATTAAAAGTTGCAATGGTCCAACTAGATGCGCTAGTCAAAAGCATGTCTGAAATACCCTTTAGATCCGGAAGCACCTGCATGTTCTGTTTTATCTATAAAAACAGGCTTTTTACGGTAAATATGGGGGACTCTCGTGCTGTTTTGAGCTCAGGCCACCAGCTTAATATCGAAGCCAACGCCTCAAGCCTAGAGTATCGCAAAAAAATCGAAAAGCGGGGTGGGACAATTACTAAAGAAGGGAGAATAGGGGTCCTTTTACCCTTTAGCAACTTTGGCAACTACGATAACCCCTACGTCCGCCCCTATACCGGAATTCACGTGGTAGCGCTAGAGCCACAATCCTCCTGCCACCTCCTTAGGCTTATCTTATGCTGCGATGGAGTGACAGATAGATGTACCACAGGCAAGCTTCAAGAGCTATTATGCCAGGGGAAATCTGCCCAAGACATAGTAGCATTAGCCTACGATGACGGCGCAGAAGACAACCTTACCGCCATCGTCCTCGATTTGCCCTATACTTTACAATAAAATATTTGCTTGATATAATACCTATAAAGGGGGGCTATTATGTCTATCTGGGGGTCTACGCAAGGGCCTGGCAATGAGGGGGTTGGCAACCAGCCACCTGACGGTGGGGAGGCAGTCCCTTCTAAAACCTCAGAAGTGTCAAGAAAGCGATTTAGTCAAGAGGGAGAAGCTACGCCCTCACCTCTAACAGAAAAGCATGTGAGGAGGGAACTTACCGAAAGCGATGAATCAACAGAAGAAGTCCTAGCTCCAAGTAGAAGCCTCCTTACGAGGCTCGAAGTACGCACCGGTAGAAATAGGGATGACCCATTTGGGGTTTCCTTAGCTAGAGATATTGGAACAGACGCGATTTTGCGCCATCGTGAAATACTTAGCGAAATACAGCAAAAGACAATTAATCAAGAAGACAATAGGCGAGAGTCTTTGGTGGCTCGAGTGTATGCGCTGTCCGATCCTCATTCACATTCCGTAGTACATGTAGACGATGATATAAGCACGTTTTCCATTCCGGGAAAGCCAGGAATTCTCTACGAAGTGCGCCTTGTAAAAGATCGCTACTTTTTTATCGTCCATAATTCAGGCATAGAAGACATAGATACTGAGAACTACAAGCGCCTTCACGGAAATGTGCGCGTCATTGATGAGCGTGGTGCTCAGTGCGGCAAAACCTCTGTTAGCATTGAAGTTCCTAAAGATGCCTTAACATGGCAGTTTTTTGATGAATTGGTAGAAACTGGCTATGGAGCTATTGTGAAGCACCTTCTCGATAGTCGTAAGGGGGTTATCCAAGTCTCTGATGAAGAGAAAAAAGCACAAGAATACTTGGGGCAAAAGCATGCTAAAAGCCCTGTCGGGCTACTTGAAAAAGAAATCCAGCATAAAACGCGAACTATAGAAACACTCAAAATGATCCAAGATGAGGCTAGCAATGAGGTACAGCCTCTTATTGACGAGCTTTCAGAGCAAGTACAAGCGGATGAAGAGTATCTTAAAACTCTGCAAACAATACATGGGCCTACAGTTGCCACAGCCTCAGAACTTCGTAAATACAGAATATGGATCACCAAGGATGCAAGCATAGGTACACTCCAACTTGAGGACACCTACGCCGAATGTAGCAGAAAAGGCCCTGAAGTACTACTCGCACCAGAAGACAAGAGAAGAGAGCTCGAGATACATTCTCTTAGGACACTAATGTATTTTGCAGATCTTGATCTTCGCATACTTGCAGGCGATCGAATTCAAACGCTCTTATCACAACCTTTGGAGGATACGCATCTAGAAGGAAAAAAACGCTCAAGAGCCGAGGCGATGCCTCAAGGAGAAAAGCCTAAAAAACTTGCAAGAAAAGAGGTAGATGAAGAGATAGAAGTAGAATATAACCGTCAGCCAAGAGAAGAGCCCCTCTTATCGCGCGTTGTTTCCTATGTTGCAAATAGCGTCTTTACACTTTCCAATAGTCTTTCAACCACCTTTCTTAATATGCCGCTCTATATCCCACGCACCATACGACCTATTGGAACTGACCAAGGTGTAACAAACGTTGCTAAATTATTTGTGAATTTTACGTTAAAGAAATATGTAGAGAGCCCCATTGGCAAAAGCCGCCAGGATGAACTGCATGAGCGTTTTGATGGCACTGCAGGAGACTTAATTGCACATAAGCTCCGCTATGCTGAGCGCTTTCAAGATAACTTCCAGCACCTTCTCGATGATCCGGAAGGCCTTGATCGCATTGTTCGTCACCGAGAAATATCTGTCGAGATACATAGACAAGATGTTAAAGCTCTAGTTCGCCGTGTTGATGCTTTATCAAGTGCATCATCCCCACAGGTTGTCCACCTTGCAAACGGAGGTGCTTGCTTTTCGTTTATCAGCGGCTGTAAAGGGCACTCTGTTACGTACGAAATTCGCTATGAATATGACGAGTATTATCTTGTGATCCATAATAGGGGATTTGGTGGAGATGACCCAGATTTACATGGCAGGCTCGCTATAAAGGCAGCTAATGGGGTGACCTATGCCAAGGCAAGCGTTCCCATCATGGTCCCAAAGGAAAAGCTTACTAAGGAGCTATTTACTGTTTTACTGGAGGCAAGGACTGACGAAACCATGGACCGGGCATATGGCTATATCAAGGAGCACCTCCTTGAGCCAGATGGGGCAAACATCGAACGCTCAAATGAAGAAATTGAAGCTACAAAGCTCTATCTCCAAAAAAAGACAATGCGAGATGAAGTGATACGAATAGCAAAAGTGCTTACTTCAAAGTTTGATCTTCTACAAAGACTTCAGGAATTACCCCAAGAATCATTTGTTAAAAAACTGGACTTCTCAACAAGAGAGAGGCTTTTAGAAGAGCTCCAAACCCTACAAGAGCTTGTCAGAAACCCTGAATTTCCTCTTTTTACTCAAGGTGAGCAAGAGCAAATTCTATCCCTTATGGAACCCAGTAAAGAAGTTGTAGACCTACTAAAGGCTGTTGTCAAAAGGTCAACAGGATACCTACTAGAAAGTGAACTTCCGAATGCTATACTTGAAACAGATGAGACCTTTAGCTCAGACCAAATCTACGGCACCTGCACAGAGTCTAGCAAGACAGGCCCCGAAAAGCAGATGGCCTCAAGCAACACGAGGCGATTGCTTAAACTCTACACAATCCAAGAACTTGCAGAAACGGTGCGGCATTCCGAAGTACCCACACCTACTGACAAAAGAGACCTTTTGCAACTAGGCGAACTTCGCCAAACTCACCTCTGGAGCAAAGTTACAATCAAAACCTAGCGCCAGGTCGCTGATGGAAAAAACTTCTTACAAGCTGCGATACTACCGCTTTTATTATAAATTGAAGCGTGTTAGCTACGCCAATGCCGGCAGCTGTTGTCAGGTGTTTCCAGATATTCTTTTTAAAGTCACCGGGATTGCGGCTTGTAAGAGCACAGGAAATTACCCCATAAAAGCCATAAGAGCCCAAGATCCCTAGTGCAATACCTGTAACTAAGACAGCAGTTGAACTTGCGCTAAGTGCTGTAACAACGCCAGCTGTTCCCACAGCAAGCGTTCCAACTCCATAAGGAAGACTAGTCACGAACATAGTTATAAACCTCTGATGTAAAACATCTTAGATTATAACGAAACGTTGCTCTTTTGGCAAATCTTTTTCATTTGAGCAACTAACTGCTTAGCTGTTGGGCGTTTATCCGGGTTAGTATGAAGCATCTTGAGGATAAGAAGCTCAAATTGCTCTTTGGAGCTAAGCTTATGCCCTTTTGCAAAGAGGCGATTTCGTCGCTTTTTTGTTGCATGCTTGATACGATGCTTCATCGTAGTATAACGGCTCTTTAATGAGCCTTTGACATCTTTTACGTAAGAGCGATCCTGCCATGGGGCTTTTTCACCATAAAAGAGCCTATAAAGCATGCAGCCGGTAGCAAATACGTCTGACTTATAATAGTCTTTGCCCTTCATTTTTTTGACAAAGAGCCCTTCCGGCGAAGTGTATGTAGTATTTCCTTGAACTTTTGTGTTAGCCGCACGTCTTGCATAGGTGGCTCTTCCAAGATCAGCAACAGCTGCTGAAACATCGCGTTTTCCCGGCTTTCCTTTAGGGATATCTATGAGGTAGTTACGAGCCCCAAGATCGCGGTGAACAATACCTTGGCTATGTAGGGTGTCTAAGCCCTGCAGTACACCATGAGCTGCTTTCATTTTTTCGTAGATACTTAGGCGATGTTTATTATCCATGGCATCTTGTAAAGACCCTGGGCGATACAGCTTTGAGTAGATGGTGCAAAAGTGTTTGCCCTTTTTTTTGTTTGTACCAAAACCTACTGTTTTAAAAATTCCTGGTTTGCCATGCACCTTCTTTGTGAGGCGATGTTCTGTAGAATTTTTTACTTGGTCTGTAGCTCGGGCAACAACTTTAGGATGACGGTGGTTATAGTGTATTGCTTTAAAGACAAGTTTCTTTTTGCCTTTGCCAATGTAGGTGTTTTTATCGTTTATGACAATAAAGCTTGCCTTACGCTGAGGATCGTACTCGATGCTATATGGCAGGCCGCTGCTTTGTTTCGAAATATAGTTTTTATGAGATTTTACATATTTTTGCAGCTTTGTTTCGATAAAAAGGGCACATTTTGCTACTTTTTGGCGCTTTAGATTCATGTTTGTATGGTACTTCATGATCTTGCGCGTCGCATCGATTGCATTGAGTACGGCCTTATTGCCCTGCCTCTTTGCCTGTTTTCGAACGGTTGTTAAACTTCTTTTTTAATAAGCTTTTCGTACTGATCAGCAGTCAGCGAGAGCGAACATCCTAAAAGTGCAAGACACAACAATCCCTTCATACAACACGACTCCTCTATTTTTTTTATCAAATAGAAGATTGTGCGAAATATGTAAACTACATTTTTTTCTAGATAGCAACGGAGGGCCGGCCGGCCATGTTTTTATCATACGTATAATACGGATGAAAGTTACCTCGGTGCATCGAAAGATTAAATGGCAAGAAAGTAAAGACATTGCCAACATCTGCTGTTAATGCGCAAAGTGCCGCTTCAGCAAGACCACGAATGATGTTCAGAAGACCATGAATAGCGTGCTGAGCACCAAATTTCTGCATGAGATGCATTTTGGCAAGTAGTTCATCGCTAGGGCGACTTTTCAAATTCTCAACTGCATAGGCAATCGTACTAATAATAGCGAGCATGGATCCAGCCACTGTTTGAATTACTGCAATGTTAGCACGCAGTGCCCCGCTAAATCTAGGAACAACCGGCAGCGAGCCCGCAACGTTAAACGCACGCTCTACGTCAATTACCTTCTCATTAATCGCATTCAATCTTTGTAACATACTCATACTCCTACCTTGGTCTTAAAGATTCATCATAAATAAAGAAGCGGCGTATCCGCGGCCCAAGGCAGGTCATAAGTTCGTGAACAATAGAACCGCCAAGGGTTGCAAGCTCTTCGGGGGCGATATAGTCTCCATTATCATCTTCACCAAAGATAAGGGCCTGATCGCCAATTTTTGCTTCCGGGATGTTAGTTATATCTACCATCATGTAGTCCATACAGATGCGACCTACCATGTTGGCTTTTTTGCCGTGGATCACCACATAGCCTTTACCGCTATAGTTGCGATGCAGGCCATCAAAATAGCCTATGGGAAGCACTGCTATTTTAGCGCTATCAGTCTTTACCACATAGTCGCGCCCATAGCTAATGCCATCGCCTTTTTTGCAGTCGTTAATGCCAACAATCCGTGAAATAAGCGAAATAGCAGGGCGAAGGGCATGAGCTTCTCTACAAGCAAGTGATGAATGTAGCCCATATGCTGCAAGGCCAAGCCTCACCATGTTAAACTGCGTAAAGCCAAAGCGTAGTGTTGCACTTGAATTACACGCATGACGCCAGCGTGGACTATATCCAGCCTCTTCGAGCGTATCTATAGCACCTTGTAAAAGATCTGCCTGATGGTATGTGAAGGCATCTTGACTTGGATCATCGGCACATGCAAAGTGGGTGAAGACACCTTCAAAAACAAGGTTCGGGCAGGCTACAATTTCTTTTGCGAGGCTAAGAACATCATCTGGTCTACAGCCAAAGCGGCTCATGCCTGTATCTACGTGAAGGTGTACTTTTATCTTTTTTTGCTGCTCGCGAGCATGCTGCTGCAAAGCTGCAATAAGCTTAGGCTCGCTCACACCTACTTCTAGGTCCCACTTTACGGCCTTTAATGCCTCGCATTCGGCAGCATTAAGCACAAAAATATGCTGCTTGATACCCGCTTGTCTCATCTGTACAGCTTCATCAACGTATGAAACGCCAAGAATGTCGATATCGCAAGTCTTTAAAAACTTGGCGATTCTGACATCGTCGGTGCCATAGGCTAAAGCCTTTACCATCACCATAATGCGCATATCGCGCCTAAGCTTGGAGCGAATCTCGGCTATGTTAGACTGTATGACAGCGAGGTTTATGATAACCTGGTTATTCGGCGGGCTCTCTTCTACCTGGCGTATGAGATCTTGTATGGGAATCTTATAGGCGCCCTTTAACAGGACAACGTCGTTCACGCTATAGTGTCTTTTTGCGCTATCTAAGGCTGACTTTACGTCCTTACACACCATGACTTCGGTGTTAGGAGAGGAGAGAGCTAGATGGGACACAAGGTGAGAGGCACACTCTGGATGAGACACGACAACAAGGTGCACCTTATGTTTGGCAATAGAATGTGCAAGGCGCGCCATGTCATTGTCCATGGACTCACTTGCCGATCTAAGGCCACCAAAGAGAAAAATCTTTTTTCCAAGCGTCTTATGTTCTGAATCCTGCAGCATTTCCATCTGGCGAAGCGCCACGTCGCACGACATGGGATCTGCCGTATAGGTATCGTTAATAAACGTTGTGCCGCCGCTAGAGTTAAACACCTCAATACGCATAGGCTCTGGAATATAGCTATGAAGGGCTTTTATCACAGATTGTGCAGGGATTTGTAATAGATGGGCACAAGTTGTTGCGATCTTTAAGAGGTCATTTACATAGGCAAGAGCATCGCGCACACAAACTATTGTCTCTTCACCACCCGGAAACTGTATATTGAAGGTATTGTTAAGCCCCAAAGTAACGCGAGGTAGGCTTGTATGCGCCTCGTCCCAATATATTGTGCCTTCTATATTTGGCGCTGACTGTGGAGCAAGTGTCCAATTGCCTTGAGGCACACTTTTAAGAAGTTTTATTTTTTCACTTGCAATAACTGTTGGCAGTATTGCTTTTGAGAGGTTTGTAAGGATGGCATGATCGGGCTGAATCATCTTGCAGAGGCGGTCCATCTCGCCTTCTTCAGAAATGCCGGCTTCTATAATGGCAATACGGTGATCCGGCTGAATTTTTAATAGGCTTAGCGCTACGCCAATCTGGCTATTAAAGCTTTCGGGACTTGAAAAGGTGGGATATTCTGCTTCAAAAAGCTTTTGCAGAAGGTCTTTAAGCATAGTCTTACCGAAAGAACCAGTAACGGCAATTACAGTAGCCTTCATCTTGCGTCTATAGGCCGCTGCCATTTCTTGCAAAGTGCTAAGAGGGTCATCTACGCGAATGAGCACCTTGTCTACAGGAATGTCATGGCCAACATAGTCCTTTCTAACAACAGCTGCCTTTGCACCCTGGCGAAAGGCCGCGCGCACAAATGCGTGGCCATCAAAATTTGAGCCTGAAAGGGCAACAAAAAGGCTATTTTTTGAATGTATGCGTCGAGAGTCTATCGTGATTTGATCAATAGCAAGAGGAGCTCTCGCCCATGGGCTTATATCAAGCATTTGCATAGATAGTTCTCATGTAGTTTCTAGTCACTATTACACCCACAATAAGCCAAGGTAGGCCAAGCGCCATAAGTGGCGATACAACATGACTTTTAGCAAGAACAAACGCAACCTGCAAGAGCAAAAAGAAACAAAAGAGCGCACCAAGAGAGACAAGATAGATCATAAACTGCGGCATATCGCGCCTAAAGCTCAGGCAGTAAAAGGCTGGAGCTATTGCTGCAAGCAGGCAGATAAGCGGAAAGGTGAGTTTATAGATAAGAAAGCTCCTTACATCAATAGCGCGATCGGACATAGACTTGCCATAGAGCTCAGTTTGAGAAATAAGGGTTGAGATACTTTGGTCTTTTGGTAGCTGCACGCTATTTTGCAGGGATTCTTCATCAAACTGCATGGTGGTAAAGGTCTCAATTGTTGTTGATGATTGTTTTACCATCTTGCCGGTATCATCGCGCACGATAAGGTCAACGTTTCTACCTACAGGATGCTCTTCCATGCAGTTTAGCGTTTGCATGTGATAGACCCTGTCCATGCTTACTATCCAAAATACATCAGAAAACTGACGCACTATGGGGTTATAGTCTGAGTAGAACATGCGAGATGCATCTTTTAGAAGCACTTCGCGAATAGCAGGCTCTTCGGCTGCAGCTTTTGTCTTGCCAAAGTCATTTTCTTGGATGGCAAGAGCTTTTGGCTGGGCTTTTGGCAATAGATACTGAAAGTTTACATACAAAAGAAGCGATGCTGCACATGCAGCCACAATAAAGGGGCGAAAGAGCACTCTCATAGGAAGGCCACTTACTAAAAGCGCCACAAGCTCGTTACGCATCTGCAGTGAAAGGAGTATCCGAATGGTGCCTAAAAGCACAGTAAATGGCACAAGTACATCGAGGCGGCGCGAAAAGGTACATAGGTAGTAGGTAACCCAAACAGAAAGGGAGGTATTGCCGGCGCGTAGGTCCTTTAGATGCGTCATAACGTCTATAGCGACGTAGAGGGCAAAAAAGCCAAAGAGAAAGAGGCAGTAGGTCTTAATGATTTCTTTGTAGAAGTAGCGCTTCCAGATCATGCTTCGACCCCGCGTTGGATGTTGAGTAGACGGTGCATGGAGGCAACAATGAGAATAGCATGAGGTGCTAAATAGAGGCATATTGCTGTAAGGGGCTTTTCTTCTAGCCCTTTTGCTGCTAGGTAGCAGACTAAAAACAGGCCCGCAAGCACAACGACATAGACAAAGCGGCGCCTTCGATGGAGCCTGCCGATCATACAGCCAAAGGCAACTCCAGCAAGAGTAAAGGTAACAATAGAAAAGGCAAGTGAAAAGCGCCTTACAAGCTCCGCATCGATCTTGCGGATCTTTCTGAGGGTTTTTTTGCTGCCTTCTGGTTTTTGCTGCAGCTCGCTTCGTTTTGCCATAAGTAGCGGCAGGCTGAGCAGGTCATTTCCAGCCTTCCACATGCGGTGCTTGTTGGCAACAAGGGCAACTTCAGCAAGGCTTGTGGCGTTACTTTTTGTATTTTCTATGATGAGGTCATCATATTTTGCACCAAACTGCGGCGTCTTTGTTGTGATAAGTGTTGTATCTTCGCCGTAGAGGGTATTGCTATCGGAGGCTACTTTTTTGGAGAGTATAAGCGTAGTTTTGCCACCATCACCGGCTCCCATGGCAATAATAAAATCGCTTGCCTCTTTGTCAGCAACAAGTGAACCCTTCATATCAAGCTTCACGCCGCGAGAATCTAGCATGCGTGAGTTTTGGAGTATGGCAAGTGGCTGCATCTCGCGAACCGTATACTCAAGCTTTTTTGCCTCTAGGTGCGCGCGCGCACTTAGGTCAAAAAAGAGCTCGAAGGAAGCCACTGCTACAAGTATAGAAAAGAGCATAAGGGGAGCCAGCAGCTCAAAAAGACTGATGCCTGAGGCTCTTGCTGCAGTAAGTTCATTATTAGCCGATAGGCGCTGAAAGAGATAGAGAGCACCAATAAGCGTAGATATTGGCAAAGCAATCTGCAGCACGTAGGGGATTTGGTAAAAGATATAGAGCACGACAGAGCCCAGCGAAGTGCCAAGGCTTACAAGCTTTGCCGCTTCTTCAAGACGCGTAGAAAGCAAAATAACCAAGAAGCCAAGTAAAGACAATAGTAGTGTCTTTCCATACTGCAAAAAAAGATATCGCCAAAGTACAGGTAAAAGCATATCTATAGTATACCCTGACTCTCATGTTTTCGGCGATAGAGAATTATGGACGTAAAATTTTGCTTTCAAAGAGGATCCAGTCGAGGACCCCTGGCTTTAGGCCTTGTTTGATAACTGTCTCGCCTGGCTCTTCGTCTTCGTCTGTTTCGGAGCGGGTTATGGCTTCTAAAAATTCTATTCCACGTGCGCGGTCGAGGTGGTCTTTGATGATTGGAGTAATATCTTGTTTATTTGTGACGGCTCGATAGAGCACTTCGATATCTATAGGCGAAGTATCATTTGCAGTAATGACGCGGTTAATCTGAGCGGCATTATCATAGGCTAAACAAATTTCTTTTATAGCAGAAAGGTCTTTGCCCTCTTTGATAATGGCTTTAAGCTCATCTTTAAATTGATCCTTTACAAGAAGCGTCTTTAGCTGGTTGCGGTCAATCGGATTATACTGCGCTTTTGCCTTATCTAACACAAGCAGATCATCAATAAATAAATTCCAGTCCTCATCCATATCCGGAAGGGTTTTTAGCTCTTCTGGAATTGTTTTTACAAAGTCTACAAATTTTTCAATTCGGACAAAAGTAGAAGACTGTTCTATAGGCTTAATAGCACTGATTATAGCTTCTTGTCGTGCTGTATAGACATCTTTGTTCCACTCCTTAGAATGGTCCTTTAACCAGTCATAGACAGTCTCTCTAAATGCTTGGGATGTCTTGATCTCATTTTGCACTTCTTCGCGTATGCGGGTAGGCGTATAGACTTCAAAAAAGTTTCTTAGGTGTCTGTCGCGATCAAAGCGGCCGCCTGTGAGGTACTCAATAACGTCTTCTGTTCCTGGAAGGCCAAGCAGTGTTCCTAAATTTGCCATGTAGCGGGCAAAGTGGTGTGTGTCCCCGCCAAGGTTTTGGTAAATCTGCTCGCGAGCAATTCGCTCGCGCACTTTACCTAGCAAGTAATACAGATTTCCCTGAAGTCCTTGGATATTGTCACCAACTTCTCCGCGAAGCGCTAAGTACGTATCAATAGAATCACCCATATAACGAGCGCCGCAGTGAGCGCCGGCAATTGCCATATCGATCGCAACGCGCGCTTTTGCTTGCAGTAGCTCATTATAGCGCTGATAATCAGGATGTTCTTTTGTGATTTGTACGCCTTGATGCTGCAGTATAAAGTCATCATAGTCTTTTGTAACCTTATGCAGGCTAAAGCGGACTGCATCTTCAATCTTTTGATAAAACTTCATTAGCTGACCCACAAGCAGCTCTGGAGGCGTTCCCAAAAAGGCTTCTCGGTTTTCTACGTGCTGGATAAATGTGCCTAAATGGTTTCTTAGAGAATCCACTGAAAATTCAACGACGTTTTGTCCATAACTCTCTCTACGTGTTGATGGAGGCATATAGCCTGGCGCATCAGGATTAGTAAAGTTAATCTCATCATAGAGAGAAATGAGCGTTCCAACCTGAATATCATGCGGAACATGGCTTACATCAATACTTGTATTCTTCGAAACGAGGTGGTGTGCATCTAGCTGGCGATGAATAAAGTTTGCAAGCTGGCCGGGTATTGAAAGGAGGTTTTGGCGAGTGATTACAATAGTATAGTAAATAAAGCCTATAGTTATGGCGCCTGCCCAGAGTGCTGCCCTAAATCCTAAGACATAGGCGTTGGTAGGTGGATTAAATCTATTGCCGCTCATGCCAAGGACAATAACTTGAAAAGAACTCCAGATAGAACCAACGTTTGTTGCTACTGCTTGGTATGCTGAAACACCGAGCGCTTTGATGATGGCAAGTGCCTTTAATGCAACGTCCTGGACCTTTTGTACGTGAGATCGTAACGGGCTTAGTGGAGGTGCGTATTCTTGTAGATTCAAAACAAAAGGGGGATTTTGAATTAACGTAACTGCCATAACAAAACTCCTTGAAAAAGTGTTTATTATATTAATTTATACGTTTTTTGTCTATAGTATTTTACAATGAACTTTGCCTTTTTTGAAAAATATATTGATAAATCGAAGCCTGTTCTCGTAGGGCTATCAGGTGGGCCGGACTCTACCTATCTACTGCATATGCTTATGAAGTGGAATAAAGTAGAGATACATATCGTCCACGTAGATCATGGCTGGAGGGATGAGTCTCAAAGAGAATGTGAGCTTCTCAAGCAAAATGCCAAAGGGCTTGCCTTTCACGACACAAGACTTGACCCAAGCCGCTACACGGGCAATAAAGAAGCTAAAAGCAGGCAAGAGCGCTACCAATTTTTTAAAGAAGTGGCAGATAAAGTAGGGGCAAGTGCCATTTTGCTTGGCCATCATGCCGATGATGTGACAGAAACCGTCTTTAAGCGCATGTTAGAGGGAGCAAGCCTTATACGCCTTGCTGGGCTAGTACCCGTTCGTACTATAGATGGCTTACTCATCATGAGGCCCTTATTAGGCGTGACAAAGGCTGAAATTACAGCCTGGCTTGATAAAGAGGGGATTAGCTACTTTATAGATTCAACCAATGAAGACACTCGATATTTACGCTCAAACCTTCGCCAAAATATCTTTCCCTACATCCGCACGCATTTTGGCAAAGCATTTACCTCATCACTTTATGCAATTGGGCAAGAGTCTATCGAGCTAAAAGCCTTTTTAGATGAGCAAGTTAAAGAGTATTATGAAGCTGCTATAACAGGCCCATGGGGTGTTTTTTGTGAAAAACTGCCCGACTCACACTATCTACGAAAGCACCTTTTTCGCACTATTTGTGACAAGCTACAAATAACCCTTAGCCGTACGCAGCTAGAGCTTGCCGTGCATTTAGTAGCCCAGGCGAATAAACAGGTTCATTCAGGATCCGGTACCATTTATCTAGACCGCTCTAGAGCATTTTTTATGCCAAAACGTGAGTTTTTGTGGGAGATGACGATTACAGAAGTTGAAAAGCCGGCAAAAGTTTACAACCACTTTAGCGATGCTTGGCAGGGATCTCTATGCACCTACTTGCCCATACAGGACTATACGCTCATACAAAGTGAGCCAAAAATGCGTCATATTGTAAATAAAGAATATGGGGCATACCTTACAGAAAAGAAAATCCCGCACTTTTTAGCTGCAAAAGTTCCGATCCTCTCTAAAGATGGGACTATTGTTGAAGACTTTCTTACTGGCACTATCCCAAAAGTATCTACCGGCCCCTGCTATCGTATCAGGTTGAATTTAGAGCCAAAATGCTCACTTAAGCGTTCAAGTGCATAGTCAGAAATATTGGTGCAGCCACTTACATCTAAGTTACGTAAATTTGGACAGTGTTGGATAATGCCCTCAATCCAGCCGTCATCGACCTGGGAGCAGCCCCTGAGGCTGAGGTATCGTAGCTGGCTACACCCCTTAACAAGCTTCATAAAGGCGCTTTGAGAGTACTGCAGACAATCTGTTAGTGTAAGCAGCCTAAGATCAGGGCAGCCTTTAGCTACTGCTAGAAGTGTTTGATCTGTAAACCTTCTACTTTTATCTAGATGCAGCTCTTGCAAGCCCTTGCAGTTTGTTGCAACAGATTGCATGCCAGCATCAGTGACATTGTTACAGTGAATGACAGAGAGTGAGCGAATGTTGGGACATTGCTTTGAAACTACCTGTAAAGCCCATTCAGTAATATTTTTGCACTCTATCATGCAAAGACTTTGAAGCATGGTGTTACCCATGGTAGATCTAATAATGCCGGCATCTGTTAGCTCATTTGCACCGTTAACAATAATATCTGAAATTTGCCTAAATTCACCAATTTGGTGGGCAAATTCTTCGTCTGTCATTCTGTCAGCGACATCTGGTGCAATGGCAACGCTAAGGCCTGTACGGAGCTTAAAAAGGGATACAGTAGCCTTGCCGCGCTTATCAGCACGCAGGTTTCCATCTACCTCATCCTCACTACGGGGATTTTTGCGCACGACAAGGGGGGAGTCACGAGATGTATCAAAAAGATCATCTTCATCCTCGCTTGTATCCATGCCCATTAGCTCTGCTTCCTCGTGGGGGGCATTTGGAATGCGCCTTTTGCCAAGATCGGCTACGCGCTCTTCATCTCTAGTACGACGTTTTTTAGTATCGGGTGCTTCTTCCCCGCCTCGTCCTCCAATAGGGTCCATAGGTCACCTCACTCTATATTCCATATGGTAGCATATAAATAATTAATTTAAAATGAGATAGATAAGAGGCTATTTTCGTCTCTAAGATTGCTATTTTTGCCGCTATAGTAGTAAAAACAGCCTTTATAGTGCATATCCATATAGTCAGTGGTCTCTATAAAGGCATATTCAAAGCCGGCTGGCTTAGATCCTGCATAGGAAGTGATGACGTAAAGGTCCTTGTTAGCAAGGCCCTTACCGAGGTCCTTACGGATAGCTGTGAGGTCACACCAGCGGTCAATAAAAGTCTTCATAATCGCGCTCATACTATGCCAGTAGACGGGAGTGGCCAGTATTATGGGGTTATGACCCACGATGCGTTCCATGAGGGGAATAAAGTCATCGTGTTTATTGGTATATTCGTAATCATAGTAGGAAATTTGCAAGTCGCTTAAGTTGACGAACGGAATAGTTTCATCTTTAATAATAGCCCTAACAGCCTGTAGGGTGTTTCCATCGCCACGAGAGCTTCCAAATATGATTATCGGGTTTTTTTGCGCGTTCATAGACAAAAGTATAGCATTTTAGGCCCAACTTTTGCTAGCAAAGAGAGAAAAATAATGATAGAATAAACTCTTATGGCAAAAAATCCGACTACATGATAGGAAAGGGAAAAAACCATAAAAAATAATTTTAAGGGTGCTATGAACGACGAAAAAAAACCAGAACCGAAGAAGAGCTTTTCCAATTCATTAGTCTTGATTGTAATGGGAGTCATATTGGCCCTCATTGTAATACAGAACTTTGTAGAGACTAAAGTAGCCAGAGTCTCCTTTAGCTATCAGCTAGAGCCACTTGTTAACCTCGACCTCATACAACCTGAAGACAGTCGCAAAACTGCCGCAGGATCTAACCTCGTAACGTTTGGTGGCCGTTTTCGCGATCAAACAACTGATGAAGGTAAAGTTCGCTACAAGTACCTAGACCTTCTTGACACAAGCCATGAGCTTGCTCAAGAAAAAGATCGCCTCCAGTCTCAGCTAGCACTTACTAAAAAGCGCGTCGAAGATGCTGCAGAACTTTTCTTACGCATCACCGGCCAAACCATTCCAGATGGCGGCTACAATGTATTTGATGAGCTTTTTGACACTCCGGAACATCGCGACCATATCGTCATCTCACACCTTCCTGAAAAGTCATTTGCATCTATTGCTGATGTTCAAGCAAAAATAGGCTCACAACCTACTGAAGAGTCGATCAACGAACTACAAATTATTGTTCGCAACCTAAGATCTCCACTTTTAGGTATTGGTAATGAGCAAATAAAGCAAACACTTCGCGCAATAGATAGCGACCTTAGCAAAAAACAGGCAAATGCAGAAAATGCATTAAAGCAAATTCAAAATGTTGCCCAGCAGCTTAACCAGCAGCAAGATCACATCCGTCTTACCCAGCTTCGCTCAGTCCGAGCTTACAAAGAGACGCTCGACCAAGTTGCCGCTGTTAACCAAAAGATCGAAGACAACGAAACTAAGCTTAATAAGGCAAGCCAGTCTGTTGCTGAGACCATCTGGTTCTTTAACAACCAAGAGCTCTCTACAAGAGCCCTTGAAAAGCAAGACCCAGAAGTATATCATCAGTGGTTTGTAAACGAAAAAGAAGAGTGGACAAGCTTTGACAACAATAAAGGTGCTTTCTTTAAAGCTCCGGATCAACCTCTCAACAAGGTGCTAGAAAAGACCTTTAAAAGTGAAGAGCTTGCTCCAAACTACATCAGCTACCTCTTGAGTATAGCGCCCGTATTTTTGATACTCTTCCTTCTCTACTTGGCATTTTCTCGCCAGATGAAGGGCATGGGATCAGGCGCTTTAGACTTTAGCAAGTCTCCAGCAAGACTCTATCCAAAAGGCCAAAACAAAATTACCTTCAAAGATGTAGCAGGTATTGATGAGTGCCTAGAAGAGCTTCAGGAAATTGTAGAGTTTTTAAAGAACCCACAGAAGTTCACAGCCTTAGGTGGCCGTATACCAAAAGGCGTTCTTTGCATAGGCTCTCCGGGTACTGGTAAAACACTTATCGCAAAGGCTGTTGCCGGTGAAGCTGACTGCCCATTTTTCTCGATATCGGGCTCAGACTTTGTAGAAATGTTTGTGGGCGTTGGCGCAAGCCGCATCCGCAAGATGTTTGAAGAGGCAAAGAAAAATGCACCATGCATCATCTTTATGGACGAAATTGACGCTGTAGGTCGTCATAGAGGTGCAGGCGTTGGTGGTGGCCATGACGAGCGCGAGCAGACATTAAACCAGCTACTTGTTGAGATGGATGGCTTTGACACTACTGAAGGCATTATCATTATAGCCGCAACAAACCGACCAGACGTTCTTGATAAAGCATTGCTGCGTCCTGGCCGCTTTGATAGACAGGTATACATTCCACTACCAGACATCAAAGGCCGCTTTGAGATCTTAAAAGTGCATGCTCGCAAGATCAAGCTAGATACCTCTGTTGACCTTATGGCAGTAGCAAGAAGTACACCTGGCTGCTCCGGTGCTGACCTTGCCAACTTGCTTAACGAAGCTGCTTTACTTGCAGCCCGCAATAACCGCAGCGCAGTTACAGCTAAAGAAGTCTTTGAAGCTCGTGACAAGGTTCTATACGGCAAAGAGCGTCGCAACCTTGAAATCGACGAACAAGAAAAGCGCACGACTGCCTTTCACGAATCCGGCCACGCTGTTGTTGGCTGTATCGTAAAGCATGGCGATCCTGTAGATAAAGTAACTATTATACCTCGCGGCTACTCTCTTGGCTCAACGCAGTTTTTGCCTAAGAAAAACCGCCTAAGCTACTGGAAAACAGAGCTTCTTGACCAGCTTGCCGTTCTTATGGGCGGAAGAGCTGCTGAAGAGATCTTTGTTCACGACGTATCAAGCGGCGCAAAACAAGATATCGAGCGCGCAACACAGATTGCAAGAAGCATGGTGTGCGAATGGGGTATGAGCGAAAGACTTGGCACAGTGACCTACGATGAGCGTTCTGAAGGTGGCCAGTACCTTGGCATGTCTCAGTATCGCGAGAAGCTCTATTCAGAAGCTACAGCGCAGGAAATTGATAAAGAAGTTAAAGAGATCCTGCAAGAAGCCTATAGTAGATCTAAGCAGATCATCCAAGAACACCAAGACATCGTTGTTCTAATGACAGATATGCTCATGGAATTTGAGACTATCGATGCTGAAGACGTAGAAAAGATGATTAAACGCGAGTGGAATATAGAAGAAAAACGCAACAAGCTTAAGTACACTGAAGAGCTGCACAAAAAGCTTGCCGGCGAAACTCCGCCACCACCGCCACCGGCTGAAGAAAAGCCAACCCAGAAAGCTCCTGAAGAGCATTTCCAGCTCCAGAGCTAACTTAAGGTATGGTGTGCAAAAACATAGGACCAAAAGATCGCCTCATAAGGGCGATCTTTTCATTTTTACTCTTTATAGCTGCCTACGTAACTGAGAGCTACATCATCCTAGCCATCGCTCTCTTTGTAGCCTACGAAGCGCTTGCCAGCTGGTGCATCATCTATACACTATTAGGCAAATCTAGTCTCAAGAAGTGATAGTAGTAACTACTTATTTATCGCTGCAGCAAGGATAGTTGGAAAGTTATACATCTGCACCATGTTGAGTGTGGAGGTGACAAGGTGGCCAGAGTCTCGAGCCATATTTCGCATATCTTGGCCCAAGGATACTAAGCCATCATAAAATTGAACCACGCTCACTTTATCTGTTAGCTTTAGGGCTTCAACTGTATAGGATGGGGCTCTATCGTGAATATCGTTAAGGTAGCCATACTTGGGATCAAGGCGGTTATAGCCTGCATGAGCCTGTAAGATCATAAGAATTTGAGGATTATCGACGTTTATCCCAAAATCCTTCATACCTATAATCATCTGCTTTAGATACTCAAGATGCTCTTCCTTAGTTGTAACCTTACCAAAAAACTCCCCGCCATAGTCAAAACGGGCAAAGGTCCTTTGTAGAGTGGTTTTGAGACGTAATGGATCTATTGGCGCACGACCGGGCTCATTCAATACAACATCAGTAAGCATAGCAGTTGCAGCTTCAGTGTTTAAAAACTCCCTCCTTTTACATTTTTCTAAGGCGCTAAGCGCCTTCTCGTAACGTAGAGCCCTTGTACGTAGGCCCTGAAGACCAACCGGCAGCGGGGAGTTGCTGCTCATGGCCTCTAATGCTAGAACAAAATTTCTAGCTATCCTCAAGCCATACTTACTGCTAGTTGTTGCGATAGTAGCATGGTCTTCTGTGTGCAGGGCAGCATCGTGAAGCGCATGCCTTAGCTGCATCGACTCTTCATAGGCAGCAATCATTCGCGCCTGTGGGTTTAACGGGTCAAATGCGGGCTGTAGTGTCTCTGAAACATCAGCACCAATGTACCTTCGAAGGATTTCGGTTGACTTACCGTCTGTTGCTCCAAGATGGGTTGCAAGTGGGGTGTTTAAAGCTTGCCTTATCTTTGGATTTTGCGTAAGAACATCTGCCGCATCTTTTTTGCCTTCCCAAAATTCTGTTGCTGAGCTTTTACGCTGTCGTAAAGTGCCTGCATGTATTTGGCCGCCTTCATGCAGTATTGTCGACTGACCCTCTGCAACAGAAATTGTTCCCTCATCTTGCATGATGGCAAGAAGCATAAGGTGACTTTGTAGCTCTAGGTGAAGAGAATCAAGTTCCTTTTGCACGCTCTTTACGCGCGTTGTATCAGAAGCTCCATGTAGAGCAATAAGCTTTTTTGATTCCTCTTGAATTTCCTGCTGAATGATGGCAGTTCGCTTTCCAAGAGCCATACGGATGGGCACGATGGCTATTTCTTTAGCCTGTAAATAGCGTTCTGGATGGCTTTGTAAAATCTCGGCACACGCCTGTTTTCTCGCCCTAGGCGCCATTTTTGTATCAAGACCCTCTTGCTCTAAAAGGGTAATTTCAACTTTTGCATGTAACGTTGCCATCGCAGCTTCTACTTGTGTGTAGAGCTGCCTTACAGCTTGCCTTTCACCGGCATCGCTAATGCTATTTATGTCGCTCTCCTTTGCGGCTTGATAGAGGCCAGGTGTTTTATGTAAGCTCACATATGCCTGCAAGATCACTGCTGCCTTTTCACCAGTCTGAAAATTGTTCCTAGCGGCATCTGAATACAAAAACTTAAATACATTTATCTCTGCAAGGTGAGGGATATAACTTTGAGTATCAAGTTGAACACCCGATAGTCCTCCAAATACATATGTGTGCAGGCAATCTCGAAGGGTCTTATACTCTGCTGCATCTTGAATAAAGGATGTACCCATATCCATTTGCACGTTAAGAGCCACGTCTACGTCCGAGCTATACCCCACAGTGCCAACAGCGCTCCAGCTTGCTGTCGGAAGACCAAGTTCTTCTGCACACTCAGCAGTAAGTTGCGCAATAAACTCGTTTGCAATGTTGCGAAATTCTTCAAGAGAATGCTCTACCCCTGGAAGCCTCACTGTCATAGAATCTCCAAACATATCCTTAAGCTCGCTCCATGAGTGTTTTTGGATCATGGCAATTTCATTACCAAAGCGTTGCTGGAATTCTGTAATTTGATCTTGCATTTCTGGTGTTTTGGCAAAAAGTGGGGTAAGTAGGGCGCTACTTAAAGACTGCATAGACGGGTATTTTGCTGACATTATTTGCAGCACTTTATCTCGTACATCTAGGGTATCCTTTGCCTTTACATCATGGGCTTGAGCAGGCTCTCTTGCCCCGTACACACCCATGGTGTTGTCAGGGCCTGCCCCAGATAGATTCAAATTTTGCATAGGCCTACCTCTAAAATTCATTATATAATTAAAACTATAACTTCACAACGGATTATTTGTTGTTTTTAGAGGAATTTTCGGGTATATTAAGGTAAGATCAATAGAGGGTTTATTATGGGCAGTATTCAAGATTCACTCAGATTCTTTGAAGCCCAATTCGCAAGCTACAATACTATCTCTAAAAAACTTTCCCCCATAGCTGAAACCCACGCAGACCTTTTAGCCGCTCGCTTTAACGAGCTAAAGCAAGAGCAAATTGATAGATTGCCACTGATGGCCAAAACGCGTATCTTTAGCAAACAGCCTCGAATACCACGAGTACTCATTACAAAACCTGTAGCTCAAGCGCTACTTGCCCAAAAGGAGCTAAACCCAGAACTAAAAGAAGTCTCTGCAAGTATGCTCTATACGCTATCAGAAGATGGCACCTGTTGCACTATTCAGGGCCGCGAGATAACTCGCCAAGACATTTTAGAGCTTGTGATTCAGTCCATCAAAGAAGAAGCCCGCAAAAAAGTCACAGCATTAGACTTAAGCGAAGCCCACATCAACAATCTAAAAACGCTCTTAGAAGCTTTTCCATCTGTTTCTAAGTTAAAACTTTCACGAACAGGGCTAACAAGCCTTGAGGGGATAGATGCATTAGCTGCAACGCTACAAGAGCTAGATGCTTCAGGTAATGCAACTTTAAAATCTCTAGATGGCCTAGAAGCATGCAAAAAGCTTGCCGTCCTGAACCTTGCAGGATCTAGTATTCTTGAAGACTTTAGCCCTCTACAGGCACTCCCACTGCTAAGGCAACTTGATCTATCAAATTGCCCACGAAGTACAGATGAAGATGGTTACGGCCCCACCTCTTTACAAGAACTTAAAACCCTAAACCAAAACCTCAAGAACCTTATTTTATAATCTAAGCAGGAGAGTATTGATGGCTGCACCAGCTCATGCCTGTTTACTTTTCGTAAATTTCTACTTTAATATCAGGCACATCACTAAAGGTGTCTATAATTTGCTTGCGTACTTCGTTCCAGTCTAACCCACCATTGCCACAGCCGAGGGGTGGAATAGCAATAGAAGTTATACCCCATTTTTTTAGTTCATCTTTTAGGATAGCAAGCCCCTGTGTGATCCATTCAAGCCGTGAGGGATTCTTCCAGTCGTCTTTTGTTGGGAAGTTTACAATTTTTTTGCCTGCTTCCTCAAATATATATGGCGTACCTGGTATTACTTTGCTTGCATCGCAGCGCTGTTTATAGTCTGCAAACATACTTTTGTAGCGGGTTTTAAACGCAAGGGCAATGCCTTTACCCATAGCGCCCTTGCAGTTCACTGTATTGACAAGTGTCTGCATTTTTGAATCCAGAAGATCGCCCTTCACCAGCGTGATGTGAGGGGGATATGTCGTTGCAACGGGGGTTAATGCGACAATTTTTCGCTCCTTTGGTGGGCTTGCAGGGGGAGGAGGGGCAAAATCAATCGGATTAGGAAAGTGCCTATTACCAAGTTGCGGAATTTGTGGCTCTACAGCCTTTTCGAAAAAAAATGATGGACGCACTGTAACTTCAACAGGGCAGCCCGCAGGAAACTTTGCAAGTACCGCTTGCTTTACGGCTTCACTTGTCACAAACATCCCTCCAATATAGCTTGGGTGGATTGCATGCGGCAAAAGAAGCTCAGCACAGCGAAGCTGTCCATTTCTCTGCTTTGTTAATGCATCGTCAGTCATTGATGTCCAATACTGTCCATAAAGAATGCCATCTGCAAGGTGATTTAGACCTTCGGCTGCCTTAAAGAATCGGGCATCATTTGTAGCTGCATTGCTATCTGAAACAACAGCGTTTGGCAGATCTAAAAGGCCTGGCTTAAGCCTCAGCACGCAGATACTCTCTTTTTCTTTTCTGCGACAAGAGAGCATTGGATTTTTTGCATTGAAGTAGACATTTGTGCAGTCGTGGATTTTTCGGGCCTGACCCATAGCTGTGGCAGGGATGACTTTATGGGCACGCCTGTCCTGCACTCCTTGCATCGACACATCAGCCTTTTTGAACTGCGTAGCATCGTTATGCGACAGTATTCCCTTTTCAAAGATCGACTCCAAATTTTCAATGGGAGCTATGTAATGTAACTCTGTAATGGCTTCTCTTCTCATAAAGACCTCCAAAGGGTGCAATCATGCTCTTTTCAGCAAGAAACTGCAAGAAGAAGATAGGTAATTTAGTGGTTTTTGTGGATGTAGGCGATGAAGGGGGATAGATCGCCGCTCAGCGTTTGATTGGTGATGGCATGGTATTCTTGGCTGTCTGAAAAGATAAGGCGATTATAGGGTGTATAGCGAGCAAGTAGGGTAATGAGTAAAAGCCTTGCGACAGCTTTATTATGCTTTATATAGGGGGAGATGCGTATGAGTTCAGCATGTGCCCAGGCAGCCGTTTCAACGAAGTTGCTCTCTTTTTCTAAACGAAGTTGGAGGCTGAGACTAAAGGCCACCATCTCCTGTGTAATGGTTTCAGGTGGTGCTCTTTCTTCCTTCGGAACAGTGCGATAAACAGCTGGTTCGAGTGAGAGCTTTTCATAGAAAAAATTAATATCGTTAAGGATCATCCCTACATCTGTAAACGCTAATGTGTTGTTCAACACCCGTTCTTCAGTAGCTTTCAGGGCATTTTTATACGTTTCAAGACGCTCTTTTGGCACCTGCTTGCACGTATTATCTGTCACAGACATTGAGCAGATTACAGTGCCTCGCGGAATAAATAGATAGCCTGGCTTCATAAAGAGTGCAGCATCAGAAGCAAATGTTGTAGAGTGCGAGTATTCTGCCCTAAGCTTATGCTGCATCTTTGCCACCCATGGTAGTACATCATTTCGCAAGTAACGGGCAAAAATTCTGTAATCAAGCTTTGCTACAGCCTGGTCAATTGCTGTTATGTATGCTTTTTTTGATTGAAAGACTAACGGTAAAAATGTTCCATACCGAGCAAGAATGGCATTTACTAAAATGCGAGCAAGCTCTCCATTAGCAACCACAAAAGGCGTGATGCGAGCAATTTCGGTATGTACATAGGCAGCGAGGTCAATAGGGTCCATACGCTCTTCAATAAGCTCGAGCATCCGGATAGCAAAACCCCTCATCTGCCGTGGTATTGTGGTATATTCTGAAGCTGCTGTAAGGCCAACTTTTTGCCATACATCAGCTTCCTCCTTCGTGTCGATACTGATAAGTCCGCCCTTATCTTGCAGCTTTTTAAGACAGTTAGTAAATACTACTGACTCTCGTGGAGATAGATCTGTTTTTGCCCGCTCAAGATATTGGGGAAACTTATATTCAGAACCATAGTATCTTGGATTTTTGCGAAATTCCCCCGGAGTTACTGCATGCTCATCAGGAAGGCCGGCAACTAGTTTTCTATGCAGGTCTTTGATATAGGTGACTATTTCGTCCGGTGATCCTTCTAGCGGACATTTAGGTCCAAAAAAGGTTTCTTCAACAAATTGCAATCCTTTTTTGTAATTTGCATGCACAATGGGATTGATAAGGTATCTAAAGACTCTGCCAGATGCATGAGGAAGAGGATAGCCTAGAGGCACAGATGGATCTTTAAGCAACTCTGGCTGCGTTCTTTTAAGATTGTCTAGGACGCTTGCAGCATTTGATTCACAAAACTTCCTTGATTCAATAACTGACTGAATGTCGCAGCTCATTGTGCCATTTATTGCTGCCTGTTCTCCTGGGTGTACAAAACGGGCAATATAGGGTCTAAATCGGCGGTAAGTCTCTGTTGCTGCGCTAACCGGAATACTAAATAGTCCGAGCGTCATAAGTGATGTAGCCGTAACTTTTACGACAGAAGCAATCGCTTTGATCGTCCGTCCAAAAAAAGATGAAGAAACATCCGGATTAGATTCTACTGCTGAACTATTAGATTTGCTATATAAACCAATTTGATCAAGAGACATGACAAGTATACTAATGCAACTAGAGTAATTAAGTATACTTAAACGTTATTGTATTGGGCAACCAGGAATGCCAGTTTGTCTAAACTCTTGCGGATTTTTCACTTTTGGCAAGCGATCAGACTTAAGACGTTCTTCAATCTCCTTCGTAGAGGCTTCAAGATAGGCTATAAACGTTTTTTCGTACTGATCAGGAGCTGTCATTGACACTTCAGTGTACTTGCCATCTTCAAGAACGATAAGTGGCATAAAGCCTTGTTGCATAAGGTATATGTTCATGAAAAGGCGTGCTATACGCCCGTTTTTGTCGATGTAGGGGTGAATTTGTGTAATGCCAAAGTGAATAAATGCTGCCACCTGGTAGGGATGTAAGGCAGGATTTTGCAAGTGATCATCTAGTGCTTTGCAAAAGGCATCTAGACGGCTCTCTACTTCAGCCGGCGGCGGCGGAAGGTAGCAAACGCTTGAAAGGGCATTCCAATGCTGAGGTTGAAAGACTTTACTTAGACTTTCAAAAGCATCCCACCGCCGAGACATTTTGCTCATTTCAGAAAAACTTTTAGCATGATCTTTATCAGTTGCCCATTCTGCAAAGTTATCAAATGACCCACGCATGCCAGGCATATAGACAACAATCTCATCATGTCTTCGCCCATCTTGCCCACCAAGCTTTTTATAGAGCGTAGCGATGACATCCTTAGTAACTAAAAAGGGGAAGGGAACTGTAAGAAGATCTTTTTCAACGTACTCTAAAGTTGTTGCCCATGGATCATTTGGGTTATATACATCACCATTGCCAAAATTTGCCCAGTTATTTACTTCGTCAGAATCAAGTGCATGAGGAAAATAAAACATATAGGCAGGTATTGTCTCTATAGGACATTTTTGTTCAGCAGCAGCAGTAGTAGCAGCAAGTGGAAGTAGCATTTCTACAGCTTTTCTTTGTCCTGGGTTTACTTGGTAGCGGTATACATCGCTTGAGCGTAGGTACTCAGCTGCCAAGTGTCCAACTCGCTCTTTATCCTCAGTCTGCATACCCCATAACAACTTACGGACTGTATAACGCTCGGTCTTTAGCGCTGCTAGCAGCTGTTTTTGGGCATCTTTAGGGGCGATAACCACGCTGTCAGCTTGAGAAAAGGGCATGTTCAGCCCTATAAGTGTGTCTTCTAAAGCGCTATCTGCTGCCTGTTCACCCACGCGCTCTAGTTCACCTATAGTGGCTGTAAGAATAGATAGTTCGCGGGCCCTTTTGTCACTTACAAAACAAACAATTTTTTCAATTATGTTAAAAAATAAGTTATTTACTTTACTTGTTACACTGTTATATATTCTAGAAACAGCATTATAGTACTCATGAAAAAAATAATTATTTTGAACAGCTGCCATAAAAACCCTGTTTTTTTTCCAAATTATAATATAATGAGTATTAAATTTGCAATTTTGTTAGCATATCGGGCCATTATGATTTCTTCTATCACTAGGACTCTTCCAAAGATATACTTCACAATTGGAAGTACCGTTGTCTCGGCTGTTTTTGAGGTAGCTAAAGTAGGCTTCACACTGCTTGCCACCATTCCGTATACAACCGCTTCTACACTGCTGCAAACTGCCCCCTTTATGAATGCCGGACTTCGTCTTGCTCGAAAAGGGACTCTTGCCTGCCGAACAAACAATGCCTTCCTTACTGAAAGACAGTGTTATGACCTTCTAGAACCAATATATGTCAGAAATATGATAAACCGTACTGCATCAAACCCTGATCACTTTACGGACAAAGAGCTATCTACCCGCTTTGAAAAAGGACTTGAAAGGAGTAACGGTGTATTCCATATCCCTCAGAACCGTTTAATCCGGTACCAGGACGCCTTACAGTATGCTCAGTTATTTATCGATTTAAGAAACCCACTTGAGCTAGAAAACGGACTAAAAACCCTGCATAGAAAGTTGACTGATGATGGCACCTATCGAAAAGGACTAAAAGCAGTAAATCCGCATAAGAGCTGTGCATCGTATGCAAAAGAGCATTTGACACCTCGTGAATTAGCAATTTTTGCAAGAACCACTTATGCATTCTATGAGCCGAGAAAATTCAATACCCTTGCTCCTAAAGAGCTTGCCGTGTGGAAAAAGCTACTGCACTTTGGAACAGATCAATGCCATATCGAGCAAGAGATGACGGCCTTTTTGCAGGAGTTTACAAAACGTATTGCAAAAGGTGGTGACTTTGTTGCACATGCCAGCTACTTTCACACTGAACTTGCCCGCATATCGCCCTTTAAAGACGCTGTAGGGAGAATTGCGCGGATAATGACCAACGTTATTCTCGAAAACGCTGAAGAGATACCCGTTACCTTTCATAATGAAGAAGAGTATCTCACTGCACTACGAGAGGGCACTTTTACCTCATACCTAAAAAAGGAGATAGCCTGGACTCGGGCCAATATTCCATCACTTGATGACCCCTTAGAGCGACGCATAATTACCGAGGCGCGCTTTATGTACCCAGGGCTTCAAATTGTAAACCAGGGCAGTGCAACCTGCGTCATGGCCGGCAATGTGTACCCTTTTGAGGATTGTGAAGAAGTGCTCAGGAGTCTTCCATGGCAACTTGAACACCCGGCTATTTTAGCGCGCACTGAAACAAAAGAGACCATCCGCGAAAAAGGGATCCTAATAAACCTCAAGGACAGGACGAAAATCGCACAAGTACATCACAGGATGGATCCGCAGAAATATACAAACTATAAACGCGCCCTTGGATACATTCAGGAAACGATTCTAGAAAACCCTGCCATTCTTAAAGAGTATACCGCAAAGACGCTCAAAACTATTAACTACGTCCACATACTCTTGACACAGAACATAGATACTCATCCCGGAAAATACCGGAATACCGATGCCCAATCTATTGAACGCGACATGCGCCTATTTGCTAGGGACCTTACCGCACGACTTCGCCAAAAAGATATCGACTATATAGACCTTGCAGCCTGGGTGCATACAGAAATAATCAGAATTAAGCCCTACGATGATGCCAACGGCCGCCTTGCCCGAATCCTCATGAACACAATCCTCCGTCTTGGCCATCATCCCATCGTTATCTTCGACAACACAGATGACTACCTACAAGCCGTCCATGACTTTAAAACCTTCCCCGCATACATAAAAAAAAGGCTAAAAGCTAACTAATTGTTAGCCTTTAGCCTTTATACTTTAGCCTTTGCTTTTAAGCTGCTGGCGCACCTTGTTGGTTAACCTGTGGCTTTTTGGGCAACAGGACGCGGCGGCTGAGCTTTACTTGGCCGCGGTCGTTGATGTCGAGGACCTGAACGGTCATCTCATCGCCAACGCGGAATTTATCCTTTGTAAAGTCAAAGATGTTTTCGATCCTTGCATTGTCGATCTCAGAAATGTGGCAAAGGCCCTCTTTTCCTGGAAGAATCTCTACAAATAAGCCAAAGGCAACTACTGACGTAATTTTGCCAGTGTATGTCTTACCGACTTCAACTTCTGCAATTAGGCCATAGATGATATCTTGAGCTTCTTTCAAACCTTGTAGGTTAGCTGAAGATATACTTACAATGCCTTCGTCGTTGATGTCGATATCAACGCCTGTTTGCTCAATAATAGCGCGGATCTGCTTGCCACCTGGCCCAATGATTGTGCCAATCTTGCTAGGCTTTACCTGCATTGTAACAATGCGTGGGGCCCATACAGACATCTCTTCACGAGGCTTAGGACAGACGTTGAGCATCTTGTTGAGGATATGGATACGACCATCTTTTGCTTGAGCTAACGCTTTACGCATGATTTCGATCGTAATACCTTCTACCTTGATGTCCATCTGGAAGGCGGTAATGCCATTAGCATCGCCTGCTACCTTAAAGTCCATGTCGCCAAGGGCATCTTCTACGCCAAGGATATCTGACAGGATCACCGCATGGCCTTTTTCAAGGATAAGGCCCATTGCAATGCCTGCTACAGGCCTTTCTAGCGGAACGCCAGCATCCATAAGCGCTAAGCAGCCACCACATACAGAGGCCATAGAGGATGAGCCGTTAGACTCAGTAATATTTGACTCAAGGCGTATTGTGTAGGGGAATGCCTCTTTTGTAGGCAGTATAGCCTGAAGAGCACGCTCTGCAAGCTTGCCGTGGCCTACTTCGCGTCTTCCCGGAGGACCTACGCGGCCCACTTCACCAACGCTAAATGGTGGGAAGAAGTACTGCATATAAAAGCGCGCTGCGCCTTCACCTTCGAGGTTTTCAAAACGCTGGGCCATATTTTCGCCGCCAAGCACGCATACCGCTACCGTCTGGGTCTCACCTCGAGTAAAGAGAGATGAACCGTGTGCGCGAGGGAGTATGCTTTGCTCGATGTCGATTTGGCGTATATCTGTTGTTGAGCGACCATCACTTCTGACTTTTTCTTCGATGATCATCTTGCGCATAATATCGCTAGAGAGCTTTTTGAATGCTGCTTTTACATCAGCTTCCGGGTAGTGCGGCTCGCGCGTTTCTAGCGTAAGCTCAGCAAGAACTTGTGCTTGAAGGGCAGCTGTTGCTGCTTCTCTAAGCTGCTTTTCTTTAATGTGTAGCGCTTCGCGATAGTCTTTTCCGATGAGCTTGTCAATTTCTTTGACGATAGCTTCATCAAGTATTTTGAGCGTATCTTTCTTTTTGGACTTGCCAAGGAGGCCTTGCCAGTTGAGTATAGCCTTACATATCTTGCCGATAGCTTCATGGCCTAGAGATATCGCCTCAAGCACCTGCTCTTCTGTAAGGAAGAGGCAGTTACCCTCGATCATAAGAACCGCATCTTCAGTACCTGCTATAACGAGGTCTAATGTTGACACCTTTTGCTGTTCTACAGTTGGGTTTACTATGAACTTACCCTCAACCATACCTACGCGGCATGCGCCAATAGGCTTGACAAGGGGAATATCTGATATTGCTAGGGCACATGATGCGCCGATGATTGCTAGGACATCTGGGCTATTTTTGCCATCGTATGACCATACGTAGGATAGGATTTGTATATCGTGATAGTAGCCATCTTCAAACATTGGTCTAAGAGGGCGGTCTATAAGGCGGCAAACAAGTGTTTCGCGTTCAGTAGGCTTACCTTCGCGTTTTATGTAGCCTGCAGCGGTGCGTCCTACAGAAGAAAACTTCTCCTGATAGTCGACGCGAAGAGGAAGAAAATCAACGTTTGGTAGTGGCGAACTTGTCGCACACGCCGTTGCTAAAACCATTGTCTCACCACAGCTTACGACCACTGAGCCGTTAGCTTGACGGGCAATTTTGCCTGTTTTAAATATAATGTCATCTCCTCCGAGAGAGACGCGCATTTCGTGTTCTTTCATGTACTATAAACTCCTGTATCTCGAAACGGATACATTATTGACATCTTGTGTGATTAAGGGAAGACTTATTTTGGCAAAGCCTGCAGAGAATCTGCAGGCATAAAGAGAAGATCAAAGATTATCTACGTAAGTTAAGCTTTGTGATTAAAGCCTGATAGCGCTTGGTATCTGTTGAATTTAGATAGTCAAGAAGTCTACGGCGTTGTCCGACGAGCTTAAGCAGAGCCAAACGTGAATTATGGTCCTTTGGTGTGCGCTTGAGATGGTCTGTGAGCTCAGCAATGCGCTCTGTTAGAATAGCAATCTGCACATCTGCAGATCCAGTATCTTTTTCATGCAGCTGAAACTTCTTTGTAATCTCTTCTTTCGTTCCTTTGTCCAGAGACATCAGTTCTCCCCCGTAAAAATGTTCGTACCCCAAATTATACCAAAAAATGCCCTTTATGAGCAATGAATATTGTCGAAATGTGAGAGATTTTCTTTCTGAATGGCATAGAGAGCGGCAAGGGCCGTTTCTAGGCCTATACATACCCCTTCTTTGTAGCGAAATTCAGGGTGTAGCTCAAGTTCCGGAAAGTCTTGGGGCTGGAGGATATCTTCGTCAGTAAGGCAGGGGAGTATTGACTTAGCAAATGTGAGCAGTTTCTTACGCTCTAGGCGCACCATCTGTTCAAGCTCTTGAACCATTTTGTTCATTCTCAGCACGCCTTGTTTGAAAAAAATGTTTTAACGGCTTTTGGCACCACTCTTGAAGTACGCCGGAGCGCACCTCAATGGTATGAAGGGGGTGTTTTTGGCTAAAAAGGTCAACCCAGCTGCCGTTGGCGCCAAGCCGTATGTCAGGCGCCCCCCAAACAAGTGCATCTACCCTTGATAAAAGCATAGCTCCTGCGCACATAACACAAGGCTCTAGGGTACAGTAGAGCGTACAGCCCTTTAAACGCCAGTTATCTAGCGCCGTTTCTGCCGTTGTAATGGCCAATATTTCTGCATGGGCAGTAGCATCCTTTAACAGCTCTACTTGGTTATGCCCACGAGCTATAATCTCGTTATCTTTAACGATAACGCAGCCAACAGGCACTTCTCTGGCCTGATAGGCTTTTATAGCCTCACGCAAAGCTTCACGCATAAAGCGCTCGTCCGGTGTGTTTATATCATCAAGTGGTGGAAGAAATGACTGAAGCATATTGCATAGAGGCGTTAGTACGTAGCTCATTCATGAGCGGCATCGAAAAAGCAACGCAGTTTAGTACGGAAAAAATATAGGTGTTTTCTGGTCCAAAGTTTCTCACAGCATCATCTAGAAGCTTGCGGGCAAATGCCTCTTCTAATTCGACAATCTTATCAAAGTCTTCAGCATAGTGCTTAAGCTGCTCTTCGAAGAAATTGTAAATATCTAGGTGCCTGAGCAGCCAGCGATTAGCAATAAACTCGCCGATTTGTTCATAACCGCGCTCAATCAATATGGGATAGACTGCCAGAAGATCGTCCACAGTGACTTTGCTGAGCTCTTTTCCGGGAAAATTTCGTTTAAAAAACCCCTTATCAGCCCTAAGGTGCTCATCGCGAAGGTCTTTTTTTATAGCGGTGAAAATAGCCACAAAAAAGGGTTGTAGCTTGTTAAATTTTTGGGCGTAGGTTGGTTCGTTCTTTGTCATGGTGATACGATAGCAAGCCACTTGATTAGTACTCAAGCTCTTTTCTGTTGTTCGAATTAACACAATATGCCTATAATTATTTTCTTTACGGAAGGGGAGTCATATATGCTAGTAGACGATATCCATGCCAATAAAGTTACCTTTCCAGACGCGCAAGACAAGCAAGAAGTCTACGCCGAGACCATTGCACACACTGTACGAAAGCTGAGTGAATACCCACTATCTTGGATCAAAACTTTTAATGATGCCATACAAAACCAAGTGGGCTACGAGCGCCTCTCGACAGGAAAACGCCTTGAGCGCAAGCTCGCCACTCGCTATTACTTATGGACGTGTGATCACCCAAAGTGGGAGCTCTGTGTACGAGTCCTCACTCTTGGGATAAGCATACTTGTAGCTCGACGTGGCAAAGAGATTTATGACAGCATGCGTCCGATAATATCAGTTGCTAAGTCGATCAACACTCTACAAACTGCAATCTATCGACGAGAAGAGAGGATGCGCACTCTCACTTCTAAGATACAACAAGGCGTGCAGTATGATGACCAGAGGCCTGAGCGCTGGGCTCATCTACTCGAAGAGCATATGTGGAACGACAAATCCCAATACAGCTACTTTTATACATCGCTAAAGGGCGGCCTATCGTATGGTAAAAATACTAGACATAATAACCCTGAACTCTACCAAACCGAAGCGCGGTTCAAGGCCTTAAGACAAGTATATGAACTACTAGAATGTAGCAATTGGCAAGATGAAATTCAGGCCGATAAACTCGTCTATGAGCAAAATGCCAATTGGGCAAGTCACAAGCCCGAAGAGCAAATGAAGCTTCTAGAACGCATGACAAATGCCCAAATTCGGTTTTGGCCGCTTATACAGGAACGGGCTAGAGGGTATATCCATGCTCTTTCTTGGGATGTATTTTCAAAACTTAATCAACACGCAAGACAAGCTGCCGTAAATCAGACACTCTTCATAATAGATCAGATAGGTTTTCAAGAACTTCGACAATCAATGGCAAGTTTGCAAGAACACGTCAGATCCAAAATGCTAAAAAACTGCTCATGGCAACAAGATGAAGCCAATTTCTTACGCGAGATCTGTCACGACCTCTATCTAGAAAATGAATACCTGCTAGCCCAAAGCACATATACAATCGAAAAAACGTGGGATCAAACGAGTCCTGTAGCGCGTATAGAAAACACTAAAGCAATAGCACAAGATGCAAAACACTACGAAAAAGAGCTTGAAGCAAGAAGACAAAAGGTCTTTTCCCTTGCAAAAACTATTGATTCTCAGCCTTTTGAAATGTGGGAATATGTTGTAGGCATGCTAGAGGCCTTGCAGCCTGTCTATGAACAGGGCTGTATGGTAGCGTACCGACGCATCAAAGAGCAGCTACTTAGGACTATGCAAGACAAAAAGGTCCGAGAAGACGAAGAACAAATACAAGACTGTCTGAAAAAGGCAGCATTACTAAAAATCAATCAACGCATTGTCAACGAGATACAGCTTGCTCAAGATCAAACTGTTTGGGGCTCAGTCATTGCCCTTACCAAGGTTCTTTGGACAGGTAAAAGCTGCGAAACAAGGCTTGTAGAGACATTAGAAGGCAGTTTATTAGATGAGCGTACAGCACTACGTAAGGGCGGAGAGGCAACAGAAATTGCAAGGCTACCCCAAGAAGAAGATTTTGCAAAGCTTACACTTACAGATGCACACTACAAAGTAGAACCTCCGTCAGTACCTGCCTTTAATGGCAAGTGCAATATTAAAGAGCTCCTTACTTTTGTCAAAGAGGCAGACTCTAGAAAGCTTATCCCTGCTCAGCTTCCTGAAATACTTACTAACGGCACAACGAAGTATCATACAAAAGCTAACGTTATCGATGCCCTTAGCAAAATGCTCGATATTGCCATTAATGCAAAGCCTGCAAACAAAAGGCTTACTGCCGTACATCACATTCTTAAGCACTATACAACACAAGTGGCCAAAAGGCTAAAAGAAGCTCAGACTAAAGAAGTAAGCAATGAAATCTACAAGGAGATTGTAGAGCTTGTCTTACTTGGCATGGGCTTTGCCTACTTTAACTGCGAAGACAGAAAGTATAATGCTGCCATGATTATCTTTAACGAAAAGGTGTCACAACTTGGTGTAGAAGATGCCTCCATATCGCAACAGGTCCTTATGTGGGCTGCAAAAAAACGAAGCGAGCTACTTATGCAGGTACTTCAGGAGATGATAGCAAATAGTCACTACTACTGGGGACAAGGTATTGATGTTGCCTCTACAGTAGGCTACTGGCGCCATCAGGTAAAAGGCGACCTTGGTCTTGGCGATGTGCCAGAATCTGCGTACTACATGCCTGGGGGGTTAGATAGGAGTTCTATTATAAAGCGCTTTAAGCAAGCCTATACCGCTGAGTGGGTTTTAGAACAAGCATGGAACGAATTTGCCAATAAAGAAGGCATTAATGCATTGAAATTTCCTGCCATGGACGAACTCTTTACATCGCGTATCAGCAATTATGATGAGATAAAGTACAACCTACTTGACGAAGAGACATATAAGCCACTGCCTGCCTGCATGGTGCTCTTTTTGCAAGAAGTAGGGTTATTTAACCCTATTGTGTAGCTTCCTTTTGAAAGAAATCCACTTGAGGCGACAGCGTGCATACAAACTTAGGGATGATTCGCCCTCTTTAGAAATTTTATCAAGGGTAGCATCGACAAAGGCATTTTCGTTAGCCTTTTGTTTTTCATTAAACTTTCGTACAGGACCTACTATATACCACTGCCAAAAGCGGCTAAAGCCTGTCTTAAATCTATTGAGCAGGCGATCTAGTCCTGTCATCCAGTCAAAAGGACTACGTAAGCCAAGTGCAATAAGGCCCCAAAAGTAGCTAAATATAAAGGCTACAAAATAGGCCGTAAAGGCAACAATATCCTGCTGCACTAGGTTAGAAAAGAGCGTGCCAAGTAGAGCGACAACAAGCACCCACTTTGCTTTTAGTGGCAGCACAAAAAAGAGCAGTATTTCTTGGTATGGGTCAATCATTGCCCAAAGGGTTGTGATGGCAAGGATCATAGGCATAAGCTCTGATGTCACATACATAAGCTGAAACTCACGCATGACAGAAAGTGCGGCAAGACCACTCAATATCCCGCTGGCAAAATAACAAAAAAGAAATTTAGTTTTACCAATACGTTCCAATACGATAGAGCCAAAAAGCCAAAAAACCAGCATTAAAAAGGCAAAATCGAGCAAAAACCCAAAAGAAAAGCCCGCCGCCGGCAAGATAAAAAGCGAAGTTATAGGCTGCCAAAAAAAGAAATGGGCATAAAAATTTGGATTAAGTGCCAAAATATGCGTAAGGCCAAGCCACGGATCAAGCGCCACAGCCCCAAGGGTCACCACGGTAGTGATAAGCAATAGACGTCTAATAAGCTCGGGCGTATAGGCCCGTTGAAACTGCCAGGGTGGAATATTCATACTACAAATTGGTTCATTTTCCCCCTATTTATACCTTACCCTAAATTTAAATGTCCACACCCACCAAACTTTGTGGTTTTCTGCATTTTTGCCCTTGAATTTTAACGGTAAAACAGGTACTCTTTTGTGCAAAGTTTATAACTGGAAGAGAAAATATGAAGCAAAATGCCCACCCAAAGTACCAAGAAGTGCTCTTTGTTGATTCAGCGACAAACCACAAGTTCGTTTGTGGAACAACAATACAGGCTACTCACGTAGAAACATTCAATGGCAAAGAATACCCAACAGTACACGTGCCAATTTCCTCATCATCACACCCATTCTTTGTTGGTGGTAAGGGCATTGTTGACACTGAAGGCCGCGTAGATAAGTTTACAAAGCGCTACCAAGCAGCTCAAGCAAAGGCTCAAGCTCAGAATCAAGAGCAAAAAGAAAACGAAGCCGACAACAAACCAAAGCGCAAAAAGAAATCTGCCTAACAACTTCATGGGGGCCAGTTATGGCCCCACCTATCTATGCATCCAAAACACAGCGAAGCAATAAATCGCCTTAAAGAGCTTGAAGCAGAGCTTAGCCTGCCCGATGCGGCGTCTGATCAAAAAAAATACCGCGAACGCACGCAAGAATATGCCCGCCTTTCTGAGCTTAAAAGCCTTTTTGAAGCTGTTGTTAACCTCGAAAAGCAGCTTAGAGACAACGAAGAGCTGTTAAAGGTCGAAAAAGACCCCGAATTTATCGCTATACTTAACGAAGATATCGAATCTGCAACAAAGCAGCTAGAGGCTGCTCGCCACAAGCTGGAACTTTCATTATTTCCTCCAAGCCCCTATGACAGCTGCAACACCATCATCGAACTTCGCGCAGGCGCAGGCGGCGATGAAGCTGCACTTTTTGTAGGTGACTGTGTGCGCATGTACGAGATGTATGCAAACAAAATGGGCTGGAAGGTAGAGCGCCTTTCTGCAACAGAATCTGATCTTGGCGGCTTTAAGGACTATGTAGCGGTATTTTCCGGACCTAACGTCTTTCGCTATTTGCAGTATGAAGGTGGCACACACCGCGTTCAGCGCG
This sequence comes from uncultured bacterium, assembly GCA_964514655.1. Classification (GTDB taxonomy): domain Bacteria; phylum Chlamydiota; class Chlamydiia; order Chlamydiales; family FEN-1388; genus SZAS-7. Next base: position 92,171 of record CAZEQY010000002.1, read on the forward strand.
TGCCGGAAACTGAAGCGCAAGGTAGAGTACACACCTCCACAATAACCTGTGCAGCGTTAGTTGAGCCAGAAGAAGATGAGTCTATCGAAATTAACGAGCAAGACCTACGTATCGACACAACGCGAGCATCAGGCGCCGGCGGCCAGCACGTTAACAAAACAGATAGTGCCGTCCGCATCACCCACATGCCTTCCGGCATAGTGGTATTTTGCCAAGAAGAGCGCAGCCAGCATAAAAACCGCGATAAAGCTATGCGCGTCTTACGTGCCAAACTTGCCGAAGAAGATATAAGAAAGAAAAAGCAGGCAATAGATGCAACGCGGCTTTCTCAAGTGGGAACAGGAGATCGCTCCGAGAAAATTAGGACCTATAACTTTCCACAAAACCGCCTTACAGATCACCGCATCGAGCTCACTAAATACAACCTCGACCAAATAATGAACGGCGACCTTCAGGACATCTCTGAAGCACTAATTACCTACTACCAAAAAGCTGAAGGATGAAGTCCTTAGGCGAAATCATCAAACTTTCGTGCGACTATATCCGCACAAAAAACTCGATCCACACAAGGCGCGAAGTAGAAGAACTTATTGCCTTTACACTTAACAAAAAGCGACTTGATCTCTACCTCAATTTTGATAAGCCCCTTACTGAAGATGAACTTGCCCGCATCAGAAAAAACCTCACGCGCCTTGCTTCAAACGAACCCCTACAATACATCGAGGGCAATGTAGACTTTTATGGCTGCACTATACATGTAGATAAACGCGTTCTTATCCCTCGTCCTGAGACAGAATACCTGGTAGACCTCATCGTACAAACTCTAAAAGGCCAAAATCTTACAGGAAAGACTCTTTGGGACATCTGTACTGGCTCTGGCTGTATTGGTATAGCCCTTAAAAAGGCCCTGCCGGACCTCACGGTAGTACTTTCTGACATATCATCTGACGCTCTAAGCGTCGCTAAACGAAACGCTGAAGTAAATGACGTTTCAGTGACACTCGTACAAGGCGATCTACTTGCCCCATTTGCCGGCCAAAAAGCTGACTTTATCGTCTCAAACCCACCATACATAGCAGAAGGGGAGTATAGCACACTTGACCCACACGTCAAAAACTATGAACCCAAAAACGCCCTTGTGTCAGGCCCAAATGGCCTTGAATGCTATAGGCGTCTTTTCAAAGACCTCCAAGCCCACCTAACCCCCGGTGCAAAATGCTGGTTCGAAATCGGCAACACCCAAGGCGAAATGCTCCTCAACGAATACCCCGGGGCAACCCTCCTCAAAGACCTCAACCAAAACGACCGCTTTATTCACTGTAGTAACTGACTAAGAAAATTTGCCCATTAGAGCGTCAAGAAGTGCTTGCTTTTCTTTGGGGGGATAGGGCGTGCGTGTAGGATGATCCCAGGCGGTTTTTGGCCAGGCTGGGTCATCTATAAACCTTGCTATTACGTGAATATGTAATTGGGGAACTTTGTTGCCAATTGCGGCTACATTTATATGTGCAGGGCAAAAGTGCTCTTGCAGTACTGTTTGAGCAAGGTGCAGTTCTTTCATTAGCTGCTGCTGGTCTTCAGCGCTTAAGTCCATCATCTTTTTTACGCCTGCTCTTTGTGGCACTACGATAAGCCAAGGAAAGTGCACTTCATCTTGAAGTAGCACTAAAGAAAGGGGCAGCTTTGTAACAATAGCCTTATTTGCCAAATTCTCGTGCAGCTGAAAGTCCATTATTACCTCGGGTAAACTGTATAGGCTTTGCATCGCGAAAGCCTTCGAATGCTATCGCAACGCCAGATTCAGTAAAGATAATATCAATATAGGGATATATTCCATAGACAAGAAGTTGAGGTACATAGCCGACAAACAAAGAGCCGCCTTTTGGAGTTAAGGTAATATTAATATTGTTAAAACTACATACGGGATGTCCCTCTTGCAGCGACACCTTGCATAGTCCATAAACTGGATTGCGATATTCACCTATAAGGTCCGAAAAAGCAAGTGTCTCTTGAGATACTTCTTGAGCTATTTTAAGTGCTTCTTTTGCCTGAGTATACTCTTGCAAAAATGGCTCTTTCCAGTCTAAGCTCGAGGCGTTTAGCAGTCTGTCAAATATAGTGTTTCGTATGGCTTTTATTGCATGCATGCCACTTGTACTTGAGTTTGTAAGGATAACTAAAGCTGCATTTTGCTTAGGAAGCAAGGCAACTTCCGAGCAAAATCCTGCCACCCATCCTCCATGACGTACAAGGGGCTCTCGGCGATATTCTCCAACAAGCCAGCCAAGACCACTACCATGAAGCGCTTCTTCATGTATGGATATACCCGGTAGCGGCATGTGGATGGATTGCATTTCTGAAAGGACGCTCTTGCTAAAGTGGCTACTTGAAAGCTGATTTTGTGCCCACTTGAGCATATCTGTAAGAGTAGCATTTATCCCGCCAGCCGCTTTTATGCATGACAAATCTTGAAACTCAAGCTCTTGGATGGTGCCACCTATTTCTGCATAGGGCATAGAGTAGTCATCATCATTTTGATCACTTGCCATATTCAATGGGTCAAAAATGGTCATTTTAATGGCATCTTCCCACGAAGTACCAACCACTTTTTCCACAACAATGCCAGCAACAGCGTACAGCAAATTATTATAAAGAAATTGTGTACGAAAAGGCACTTGTGGCTCTAACTGTGAAAGAGCATTCACAAGATTTTCTTTATGAAGGATATTTAGTATCCAAAGCGCATCATGACGGCCAATTCCAGTTCTGTGAGCAAGAAGGTCTTTTATTGTGATGCGTGTATCATAGAGATGAAGTTCGGGAATGTACATACTAATCGGATCATCAAGGCTTATTTTGCCCTCATCTGCAAGCTTTGTAAGTAATAGTGCCGTAAAAGCCTTTGTACATGATGCAATAGGGAACTGTGTGTTCTCAGTAACAGGTAATTCATGTTCCACATCACGCAGGCCATACCCGCGCATCATCACAACCTTATCATCGACAATAAGACCAACTGCAGCACCTGGCACCTGAAAATCATGCAAAATATCTTCGATAGCATCAGCATGCAGTATACTACAAGCACATGCTATAACTAATAAAAACCATTTCATAATAAAAAATTTTAGCTATTTCACTGAACTAAGTCAAGAGCCTTTTACAAAAAAGCGGTACTTTCGTTATCTTTAACGCTTACTTTAGGAGGAACTCGGATGGTAGCACCTTATTCAAGTGATGGAATACATGGCAACTTATCAACTGTTGGCTGCAGCTTAGTGTCATATAGAGGCACCCGCATTTCGTACATAGGTTTTGATAAAGTAGAATATCATCCCGATGGAAGAATCAAAAGCGTGGGCGGCAAAGAAGCTGTCTACAATCTAAATGGTGAAATTGTACGCATCGGCTCTGACTCTGTAACCTACAAAAATGGTCGCATCGCATCAATCGGCTACAAAGAGGTTTCATATTAACAACATCTATCAAAATAACTGGGTTACTGTTCGAGTACCGGAAATTCCTTTAGCGCCAGGCGCTTTAGAGATCGTTACAACTGATGATTCAGATAAGACTTTTTCTAGTATATACAAAGTCTATCAGCAGCTCAGAACCTACTGGACATCTAATAACTTAGCCTACGGGTGTTTGTATATTGAAAGGCGAGATAGCACTCAAGGTACAGTAACACGGCAGATTGTTCCCTATACCCATGGGGGAGTGCGAAGCCTCGTACGCAAGGCACAAGTTACCTGGAACCTGATGTGCCCACGCTTTAGCTGGACTGACCGTAGAATACTTGGAGATCAAAAGGCATTGGAGCAAGTACTTGCACAAAAGCCCGAAGCCGCTAATGCTACAGAACAGCCGCAGGCTAGAGATCCTTTTTGCAATACCGCCCGCATTCAGGCCCAAGAAATCCAAGCAGGGACTGACGTTCGTATGCTCTATAACTTTAAGCCGCTTTCAGCCCATGACCTTCTTATCACCACAAAAGCCCATATGCAGTTCTTTGATAAGAAAAGCTTTGTAGAAGCCATGCGGATGGGCCTTGCTGCGCATGAGCAGTATAAAAAGCATGCTACCCCCATTATGTATCTTCATATGGCTGATCATCCCTATGCAGGGCAGACAGTGCCTCATGCACATATGCACGCCTCTTTTGCGCAAAATGTGCGAGAAGAAGTATTTGGAATTGCCAAAGTCATTAGAAAAATCTTTATAGACTCATGGCTAGATCTATTGCCAATATCACCATTTAAACTAAGTGATAGGCAACTTGTTGCAAAAATTGCACAAGAAAAGGCTCTCTTAGGTATAAATTAAATTGTTGGTAATATATAATTATGCCAAATATAATTTGGGATAATTATGTCATCAATTAGTGATAAACCAAAATGGCAACAAAATGTTCCTGATAGTTGGGTACGTGAAGCAAGCCAAACAAAAAAATATCCGCTTGTCCTCAATGGAATGCAGTTTTGCCGTTCGTGGACAATTTCAGACTCCTTTCGAGACCTAGTCCAAAATGCTGTCGACAGCATCTATGCTGTCCATAAAAAGACCCACAAATGCAAAAAACCTCGCGTCGTACTTGATAAACCGCCGAGTACTTGGAACAAAAATGCAGATATAGTTGCTAAAATTTTTATAGAATGCGAAAAAGGACAGCGCCAAGGCCCGGTTGGCTACTTTGTATGGACAACTCCTGGAGAAACCTATGCCGGGCCAGTTGTCACCATAATTAACCTGAATGCGCATTTTTCGCCCAGTGCACTAAGGATCGGCACTTCTACAAAAGGTGCAGGTGATGCCGGCGGCCATGGAGAAGGCCTAAAAGCTGCTGTAACCGCCGCAATACGAGCAGAAGCTGCTTTTGAAATTTTTCAGTCAGGAGTTGCCATAAAGTTTATCCATGGAGGAGATAGTGTCGATTATAAGGCATCATCGCCCGTGCATAAAGCACTCCAGTTTAAATCTCTCACAAAAATGCTCACAAAAACTCTTGGCGTTTCTAGCCGAGATGATGTGGTCGTTCACGTTGGTAACACCCCTACGCTTCGTTTTGAAGACTTTCAAGATGCTGTACAACGCTTTCTCTTTCTCACCCATAGGCATCCAAATTCGCTTGAACCAGACAATTTTCCTGTCGTTAACAGAAAAGAAACAAAATCAGGTCGTGCACTACTTCTTGGAGAGGAATTTGCCGGAAAAGTATATGCTGTAGGTATCTACTTTAAAACAAATGAGGGCTTCCAGACGCTGTATGGAGTCGATTTTATTAAATCAGACGCCCCATGTCGAGACCGCAACGAAATTTCCCATAGGGAATACCTCCATGCAATGGGAGAGCTTATTTCTGAGATCTTAGAAGCTGACCCCGAATTTGCTCACGTGCTTTTATCAGAATTTAAACAGGCAGAATATAATCCTACACTCGTACAACACCTTGTGAAACTGCCGATACGTGCATCTGATACAGCTATAAAACATCTGATCCAAGCATACAAAAACAAACCAGAAAATGCCGGCATCAAGTACATCGTTTCCGGCACTTCTGCCGATCATCTTACGGATGCGGCTATTGTCCCCATGTGGTGCGATGTCAGGGCATGTAGGGTAGTTCCTCCACTTCTTTTTGACCTTATCTCAAAAGGCTATCCATCTATTCAAGAGATCAAAACTGAAACAAGCGAAAGGCTGGAAGCTTGTGCACTAGAGAGCGAAGATACAGAGCAACTACGTGCATGGATACGTAAAAGAAGTGAATTTTTTGGAGAGTCTCATCTGTTACAAATATTGATTGACCACATAGAAGTGCGTCGAACAGGGGGTTTACTGAATGTACCCTATTACATTATCAAGAATAATAAAATTATTTTTTCTCAGCGCATTTTAGACCTTATGCAGAGCAATTCTCTTAAGTTTTTAGATCTTTTAGTAACAGCCGTAAGAGAAGCAGCTGAAATCTATCGCGAACAGCCACCCATCCAAATCAAAATTAGGCTTATCAAGAAGAACGAAAACCACTGGAACTTTACATCGGACTTTGTTGTACATGACAATCTAGAGACAAATAATAAATTGGATACTGACGGTGCTGCTGTTAGACAGCTTGAAAAAGAGCTAACAGAAAGTATTCCATTTGGCACACATACAATTCTAGCAACACCAAGTGGCTATGACGAATGGATAAGACTTACAGGAGAAGATCTAGAACTGCTCACAACTCGATCGATCAACGCTTGTACTAAGGCCTTATCAATACTCACTCCTGTAGGATGTAGGCTTGGCTTTTATGTAGCCCCAGACTCAAATTTCCTAGGCTATGCAGGAGAAGATATAGGAATTAGAATTAATCTACGCTCAGTACTTCTAGAGCTTGCTATGGGAAATGTTGTAGAAGAGAGCACCCTACAGGCCTACTTTGATCGTCTCATCGCGCACGAATATGCCCACTACGTGCACATAAACGATGACCACAGCCCGGATCATGACAGAAGAACTGAAGCAAATATGCAAAAACTTCTACAAGCCGCCTATTCTTTAGCAAAGTTGCCAAGCTTAGGCTGAATCAGCGTGACAAGGTCTTTTGCCTTCATCACGATAGACTCAGTCATAAGGCCACAGTTAAAGGCGGCTTTATCGCCATTTGCAAGGCGCTCATCAAAATAGGTGTCTAAGTTTAGCAGCATACCAAAGGGGGGAATACCGCCTATAGTTATGCCAAAGCGGTCTTTTATAACCTCTGGATCTTCAAATTCACACTTTTCGCCAACAGCGTCAGCTATTGACTTCATGTCTAGCTTGAGGTTTGCAGGGATGTTAAACTGGTAGTTCTTTTTGCTATTTTTGCCGCGAAGAATAATAGCTTTTACGCCCTCTTCTATGCGCGTGCCTCTAAGAGTTGCTGAGTCTTGGCTTGTCGGCGTTGCTTCATGGACAAGGTGCTGAAATTCAAAGTCGCCCTGCTTAAGTAGTCGCATGATTTCGTTGCGTATACCTTCTTCGCCGTAAAAAATTTTGGCTTTGATGCGATTTCCTGCAATGCGCTTTGGATCAGATGGAAAGAGCGAAGCTTCTCGTATGTTCTTGAGGTGAAGCAAGGTCATTGTAAGGCGCTCTAAACCCATTCCAAAGCCGCCATGAGGTGGCATGCCAAACTTAAAGATACTCAAGTAATCATCAAAATTTGCGGGATCCATGCCTTTTGCACGGATGCCTTCAACCATAGAGTCATAGGTATGGCGACGCTGGCCACCTGATGTAATTTCAGTTCCTGCGCACAGAAGGTCAAAAGTGTTAGTAAGTTCCGGCGTACCATCTGTTGGATAGGCATAAAAGGGCCGCTTTTCTGTCTTCCAGTCGATGATAAATATGCAGTCCGTTCCAAATTTCTCTAGGGCATATTTACAAAGCTCTTTTTCTGCTGCAGGACTTAAGTCGGGCTCTTGGCGCTCATCAACTCCTGTACGCGTATAATATAGCTCTTGAGCCTCTTTAAAGGTTATGCGAGGAAAAGGTACATCTTTTGGCGCCTTTACAATAGTGCCTCCGAGAGTTTCTATTTCCTGCTTGCAGTGGGTGTGTAGATACTCTACCATAAACTTAAGGCAGTTTTCCTGGACGTCCATAACTTCACTCCAGTGAGTAAAAAAGCCCATTTCAAACTCAAACTGCTTGCCTTCAGCAAGGTGTCTGGGAGTATGTGAACTTTCTGCGCGGAAAAATGGCATCAAAGCATACACGCGCTCATTTACCCCCACCATAATCTGCTTATAAAGCTGGCTACTTTGAGCAAGCGTTGCTGTATAGCCAAAGTAGTCTACAGTAAAAAATTCAGCGCCGCCTTCTGATGAAGCGCCGATGATATTTGGAGCAAAATACTCTACCGCTTTTACCTGATCGTGCATAAAGAGCCTAAAGGCATGTGTAAGCTCTGCCTGGATTTTAAACACGGCCTGAAGCTGGCGGTTACGTAGCGCTATTGGCCTATGGTCCAAGATATATTCAAGCTCATAGGGCATTTCAGGCTTGTAGTACTCAACAGGAGGCGCCTGTGTTATAGGCACATCGACGGTAATTGTAGGGTTATGAATTTCGATCCCAAGGCCTGCTTGATCTGACTTTACGGCTTTACCGCTTATCGTCAAAACAGTTCCAGGATGTAGTGAAGAGATCTTTTTATATTCGTCTTTATTTTCTATGACAACCTGAGCAAAGCCCGTGCGGTCTCGTAAGATAAGAAAGTTAAGTTTGCCAATAGCTCGAAGATTGTTGAGCCAGCCTTTAAGGGTAACTTCTTGGCCGTTATGTTCACTAAGCTCTGAAATGAGGGTTCTTTTTGCTGTCATACGCTTTCTCGTTTAGATGAGCAAACGAGCATATCACAGATGTAATAAATACAAACGAAATTTGTTAAGCGCCTTGGAGCGAGCTGAAATTTTGCTTGCTTCATCAAGAGAAAGTTCGGCAAGCGTTTTTTTAGTTGTTGTTTCTTGAACAATGCCATTCCAGCTATAGGTATGAGCCATGCGCTCTCCGCGCGGCATAACGATAGTACCTTCTAAAGAGCCTTCAAAGATATCTATCTCTTTGAGAGACCTACCAAAGGCTATATGACAAACAACCCGGCAGCTTCTATCGCTATAGTTCGAAATAAGCTTAGCTATACCTTCATCACCAATTGCCTCTAAAAAACTACGCACATAAGGGCCCGGAAGGCCACCAATTGCCGGGCAATGTAAGGAAATATCATCGATAATACAGGGCTCATGAAGCTTTGAAAATGCTTCTAGTATCTTGTGCTCGGCAATTTTTCTGCTAGATCCCTGAATTTCTTCTAGATCAAGGGGAGTGTGAACAATTTCAAAGCCCTTAGAAGCAAGAAACTCAAGATCAAGCACCTTAGCCGCTTCTTCAAATTTTCCTTTATTACCTGTCACATAGTGAATTTTCATAATAATACTTATAATAAAAAACTTCCTTTTACGCAAGAGAATAGCCTTACTGTTTTTCGCTTCCATCATATTCCATTTTTTGATATCCTACCTGGCAATTACGAAGGAATCTAGGCATGTTTACCGCGTTGTCGGATACATTTAGGACAGTATTTTCTAAGCTCGCCGGACAGAAAAAACTCACTGAAGATAACATTTCAGATGGGTTAAATGATGTTCGCCTTGCGCTGCTTGAAGCCGACGTGCAGTATGGCGTTGCCAAAAACTTCATCAAGCGCGTTAAGGATAAAGCAGTTGGCGAAAAAATTATCGACTCTGTAAGTGCCTCTCAGCAGTTTGTAAAGATCGTACACGATGAGCTTATAGCCCTTATGGGTGGCAGTGAAGACGAACTGAGATTTACCAAAAAGCCTGCCTGCATACTGCTACTTGGCTTGCAAGGCTCCGGAAAGACCACACACAGCGTAAAGCTTGCCAACTTTCTAAAGAAAAAAGGACGCTTTAAAAACCCCTGTGTAGTAGCCTGCGACCTACAAAGACCTGCTGCAAAAGAGCAGTTAAAGACACTTGCGGCCTTCTCACACATTGCCTGCTATAGCCAAGAGGGCACTAGCGACCCCATTCAGGTAGCAAAAAATGCCCTGGCACATGCCCCAAGTTCGGGCTGGGATCTGTTGATATTTGATACGGCAGGAAGGCTCCATATCGACGAGCCGTTGATGGCAGAACTTCATAAGATGAAAGAGCTTGTAGCGCCTGAAGAGACGCTCCTCGTTGTAAATGCAGCAACAGGCCAAGACGCAATTAAAACGGCAGCTAACTTTCATGAGCAGATTGGCATTACTGGCACAATCCTTTCCATGCTTGACGGCACCTCCCGAGGCGGCGCGGCTATCTCTATTCGCGAAGTTACGGGCATGCCTATTAAGTTTGAAGGTATTGGCGAAAAGATTGACGATATCCAGGTGTTTAACCCCACCTCTATGGCCGATAGAATTCTCGGCATGGGTGACACCATAAACCTCGTGCGTAAGGCCGAAGAGTTTATAGACAAAAAAGATGCTGAAGCGATGGAAAAGAAGCTGCGCACTGCCAGCTTTACCTTTGATGACTACCTCAAGCAGATGCAGACACTAAAAAAAATGGGTTCCATGAAGAGCCTTCTTGGCATGCTCCCGGGCATGTCAAAGCTCAAAGAACTCAATATCGACGACAAAGAACTCGTCAGAGTAGAAGCTATTATTTTATCGATGACACGCGATGAGAGGCAAGAAAAGTGTGAACTGCATATGGGCAGAAGACGCAGAATTGCTAAAGGCAGCGGCACATCGCTAGATGATGTAAATCGCCTGTATAAATCGTTTAAACAGGCAAAACAGTTTTTTAAAAATGTTCCTAATATGAAACAACTCGAGAAGATGCTCGGAGGAAATGTATGGCGTTAAAAATAAGATTAAGAAGTCAAGGTGCAACAAACCGTGTTATGTACCGCCTTGTTGTAACAGACAGCCGCTCACCAAGAGATGGTAAGTACCTAGAAGCTATCGGCTGGTATAACCCCTATGCAAACGACGACGCAAGCCGTTTGAATGTAAAAACAGACCGCGTGCAGCACTGGATTAACAACGGCGCTATCCTTAGCGAATGCGCAGAAAGCCTTGTTAAACAAGCAGCACCAGCTATCGTTCAGGCACTAAACCAGCGCAGAATGAGAGCCGCTACAAAGAGAAGACAAAGACGCGCAGGAAAGGCGAAATAAGCTACTTTGGATATCGATATTCTCTGCCTATTTCCTGAGTATTTTACAGGCCCACTTGATGTAAGCATGATCAAGCGAGCAAAGGAAAAGGGAGTTATCAATATCGATATCATAGATATTCGCAGCTTTTCTCAAGAGCGGTTTAAAAAGGTAGACGATAGACCCTACGGCGGGGGGCCAGGAATGGTCATGATGGCAGATCCGGTAGCGCGAGCAATTAGATCAAGAAAGAGGCCAGAATCGAAAACAATATACCTAAGCCCACAAGGCGCGCCGCTAACGGCAAATAAATGCCGAGAGCTAGCTAAAGAAAAGCACCTCATCTTGCTCTCAGGGCATTATGAAGGCATCGACCAAAGAGTGATAGAGAGCGATGTTGACGAAGAAATCAGTATCGGCGACTATGTACTGACAAATGGAAGTTTAGCAGCTCTTGTACTGATTGATGCCACAAGCCGCTTTGTACCGGGCGTCTTAGGAGATGATGAAGCGAACCTCTATGACTCCTTTGAAGAGTCGCTACATGGCTTATTAGACTGGCCGCATTATACGCGGCCCGAAGAGTTTGAAGGTGTAAAAGTACCTGAGGTACTACTCTCTGGCGACCATGCAAAGGTTGCAAGGTGGAGACTAAAGGCAGCAGAAGAAAAGACACAAAAAATACGTCCTGACCTCTGGCAAAAATATATGGCCAAAGAGTCAGACAAAAAAAAGTTACTATAGGAGAATTGATCATGAGCAAACATAGCGTGATTCAGGCATTTGAACAAAAGCAGATTAAAACGAACATACCTGACTTTGCAGTTGGCGATACCATCACTGTTAAGCTTCGCATCGTGGAAGAAGGTGGCAAAGAGCGTCTTCAGTCCTTTACAGGAACATGCATAGCACGTACCGGCACAGGCATTTCAGAGACTATCTCGCTTCACCGCATTGCATACGGCGAAGGTATGGAGCGCGTATTTTACCTACACAGCCCGCTTATCGCTAACATCGAGTTAGTGCGCCGTGGCGATGTGCGCCGCAGCAAACTCTACTACCTACGTGGCTCATCTGGTAAAGCGTCTAAAGTAAAGGGTCGCTACCATCAAGAAGCTGAAACTGTTGAAGCTGCCCCAGTAGAAAATGCAGCAGATGCAACAGCTTGAGATTTTTGATCTCTTAGAAGCTAAAAAGCCTCCACTTGACGCCCTCATAGAGCATGAGCTTACTTTATGGAAGAGCGGCTACAAGATGATCGCGGGCGTTGATGAAGTAGGACGAGGGCCACTTGCTGGCCCTGTCGTAGCCTGTGCTTGCATATTGCCAAAAGGTATTGTATTTCACGGGATTAAAGACTCTAAAATGCTCTCACACGAAGAGCGAAAGCGCTTTTCAGACTATTTAACTACTCGCCCGGATGTCATTTGGGCCCTAGGCATTGTATCCCCAGAAAAAATTGACGAAATAAATATACTACGAGCTACTCTGCTTGCGATGAAAGAGGCTATTGACGCTTTAAGCCAAAAGCCCGATTTTGTCTTAGTAGACGGCAGGGACCGCCCACCCACTACAATAGACACCCAAGCCCTCATCAAAGGTGATACCTTAAGCCAAAGCATAGGAGCCGCCTCCATCATTGCCAAAGTCTATCGCGATGAGCTAATGGACCGCTATCATGAACAATACCCCCACTACGGCTTTAACGCCCATAAAGGCTACGGCACCGCGCAACACAAAAAAGCTATAGAAGCCCACGGCTTATGCCCCATCCACCGCAAAACCTTCGCAAAACAAGAGCCTCAAAAAGAGTCTCTCACTCTTTTTTAAATCTCAATAGCGCAGCCAACATATAACTAGCTATATAGCTTACAACAAAAGCTATAAAAAACTTAAGCATCCCTCCAAAAGAATAGGGCAGTAACAGCCGCTGCACACAAATTACAGGAAGAACATGCACGAGATACACGGTGTAGCCATTTTTTGCTAAGAACTGAAGCAGGGGAGTTTGCACGTTGCAGCACTCTCGAAAAAGCGTGAGAAGACCCACACAAAAGCTACTACACATAATTGATGACCACAACGTATAGCCTATAGGTGAAAAGCCTATATTTGCAGCTTTTAACACGACGAGAATTGCAAAACATATACTACCAATACCGAGCCATGTATAGCCCATACGAGGAGAAACTGTGTGCAGCCAGTTGCTTTTATACGCCATGATGCCAGCTGCAAAAAGAGAAATATATTGCGGCAAGTGAAAAGGTTCGACCAGGTGGTAAAAATACCACTCTCCATTTGGAAATTTTAGGCTCACAAGCCATGTAGAGACAAAAAGAGCAACCGTATACAACACAATGCGGCTGTTGCTAATTGCTACTTGATGCGCCCTTTTAGGGCATAATGCGATATAGATGCTCGAGTAAAAAAGAAGCTGCATGATAAACCATGTGTGGCCAAAGGTAAAATGTTCCTTGGTAAAAAACCATCCCGTTAAAAAGTGGATAAAGGACTCATGCTGATTATACTCACTTACATAGTACGTGGGCGGCAATATAAACAAAACTGTACAAAGAGCGGGAACCCCAAGACGCATGACCTTTTTCTTAAAAAGAGTACCCCGAGTTGTTTTTTCGCATGAGCGAGGAAGAAAGTAGCCTGAGATAAAAAAGAACAGCCCCATAAAGAATGTGGCATTTGTGCTAATGAGCAGGGCAAGCCACTTGGTTTGGTCTGGATCAGGTATAAGCCAAAGCTCGCCTAATTGATAGCCTTGAGCTGCATGGTGCGCCACCACTAACGCAACAAGAAATACCTTTAGGTTATCAAGGTAATAAATCTTTGTATTTGCACTCTTCATCTCTTCAGTCCAAATACTTCCAATCTACAAAAAAAGCAAGTTTTACGCGCCTAGACCCGCTATTGTATATTATTTATTTTAATGATAGAATGAAGCTAGAAAAGAGGGGGTATTGCTATGACTGATAGTTCAATAGGGCCAACCCTAGGGGGAATACCCCAGCAGCCACTGCCTAGCACTCGCCCAAAAGTAGGGCAGGCAAGGTCTCAAGTAACCGCTAGAACAAAACAGGCGTATAGCAAGGCAGCACCTAAAGGGCAAGAAAATGTGCCTAAACAGTGGAAAAGGGGAGAAGTTTCAGTCAAAAAGACCTCCGCCGCCAGCCCCAAGCTTGAGACAAGAGAGCGGGCAAAAGAAGCAGAGCTCATTCGAGCAAACATCCGCAGCTACTTTAGTAATGTCAAGTTAAGTTCGGGCGATGAAAAAAAGATAGATCTACTCGTAGAACGTCTCATAAAAGTAGATGTGCTTTCAAAAAAGGTTCGTGCCCAAGAGCCTACGAAACTTGCCCCCTTTGGAGTACACAAAGTAGAAAAAATTACCATCGGTGGTGTGCGCCACACTTTTGAACTTGGCCGAGATTTTAAAGTAGTTGCCCATGCTGTTAACGAAACTGTAGTTGGCTCTGGCGGCTACGGTAACGTCTCTAAAGTGGGCACGCTCTTAAAGCAGGGCATACCCATCATGAAAAAGGTGGGCAATGTTCCTGAATCGTCAACACCCCCAGATCTTTTACATGAAATGCGCTACACGCAAGAGCTACACCTAAGGGCCGGGGGCCACCAACGAGGCGTACAAAGGGCACCTTTTAGACTATTCAACGTCAAAAGCCATACAGATGATAAGTACTACGGCTACTACGTGCCTGGATACATTACAGACATGAGCGGAAAAAAACTTATGAACCTTACCACTGCAGAAAAAAGCACTCTTGGCTTAAACACTGCAAGAGGGTTAGTAACAGGCGCACTTGATCTCTGTACGGGCCTAGAGGCTACACACAAACTAAAGATCGCCCATAGAGACCTTAAACCAGGGAATATTGGAATTCAGCTACGCGATAAAGATGTAACAAAATCTGAGTGGGCAGTTGCCGATTATGGTCTTGCAACAAAAGCTGCAGATGAAGAGCCCCTTGGAACACCTGTCTTCATAACAGATAGACACTTGCAGCTACAGCACAAGACGAGTGGTGAAAAGCGAAAGGAGCATCAACGCGGGCAGGATATCTATGCACTTGGCCTGTCCTTGCTTGAAATCTACTATACAGCGCTAACAGGAGAGCTTGTCCATTATAGCGATCAGACACCTTGGCGAGATGAACTAATGAACTATGTGACAATAAGTGCAAGCCGCCCTCGTAAAGATGGAATGCCAAAGCACCCCGCGGACTGTCCGCACGTAAAAGATCTATTAACCAAAATAGAAAATTCTCTAGGCACTGATGTTGCTTTGCTACTTCGCGACATGCTTGAAATAGAACCCCAAAAGCCTCTTACAGCAACTGAAATACGTACGCGTTTAGAAGCTATTGTTCAGAATATGGGATCTGATGCTGATACCGGTATCTACCCGGTGCTACCTAACATCGGCGACATTTTACAAAAAGCAAAACCAGGCGCTGTATTTGTCTCAGGCCCCTATATCTACGTCAAGACTCAAACCGATCACAACACATACCAATACTCGTTTATACAGGCACAAGATGGCACCTATTCGCTTGTAGCAGAAGAAAACCCTCCAAGGATACTTTTAGAAGGTCTTAAATCAAAACAAATCCCCGCTAGTTTTCTTGCAACCCTTGGTGAAAGCATCCTTACCGTTGATAAACGGCTACAAGCTCTTCAAAATTCGTTACCAGATGCGCTTAAAGACAAATCTAATAACTATCCGGATCATGTTGCGCTTCTGGATAATCCAAATGCGCCACCTGGTTCCTTTATGGTATGGAAGCCCTATAACTACGGCATAGGCCCTAAGTTTTTGATTACCGTCAAAGGTCAGGACGGCGCCTTAATTCGCTACAGCATTACTCTGGCAAATAACGTGGATAAAACAGGGTTTTTTATATCTCCATTGGATACAGACCAAGATGCCTGGTTTGAAGAATGCTCAAACATAGATAATCTTCTTAATTCTATGGGCTTAGAGCAGCACCTCAACTATACGACCGCATTTTAAAGTTTTTTCTTTATTTAAATATATTTTATATGTTAGGCAGGGGAGAATACGCAATTTGGAGATTGTATGCCTAGCAGCTATAAAACAGTATCCCTACTTCTAGCAACCTTTACTCTTAGCATTGCAACTTTGGTCGCCAAGCAGCCTCTAAAAGAGGTGCTTAAAGAAGATATTAAATATGGCGATGATGATCATCTGATCAGCTTTTTACGAAAACACGTTAACCACGACCTTAAGGTTAAGACAGTTAGATCAATCGCCAGAAAAATGCGTGCAAAAGATCTTATAAAAGCAACTAACGCTACCAAAAAATCAAGACTAGAAAAACTTGGCATTACAAAAGGACAGTTTTTATCAATTGCCTATTTTATAGAAACACAAACAAATGGCCATAGAACGCACTACAACAAACGCGATACGGGCCTTTCACACACAGTTGAATATGACCATAAGACTAATCAGTACTTTATCGTTTTAGAAGGTAGCGGAGTCTATCTGGACCACGGCGCCAAAAAAACCGTTTCTAAAGCCCTATGTTACAAGCCGGATGGAGCAATAGTCGTTGCACGAGCTGAGCAGACAATAGAAATGGATAGAGAGCTTGAAATGACAAAGCGTCTACGAGGAAAGCCAGGACTTTTTAAAACGCTAGGCATCTGTCATCATCATGATGAAACGGGAATCCAGTACCACACAATATACTCTAAACTCTACGTTCCAGGATCTATACAGGCATTAGTGCGTAAAGACTATAAGCTGTCTCTTTACGAGAAGGCGCGTGTTGCTTTTGGCATCTCGCTAGGGTTAAAGACGCTGCATGAGCGAGGGATAGTCCACCGCGATTTAGGCATCAAAAACTACCTCTGCAGCGTCCCAAAGGGAAAGCCCGGTAGACGCAAAATCACAGCCTGCATAGCAGACTTTGGCCGTACAGAATTTGCAAAAGATACCGTTCCCTCAGAGCGTTTGCAGGGAAATACCACCTATATAGCTCCTGAAGGCCATTTTTTTGAGACGCTAACGGAAGAAGATCATTATAAACTTGATGTCTTTGCAGTAGGCTGCGTGCTCTACCGCATCTTTTACAATAAAAAAGCGCCATGGCAAGACAAAAGCTATGTTCTCAAAGACCCTCGACCAAAAGAAATGCGCCACAGAGAACATCTCGAGCGCGTTATTGGCGCAACTGCCTTTAGGCGTAATTTCCTTGCACAGCTTCCAGCACGCTCAACTAAGCAAGAGTTTGAATATACCATACTACGAATGCTCGACACAGATCCTGAAGACAGAATTACAGCTACAGAAATACATAAAGCCTTTAAAACCATTTACGAAAACTTAAAATAATGAAACGCGTACTTTTAGCCTTAAGCATTTTATGCAGCCTTAAGCTCTTTGCAGTTTCATACCGCGATTCACGGCTGAAAAATGATAGCCTAGAGTCGCTTGAGAAACTAGCTAATCGTAAGCACTCTAAATCCCTCTTACGCGCCATCAATGCAACAAAGGCCTTTGAAAAAGCTAAAAATCGCTCAGGAATTAGCCAAAGGCAGTTTTTACAAACTGCCTTTTATATTGAAAAGTTTAAACCTAAAAAGTTTATCCCAAAGAAAAAAACCAAGCTCACACATGCACTAGAGTTTGATCGCAAAACTAAAAAGACCTTTATTGTGCTAAACAGCAAAAAAGCCTTTTTGGGCAAGGGTGCCCACAAAAAGGTCTATAAGTCCATACTCTACGGAAAAAACCCCACCGTCATTGCAAGAAGCGAACAGACTGACAAAATGAAGTCAGAGCTAAAAGCGCTAAAAAAATTGCAAGGCGCCCCTGGGTTAATGAACACGCATGCTTTTACTTCGCATAAAGACAAAAAGCATCACTACCACACCATATATTCAGACCTTTACGAAGGCACGCTCTTTAGCCTCCTTTATAATAAGCAGCTTAGCTTTGAAAATAAGCTACTCATAATGAAAGACTTGGTACAAGGGCTTCGCTCGATGCATGCCAAGAATCTTGTGCATAGAGACCTACACGCCTTTAACTTCTTGATCTACTCCAAGAACAACATGTGGCGCGCGGTAATTGCCGACTTTGGGCAAACTTTTAAAACAGGTAAAGCCAAAAAGCTTGTATCTCAAATGAAACGCACCCTACGAGCCCCTGAAGGAATAAATCGCAAGAAGATGAAGGGAAAAGACTACTTTGCAACAGATGTCTATGCTCTTGGCTGCATATTCTATAATCTGCTGCACAACAAGACCCCGAGCTGGCAGGAATCCTACCTAGAGTCTGAAAGTGACTCTTTCAAAAAGAAAAAAAAGAAGCTAAGAAAAAAGCTTAAGAAAGAGACAAAAGAGCGCAGAAAAACCCTTATAAAGCAAAGAGGCAAGCTATCAATTGAAAAGCAAGCAGAACTCTTTGTACTCCAAATGGTGCACCACAAAGCCGCCAAAAGGCCAAAAGCCGCCAAACTCTACCGCCAAATCACCACAATTATTAATTCCGCAGATTTTAAGACAAAGTAATTGAGACTTGTTTTTACACCGTCTCTAATCAACGGAACTATCTCTTGGGGAGGGTGGGGCTGATTTTATGCTTTTTGCGAGGCTGGCGAGTTCTTTAGGCAAGCTGGCGAGCATAAATTTCATCATCGCAGTAGTCACTTCTTTATCTTCTAGAGTTATTGTCCCTTCTGCAATGCCTTTTTCTGCAAGATGAAGCTCATGGCGGAGTTCCTTGACTTTATTGGTCACCTTTTCTACCCAGAGTAGTGTGTACCAGGGAAGATTGGGCGTTTTACTCAGCGTTTCAAGTTCAGAGGTTATGCTATCAAGCCGGCTTTTATATCCCTCAAGCTCTTGTTTAAAGGTTTTTTCAGGTGGAATGAGTTTTTTAGGGGCGTGGGGTGCAACGCTATTATATACACGTTCTACTGCAGTCTGCAGTTTTGGGAGAAAAAAGCTCATCATTCGTTCTGTCTCATTTTGCTCTTGTATGCTCAGTGGATGGTTAGCGTCTTTGAGGCGAGATTCCACTTGCGTAAGATGATCTCTCAAGCTCGCAACTTGACTTACAATTCGTTTAAGATTTGTTTTTACTGATATTTCAGAAGAAGCGCTTTTTAGCGACTCTATTGAACGATTAAGGTTTTTGATCCTCTTAGCATATTCCTTTACCTCGCCCAAGAAGATTTTTTGATTCTGGTCAATACGATCAGGTATAGTCATAAAATATGCCCTCCAATCTAATATAATATTAAATTATTTAGATTTATTAGACAAACCCGAAAGTAATACTATTTATCTTACTGATTATTAGCAAGTTATGATTTAAGAAACCACTGTCGCTTGCATAAGAATAAAGTATTTGCTATAAATATTGTAAGGGTATATTTCGGAGGTGACAGCTATGACACGCACAATTAATTTTGACTGTAGGAGCTCGGAGATTGCCGATGCACCAAACATACGTTTTGCTGTGACACCACCGACCGGCAGTGACGGAAGTCGCACTTTTATTCTGCTTGATACAGCAGACGCCCCACGAGACATTAGCCCTAATTTTGAGTTAAAGGCAAATGTAAAGGCACTGAATGAAGTAGATCAGGTACGAGTAAAAAGTCTACAGGGCCTTAATGAATTTAAACAAACGGTAGAATTAGTAAACCGCAAGGTAGAAAAGCATAACAACAACGGGCTCAAAACTATTTTACTTTGTCTAGGAATTCCATGGCTAATTGCAACACTGTTTGATAGTGATTTTTTCAAAAAATTTGATAAAACGAAAAATAAAGACGATTTTGAAATTTCAATTGATTTCTCCGAGGTCAATACTGACCATGAATTTAATGCCATTATGGATAAGATAGAAGAGAGCACCGAAAACATTGTCGAATTAGATTTTTCTCACCATAAGTTAACGCCTGACAATGTCACTAGATTAGCAAAGGCCTTAAGGCTGAACACAACTATTCATTCGCTTGTGTTAAGTCAGCCAGATGGCAAACTGGCAGCAGACGAGTTGCAAAAGATATGTAGCGCAGTGAAAGAGAATCCTAATAGCGGCATCAACAACCTTTCATTTAGGGGAGTCTCAATGACAGGCCAAAATATGGTGGAGCTAAAAGGCCTGCTATCGATGAAGAACAGGATTACGCATCTTGATTTTACTGATACCGCACTTACCGCAGCTGATGCCAAGGTTCTACAAGAGGCACTTTCAAAGAATCAAGGCCT
The DNA here is from genome assembly GCA_964514655.1 of uncultured bacterium. Classification (GTDB taxonomy): domain Bacteria; phylum Chlamydiota; class Chlamydiia; order Chlamydiales; family FEN-1388; genus SZAS-7. The sequence continues at coordinate 112,148 of CAZEQY010000002.1, forward strand.
CAAAACGCTAAACCTCTACTGGAACTACCTCTATTCAGATGGCGCAGAATGTGTAGCTAGCATTCTTAATGATAACCCCAAAATGACTGAATTAAATATTGGGGGCAATAACATCAAGACGGATGTGGCAGGAACATTTTCCACCTCAACAAAGTTGGATGGCGTTACTGCTTTAGCAAACGCAATAAAAATCCACCCCGGTTTAACAACTGTTGACCTACGTAGAAACTATTTAGACAACGAAGGCTGCATACCTTTTGCCAAGGCGCTACAAAACGGCCATCTAACCTGGTTTGATATTTCTTGGAATAGAATGGGAGACAAGGCCGCCCATGAATTTGGCACTGCAATTAATAATAATAACGGCCTACAACACATCAGCTTTTTCTGGAACAACATCAATCCAGTTGGCATTTCAGCTATCGCTAAAGGCATCCGGAATAATAGAACCCTTGGCTATATCGACATTGGCTCAAATAACTTGAACCAAGAAGGAAAAGACCGTGCAAAACGGGATCTTGAAACTGCGGTGCAAGCAAGCCCTGTACCTCGTCGCATTCGCTACTCAAGCGCTGCAACTACGGCGGGACGATACCTCAACGCCTTTGCCACCCTCGTAGCTCAGACAGCAGATAATTATGCTAAAGCCGCTGAAGATGACCTTAAAGCACGACTTTCTTGGGAAAAAGACGAGCAGTACTTTACAAACTGATGCTAAGGAAGAACTGCTCTAATCCGGGCTTTATGTTTGGGAGCGTTGATGATTAAGCGCTTGCCAGATTGAAATTCTAAGTAACTTCCATCGCGCTCTATGACTTGAGGAGGAGCTTCCGGGGGTGGTGGCAGTGGGAAGTCTTCAGCGAGTATGGCATAGGAATTTTCAGCGTATTGTAGATCAAAATGCTCAGTTTTTTTACCCCTTTTGACAAACCAGCGGTGAAAAACCAGACCATCCTCAGGATCGCGTGCCCAAGTTATCGTACCTGTTTTTGTAATTTCTTTACCTCCAAGAGTAGTGTACGTTACGGAGATAATGAGCTGGCGTCTTTCTGCGTAACTGTATTCTTCTGATGGCGGGCCAAGAACCCCGTTTTTGAAATAGAAATCTAACCAACGACCTATTGCATGCTCCAAGCTAACTGAAGCGGCATTTTTACCTATGTTTCTATATTCAGGATCGCAATTGTAAGGGTGCGCCGGATCCCATCGCTCTAAGTACCATCGCCTAACTCGTTCAGCACAGTTAAGCGGAGCGCAAACAATCTTTGGTTTTCTCGTCACCACTTGTGGAGCTAAGGCAATTTGTGCACGAGCAACCTCTAGAAAAGTAAGCTTTGCAACAACCTGGGTAAGCTCCTGGGCTTCAGAACAAGATGGCAAAGGTATTTCCAATAACTCGGGTGATACTGAGGAACTTTCAGTTGAACTTAATGAGTTAGAAGGTTGTTTCTTTTTCTTTTGCCTTGCAGCTTTGATAGGTCTTGGGGGAACTTGTGGTAAAAAGCCACGATCAGTGGAAACTTTTTTAGTTCTAATCTCTTTTATACTCTTTGGGATACAAAGGCTGACACCGGCTTGGCAAAGCCCTTTGATTGACATAATGATTTTTTTATACTCATCATTACCAACCGGTTTCCACGAATATTCTTCTTTGTTCTCATCATCAGAATCGTCTGTGTCATACACATAAAGCTCATTATAAAACTTCAATGCCTTTATTTTTTCTTTTGACTTATCTACAAGTTTTAGCATCGTTGCATCTAATGAAAGATAAAACTCTTCTCTTGAATCAATAGGTGTACACCCCAGCACATCAAGACAAGTTTCAGCCACTTTTTGCATATAGAAAAATCGGGATACCAAATCGTAGTCGCAAAGACCATCCATGCACTTTATTACATCTTCTTGCAAGCGAGTAAGAAAAACAAGTTCCTGTCTTGGTAAAAATTCTCTATGATGAAAAAACTTTTCATCAGAGTCAATCATGGTACCACACGTAAACCATATTTTGGGCCATTCCTTTAACAAGGTAGCTAAGTGATACTGCAGCTCGTTAAGTTCTAAAAAGGCAACCAGTCTCGCATAAAATGCGGGTATATGTTCTTGATCCTTTTTATATTCTATAAGCTCTTTAATAAAAATTTCTGCCTTTTCGACTCCATGCTTGGCAACCTGCCTACAGGCAGACATACACATTGTATGAAGGCGCCTCTCTCTATCGGCACCCTCAGCCATTGTGTAGGAGAAATAGCCATTTTCAAAGGCAAGCAAAAGCCCAGTTTCTGCATGATGGCAAATGCGCACACCTATATCTCGATGAAGAAGTGCAAAACGCCTTGCAAAATGGTGCACAGTTTGCAAGGTAAAGAGAGTATCACGTGGCAGGACGAGCACGTCTAATTGATATTGCGCTGCTCTATCAGGCTCTTCCACTAGCCAGCTTTCAGCTTCTTCATCAATAGCTATGCTTGTAGCTTGTACTTGAGCTCGATAAAGAGCCCATTTATGCGCCGCAAGTGGCAAATATAGCGTGGTTAACTCATGTACCTTAAAAGAAGTAGCAGGAAGCTCCTTCTCAAAAAATTGCAAAGCACTTTTTCTGAGTAAACGTATAGTATTTTGTTTTGGCAAGAGCACTTGTACACCCCCACGCTTACTAAAAGCATTAAGGTGAAAAGCAAGGTAATCTGCGATAGCATCGCACGAAGCTTTTTCAGCTTCATCTTTAGTACAAACTAACCCTTGAATAGCATCCAGCGCCAAAAAACGTGAAGGGTCAAAAACAACTTTTGCAAGGCAAGAGAAATTCTGCCGAGATGCTCAATTTCTGGAGGTAGAGCCTTGAGACGGAGTTTAATATGATATAAATATGTCCGAATCAGGGCTACAAGCAACTCCTCATCTTCACTAGCAAAGTATTTTATAATTCTAGTTTGAAGAGACTTGATGGTCTTTTTACGAGGGTATTCTACGCTTTGAGGATCTAGCTTTAACGCGTTATCGAATTTTTCTAATACATATGAAGCCACGAGCGCATTTGTCGCTTTATGGCCATTTTCTCTCGTCAGAATCAAACCCTTTTCCGGATGAACAGCAAGAAAGCACCCAGGATTATCTCTAACCAACGAAAAGGACAAATCCAATTTATGAAAACAAGCAGCCGTCATAGGCCAAAAATGCTATTACAAAGAGTAATAAAATGCAAATAAACAAACTTTTAAAAATGAAGTGTAGAATTAAGCTACGCTGTCATGCCTACATCGCCATTGGCAAGTTGAGGATCTGACCTACACGAGCAGCAGAATTCGCCAAACATAAATTTGCTAAAGCCGCATGTGGAGATAACTGCGCCTAGAATAAATCCAAATATGAAAATCGTGCCAGCAATCTCTTTTACAACTGTTGAACTTTCGGCAAGTGGCAAGATAGAGGGAATGCCGGCAGATGCTGTGGCTACTGCAACGCCAATTCCCATAAAGACAGCGCCCCAACAGCGAGAAGTTCGCCGTGCAGCATTTCTTTGCTCAGCATCGTCATCTTCTATGTCTAACGCAAAGTCTGGTGATCGGTTACCTAGAGCTGGTACACTTGTCATATTAAGGGGCTCCTTAGTTGCGCAAACTGCCTGTCCAGTTTAGCTTGGTTCTTAGAGTGTCAAAGTAGTCGATGCCTGAGACGCTAATGAGGCTGAATGCTCGCTTTGCAGGGCGTATAGTGAAGGTTTCATTTGGCTTAAGAGAAAAACGGCAGACGCCGTCGAAGGCAACTTCGACAGGTTGATACTCGCTCATATAGACAATTTCAATGCTACTTGGCTCTTGTAGCACTATCGGGCGGTTTGAAAGAGCGTGAGGGCATATGGGAGTTATCACCACGCACTGCAACATGGGCGAAACTATGGGGCCGCCAGCTGATAATGAGTAGGCAGTAGAGCCACTAGGAGTTGCTACAATAACCCCATCGGCGCTAAAGGTATTAAAGTACTTACCATCTACAGTCAAGCCAATGTCAACAAGGTTATAGTTTGGGCCGCGGTGAACAACAACTTCATTTACCGCATAGCAGCTTGTGCCGTCTGCCTTTATACCTTCTAGCATAAGGCGCCTTTGGACTTCGTACTTGCCGGCAAGAACAAGTTCAAGACTTGCTATAAGGTTGCTCGGCGTGATGTCAGCTAAAAAACCAAGCGTGCCAAAGTTAACACCTAGTATGGGAGCATCAAGAGAAGGGTAGTGATGTACGACAGACAAAATTGACCCATCACCACCAAGAGAAAGCACAAACGTAATGTCCTTTGCATCTACATTAAGAGGTTCTTTATCAAGCCATACAACAGTTGCGCCCTTTGCCTGTAAAAAGCGCACAGCATCTTCAGCAAGCTCTTTTGCATGGGGCTTATTGTAGTTAACAAGTATTGCTACAATCATGGCATACTTTGAGTTAGGGGCTTGCCGTCGGGACCAAGCTGCAGCTGGCCGGCTCTATTTTTCATCAGCACTTCTATCTTCTTTTCTGCATCCTGCAGCTTTTTATGGCATGATATAATGAGTGTATCTGCCTCTTCATAGAGGTTTAAAGACTCTTCAAGGGTTGGATTGCCTGTATTTAGATTTTCTAAAATGTGTTCAAGGCGCTCAAAAGCCTTTTCAAAAGTAGCTTCAGCTGGTTTTTGATTTGTCATCTGTTACTCGTACATTTGTAATTTCTGCGTCTAACTCGCCATCTTTAAGGGCTATTTTTACTAAACTATGCGGCACAACATCTTTGCAAGAGGATATAACTGAGCCATCTTTTTGAGAAAATATAATGCTATAGCCTTTTGCCAAAATTTTCTTTGGATGTAATGCATCAAGCTGGGCACCTACATTTTCTAGCTTTCGTTTATTTTCTTGGAGCTTTTTTTGCACAAGGGCCAAAAGTTTTGTTCCAAACTGATACGAAGTGAAGGCCCGTTTCTTCATAAGGTAGCGCGCTTTAAACGTAACGTTCAGTGCTTCACTTTTTGCAATAAGCGCCTGCTTTAAATTGCGGATGCGGTTACTTGGCCGCACAACTTCAAGACTTTTTTTATAACGTTGTAGGTCTTGATAAAAAGTTGTCACCTTGCGCTTTATAGCAGCATCTAAATCATCTGTCATATCATCTACAAGCTGCTCGCGAGATCTCAAGACATAGCTTGATGAGGTAAATACCGGATGAGCTACTAGCCTAGAGACCTTATCTCGCAGTGTTTTTAGCTCTTTAGATAGCGCATGTGCAAGAGATTTTGCATACTTTGCAATTTTTTCAAGCATCTCTTTTTGTTCGTGTGAGATAATTTCTGCAGCAGCAGATGGTGTTGGAGCTCTCACATCTGCAACAAAGTCAGCTACAGTAAAATCAGTCTCATGGCCTACTGCCGAGACGATTGGGATTTCACTTTGAAAGATCGCAGTTGCCACAATTTCGCTGTTAAAGGGCGCTAAATCCTCAAAGCTGCCGCCTCCGCGACCGACGATAAGGACATCTGCAATCTTATGCTCATTACACTGCCTAATAGCATTTGCAATTTCAATATCAGCACCTTCACCCTGAACGCGAACCGGGTTTAAGATAAGGTGAAAGCCGCTCATACGCCTTTCAAGCACATTGAGGATATCTTGTATTACGGCTCCTGTTGGACTTGTAACAACGCCGATCCGTTTTGGAAAGGGGGGAAGGGGTCTTTTACGCTCCTTGCTGAAGTAGCCTAAAGCCTGCAGCTTTTTTTTAAGCATCTCGAGCTTTATAAGCTGCTCGCCAATGCCAACGTGCGATAACTCCTTTACAGTAAGCTGATAGCCGCCCTTGGGAGGATATACGCTAAGCTCAGCCCTCACAAGTATCTGATCGCCATTTTTTGGATGAATAGCAACCTTTGCAAGATCACCCCTGTAACAGACGCATGAGATCTGAGCAAACTCGTCTTTTAAAGAAAAATAAAAGTGACCGGAGGTATGAAGCTTAGGATTAGAAACCTCTCCCTTTACCCACACGCGCGGATACTGCGTCTCAAGCGTAAGCTTGATCGCCTGAGTAATCTCCGAAACTGAAAGTATCAATGGCGCTGTTTGGGTATTCATACCCCCGCAAGAATGCCCATTTTCCAAAAAATACTCAAGCCTCTTTATTAATTGCCACAAATAGAGTTTTCAGATATACCTCAGATTCATTCGAATGGGGAGAATAATGGCAAAGAAGACCACGAAGTGCTTTTTAGTCGGCAACTGGAAGATGTATAAGACGATTGATCAAGCAGTAGAGTTTATAGATAAGATTGCGCCCATGACGCAAGATGCAAGCTGCCAGGTGATGCTTGCAGTGCCTTTTACAGCCATAAAAACACTTTCTGAAAGGGCTAAAGACACAAACATCATCATCGGCGCTCAGAATATGAACGACGCCTCTGAAGGCGCTTTTACGGGCGAAGTTGCTGCAGTTATGCTAAAAGATGCCGGTGCCCAGTTTGTGCTGATAGGACACTCTGAGCGTAGACAGCTTTTTCACGAAGATAATAGTTTTATCAACCGCAAGGTCTTACGCGCCCTAGAATGCGATCTACAGCCACTTTTATGCGTAGGAGAAACCTACGAACAGCACCAAGAAGGCAAAAGCCACGATGTCATCAAGTCCCAGCTTTCAGAATGCCTACAAGGCTGTCCAAAAGATGCTGCAAAAAACCTGATGGTTGCCTACGAGCCTGTTTGGGCTATCGGAACAGGCCTTGCAGCTACACCCAAGCTTGTAGATGCAGCCATGGAACAGATTTCAGAGGCATTGACAGAGATCTTTGATGCCAAAAGTGCAAAAGGCGTTCCGCTACTCTATGGCGGCTCTGTTAGCCCAAATAACGCACAAGATTTTTTAAATTCAGATGAAATTGAGGGACTTTTGATCGGATCTGCATCTCTTGCTCCTGAATCATTTGCAAAAATTATTTCCCTCAGGCAAAATAGTCCCACTAGCTAATGGTGTAACATGACATTTTTATATTTCTTCTTTATTACATTGTTCTTGATTTCGTGCTTGCTCTTATGCCTACTTGTACTTGTACAAGAAGGTAAAGGCGGCGGTCTTGGAACTACGTTCGGAGCAAGCGACTCATCAGACTCGCTCTTTGGAACATCAACACCTGAAATTCTTAAGAAAATCACAGGCTACTTTGCGGCAGTGTTTATCGTTGGTTGCTTGATCCTTTCCTTCTGGACAGGCTCGCTTGCACGTCACAACGTAGCACAATACGCACAACCTACTGAAATCACTCAGTAGGCGGCAAAATCACAAACGCTGGCACACCTGTATAGGTGTGGCAGTGTGTTGTAGCTTGTCTTTTTTGCCAGGATAGAAGCTTTCTTGGGTAGTGTACGTTACTATAGTCTTGATTCAGCGCATCCCAGAGCGAAAACTTGCGACTTTCTCGCACACAGGCAAGAGACGGACTTACTGTAGTCCAGCCTACTGCCCATACTAATAAATACTTAGCGATAGCGCCAATTTTTGCAGGGATGTACAACACTATATCGCGCACCTTTTTTATTGGCAGAGGAAGTGCAGGAATATAGCTAAAAATCTGCTTTGCCACTTTTTTTATCTTTATAATAGGTGAGCCAAATGTAGGTATATTCTTGACAACTGCGTTTACAACATCCTTTATGCAAGTCTCTAAACGCGTTTCTGTCTGAACATCAACTCCAGCAAAGCTTAACTGACGCATTGTAATTTTTATGCAATTTGCATGGAGCCAATCAAAAGAGGGTTGGCTACAATTTAGATCTACAACGTCTTGAATAGCCTTACGAAAGGCCTCTTCAGATAGTGGCAGCGTAGTAATATAGCGTCCATCATGAGGTTTAGATTCTTCAAAATCATTAAGCGCAACACGGCCTAGAACTTGCCCTAGGGCAGTTGAGGTGCGAACGTAGGCGCGCTCTCCAACATCTCTTCTATAGCCAAAGGAATACACCTTGCCCTCAGGCGTGATTATGCGTATTCCATAGTGAGTTGCAAGCTTTTTAAATAGCCCGCGAATGAACACATTTCTATCTCTAAAGAGCACACCTGTAGATGTGCATATCTGCAGCACGTAGGGCTTTTGGACATCCGGCGTGGGGTCAGGATTTTGCTCGGTATAAAATCCTTTAGCATACTCCTGAACCTTTTTTACATACTCTTGAGAAAGCTCATCAACGCAAAAAGGCTGTGAGAAGCGAAAGATATTTTGCCGAGTTATACCAAGAGGGGAGATATAGGTCCAAAATTCATTTGGGGCTTGGGCACTTCGCAAAATATCATATTCTTTATACGAGACAAGCTTACCTTTAATATCTTCCCAGCGAGTCATTGTACCTTCTACAAGAATCATCGGATGGCCATCATCTGATGGTCTAACGGTGTGTTTATCGGCATGTAAGGAAGGTGAGTTTCGGTAACAGGCTATCTGGTAGGCTACGCCGCTTTTTATAAGAAAGTCAACGCAATCTGGATGGGTTTCAATAAACTCGGGAGGAAAGCCAAGTGTTTGCCAGTCTAGATGAACCTTGAGCGCATCTTTATGAGTAGCAAGTACATCTTTATAGCTTTGAAGATATGCGGAGACCTTTATTAATGCATCTCCGCTTACCTTATGTACCTTTTTTTCGATATCTTGAGTAATTGCGTGAAGTTTGGCATAGTTTGGTGCTGCAGAGACCAAAATATTCGATGCCTGAACAAGCAAAAATTCTATTTTATTAGACATTGTACTTATTATTAATACGTCTTAGAATAGGCTCTATTTCATTTCGCTTTTTCTTTGAAATGCGGTCGATGTACAGCTTGCCATTTAGGTGGTCATTTTCGTGCATAAGCACACGCGCAGGCCAGCCTTCAAGCTCGTGAATAAACTCCGTTCCATCGCGATCTATCGCCGTTACTGTAATGCCGACCGGTCGCTCCACCGGCAAATAAAGCTTTGGTATTGAAAGGCAGCCTTCATCGTGAACCCATGTTTCTTTTGTTGGATTCGTAAGCTTTGGGTTGATATACACCTGAGTCGGAGCACGAGAGTAGTTACCATATTCATCTTCAACAGGGTAGCGAACAAGGCATATAGAGAGCAATTTGCCCACCTGATTTGCAGAAATTCCTATAGAACCTGCTTGATCCATCGTTTCTTCCATATCCTGAATAAGCTTGAGGATTTCGTCTGTAATCTTCTCCACTGGAAGAGTCTTCTGCCTAAGTATTGGATGGTCAAAGTAAAAAAGTGGTAAAATCATAGCCTTAATGAATTTTTTTGATGCAAGTATAGCAGATTTCGCGTATTAGTAGCAAAAAAAGGACTAAAAAAGAGATGAGATTGCTCCCACTGGCAGAAGAAAACGACGCATTCAAAGAGATGAAAGAGGCATTTTTACACGAACAAGCCATGCAGCAAGATCCGGACAAAAGAGCACACGCTCGCTTTTTTATTGAACACATGGGCAAAAATATCGGATTTAGCGAAGTGCAGCTTGAAGAAGAGTGCTTTCCAGACGAAGACCTGCCTGAGATGTGCCTTAAAATTTATGCCTTTTATATTGCCCCAAGCTATCGCGGTCAGCATCTTGGCCGAGAGGCATTCAAGCTGCTTAGGCAATGGGGACGCGATAACGAAGCCGCACTTGTTGAAACAGAAGTAAATAAAACCCTAGAATTCAGCAACGACTTTATGAAGGAACAAGGCCTTGAACTTGCCGGCTCTGGCCCTCGCAATGTCTGGAGAGGATTTATCTAATATGAGAACTGCCCTAGCACTTTTTAGCCTTAGCTTTTTGTTATGCTCACTTCAAATTCCTGCCAATAAAGGCTATATAAATGACCTCACAGGCTCTATAAGCGAGCAGGAGAGTGCTTTTCTTGACAAGCAACTAAAAGCCTTTGAAGTCCAAGAGGGTGTACAGATTGTTGTTATCGTTGTTCCTGACTTAGAAGGTCAAACGATAGAAAATACATCTCTACAAATAGCAAGTCAGTGGCAAGTCGGCCCACGAGGCCATGACAGCGGCATACTTATGCTGGTAGCCAAAAAAGAGGGTAAATCCTATATCGACTTAGGGTATGGCCTAGATACTAACATCAACGATACTATGGCTCGTAAGATTAGCCAAGATGTCATGGACCCCATATTAGCTAAAGGACGCATCTATAAGGGCGTAACGGCGGGTATTTCTGCTATTTTTGCAGATTTTGGCAAATCGATCGGGGAGTCTGGGCCGGTAAACGTCGGCAACTTCTTGGGCATGACGCAGCTTCTTATCTTTTTAGCCGCAATACCCCTTTTATACTGCATTGCGCGCTTTTCTGCTTCTAAACACATATGGATATCGCCAGCCCTTGGCTTTTTAACGGGCCTTACGCAATCGCTAAGCCTAGCAGTAGCCCTAGCATGTCTTGGCGGCCTCATGGTACTTATCTGCTACCTCATACGCACCTATACACCTCCGCGATAGTCCTAAGGTGATTCGCGCACTTCTGGGTGAGGGCTATCGGCGGGCCATTCTGGGGCTTGTACCAAGGAGTTTTTGTTTACTACAATTTTTGTAACACCTGGAATCTCGGCAAGCTCTGGCGGCAGCACGTGAAGCTGCATGGAAACATGTAATCCCGGTTTTTGTAGTAGGTTGAGTTCAACGCCAGGGGCCCATGAAGGGCGGTTGTTGCTATTTAGGGTAAGGCGTCTACGAACGGCATCTGCCTTCTGGTGCACAAACTGAGGTGCCTCACAAGAGGCAAGTGGCTCTACTCCCCAGTGCTTAAGTTCAGCCTTACCAAACATCATTTCAATACAAATCAGCAATGCACGGTCGTAGCATAGCCTGACGTACTCTTGTAGCTTTTTTTCATCTGGTTTATTAGGAAGTTTGCCTTCGGGCTCGAGTTTATAATAACGTAGCCAGCCCTCGAGGGAACCTATTGATTCATGCACACTCATATTCTCCCCCTTTTGGCTCTATTATTTCATAAAAATCAATCTTATGCAATATATAAATAAAATATTGTATAATAATGTTAAGCTAGTATTGAGGTTACCCATGCTGCCATCGGATATGCATACAGTCCCAAAAGAGCCACTAACTCATGCTGAGCCTCTAGGAGTAGAGCTTAGCGACGTTGATAAACGCATAGTAGAGCATGTGTGGGTGCTTGCACGTGCTCATACAGGCGATCAAAACATCAGCCTAGAAGCAGGTCTAAAGATCGTGGCAGCAGAGTGGAAGGATATGGCGCCTTATTTACACGCCCTAGCAGAAAGGGTCTCAATGGTAGCTCTACCCATAATCTCCACTCAAACTATTGAAGCTGTGAGTACTCTTCACCCCGCTCTTCAAAAGTTCTCTTTGATCACAAATCCTAGCATTGAAGATATTCAGCAGACACTTGCCGAAATTCATCAAAGTAAGGAGCAGGTTAGAGATCTTGCCATTATTGTAGCAAACGGCACTGACGCAACATGGCAGCAAACGGATTTGATAATAAACCTTACGGGCGAAGGCTCCGATGAGCTCTGTTTTGCATTGATGGACCATATTTATAGATCAAATGCTGAAAGCCCACCCCATGTCTACGGCGCTGATAAAGTCGATAGTATGCCGGAAAGTAGGCGCCTACACTGGCTTTTAGGCAATGCCTACTGTAAGCCGGGACAAACAGCAATGATGCTTGCAGCATATGATATTCCTGAGCCTAAAGAACAAAATCTCCTTGTTATTGCCTCAACCATACTCTCTCAAACTTCCGATCAACGCACATACGATACACTTTCAGGAAGCCTCTCTCATCAACTTGTTTATGTGACGAGACAAGAGGGGGGCAGCGTTACTGAACTACACACCAATATGATTGTACAATTAGTGGAATCGGAGGCACGTGCAGGCAGATGCGGCTTACTGCTTCACATCGTAGGAGAAAAACAATTTAGCAACTTACTTCCACAAGACAGGGTATATACCCTGCTTGCAGAAGCAGAGAATCTACGCACCGGTAATAGGTTTGATGTTGGTAGCCAGGAAGGGCGCAAAAACCTTCTTATACAGCTTGCAGCCAATCACCTTCCACAACTCCTTGATAAGCAAGAACACCTAGAGCTCTACAAAAATGTGGGTGATGTTATGCCGCTTTTACGCTCTGGGATCAATCATACGGAAGCTGTTTACAACGAGCTAGCAAAAAATCGGCCCATACAAGATTCTGGTCAATTTGCCCTCCTCTGCGACTGTATGTATGCCCACCCAGAGGCTTTAGTTTCGCTATTAGAAAAAGGAAAACCTATTCTGCATAAAATGTACAGGGAGCAGTTTTTGAATTTAGTGTTACAGATTGTACCTTCACAAATACCTGTAGCGATTCAAGAAGTATTGCTTGATCGCACAAGTGATGCGTGCACAAAATTTGCCTGCCGAGCTATGGGTGTAGACTGCAATGCTGTTATTACACATTGGTCTGAATTTGCCCCTAGATCAACCCAAGGTTGCCTCCAGGTACTTATGCTTGCACTTACCCAGCCTCATGCAGCATTAGAAAACCTCTTGCATAGCACAGAAAAAGAGATGATGACCCTTCCAGAAGAGATGCAGGATGCAATCATGTTTTTTGCGGGATTGAGAGACAACCAAGATTGTGAAGAGTGTTTAGACCAAATTGAATCGTACTGCAAACAGCATCTTTCCAAGCTCGACATCGCCGAAGCTGTGGCCCACATAAGAAGTTTAGAAAAGGACTCCATCGCCCAGATAAATGCCCTACGGGCACTTCTTTATATGACAGGCAGCCTATACGTTAATCAAGCTACTCCTAGTCAAATTGAATGGATTAACAAAAGACAATTTGCCCTGCGATGTATCGCATATCCAAACCAAAGAGCACGCTTTGCAATGATAGAGAGTCTGTTAACACAAGTTGCCGATGATAAAGCATTTGAGGCTATGAGAATAGTGTGCGCCCAAAAAGGGCTACTCCCACTAGCCCCGTTACTTGCCCCTATTCTTATGCATGATGAGACCACTTTAAATACTATGAGAAATAGAATTGCAAAATGTGTAGGAGGGCAGACAGAGCTGTATACAAGCCTCATTACCGCCCTACAAGCACTCAATGAATCGGCACTTCTTACTCGCGAGCAAAAGTATGACCTTCTCACCCAGATCTTTCCTGATGACAAGCAGACCAAAGAACAGATTGAGAAGGCAGTAGGCATGCTTCAAACCATGTTGCGGGGGATAAGCGCACAAAGGCTTCTGAGAGTGGATTTTAAAGATGTAACTATTCAAGCCATTCTTCAAGATGGAATTATGGAAGCTGTCCCCCTCGATCCTGAGCGCAAAGTCGTGCAGCTGTCCGAACGTTTTAGTCAAAGATTTCCCATACCTGACCCACTTTTACGCTATGCTGCAGGATTGAAACACTCAATCTATCAGGAGTCATGCACACTGCTTGGAAAATTCGTAACTGGCGTGATTTTGGGAAGTTACCCGCTAGAGCGCTACCTTACGGACACAAACCCACACCTTGAGAAAGTTTTTGCAGGCAATCCCAAGCTTGCTATTGCTTGGAGTCGGCAAGACGAGGTGATGGCATCTGATTTAGATAAAACTTGCCGCCTGAAGGATGCAAGAGTACTTGATACCGATAATTACATGCGCGTGCTTACCTGTGGAGACGTTGGAAACAGCTGCCAAGCAACTGATCAATCTCCTGATACCAACCACTGCTTAACCAACTACATGATGGACGGCAAGGTGCGCATGCTAATGATCGTAAACGGTGAGGGAACAGCTATCTCTCGAGCTGTGATGAGAATACTCTATGATGAACAAGCAAACAAACCCGTGCTGCAACTTGATCGCTGCTACGGAGAAAGAGACCCAGCATCTAGAGAGCTCCTTCTCAAGATGGCCATACGCCGCGCCGAAAAACTAGGCCTTGATCTTGTTTCAGTAGAAGACTATCCATCACAAGGTGATGAATACAACGGCACGGTTAAAAGCCTATTTAGCCCTGGGGCTGAATATGTCGATGCCTGCGGCGGTATAGTGTCACATAGCACATGGAGCATACACGCCCCAACACTACTTTTTTCCCCAGCCACCAAGTAAAGAAGCTGGCAAATCAAGCAATCAGACAATGAGAATTATTTTCGATATATCATCCCATGTAGCTCGTTTTTCTGGTTTTGGGTGGAGCATCCAGTAGATGAGAGCAGATAGGGTAGAGTTGCTATCGAGCGTTAGGGCGGATTGCAGCTTTGCTTTTGCTTCATCGGCATCTTTCTCTAACGACTGCTTTTTATCGATGACCGAATAGCCATTTTTTCTTTCCCACGGCAACCATTTTGATTCTATAAGGATGTATAACAAGCAGCCAAGGGAATATATAGCTTGAGGCTCCCAAGAGCCTGTGCAGTTTTCTGCGTAGCGCTCTGGTGCAAGGTAGAGCTCATTCGAAAGCCTATCAGGACAGCCTTGCCAGATGACATCTCTAACTGCACTTCGCATGTCGCAAAATTGCACCTTACCCTCAGATGTGATGAGTATGTTTTCTGCTGTTATTTCTCTATGTATGATACCTTTTTTCCGAAGGATAGCTACCGCCTTGATAATCTTGTAGGCAGCATCAACTTTGTCCTCAACAGTAAGCATAGGGGGCTCTTCATATAGTGTTAAGAGCTTGTCGGGCTTTTGTGCAAATGAAAGTGCAAGAAGACGCTTTGCAACAACCTGTTTTGGAGCCAAAAGCTCCTGCAAAGCTCGTTCTTTTCTTGCACCTGTCTTATAGATATGTGCTTTATTGCTAGAAAATGCGTACAGAGATACATCATGCCAACAGCCATCTTCTTTCTTAAGCACCTTTACAGGCCTTCCATGCTTATGCATCCACTCATGATGGTTGTCTTCATCTTTGTTCTTCTTTGGCAAAAATATAATATGATTTCCCAAATAGATGATCTTATGAGCAAGCTTAAATCGCTTTCGAGAAATATAGGCATTCTGCACACAGCCCTTAAACAGCTCTTCGACGATATTGCCAATTTCTTCAGGCTTTCTTTCTATAAGGTTAATAGGAATTGAAGCTTTAGAATCGGGTGTAAAGGCATATAGTAGGGCATCATGATTCTCTTCACAAATTTGGCGAAGCCAATAGATTGCCGTATCCAGAGAAAACCGCTTTGTCTCATCAGGATGACACATCCAGCGTACAACAAAGAGTGCAGCTTCATCATCGCGCACGAACGGATACTCGTGAAGCATCTTGTGCACAACATCCAGTTCGTCTTTTTTATAGTCCCTCTTTCTCCAGGGAGCAGTTTTGAAAAATAAAAGCTCAAAAATTGTACATCCAAGTAGCAGAACGTCTTTGGAGGCGTCGTTAGTATTTTTCAGCGGTGGGTGTAAAAATACCTTCTGCTCCTTAGTAGTGAACACATGCTTTAGAGTGATATCGCCCATAACCATGCCACGCTTATGTAGCTCTTGAAGCTGCAGGGCAAGTGAAAGGGCCATTTCGAGTCTTGTGTACCACGAAATACTTGGTATATTAACTAAAGGATCTAATTTTGCGGTCGTTATTGCAGGAAAAAAACTCATAAATAGCAGGCAAGTATTACTTACCTGCTATTAAATTTCAAGCCGCTCTATGGTGAAGAAAGTACTTGTGGGTTGCACGGTTTTGTTTTGAGCGAAGGTCTTTTTTATGAGCGTGGGCAGCTTCTTTATTTTTTGGAGCCCAGGTATCACTAAAAAAGGCATGCTCAACCCTCTGTAGAGCCCATAGAATGTCTAATACTTTGCAAGAGTGCATCTCTGTGAGGTTGCCTCTTTTATCATAGAGAATGCAGATGATTGAAGGCACTTTTAAGCATAAGCGCTGAAGCTCATTCCACTGCGAAGTATCCCAAAACTGCTCTATGATCTTGCGAGAACAGCCCGTATTGAATGCTTCTAGCGTTTCTTCTTTTGAGCGTTTATTGTGGCTAGTTGAATCTGCTGTAATGACGTGAAAGAACTTTTCAGCAAGGCCAACATCTTGAGTTGCGGCGTGTACTATAGGCGTGACTTCTAAAGTTGCCTCGTTAGAGGTGTGAGTGAGAGTTACGATAAATGCTGATGTCGAAACGAGTATATCGGTCATTTTAACAAAGCTCATAATGCCTCCTAAAAAACATAACTTATTTATTTTGAATGACTTATATCTGTTAGGCATTCCTCCTTTTCACATACCCACACCCCTATTGTGCTCCCTATACTAATTTATTGCAAGGAGGGCACAATTTGCCCCTTGCGGCCCTCATAGCGCACTATTGTAACGTGTACAGCAAGCACGATAAGCAGTATAACCACCATGATCGGATAGATCGTAGCGTCATAAAAATGGCTTGCAAGACCGACAATTAGAGCCGTGAGCAAAAGGCGTATACTCGTAAGCGCGCTTGCGCTTATTCCCTTAATGTCCGGAAAAATCTCCATACACTCCGGAAAATATAGTCCCTGCACCCAGTTAGCACCAAATGTGTAAAAGAGCATCGGTAGCGTAAGCACATATGGGTTTACCGGAAAGCAAAATGCTGCGACAATAAACCCAATACCGCCAGCAAGGAACAAGACAGTTCCTACACGCTTGACACCTTGAATACCAAAGCGACGTATTGCTCTACTATAGGTCAAGCTTGCAAGCACCCAAGCGCCAAGAAGCGATGCCTGAAATGCCGGTAATAGATGCTTACTTACCCCAAATTCAATCACAAAAAGGACTGAAATACAGGATAAAAATGCCAAATACCCACCAAAAACTAGACTTACAACGCTTGTTGTCTGCCAAAAGGGAATACTTGTAAGCACTTTTCTAAAATTCGCGCCTACCTTTTTCATGTCAAAGGGTACGCGCTTTTCTTTATCAAGCGTTTCATCTAGATAGAGCAGGCAGATAAGCAAGCTTAAAAGAACGCAAAGAGCAATGGCCAAAAAGTTTGATCTAAACCCATAGGCATAGTTTAAATAGCCACCCAAAATAGGGGCAAATGCCATTATTATAGGCACAATAGAGTTTAGCCTGCTAACAGCAATGACGGCCTCTTCTTGCTTAAAGGCATCAAAAATAATGGCAGTGCCAAGCGTAAAGCATCCGCCGCTACCAAGACCCTGCAGCACTCTTCCCCACAGCATGACATCAAACGAGTCAGCAAATAGGGTCATGATACTACCAAGCAAAAATAGGATAAGTGCAAAAAGTAGTGGCTTTTTTCGTCCAATAGCATCTGATATTGGGCCATAAAGTGGGCCTGATATACAAATACCAATAAAGTTCCAGGTCAATAAACTCTGGACAGTTTCTTCAGATATTGAAAAGTAGGCCATCATATCAGTAAATGTTGGCAAATAAATATCTGTTTCAATGCATGCTGCAATAAACGTAACAGTAATAAGCAGCAAATATTTCCATTCGCGCGTAAACATAAAAATCCTTAAAAATGAAACTATAACAGCTAAGTAAAATAAGACTAGCTAAAGCTAGTTAGGGGAAAATATTTTGACAGTGGTGATCATCGTGGACACCTCAAATTGATGAATTAGCACTACTTTATCAAAACTACTTTTTTTATGCAAATAAATTTTCAGCTAATAGTTCTACAAAGTGTAGCGGCTTATAGATAGTGCCATCTTCAATTTGGCTGCGACAGGAGTTGCCACTTGCAACAATAATCGCATCTTTGTCTTGCGATCTAAGGAATGGAAAGAGCACAAGCTCGCCAATTTTTTTAGAAAAATGAGAATGTTCTTTTTCGTAGCCAAAGGAACCGGCCATGCCACAGCAGCCAGAGGGGATTTCTACTGCATGAGGTGCACACGTTGCTTGCAAAAGCAGAAGTTCATTTTTTGTTCCAAAGAGGGCTTTTTGATGGCAATGGCCATGGACAAAAACCTTTTTCTGAACAGTCTGCAGACGTGTTTTTAACTGTTCCTTATGCTCAAGTAAAAACTGATCAAGAGGCTTTATGGCCTTCATCACAAGCTCTACCTTGTCATGTGCAAGGCCAAAGTCGCGTATTTCATCTACCAGCACCGAAACGCAACTTGGCTCAATGCCAACAATAGGCAGGCCCTGTAGGGCAAAAGGGTAGAGGGTATCAACAAGCTTTGCAAGCTTTGCCTTTGCCTCAGGCAAGAAGCCCTTGCTGATTAAAGGCCGCCCACAGCACTGCCAAGATGGCACAAATACCTTGTATCCAAGTGCCTCAAGTACTTTCAATGCGCTGAGACCTATCTCAGGAGACAAAAACTCTGTAAAACTATCAGCAAAAAGAACAACATCTACTTGATCAGGGTTAGAAACAAAGCTTGAAAAAGGCTTTTGAGCCAGTTTTGGCAATTTTCTATCTGAAGCTATGCCAAACCTTGTCAAGAGCTTGCTACCCATAAAGAAATTTGCTAACCACGAGACCTTTGATGCCCAAGAAAATATATCCGTAATATGTGCAAATACCTTGTCACGAAGTGTTGACCCCTTTTTTTTGTGCACATGGTAGAGGTATTCGCTCTTCATCTTTGCCATATCAATCTGTGAGGGGCATTCGGTCTTGCAGCCTTTACACTGTATGCAAAGATCCATTACCTTATGAAAATCTTCATCATACATGTCATGTATATGGCCATGTATAAGGCCTCTTAGGGCGTTAGCTCTAGCTCGCGTAGAATCTCTTTCATCATGCGTTACCTGAAAGGATGGACACATGACTCCCTCTTTTTTACGACACTGCCCATTGCCATTACAAAGATCTACAGCAAGTTGAAAGCCGCCTTCTCGCGAAAAGTCAAAGTATGTGGAAAAGTCTTTTATAGCTGTTGTAGGGGAGAGCTTGAGGTTTTGCAGCAGCCCTTGAGGCGTTTCTGTCCCGCTTGCAACGATTTTGCCTGGGTTCATAAGGCCATATGGGTCAAAGGCGCGCTTAAGCTGACTAAAGGCCTCATAGAGCCTTGGACCAAACATCTTTGGATTTGTCCACGACCTCACGCGCCCATCGCCATGCTCGTCTGAATAGACGCCGCCATACTCAAGTAAAAGATCCATCACGGCATCAGCAAGCTGCTGCATAACAGCAAGCTCATCGGGCTTTCGTAAATCGATATAGGGGCGTACATGTAAGCAGCCTGCGCCAATATGTCCATAAATCCCAACTTCTTTATTGGAGGCTGCAAGTAGGTGATCAAGTTTTGCAACAAATGGGGCAACATATTCCGGAGGTACTGCCACATCTTCGATAAAGGCAATAGCGCGACTGTAGCTACGCTTTGATAATAGAAGGCCAAGGCCTGCTTTTCTGAGGTCCCATACATATTTTACAGCTTGAGGATCGGTAATTTCTTTTGCAAAAAGCACTTTGGGGTGGTTGTTTAGAGCCTGACATAGCCTTTGAACGTTTGCTCGATCATCAAACTCCCACATCACAAGCGTATCGACATCTTTATCTAGCCAGTCAAGCTTTGAGCGCATCGAGGGACTTGAGCGACCTGCCGTAATAATTTTATTGTCTATCATCTCCACTACGGAAGGTTGAAGAATGAGCCATTCGTAGGACGATGTAAGGGCGCTTTCCAAATCTTTATAGCCAACTACTACAAGGGTTGTCGCCTTTGGCAGCGGGCTAAGAGCAACAGTAATTTCAGATATAAAGCCCAAGGTACCTTCTGAGCCACAAATTAGCGCTGCTACATTTATAGAATTTTGGTCAATCAGTGCATCAAGGCTATAGCCGGATGCTCTACGGGCAAGTTTGGGAAAGTCTTTAGCAATATCATCAGCAAACTCTTTACGAATATGCTCTAAGTGGCGGTAGATTTTGCCTTCTGTACCTCTAGCTTTTAGCTTTTCTTTCCATGTCTCTTTATCGATCTTTGAAAAGCGCACAACCTCGCCATTTGCAAGGATAAGCTCAACTTCAAGGACGTGATCCTGCATCTTGCCGACTTGTAAAGAATTTGAGCCTGCAGCATTTGAAGCCACCATGCCGCCAATTGTTGCTCTATTGCTTGTGGATATTTCCGGGGCAAAGTATAGGCCGTGAGGGGCTACAAGTTCGTTAAGCCTATCCGGAACAACGCCAGGCTGCACAACAGCAAAACGTTTTGCTAAATCTACTTCCACAACGCGGTTTAAGTGCTGTGATGTATCTACAACAAGTCCGCGCCCCAAACAGCCACCGGCAATACCCGTTGCTGCACCTCGTGGAATTACGGCTACTGCATACTGCGAACAAAGCTCAATAGCGCGCACAAGCTCACTTTTAGAGCGCGGTATAC
This sequence comes from uncultured bacterium, assembly GCA_964514655.1. Classification (GTDB taxonomy): domain Bacteria; phylum Chlamydiota; class Chlamydiia; order Chlamydiales; family FEN-1388; genus SZAS-7. Next base: position 132,472 of record CAZEQY010000002.1, read on the forward strand.
ATACAGCAAGTGGCTCTACTTCATAAATAGAGGCATCTGAGCTATATAAGCGCTTTGAAACAGTGTCAGAGCGCACTTCGCTCTTTAGCTCATGGCGCAAAATTTGTAAAAATCGTTCCATGCGCCAACATATACCAGCAATCTGTAGCAGTATTCAATTTATATTTACAAAAAATCAGCAACCTCTGCAAGATGGTTACACAATTTACGTAATATAAGGACTTTTATGAGTACAGCAAAGCTGGTTGCAAATAATTTGATTTTTGGTCTACCTCTAGCAGCAATTGAAAGCACTCAAAACCTCATATATACAGCCGTTGGTGTAGCAGCCTCTATCGTATCTGCTATAACTTGCTCAAAATTTAAGAAATGCAATAGCTGGGCTACATATACCGAACACTCTAGCCAGATTCTCGCACCGCTACATAGACAGGTTATTAAGGTCCTAAGGCCTAATGACTGGATGAAAGGACATTGCTATTCTTATGAGGAAAATGGAATTATCTCAAACAAGGTCCTCTTTAGTTTTACAGTAGACTACTTATTGCGATGCGGCAATTCAGAAAACACCTATGTCCGTGAGATAGGTACGAGGCTCTGCTTTGCTGTAAAAGCCGTAGCAGCTGTTGTGACAAAAGTTTTTGATATCACGCTAGGGGTACTTGCAGGAGGGCTTTCTATTATTCCTCTTTTTGCCCGCTCAGATGCTATCAACCAATTTGCTCATGAGCAACTACAGGCGACTGACCTTGCAAATACCTTTTGCCGCTGCTTAAGAGGCATCACAAATCCTCGCGCAATCTATCCAAGCCTAGCCTTCCGCCATTGACGCTTCAATTTTTGATTGCTCTGCCGTGCAGATGAGGATACCACATAAATCCTTGCCGTTATTCTTTAAAGCGCCCTTGTGATCTTTTGCAGGCTCGTTTATGTAGTCGATCATATTATCGATCTTTTCACCAGGAGTTGTGTTTCCATTGAGCTTCTTCATCAAATCTGCTGAAGACTTTGATCCTGTAAGCCACTTCCTATATGATGCTTGAACGAGATCGATATATATCTGCGGATTTTTGCATTCTTTGATTTCGCGAAGTTTTTTTGTCGCCTCTTCGACACGAGTGTGTTCAATTGGCTTGCGAGTCCATTTGGTGACAACAGCATTACCTGCCTCAGCCACTTTTTCTACAGTTTGATAGGCAAGATCGTTCTGTACAGCAGCACCTACCAAAAACCCCTTAACCCCACCCCATAGCGAAGTAGCGCCTGCTTGAGCAACTCTAAATGCTTGCTTTCCCAAGATCCGAACTGCCCGCGTACTCCAACTTTCATTATCACGCGATAATTTGCGTTCATCATAAAAGGCTGTATAGAGCTTAACACATTCATCAGACGGAGTGCCTATCCACTCATAATTCATCGCTGCAGGCGGGATAACTGTACTCATAATCAATCTCCTTAAAAATGCAAAAAATAAGGAGAGATAAGAAAAAAATCAAGCCCCTTTATACACTTCGCGAAGCAGAAAAGAGCATCAACGATCCAAGACCTAGACCGTACGATACGTAGCGCATCCCTGAAGCAATAGATGTATGACCGTTCTTTTTTGCATAGGAACTGCCAATTTGTAATGCTGCTGCAGCGAGGACACCTATTACGCCAGTTTTATACCATGCCCAGGAAAAGCTCTGGTGCATCAATTCTGCAGTTGCTTTTATTGCAGCGGGCGCATTTCGACAAAAGTCATCTTCAAAGTCGCTGAATGTAGCGCTTATATGCTTAGTCGCGAGACTACACACTTTAGCCTGATACAAAATAAATTGCTTGTCGACGTTTGTTCTTTTTACAAGATCTTCATAACTAGCACAAGCTAGATACTTGATAGTTTCCATCGAGAAGAATGACCCGAGATGTCCAAATCCTGTTGCGCAGTGCATGTCAGCCTCTTATTGTATATTTGTTAAGGTTTTGTTGCATAAGAAGAGCCCGCTTATGATACTGCGGGGCATTATCGGGGTTGTTGTGTGCCTGAACTAAACACCAGAAATAGTGCACAAGCTCATGCATAAATACATTCTGTTTCAACTTAAAAACCATATCGGGCCTGTCTGCCCCCCAGTAGGTCCTTGCAATACATTCAATTTCTGCGTCGCTCAAATCATCAGAGCATAATTTGCCTAGGTCATCAATCACATAGCCAAAGAATGAATATTCCCAATCGATTAGATAGACCTTGCCATCAAGAGATTCCAGCAGATTTCCATGATAGAGATCGCCGTGACATACAGCCTTTTTGATGCCATCATAATATCCATCTTCAAATGAGCTGATAACCTCTAACCAGCGTGAAACATCTTCTTCATTATACGCAACACCTAATGCCAGCATGGAGTTATAAAAATGGCGACAGGTATCAAAAGTTGTCTTCTCAGCCTCTTGCAAACCATGGAGGTCATAACTATGAAGTATATGAATGTTTGTGACTACCTTATGAAGAAACTCAAGGTCATGCATGTGCTCGGAACTTGGCGTACTGCCTTCAATAAATTCAGTCATCAATAGGCCATTCGCAAGCTCATAGCCAAATAGGGCTGGAGTCAAACCAAGCATTTGGCCAACCTTTAGGTACCGTATCTCACGTGCACGGTCAATCCCAACTTCGCCTGGATTATCTCTACCAATCCGTAAAAAAAAGGGAGAGCCATTAACCACAACCTTAAAGCTACGATTTGTAGGGGTAAATAAGTTTAGAGAATAGATATTGCACTCATCAGCCTTAAGTAGAGATAAAAAACTACTTAGAACAATCACTATCAGCAAAACACTTCTTTTCATTACTAATCCCATTCAATTTTGGTATATTCTGCTAATTGTGCATTTTGTTGTAAATGCCTTTATGCCTCTATTGACCAAAAATAAATTTATGTTTATAAATAGGTAAGCAAAACAAGGGTACAGAATGAGTATTAGTGGGTCTTCCCGCAGCGGCTATCGCCCTAACTTACCGGAAGATGAGGAGTTTTCGGGAAAAAAACGGGCGCGAAAAGAGGGAATTGAGGAAGCCGGCACAAAAAAGCCAAAGGGACCCGAACAACAAAAAGTGCGCGCATCAAAGGCCCAGGCTATTGAAAAAATTGCCAAAGGCAAAAAACAAGAAAGGGCAGACTCTGAAGAAGAGGTCTCTAGACGGCCACTAAAAGCAACAAAATTGCCAAAAGACAACAAAACCGGGCGCCTTGCAGATACCGCCTTGCATGTTACAAAATCACCACTAGAAGCAGCTTCTCAAGTTCTGCTTGAATATGCAGATCCAAAGAGTCAAGAAAGCGTTAAAGATGCCCTAGAAGGTCTATTCGCACTACTTCCTGAGCACGTTGATTGCGAAGTTGTTATCCAAGCACTAAAAAAAACCGTTCATTTTCCGGCTGATCGGTGCCGAAGAATTCAAGAGATAACTCAAATACTTGCAGCACAGACTCCTGAAGAGCGCTTGGCAACGTTAAGTGAAGCAAAAAAGCTCTTCATGCTTCTAGCTAAACACCCAATTCCAATGTGGATGCTACTAACAATATTGGATACTAAAAATGTTAGACAGAGAGAAAGCCTACTCTCACGAGAAGATGTCATCGAGTTAGCAGAGCAAATGACCTATTTGATTCAAAATGGTCTTTGCGATAACGTACACCTCGTCTTTGAGCCACTTTCAAAGATGAATCCTGGGGTTTTTGATGAGATAAAAGAGTCTCTTCCAAAAATAGCAAACGGGGTAGAGCTTCGCAATCTGCTCAAGCGCATCGAAGAGTTTAAAGCTGAAGATGGCCCTGAAATCCGCAAGTACCTCACTTATGCAAAGCCTTTTTTTGCTCTTTGTAGCTCAGGCCACGCGCAAATTTTTGTTGCATGTCTTAGTATGTCTCGTAACGATGCCCAAAAGGTCTTAGCTCACACACGAACATTGATCAATAAAGGCACTACAGGCGCTGAAATTGCCTGGATCCTCCATACGATTAACTCTTATAACGAAAAAGAACTCGTTAACGTAAAAGATGCTATAAGGGTTACAAGGGCGTTTGTTTTACACACCTTTAGACATGGCAATGCACTTCTTTCCGACCCGAGCATTCAACTGCTTTTTGATCAAATTTTGAAGTTACCCTTCTCTAGAAGACAAGAGATCTTATCAGCAGCAAAACCGCTACTACCAACTGATATTTCTCTTTATGGCGCAGCAGTAATTATTGAGTCGATTTCTACAATTCCTCCTAGCCAGCGTAAAAATGTGCTAAAGCTGGCAATGCCCTTTATTAAGAATATGACTAACAATCCTGATAAAGCTGCACTCATTGTAGCCATCGGCTCTTTACATCCAGACATAAGAAGTAGTGTACTAACAAGAGCCGCTCCATATATTCATAGCGTAAGCCCTATACGAGAACTATTTTCTCTCATCAGCAACACTTCTTCTGACGAATGGAATACTCTTTTGCAACAGGCTGCTCCCTTTCTTGAGCAGGCAGATAGACTAAAGGTACTTCAAGCTATCCACGAAATCCCCCAAGACACACGAGAGGAGACGCTTAAGAGGTGCTTGCCCTTTGTACAAGCACTCCAAAAGCGTGACCTTACTCCTCGCTATATCGAAGTGATAGCTAAAATCCCTCTAGATCAACTAGAAAATGTCCTGCAGCATGCAGATCGACTTTTAAATAACCCTGAACCGGGCGAAGAGCTCCGCATAAATCTTATTGAAGTAATTGGCAGGCTTACACCGAGCAATCGAAGGGTCATACTTGATCTAGTACAAGCGATGTGTCAGTATGGCTTTGCTATTAACACTTTTCTACGTAATTTCATGCCAAACATTCCGGCGGATCAACAAGTTGCCATGCTGACACAAACTCAAGCTATTGTTCAACAATGGGGTAGTCAGAGTAGATTTGCGCGCGTATTAGAAACCCTTGCTAACGTGCCAACACGCGCCCGAGATGCACTCTTTGAGCGTATTGGGCCAAATTTAGCAAACCTTGCCACCTATCAAGAGCGTTATGCACTTTTTGAAACAACTATTGATGAGCTATTTAGCGAAACTGGATTTAGAGTAACAGTCTCACGAAGCGAGCTTACAGAAAACCCTCGCAAGGCACTAGATGATTTCATACAAAAACTTGCTCGCGAGCTAGTTCCCAAGCATTCTCTCTACGTACAGTTTACAGGTGAAGCGGGCATTGATGCATCGGGTTTAAGTAAGGAATTTATAAGTCTGCTTTTTATGCACGTTACATCAACACTACACCTTGAAAAAAGCGATAATGGCCTATTTTTGCCAAAGCTTCCCATGAGTGACGAAGATAAAAAAACCTACGCAAACTTAGGCGCGTTTATGATGTTTTGCCTAAATGCGTGGCATGAGTATCCCACGGGCATGGTATTTGACCGTGGATTCTTTGTTGCCCTCACCCAACTAAAGCCAAAACACCTTCATCAGCCATGTAGCGAGCTTGTAGCTACAGAAGAGGGCTTTCAGGAGCTTTTAGACATCTACGTGCATATGAAAAGCCCAACAAATGCCACAAGTGCCGACATGCAAAGGCTAAAGGCATATGCAGGCCCCTTTACTGTAGACACCCCCGAGGACACCCTAAAAGATGCCTACGAATATGCGATGCTTGCGTATGAAGATGATATGGCTGATCTCACTATCGACAATCTGAAAGATAACCTGCCAAAGCTGCAACAAGCCGTCCGCCAGTATATTATCGAAACCACCCTTATGCCATACCTTGTCCCCATCATCGAAGTGGCAAAGGGCATGGAAAGTAGCCCCTACGGTGCTGACGTCTGGCAAAGTATATGTGCCATGAATGCCGATCGCCTTTCGGAAAAAATTCAGGGCAGGCTTACAAAAGAACTTGTTATCGCTAAGCTCAAGTTTGAAAACGTGCCCCCAGAAAAACAAGACTGGCTCCTAGAATGGATACATAACGCATCTCAAGACTCTCTCAAAACCTTTGTCTACGGCATGACTGGATCTTATGCTCTTGGAACTAAGGATCTTACAGTTTCAGCTGTTAATGCTGTTTTTTATCACACCTGCTTTAACAGGGTAGACTTGCCTTTCGAGCTCATGCACGATCAAGAAGCCTTCAATCACATGCTCAACAACTCCCTACAAAACCTCGGAAGATACACAAGTGTCTAGAAGTACCTAGGCTGTTCTCTCTTGATATTAAAATAAATATTTATTAGCATATAGGAAAGGGGAGGGCACTTGTATGGACCCAGCAGAAAGAAAACGAGAAGTAGAGTCGGGGTATATAGAGAAGCCAGAGGCCCCAAAACGAGGACGTAAAGGGACTAATAGGGATCGTGTAGCCAAAACAAAGGCTATCTCTACAATAAGGCAGCAGCTTCAGGAAGAAGAGCGGGCTACAAGGAAGGATCGGCGTTTTGCTCAAAAAAGGGTGCAGCCAGAGCGAGACACTCAAGCACCAGCCAAAATGCGAAAAGGTGAAGAGGGGCAGCCTGTAGAAGCTGAGGCCCAAGGAGCGGGTCACGCCTCTTTTAGCGGAGTACCCAAAGTAGCTATTCAGCGTATTCTTAAGCATCTACCCACTAAAAAGGACTTGGATGCGACTCGTAAGGTAGAAACGTTTATGAACAGGCAGGTTGTCATACATGTGAAGGATACCGATTTAGCGGGAATACACATGCTGACAGATTTTTTAATCGATCAGCTTCCTGAGCAAAAAGGCAGCCTGAAAATACCTCAAGAGCTACTAAACGCCTTTCGATCACCTAATTTAGAGCATCATCTTGATGCGCTCTATGCAGTAAGAAGCCACCTAATCGACCAATTAGCAAAACTTGATCCCGAAGAAATTACTAAGCTTGAGCAGGCCTTTCAGGCTAAAAAGCTGCAACTTCCAGCTAAGTTTGAACACTTTTTCCAACTTGTACGAATACACAAATATGAGAATGTAGAGACTCAGATAGAAGAGCTATCTGGACTTCATGAAGCATATGAATGCTATAGAATTTGTGCTCACTCAAAAGATGATACCATTAGAAATACTAAAGTGAAGCAGATGTTGTGGAACATAGTGGGGGATCACTTTGGCTTTTTTGATAACGAAGAGCGATCTGGAAAAGAGCCTCTTTTACCCGATAGTGCAACATACGCCTTTATTGAGCGTGAGTATTCTCAGGATAAGAAGACACTAGCTAGTCTTTATGTATGCCAAACAGCTCACCAAATAGTAAATGGACTTTATGATAAAGCCATAGAATCGTTCTCAAAAGCTGTAGAGACAAAGAAAGCGGACGAAGGGACACTTATGCTTGTTAAAGCCGTTGCATACAGTGAGATCGATCCAAAATCGGCAGAGAAGCTGTTTACAATTTTCGAGCAAGCGTGGATGCCAGTGCTTGAAAAGGAAACCCAAAAGCTACCGGCCTTAGCGCAGATTAATGGTCTTAAGCTCCAGGCGTATGCCCGAAGGGGTTTTGTCGAACTTCAAGTAGCTCTGAACAAAGTTATAGAGTTACTAGAATCTATCCAGGATGATAAGTCTAAGCGCGAGGCTATAAAGGGGGTTGCAGAAGCTCTTGGCGATTTACCTTTGATGCGTAATGAAGATAAAGAGACCATAAATACGCGACTTTTCAATGCCCTAAAGGCCGCTAAAAATAGCAACACAAAAACAGAGCTTATAGGGGCTATTTATGCGCACAGATTTATAGACTATGCCAAAAAAATTGCTCACTATCCTCACGCGCGTTTGGAATATCTTGAACACTTATCAACTGCACCAGCTAAGCGCGAGTTTATTGAGGTGCTTGCGCGATATGTGCGTGATGAGATTGATCCGTGGCAAAATCAAGTTTTTAAGTCGAAAATTACTACAGGACTTTTTACATTGATAGATGGTCTTGAAGAGAGCGATTCAAAATACGCCATGCTTAGTATGCTGTATGCTATGGGTTATAAAGACGGCGGCGACAAACTCGCCCGAGAAATGATTGAAAAAATACAAGACCCTGCCTTTAAAGCAGAGATGCGTAAACTCAAGCTATAAGTTTACTAGTATTTCATTGTAAATGCCTTTACTGGCGTAGGGCATCTCTTCCGTCATCCTGCCTATCCCATACGCATCAGGCTAAGAAGCAAAAATCACTCTTAAGTGCCAGGAAGCTAGAGGTTTAAATAACAGGATCCCGCTAAAGCTGGCAGGATCGGGCAGGATCGCTTCGCGGCAAGATATGTATAATAACTGCAAACGATAATAACGTCATAAAGAAGAGCTATCGTTATTATCTATATATCATTTTTGTCGTTAGGAGTAAATCTTGCATTCTACCGCGAAGCGATCCTGCCCGATCCTGCCAGCGTAGCGGGATCTTGTTATTTATGATAGAAAAGAGATTCACGAGGCTGTCTCAAGCCCATCAGCCAGATTAACATATTAATTGTTAACGTCTTATATATTGTAATTTGAGGTTAGCCTGATGCGTATGCCTGCCTATCCTGTCGGCTTTTAGCCGATCCTGCTTATCTTGTTCATCATGACCACATACGCCTACTACATTAGCTTTCGTAGCTTCGCCCATTTAAAAGAATTGGGATATTTATGTGTGTGATAAAAGAACAAGATAAGCAAGATCGGCTAAAAGCCGGTAGGATAGGCAGGATGATGGACACACAATTACATTGTCTAACACTAAATTTAAGTTAAGCAAAATCAGGTATCATTTATACCTAAAAGGGTGGTGATTTTCTTTACGGCCTTTTGGCAGGCTTTGCGAAATGCGGGCAGCAGGAGATTTTGTGGCTTATAGGAATCTGGATATTCTTCGATGATGATTGTTTTTAGCTTGCGGTACAGCGCTGGGGTAAAGATCACTGATGGCAAAATGGAGCCAATTTCTTCATCTGTAAGGGGCATGCGAAGTCTAAGACAGGCTGGGCCTCCACCATTTTTCATGCTCTGATGTAAGGGCAGGTAGTAGACGCGATCTACCGGCAGGCGAGATTCTACGATAGTTTTTGCACGGTGACACTTTTCTACTTCTGTTGGGCAAATAAGGATAGTGCTACCATCTTGCAAAGTCAAAAACTGAGAGTTAAAGATATAACTCTTAACAGCTTCTTCGACAGATAAATCCTTTCGTCTCACACATACAACGTTGAGATGACTTTTTGATAAAAGCTCGCTTAGCACCTTTTGGGTATTGACGTAGGCATCTTCATGAAAGAAAAAGAGGTTTTCGTGGCCAACGGCAATGACATCATTATGAAAAACACCAAGATCTATTACCTTAGGGTTTTGCTGGGCAAAGACCACGCGCTTTGGATCAAGGCCATGCTGGCGTGCAATAGCTTCTGAGGCAAGGCGAGTCTGGCGAGCAGGATATAGATGCGCTGTTTTAATGCCATTTCTACCATAGACAAAGAAGTGAACCCCCTTTTTACTACCGCTAAAGCGCGTGTGATTTGCGGCGCCTTCATCGGCTAAATCCTGCGTACAAGGAAGGGGCGTATGGTGCACAAAGTAGCGCGGGTTATAGAAGACTTGGCGAAAAACCTCTTCTCTTGGCTGAGCTTCTAGACTTCTATGCAGGTTGCTCGAAAGGTTTGCGCATGTAATATGAACTTTAGCATCTTCAGTGTCACATGATGGTGATACGGTCGCTGCATTTGCCGTCCACATAGCCGACTGAGAGCTACACTGTATCAATAGATCTGGCGCTTTTTTGTAGGCAGCTTCTATCACATCCTGTTCAGAGCCGGTAAAGCCAAGAGATTTAAGCATGGCAACCTGAGGCCTCTGTTGCGGCGGCAATATAAGCTGACAAACGCCAAGCTCATAAACCTGCTTCATCTTTTCTAGCCCCTGAAGCGCTGCTAGCTTTGGATTAGATGCATGCAGGCGCGATGTCATGGACGCTACATTGCCATACGATAGCCCGCCATAATAATGTGTCGGACCAACGATTGTGTCAACTTGCACTTCGATCATAAAGATACTCCTGGAAGTAATGTATCGGGAAGGATAAGTTTTTTAGTTTCTTGTGAAGCAACTGGATAGGCAACATAGTCACACGCAAAATAGCCTGATGGGCGATAGTTGCCACTGCATCCTATTCCACCAAAAGGTGCCTGGCTACTTGCACCAGTTGTAGGCATGTTCCAGTTAACAACTCCTGCTCTAATTTCAGTATAAAATTGTTGGTATTCTTCGTAGGAATCTGACAAAAGCCCCGCTACAAGGCCAAATGAGGTGTTATTTGCCTCTTTGATTGCCTCTTTAAGAGTGCTTACACGAATAACCTGAAGTATCGGCCCAAATAGCTCTTCATCCTTCATAGCACAGCCTGTCATATCAATAATCGCAGGGGATAAAAAGGTTTTATTTTTGCAAACAAGCTCTACAAGAGATTTTCCAGGCAATTTATTATAGGCCTGAACAAGATGGTCTGCAGCTTCTTGAGATACTACTGGCCCCATAAATGGTTCTGGGCGATCTGTATAAGCACCAACCTGCAGCGACTTAGTAGCAGCAATAAGAGGCTCTAACACCTCGTTGTTAGTAACAATAAGACGCCTTGCACAGGAGCAGCGCTGACCAGAAGTAATGAATGCAGACTGAATACTTGCATAGACAGCTGCCTGAACATCTTGTACGTTTGAAACAATAAGGGGATTATTGCCCCCCATTTCAAGAGCTAAAATACGCCCTGGATAGTTTAGACTTGCTTGAGATATCGCGCGGCCAACTCCTACACTTCCTGTAAAAAAGACGCCTGTAACTTCCGGATGGCTCAAAATAGCTTCTCCAGTCATTTTTGCACCCTGCACAAGGTTAAGAACACCATCTGGAAGTCCAGCCTCTTTAAAAAGCTCGCACATCACATAACCTACCTTTGGCGTCTTTTCACTTGGCTTAAAGAGAATAGTGTTTCCCGCAAGAAGTGCCGGAACAATGTGGCCATTTGGCAAATGACCAGGAAAATTAAAGGGTCCAAATACAGCTACAACACCGTGAGGATGAAAGCGTGTAGCAATAGTGGTATTGCCTGATTGGACAACCTTTTCGTTGCAGCGCTCATGATAGGCATCTATCGAGATTGCCACTTTGTTGATCATTGCCTGCACTTCTGTAAGCGACTCCCAAAAGGGCTTTCCCATCTCTTCAGAAATCGTAGTAGCTACAAGGTCTTTTTTTTCTTTTAATAGTGCGCTATAGCGTGTCAAGATAGCAGCTCGTCTCTCTAGCCCAAGTGCAAGCCAGGCGCTATAGGCCTGCATAGCGCGTTTAACAGCCTTTTGGACATCGCGAGCAGTTGCTTCTTCTACTTGCCAAACAACATTGCCTGTAGCTGGGTTATACGAGGTAATCATATGCTCTTTGGGTTAAGGATTCTGACATACTCTCCAATGCCAATATTCAGGTGAGCAGCAGCTTCGGCACTTATGCCAACTGTATCATCATCGATGAACGCTAGGGGAGTAGAAGTTGCACGAAAGTCTAAGCGTTCGTTCGAAACAAAGTAGTGCTGTACATGCTGGTCTACATCTTCAATCTTTGCCACATATACGCGCTTTGAACGCAATATAGCTCGGATGTTTTCCTTTTTAGCTAATAGTTTTGGGCCGCCGTCTATAACATCAATTTCATTGGTAACTTCAAAACCTTGTCGCACAAGAAGATCGTATGCGCCTTGAGTTTCTTTATCTACCTTGCCAATGGCGTCCTGAACAATTTTTGGCAATAGATCTACGTAGATAGGATACTGGGGCAAAAACTGGCCAATGAAACTCCTACCATAGTTCATCATCTCCTGCACCTTCGTAAAGCTTACATCAAAAAAATGCTTTCCAATAGCTTCCCAAAAAAGCGATGTACCATCGTGTATTGGACCTCTAAGCTCTGAAATAAAGCTGCCCGTAAAGCGCTCTAAAAAACATGCAGCAAAAAGAAAGCGCGAAAACGAAAGGAGCTTGCCAACGCCGGATCCTCGCGCTTGGGGATCAACAAAAAGAGAGCCTACTTCTGATGGACCTCGTGCGTAGGATACAGGATTTAAAATCGGAAGCTGCTTTACCACTTCAGAAAGCGGGGAGTTGACGGTGGCATATTCAAGTCTAAAGAAGTATAGAGGCTCATTGCCACCAGATGTCGCTGATATCGCTGCAACGCCAAGAAGTTTTTTTGTTGCCGTGTCCTCTGCTACAAAGAGATAAAACTGGTTATCCGGTTCTACATAGCTTTCAGAAAATGAATGTAGTGCCCGATCAAATCGATGCTCAAGCAGTCGCTCACTTTTTGGCAATGTATAGAAGTTAATATGCGCCTGAAAAGCAAGCTGTACATACCCTGTAAAGTCATCTTTTGCTATTCGGCGTATAATAATCATGGCTTCATCTCAACTATTGTTTTTTCGATGATCTGCATGATTGGCGCGACATCATCTTTTGTCATAGCTCCGACAGGTAGCAAAAAGCGTACGCGCGTGGGGTTTGATCCTGCCACAAAACTTAACACGCCATTTGCAAAGAGCTTTTGCACGAAAAGTTTTGCAATAGCATCAGAGCCATCAAAGGGCGTAAAGGCAACCATAGAGGCATATCCATATGGCCCGTGAAGGCACTTATATTTGTTATGAAGGGCTATGAGGCTGTTTCTAAACTCGTCACTTATAGTTGCAATTTTTCCGTTAGGACCAAAAAAGTTGTTATTGAGAGCATAGTTCACAATAAAACCACTTGCCCTGATTGCACTTGTAGATGCTGTAAAAGTCTGGCTCAACAGTCCCGGACGAGGGGAAAAGTTTTTATTATATAGCGTTGCACAAGCTGGGGAGACCTTGCCAATTGTTACAATATCAACAAGACCTTCCAAACCAAACTCCTGAAAGGCAAATAGACTTGTAGTGCGCATAAAGGTCTGCACTTCATCTGCCCACACTGCTATATCATGTGCCCGTAAAACCTGTATAAGAGCTTTAAAAAAGCTTGGAGGTGCAGTCCAAAAGCCGCCTTCACCCTGAATAAGCTCCATGCACATAACAGCATGCTGCTTAGGATAGCGCTTGATATGTGCTTTTAGTGCCTCTATAGAGCGATCTGGGTTATGCTCATCATAAAAGGGGATATAATCCACAGTCACTGTTGCAGGTAGACCTTCACGAAACCCTGGTTTGTCTGTAATTTGCGACAGGGCAAGGGTTCTTCCAGCAAACGACCGCTCAAAGGCAAGTATGCGTGTTGCAGGGTGCTTTTTTTGAAAACAGATTTTCAGACAGTTTTCACAAGCCATAGCACCTGATGTAGACAAAAAGCAGTGATCAAAGCCGGAGAGTTCTGTATAAAGGCGCATGAGGTCTAAAGAGTCTTTATTTTGCTGCAGATTTCCTTGCATCACTGTATCACTAAGTGCAGCTTCTATACTCGTTTCGACAAGAGCTTCAGCGCTATGTCCAAAATAGTGTACGCCAATTCCGGAAATAAGATCATACTTACAGCTACCATCTAAAAGCTCTACAAGCGCACCGGATCCAACGCCACTACCGATAAACGGATAGTACAGCGGATGGCCACGAAACTGCTCAAACTCTGCTAAGTAAGACTCAAACTTAGCCTGGAGTGCCTCTTTTGGCCCTTCAACGCCGTGAAAAGCTTTTTTGGCATCTACAAGGGCATCGTGGATGAGCTTTTTTGCCTCTTTAAGCCGTGGATCTTGTAATAAGCGCTCTACTTTAAGCACTGCTATCCTCCTAAAGTGCGATTATTGTTTTAGGTATATCATACACATATTCTCCTGCACCAAGACGCATCACTAAAAGCGCTGCAAGCTTGGCCCTTTGTGGCAGGCTGTCGATCATCAAAAACTCGTTGTGGGTATGGATGTTGCCACCTGTTGGACCAAGTGTGTCTACCGTTGAAAGACCACATGATGAAAGGAAGTTTCCGTCACATGCACCCCTTGATGGTTTTGTTGCAAATTTCATGTTAAGATCTTTAGAGCATGTTTCAAGCCATTCCAATATTTTTTCAGTGCCAAAATCTACCATTTTTGGGGGGTTAGAGCCCTCCTCGTGTAGCTCCATCCAGATTCCATCGCGGGTAGAATGCTTTTTCACAAGTTCTCTAATAGCATTAAGAGCAGATTCGAGCTTATCAGGCTTTGCCGCCCGAACATTTATGCGAAGTATCGCAAGATCAGGAACTACGTTAAATCCAGCTCCTGCCTTCATCTCGCCGCAATTTACAATAATCTGATCATCAAAATTTTCTGCCTCATCGCCATTTGGTCGCAGGGTGTTTAGGGCTTCTAGATCTACAATAAGTGGCGCTATCGCAAATATACTTGAACGGCCCTTTGCAAAGTCTCGACCAGCATGGGCAGCTTTTCCTTTTACAACTACGGTAAGCTTCATAGAGCCGGCTCTTGATGAAACGATCGAGCCATCAGCATGCGATGGTTCAAATAGCAAACCAAGATGATGCCTACTTGCTGCTTCTTGAAAAAGGCTGTGGGAGCCTGGAGAGCCTATTTCTTCGTCCGGATTAATAATTATTTCCCAGCCAATTTTATGAGCATAGGGTGACTTTTCAACAGCCTGCAGGGCAGTAAGGAGAACAACAAGACCTCCCTTCATATCGCATACTCCGGGACCAAGTAGGCGTACATTATCTTGCTCAACAACCCGCTGAAAGCTAGAATTTTTGGGATATACTGTATCCATGTGGCCGGCAAAAAGTATTTTCACCGGAGCGTCAGGGCGTTTTGAGATGTGTAGAGCTTTGCCGAGAGGGATAGTATTTTTCTTTCCTTGGTCATCTACAACAGTGTGTGAGGCAATATCAACCTCTTTCATGTCACCGCCGAGCACCTCAAAACTTTTCTTCAGAGCCTTCATCTGCTCTTCAAGACCTTTATAGTTAAAGGCATGTGAGTTAATGTTGCCCCAGGCAACTACGAGGTCTTTCATGTGTTCTCGCTGATGATCAATCCACTGTAGGTAAGGTAGAAAATGTTCCATAGAATGCTCCTTGTACATAAAATCTCATAATACATTATTTTAATTCTATTGCCAAACCTATTTTTTCTCGATCGACGCTTGGCAATAATTCACCCTATGTGTAAGGTGGCGAAAAAGAGGGTTACCTGTTGTCAGGTAGCCGTCGATACTACTTTCATAATAGCTAGGAGATATAATGGAAAATGATGTTCATAAGCGAATTAAGAAACTCTTAGCCAAGGAGTATGCTGGATTCGTCTTGATCACCTGTAAGAACCCCGCTAAGAACGGGCAGATGCAGGTTGAAATGAGCTATGAGGGCGATCCAGTTCTCGCAGCGTATCTTTTAGATGGTGCTCAAGGCCATCTAGATGAGCAAGAGAAGGGATTGGGCATGGAGCTTCTTTCGTGAAGTCGCTCGATGCTATAATTTCTGAAAGCCGTGAGCCCCTTAGCTTTAGGAGCCAGCTTATTTCAAAAGAACTTATAGAAACTATAGTGGAGTCGTCTCGACGACTCCATTTTGCTTTTTATCTCCAGCCAACAAATTACTACATAGTAACCGACGAATCCCTCAAAGAAGCTATCTACAAAGCCTGCTTTAAACAGCCTATCGTAAAACAAGCCCCCGCGATCGTTATCTTTACAGGCGATAGATTTGCTCATAAAGATAAAGAATACCTGCTAGACAAAGCCCTAGAAGCGGGCGAAATCACTACCGCTGAAGCAGAAACCACCCAGACAGCTCTAGAGCTACATTTTGATGTCAGCCCACTTGGCCTCGGCTGGTTTGGCAAACTCGTAGGGGCGCCCCTTATGAGACTTTTTACGACAATGCCCCAAATACCTGCCATCCATAAGCGAGAATTTTTGACCCGTCAGGTGATGAAGTCAGTCATGAGTTTTTATTGGGCAGCAGAATCTCACGGTTTAAGTGCGAAAATAGTTGAATCTTATGATGAATGGCGTGTTAAATGGGCCGTACATATTCCTTGGCATCAGATTGTTGTTTCTGTCATGCTAGTAGGATATGCGGAAGAAACAAGAAAAATCCCAGCACCACTTGCTCTAGAAGAAGTTGTGCACTGGAATAAAACGACCTAAAATGGTATAAGAGTGCATTGTATGAGGACAGCAACACTATCAAGACTTAAAACTATCTATTCTGTAGCTGAGCATCTAATCGGCCCGCTACTTGTATTTGTCATCTGCTATGCACATCACCTCTATTTTGCCGAAGACTTTGTCTCCTCATTTTTTGCTGCTTTTTGCTTGCTAAGCCTTCTTGTAGTCATGGCTATTGAACAATCGGGTATATTGCTTGCACTTGCTATACAGCTTGCCTTTTTAGGCTGGGTTGCAGTAGCTGAGCCTTTTAGCCTCACTGAGCAGATGCTTTTTTCATCCAGCATCTCTTTAGCGCTAGTTGCCACATACTTTAACAAAGACCCGCAAGCTATTCCTGACAATAAAGCACTGACAGACCAAAAAGAAAAGCTCTGGCAAGAGCTTTTTGATGCGCGCCAAGAGATAAAAACCCTCTACCAGCAAAAGCAAGACGTTGAAGCTAAAGCTCAAGGTGAGCTTCATGAAAAGGATGAAAAGCTCCTTTTTCTCCAGCACCATCTAGAGGCCGCCCTTGTAGAAAAGGCCCATTTTGTTGAGGATAGAGCTCACTGTGAAGCTGATATCAAAAAGCTTGGCAACCACATGCATGAGATGGCGCTCTACCAAGAGACCCTAAGACAAGAAATACTACGCCTAGAAGAGCTACAAAAAAAGCGAGCGCCCACAACAACAACCTCCCCAAGCCAATACGAATCCCTCTATCGCCAGCTTAAAGACCAGTTTGAAGATAAGCAAAAAGTGCTAGATGATACACGTAAAGAGCTTTTTACTGCCCAGCTAGAGTTAGATAGTTTAAAGCGCTCTCAAGAAGAGTCCCTAGAAGCCACCCCGGAAGAAAAGCACCTCATGCAAGAGCTAGTAGCCATGCAAGATAAGCTAGATACACTCGCTAAGACCCACGATGAACAACTTGTAGGCTACGAAGAAGTCATCCAGGGCCTTCTCAACCAGCTCCAAGAAAAAGCTAAATAGTATCTTTTATGATCTGCGGTTTAGCGGCATCGCCGTAGTAGCCATCTTTATAGCGCTTTGCCATTTCTTCAAGAGATACCACCGGCACTTTATCTGCGTGGCCGGCTTGGCCAAACTCGCGCATGCGGGCTTCGGCAACTTGTTGCATTGCAGCCCGGGCAGGCTTTAAGTAGTCGCGAGGATCAAAATCTGCTGGGTTTTCCATAAAGTATTTGCGTATTGCACCTGTCATCGCAAGGCGACTATCGGTATCGACGTTAATTTTAGCTACACCTGCGGCAATACCTTTTTGGATAGCTGTGACGGGAACGCCATACGTTTCGCGCATCTTGCCCCCATGCTTGTTTATAATCTCTAAAAGCTCTTGTGGAACAGAGCTTGAACCATGCATCACAATATGGGTATTTGGTATTTTAGAATGGATTTCTAAGATGCGATCTATCACCAAAACATCGCCTGTTGGTTTTTTAGAAAATTTGTATGCGCCATGAGATGTGCCAATAGCCACTGCAAGGGCATCAACACCCGTTCGCTTTACAAAGTCTACAGCCTGATCAGGGTCTGTAAGCAGCTGATTGAGTGTTAAGCTGCCTGTTGCACCGTGGCCATCTTCAGCTTCTCCTGCACCCATGTGCTCTAGTGAGCCAAGTACGCCAAGTTCGCCCTCTACAGAGACACCAAGTGTGTGCGCAATGTCCACAACATAGCGAGTTACGGCCACATTGTATTCATAGCTAGAAGGGGTTTTGCCATCATCTTCTAATGATCCATCCATCATAACGCTTGTAAAGCCCTGGCGTATCGCGCTAATGCATGTTTCGGGGCTATTGCCATGGTCTTGGTGCATGACGATAGGAATTTCTGGATAGAGCTCGCAGGCAGCTAGCATAAGGTGTCGTAAAAAGGCGTCGTTTGTGTATTTTCTTGCACCTCGGCTTGCCTGGATGATGACGGGGCTTTTTGTGGCTCTTGCGGCCTCCATTACTGCCTGAATCTGTTCCATGTTGTTGACGTTTAGGGCACAGCAGCCAAATTTGTTCTGTGCAGCATAGTCAAGAAGTGTGCGTAGAGCAATAAAGGGCATATTTTTCTCCTGGTATTCTCTACTTTCATATAATGTTTTGGGCAAATTAGCAAGTAAAAACACACCTTGAATTATTAACTATTTTTTGTATAATGCGGATATGGAAGAGCAAAGACACGAATTCACAAACCGGCTGATTCATGAAAAATCGCCATACCTCAAACAACACGCTCACAACCCAGTTGACTGGTATCCTTGGGGCTTAGAGGCATTTGAAGCCGCTAAAGCTACCCAAAAACCCATCTTTTTATCCATTGGCTATGCTACCTGCCACTGGTGTCACGTGATGGAGCAAGAGTCATTTGATGATCAGGAAGTAGCAAGCGCCCTAAATAACGCCTTTATCTGCGTAAAAGTAGACCGCGAAGAGCTGCCTGATGTAGACAGCCTCTACATGGAATTTGCTCAAACAATGATCGTTGGCTCTAGCGGCTGGCCTCTTAACGTTATACTAACACCTGAGCTTAAACCCTTTTTTGCGGCCACATACCTGCCAAAAGAAAGCTCTCGAGGCCTTGTCGGCATCATGGAACTTGTCAGCAAAATACAGGAACTCTGGAAGGGCGATGAACAAGAGCGCGTATTAGCGCAAGCTGATAAAATAGTCGATATCCTGCAGTCTCATGTACACCTACAAGGAAGTGAACTTCCTTCAGAAGAACCTCTTACCCAAACTGCCGAAATCCTATACCGCATTGCAGACCCCATATGGGGTGGCATGCTTGGCGCCCCAAAATTTCCGCTTGGCTATCAAGCAAATTACCTGCTGCGGTTTTTTCAACGCTCTCAAGATTCTCGCGCGCTCTTTTTAGTCGAAAAAACCCTTGAAATGATGCATAGAGGCGGAATTTGCGACCATCTTGGAGGCGGCTTTCATCGCTATAGCGTAGATGAGCACTGGCATATCCCGCACTTTGAAAAGATGCTCTATGACAATGCACTACTTGCTGATGCCTATCTAGAAGCATGGCGAGTAACAAGTCGCCCCATCTATAAAGAAGTATGCGAAGACATTTTGCAGTATATAAAACGCACGATGCTTTCTAAAGAAGGGGGCTTTTACTCAGCAGAAGATGCCGACACTGCAGGCATAGAGGGTCTTTTTTATACATGGACTCGCGATGAGGTGCTAAATGTTCTTGGCGAAAGTGAAGGCACGCTCTTTTCTGATTTTTATGGCATCTATGAACACGGCGTTATCGAAGGTCGATGCGTGCTGCACATGATAACTTCTCTTGATGAATTTGCCCAAAACCGTGGCCTAGAGCCACATGAAGTACTACATACCCTTCAAGAAGGTAAATCAAAGCTTTTTAAGGAGCGAGAAAATCGCATCAAGCCAATGCGAGATGATAAGATTATCACTTCGTGGAATGGTTTGATGATCCACGCTTTTTGCGAAGCGGGATTTTTCTTGAACAACTCTGAATATCTGAATATAGCAGTATCTGCAGCAGAGTTCATCCTCAAAAACCTCTATAAAGACAAAAAGCTTTTGAGACGATACTGTGATGGCGATTCCCGCTTTCAGGCAAGCCTATGTGACTATGCCTTTTTAATACGCGCGCTACTTTCGCTTTTTGAGCGCACTCAAGACCCTAAATGGCTCGCTACTGCCGAAGAGCTTACAAATGCATTAGAAGCCTCATTTAAAGCTGACGATGGCGCCTTTTATCAAGCCCCACAAAATAGCGAATACCTACTCATTAGAAAAACACAATTTTCTGATGGAGCAGAGCCATCAGGTAATGCCGTACACGCTGAAAACCTCTTGCGACTCTACCAAATTACTCATAACAAGCACTACCTTGAACAGGCAGAAGACATATTTAAAGCTGTAAAACGCTTTATAGACCACTATCCGCTTGGCTACTGCTACCACTTAATTGCCCTAGAGCGCTACTACGACCCAAAAAAGCTCACTATAGTAGTGGCCTTAAACTCCAAAGAAGAATGGCGAAAAGAAATTGAAGAGAAGCTAAGAAGCATCCATTCATCTCATCATGTCATAGTTTTTAATGGACCTTACAGCATGCCGGCTATTGAAGATACAACTACCGTCTATCTCTGCTCAAATTCAAGCTGCCAAAGCCCACTTGTCACAAAGGAAGAAATCCTAAAAGCCTTAGAATCTATCTAGAAAAGCGACCCGTAAGTTGAGCCTCTGCTAAGATGTGGCCCTTCATGGCGGTCTCGACATTTTTTTTTGTGGCAGTTGATGTGAGATCGAGGGTAGTGCTTAGTGCGTACAGCTTAAAAAAGTAGCGATGCGATGTGCCTACAGGTGGGCATGGGCCATTATATCCTACCTTGCCCCAGCTATTTAAGCCTTGTATAGCGCCGTTTGGGAGTTTTTCGCGGTTAAAGAGGCCTTCCGGCAGTTCTTTTGTGTCTACAGGCAGGTTAAAAAGCACCCAATGATCCCACGTGCCAGCAGGGGCGTCAGGATCGTCACAAATAAGGACAAGGGTCTTTGCTCCGCTTGGTACATTGGACCAAAGAAGGGGAGGGGAGCGATCTGCTCCATCACAGGTATAGCGAACGGGGATTGTGTCGCCTTCACCAAAGGCAGGGCTTTCAAGCTCTAGCGCCATAAGAGATCCTCCATAGATGCCTAAGGCAAAAAGTAAGCGTTTCATTTTGTGCTCCTAGCAAGTAGTGCCATAAAGAGGGGAAACTCCTTTCTAGCCCTATTTTCCCATCGGGCGGCCTTACCTTCACTCACTTTATCAGAACACCACTCAAAGAGTCCTTCTACCATAAAGTTGGTATTTTGCAAAAACTGAAAATAGGAGGATATTGGATGGTGAAAGGATACTGTCTGCTCTGACTTTTCCTTGCCGGGATGCGTGATGATAGGGATCTCATGTTTTGTCATATAGCTATCTACGCGTCTATACTGCAGTTTTTTTGCCTCGTCAAAGCCCCAAGAAGATTGCCTTGGTATGCGAAAAGCCGGGTGGTTAAGCACAATAACAAGCTTAGCACCAGGCATAAGGTGCTTTTGCACGGCCTTAAGCGTCTCTTCTGGCTCACGAATGTTCTGGAGGGCTAAGATTATGGTAGCGTGGCTAAATAGGCGATTTGAGGGCAAAGGAAGTGGCTTTGTAACGTCGGCATATAAAAAGGTCCTACCTTTATTGCGCATTTTAGCCTTCTGTAGGAGGGACTTTGCGGCATCTATACCCACATAGTCTACTTCCTTGGGGATGCGTCCGGCTAGTACGCCTTGGCCACACGCCACGTCTAACAGGGATGATCCCTTTTGTAAATCTAATATATTCAGTATGTTAGGGAGTATTATCTGCTGGTGGTAGTAGCTTCCAAGCTCGCCCACCACCTGGTCATACCACTGCCCAACTTTTTGCCATGATGTATCTTTGTCGTTCATGCCAAATACTATACCTCAATAGCCCCTATTCGTATATAAAAATTATTTGCATAAAAATTATTTTAAGGCGTATTATTAAGAAAAAGGAGAGTGTTATGGATAATCCTATCAGCATGCCCCCAAGCAATCAACAACCTGAGCAACAACAAGAGCCTGTGAAAAAAAAGGGTGAAAGTTTTATCGCCGGTGTAAAACATAAATTCTCTCAGCTAAAAGGCAAAGCGAACGTTGTAGAATTTCGCGTTAAGTCAGCATTTAGTAACGTTCAAATTTCTGAGCCAACATTGACACGAACAGACAGAAAAGAAACTTTTGGAAGAAAAATTCAGAAAAAGGGCGAGCCGCTACCTACTGTATTGAAAGAAGTACAAGTAGAGCCAGAAGAAAAAGAAGTACAAGCCCCACCTCGCCTTGGCGGTCAACAAAAACCTAAAAGGCCACTGCCGCCTGATCCACCAAAACTAACCAAGACCTAACCATTTTTGCTCTTCTCTTACAAGGTCGTTCCATTGAACGACCACTTTTTTGCCGGAACCATTATGGTAGGTTGTGTTTTGGTTATTTGCGCCTATATCCTTTTGGTAGATAGCCCCATGAAAGAGTATAGCATCGCGATAGCGCTCTGCGAACCAGAGGCGAAGGCCGTTTTGTGTCCTACTTGCCTTTTGTATTTCGCGCTCATCAGATTTCGTAACGAGCATAAAGGGACGGTTTGCACGACAAAGCAGGCAGTTACCAAGCATAAAAGCAACCGGCGCATTTGACTCCTTAAATGGCATGTCCCTATAAATCTGATAGACAATATCAGCTACTGTCTGAACAACTTCGACATCTGAGGTATTTGCAGAAAGTAAAGCTCCATTTACAGCATCGACAAGAGTTTGAATTGCCCGCTTTGCTTCGGAAGAAATATTTGGCCTAAAATTTGATGTAAGATCTTCGGGAAGAAGCCCTTTACGACTTACAACCTTTTCGATAAAGAGGTTTAGTGCAGCTTTACCTCGCTCTTTATCAGGCATGGGTAGGCTATTGATAAACGCTTCAGCCCTACTCTTTATAGGCCCGGATAAACTATTCATATTCCCTCTTTAGCACGAGCATTATATATCCTATAGCTATTTTTTACACCTTCAAGAAAGATCTTCGTCGCCTGGTTTCGAGAGACGCTTCTTTTCTTATTCAGTGCAAATACCGCTAACTCTACATTATGTTCAAGCGCAATTGGAGGCAAGCCAAAACGCTGCAAAACATAGTCTGCGACCATGCGACAACTTCTACCATTAGCATCATTGAATGGGTGAATCGACACTAGCGCCTGATAAGCCCAAGCTGCTACTACGATTGGATTGAGCTCTTTAGCCTCACAGCCATTTATGCCCTCGGTAAGTGCTTGGCAGTATCGATCATAAAAGTCTTCGAGCTGACTTTCAGGTAGATAGGTAAGTGCACCGTTACCACCGGCAGTAATCTCAGAATCTCGTAGTTTGCCACTATCTTGAGAATGTAAAATTATACGATTGATATTGAGTATATCTTCACGAGTAAGCGGCATTTTTGACCTTGCCATTCCTCGAACCATTATGTCACAGGCTTCCCAACGTGCTATTGAGTCTTCGGCGCCACTTTTAGTAAGTGTAAAAGAACCCACGGTACGAGCTTGTTGTAGTTCAGCAAAGTGAGGCGGGTTTAAAGGCTCAACACTTTTTAAAAACTGATCACACTCATCGACGATAGCATCGTCAACAGGCTCATCAAGATAAGAAAAGATTCTTTCAGCAAGTAGTTCATCTATTGCAAGCTGCACCTCTTGAACATCTTTGCTGCTAAATTCTACTCCAGCTTCGCCAGCCCGTACAAGACTTTCTCGCACCTCTTCTTTGATAGGTAAACCAGCTAAGGCATCTGTTAAACTTGCTTTGTTATGCATAAGTCGCCATACATCATCAACTCTATTTAAATAAAATGCATAAGCAATAGCTGATAGGCCGGACTCATCTTTAGCATTAATGTCATAGCGCTGAGTAAGGGGTTTAGTTTGACCAAGTAAATGAGTCATCACATCTGGATGCTGAGTTTCAAGCATGTAACGCATAAGGCCGGTACGCCCATTGCCATCAAGCTTACTTACATCAGCTCCATTATACTCCAGCCAGCTGAGCATCTCTTCATCACCGAGGCTTACAGAAGTCATCCAAAGGGTGTCACCATCCTGATCACAAGAGTCTAGCTGCTCTTCTAGGTATGGCAGGGCAGTCATAATCTCATCTGCTAGCTCAAAATTTCTATGCCTGCCTAAAGAGACCACAAGAGCTTCAAGTGCCTCTGCCGGCCCATGTTCTGCTACAATCGCTTCAACATCACTTAGTGTCAGCTGCTTTTCTTGAGCCGGTTCCATAGCAAGGTGCACCATGGCATTTTGCCCCGTTAGACGTGTTGCAACTGGTGGAGTATTAGTTTTGGCTTTGGATACTGCTAAGGGAGGAACAACATTGGGATCAAGCTTTGCTAAGGGTTTTGAGCCTTTCAAAGGGGCTTGTGGCTGGAAGGGGTCTGGTTGTACTTCCATCTTATTGCTCCAAATAGTGGCACATCTGTTCTGCTTCTTGAGCTTCAGGCCCCTTATTACAGGCAAGGCATGCAATCCCAAATGCCTTCCATACATCCGGCGATAGGGGACTCATAAGCGACAAAAAGGTAAAAGCCTGAAGAGCCTCTTTATACCGCTCTTTTTGATAAAGAAGGCAGGCTTGTTGGTAACATGCACCAAGCATCTCTTCATTCCAGCCAAATACTTGATAAAGAATAAGTGGTTCTTTAATTTTGACCTCTTCTAAGCGACTAAGATCCAGATCAAAGGTAGATACATGCTTATATCCCTGCAATGCCTCGCTAAAGGTAGCCGTTAAGACTTCTTCAAGTAGAGGGTTGTCAAAGTGTTTTGCCACTTTTGCAGTAAATCTTTTAATATAGTCATCGTCTTGCATTACTCACACTTAGTAGATTGAGCTAATTTTATCAACAAAAATTTACGAGTTACGGAAAATCCAATGGTTGTTGTAAAACGAGGTTTACTATACACTTGTACGGATATGACTGAAGAGACACCGATCGCAAAAACACTCAAGGAGATACTGCACACGCAGTCTTTTGATCAACTTGGCTCCTTTACTGATAGTACAGTTTGGGGAACACTCACAAGCGATGAGCGCGAACTACTAGCTAGGCTCTTTCTTATGGCAGGCGAAAGCGAGCTTAAGCGCTCAAGCCTTGATGCCAGCATACAAAACGCCAAAAAGTACTTTACACTGGCAACAAACCTCGCCCCACACGACGGCTACATCTGGTTTAGACGCGGCCTTGCATTTGCCTTTCAAGAAAATGTAGCTCTTCTTGAAGAAAGCTCCCTCTGCTTTGAAAAGGCAACTGAAATTGATAGCCAACAATTTGAAACATGGTATGCCTGGGCAGATGTCTTTGTAAGGCGCGGCATTGCTACGCAAGATGCTTCGCTCTTTTTGCAAGCTGAAGATAAATTTCAAAAAGCAGAAAAGCTCCTTACCTCCCATGAAAAGTATATAGATTTTTACTGGCATTTTGGCATTTGCTACTTTATGCAAGGCCGCTCTAGTGGCGAAGCAGTAGACACGCACAATGCTATTGGATGCTATAGAAAGGCAAAAGCACTTGGACTTACAAGAAGCGAATTTTACAACGACTTTGCAAATGCCCTAATTGAGCTTTCAATCCTCATCAATAACCAAGAGTATATGTTTGAAGCAATAGAGCTCTACCTCTATTCGCTCGACAACACTCAAGAACATACAAAAAACCCTAAAGACACTGCCGTTCGCTACTGCAACCTTGGAGCATGCTACCAGTACCTTTTTGAGACGCATCACGAAGCTGCCTTCTTTAACCAGGCTCAAGAATGTTTTACGAATGCTACAGAGCTACAGCCTGACTTTGGCAATGCCTGGGCATTTTGGGGGTATATGTTGCTTTATGGGGCAAAGCTCTGGCAGGATATCAACATGCTCGAAGGCTGCCTCGACAAGCTTAGCCACCTTGCAAACTATGCCGAAGATAAGCCGCTACTTTTAGCGCGTATGTCAGAGGCCTTTTCGCTCTATGGCAGTAATGAAGATGAGCTCCAATACCTTATGAGCGCCCAAGAAATTGCAGAAACCGCAACTATAGAAGACCCTGAACTTCCCTATGGATGGGCAAGTTTAGCGCTTAGCAACCTAGAACTTGCACGCTACTTTGATGACGATAGCTACTTTGAAGTAGCCGTCGAAAATGCCGAGCGCGCAATTGCCCTTAACCAAAATATCGGCATGGCATGGCATGTGCTTGCTGTTGCAAAGTTCTCTCTTGCTGAAGTTGAAGGCAATGTACGCCTCATGCAAGAAGCGTGTGCTGCTTTTAGCGTGGCTGCAAAGACAGAAGTTGGCCGTTTTGGCTATATGTGGAATGACTGGGGCATTGCTCTATTAAACCTTGCTGACATCACACACGACAAACGGTTTGTTCAAGAGGCTATCGAAAAATTTGAGCAAGGAATCTTGCTACACGAACATGTGAACCCAATATGGCTTATAAACTATGCCTCAAGTCTCGACTTTTGGGGAGAGATCACCGATGAAGAAGAACACTACGAAAAGGCAATAGAAGTGCTTGAGCATGCCCTTTCGATAGATGCCACTAATCTTCAAGCACACTATCAGCTTGGACAAAGCTATTGCCACTTAGGAGAGCTTACAAATGACCTTTCTCTTTTAGAAAAGGGCATCGAAGAGCTTCAGGTTGTGCTGCAAGAAGATTTAGAAGATGAAGCAGCATCAGCTGACCTAGGCGTGGCATACATGAATGTTGCCGATCTTGCGGAGAACAACGTTGAAGTAAAAAAATCGCTCTACGAACTTGCTGAGCAGCACTTTTTGCAGGCGATAAACCTTGGCAGCCACCAGGTATACTACAACCTTGCCTGCCTCTATTCGCTACAAAAAAATGCCCCTGAAGCATACCATTTTTTACTAAAAGCCTACGAGCATGACACCCTGCCTCCAATAAACGAGGTATGCCTAGACCGCTGGCTCGAGCATCTTCGCACAACAGCCCACTTCAAGCACTTTATCCAAAAGGTGCAGCCTAATTCGGCAGAGAATAATTAGTGAGCATCAATTTTCCCATGCCCTTCTAAAAACCGCGCTCCTTGATCTTAAGAGCTTTTTGCAAAACCCAGGACTTTAACAACAGGAGGGCGCTCTAGACGGGGATTTTAAGAATAATAAAAAATAACAGGATCGCGCTTCGCTGGCAGGATCGGGCAGGATCTAGATAAGATTAATGACAACAATAATAAAACGATTATAACGATAAATTAGATAGCTACTCTTGTTATTTTATCGTTATTACCATTTTGCATTTATCCTGCCTGATCTTGCCAGCGAAGCGCGATCCTGTTATTTAATTTATAACGCACAATAACATATGATAACATTTGCGTCCTTGCCCAGCCCTAACATATATACCTTATAATTCTCGTTCAGAGCATTGTTATGCTTGAACCGCCTCTTGGTCTTTCTCTTCATTCATAAATTAAAGATTTAGATTAATAACCGCAAACTTTAGAGGAGCAACTGCAAGTTTACTACTCAGATGACCCTTCGAAGAGCTTCTTTTTAGGAGGGAGCTGGCCATCAGGGCAGCCTGGATACGATATAACGCCCGATGCTATGCCATCAGCGACAAGTCGTTCAACATATTGCAAATAGTCCTTTAACTTCTCATTAAGCTGCTCGTGCAGAGTAATGCGCGCTGTTGCCTTTGTTGCAGTTTCTGTTTGCAGGCGCCCCTTATCATTTATAGAGCGTCCCAAAGTGGCCTGCGTGATGCTTGTTGCATCTGGATCAAGTATATACAAAAACTGGTTATTGAACATTAAAGCGCGGTCGACACCAGCTCTACAGTTACGAAAGAGCATCATTTGTGATGCTTTGTTAGTATCTTGAGTTTGAGAGAGCATATGGGCTTTATAGACTTCAAAAAAGCGCACAATGCCTAAATTGACAATCGGCTTTAGTGCTGCGAGCTTCTCTAGATCTTTACCTTGAGCATCCTCTACAAGCTTGTATGCCATGTCGACAATCTTTGGATGCACCTCTTTCCATATTTCTCTCATGCTCGGCATGAAGTAGTATTTGGATGCCGATGCTCTATCTTGAATATCCAGAGTATATGAACTTTCAGCAAGAAGTTCGTCCAGCAAAACCTTCTTTACATCAGGATTAAATGTCTCAGCTTTTATAGGCTCTACAGAGATCGTACTACCTGCAAAAGAACATGGGTAGATTTCATTTTGCTCCATCAAGGCCATTGTCTGCGCATCTTCAGTCTCTTCATAGCGCTTTTGCATGTTAGAATAGACAAGTAGCTGATACGGATAGGGATGACTACGATCAAGAGAGCGATTTTCTATACCTTGTAAGAGCGCCCTAAATTCAGGCAATACAGTAGAGCCAAGAGCAGGTGAGGCGCTTAACACTACTCGCATCGCTACTTCTTTTTTGCCGGGCAGAGTAAGGCGCTCTTGATAATAGGCACCCGGATTGTTGCCATAATAGGCCTTATGATCTTTTACCGAAGCCCGAAAAAATGCTCTAGCATGACTGTGCATTATATCAACAGTCTGAAACAGTGGCATACCCGATCTCAACGAGTTAATGCCAACTTCTGCCACTTTTTTAAGCTTTTGAATCTTTGTTACAAAGGTCTCTTGAGGGTCATCCTCTAAAAAGCCGGAATTAGCAGCAAACTCTCGTGCATTATAAAGAAATGTGCCAAAGCTTTGGCTACGGGGTATTGGCGCCTTGTCACAGATCGCCTTTCCTAAACGAAGATAGGCAGGAACTGTCTCAGCGTGAGCAAATGATGCAATAGCAATAGTATGCAGCAAACGAACATAAGGGTGTGACTCATCGCAGCGCATCAGGTTATAGCCGGATGTTTGAAGAGCCTTTCTTATTGCTAATAAAATTGCTGTAACGTGTGTTTCAGGATCAGAATCAAGGGCAATGCCTGCTGTCTCAAGAAGCTCGACAACTTTTGAAACTTCATCGTTAAATTCAGCCACTGCATAGTCAAAACTTGTTTTGTGATAAAAGCAGCCCCTAAGCTCACTATAGAGCTCTTTTGCATGATGCTTAAGAAGAGACTTATTGCCATCTAGCTTGCTGGCAGTAAAAAAAGGCAAAAGCTTGTTCTCAACTTGATCTTCGTTAAGGCGACGCACATTTGCAACAAGGTCATAAGCAAGCCTTAAGCCCTGCTCAGCAAGGTCTTTTGGATGCTCAAGGCCATGAACAGCATAGAGCTTTTGCAGGATTCGACCAACGCGCAGTTCAAAATAGTAGAGGCGATTGCCGACAGATGGCTCACATGAAAAATCTACACCATTACATACTACAGAATACGCTTGCTTAATGCCTTCGAGCGTTAACTTCCACTCCAAGGTTTTTGCTTCCTTACTGATGGCATGAAGCTCTGTGTCGTGTACAACATTCAGCCTTGGAGGGTGATTGTGCCGCACGGGAGAACGATCTGTTGGTGATTTTGCCCCAGAGGCTACTTGTTCTACACGAGTAGCCTGGGAAAAATCAGGCTTTGGCAATTCTGAAATGACGGGCTTTTGTGAAGTTGTACTAGATGGTACTGGTCCTGCCATAACTTGCTCCTAAAGGGTTATCCTTTTGGTCCGCGCTTACGATCATTTTCAGACAAAAACTTCTTTCTCATACGTATTTGGGCTGGCGTCACTTCTACAAGCTCGTCATCTTGGATGTAATCCATAGCCTGCTCGAGGGTAAAGCGTCGAGGAGGGGTAAGGATGATGTTTTCATCACTTCCTGAAGCTCGTACGTTTGTGAGGTGCTTTTCTTTCGTGATGTTGATAACAAGGTCATTGTCGCGGGAGTGTTCACCAACGATCATACCTTCATATACTTCATCACCAGGATTTACAAAGAGCACGCCGCGCTCTTGCAGCTGGAAAGATGCATAGGGAGTTGCCTTGCCCGGGCAGCTTGAGATCATCACGCCAAGCTTTCTTCCGGCAATAGGACCAGCCATTGGAGCATAGCCATCAAATATTGAAGTAAGAATGCCAAGCCCGCGAGTTTGGGTAAGAAAGGCACTTCTATAGCCCATGAGGCCACGTGTTGGAATTAAAAACTGCATGCGTGTAATGCCTTCTGGCGTTGTAGCAAGCGACTGCATTTCGCCCTTTCTTCGCGAAAGCTCTTCGATAACAGACCCTGAATACTCTTCTGGCACTTCTACAGTAGCAAGTTCAAATGGTTCTAGTTTTTGGCCGTTTTCTTCTTTGACGATAACGCGAGGCTTAGAAAGGCTCATCTCATAGCCTTCTCTACGCATAGCTTCTACAAGCACCGCAAGGTGAAGCTCACCGCGGCCTGCCACAGTAACAACTTCTTGCTCTTGTGAGCTAAAATCAATCTTGAGGGATATGTTGGCGCGCTTTTCACGTTCAAAGCGATCTTTAAGCTTATTCATGGTAACGTGCTTGCCGCTTTTACCCACAAATGGGCTTGAGTTAACGGTGATGTCGATAGAAACTGTTGGCTCATCAAGCTGAATCGGGGGAAGAGAGACAACTTTTGACGGATCGCAAAGGGTATCTCCAATGGTGATTTCTGGTACGCCGGAGACGATAACGATATCGCCGGTATAGCCTGTTTCAAGCTCTTGCTTTTCTAGGCCAATGTGACCTTCGATACGCGATATCTGGCAGCGTTTTTCTTTGCCGCTTCGATCGACGTGCATGATGTTTTGACCCTTGGTGACTGAACCTGAAAGCACGCGACCACAGGCTTGACGGCCTACGTAGTCATCGTAAAAGATGGTTGAGCACTGCATGAGAAATGGTTCTTGTTCTGCACCACGAGGCGGTTCAACATGTTCGACAATCATCTCAAAGAGGGGACGCATGTCAACACGCTCGTCTTCTAGTTTTTTCATTGCAAAGCCTGCAAGACCTGAGGCATAGCAGAAGTGGAAATCTAGCTGTTCGTTCGTTGCGCCAAGCTCTGAGAAGAGGTCGAAGGTGAGGTCTAGTGCCTGATCCGGTGTTGCAAATGGCCTGTCGATCTTATTTACGACAACAATAGGCTTAAGGCCCATCTTGAGCGACTTTGATAGAACAAAGCGCGTCTGAGGCATTGGACCTTCCTGAGCATCTACGAGCAAGAGTACAGAACTTACCATACCTAATATCCGCTCAACTTCCGCTGAGAAATCAGCGTGACCAGGAGTATCGATGATGTTAATTTTATAGTCATCAAAAAAGACAGAGGTGTGCTTTGCGAATATAGTGATGCCGCGCTCTTTTTCTTGATCGTAGCTATCCATCAAACGCTCGCCTACAGGCTGGTTTTTGCGGAAAATATTTGACTGTTTAAGCAGGCTATCAAGGAGCGTTGTTTTGCCATGGTCAATGTGCGCTACGATAGCTATATTACGGATTTTGTCTTTAGAAAGCATGTACACCAATGTTTTGTGAAATTTTTTGTAGAAACTATACCTGAAACAACAATTCATAGCAAGGCATAAACTCTAGGAGCTCGATTCCATCGTTGTACGGCCATGGATACATCAAAAAATCATATAACGATAAGGGTACAAAAGTAATTTGGCTGCAATGCCTTAGTTACATTTTTGCGTCTTTGCGATTTAGCGTTTTTGCGTTGAATTTTGTATTAACCTCCATGGCTGAGGCTGTTTTCAGGAGCGTGTATAAAAAGTTCAATTCAACGCAAAAACGCTAAATCGCAAAGGCGCAAAAAAAGAAGCTCATTGTTTTCATCATTCCTATCCTTATATAGTTTTTAATGTGCTATATTAGTCTTGCAAAATCTCTTTATAATCAGTATACTACTGCGGTTTAGGGGGGCCTGAATGACGGAACAGCATCAAGAATTATCTCCTCAGACTGAACATGAACATGAAGAGTCGCTCTTTATGTCAAGTACATCACCCCTAGACTCGCCTACAAGCCAGATTAACGACCTTCTTGACGAAAAGCTGGAAGCTGCCTTTCATATGCCGACATCGCAGATCATCCTTCATGATCTTGCAAAAATTGCTATAGAGCATGACCCGATTGACCTTGCCTATGCAGCTGCGCGCTTACCAAGGCTTGCTCGATACGTTGTTTTTGAAAACCTGCCCGACCTTGAAGCCAAGGTTACCTTTATCATCAACGTAAGCACAAACTCGCGCATTGCCATCTTTAGACAGACAAGCGATGCTGAAATTGTGCGACTTGTCGACAAAATGGCCCCCGATGATGCAGTGGGCGTTTTAGAAGACCTTTCAGATAGGCGCTGCAGGCGAGTGCTTGAAAATGTAGAGCCTGCTAAAGCAAAACGCATTCGCGAACTTTTAGGCCACGGTCTGCATACCGCGGGCCGCCTGATGACAAACGAATTTTTTGCTTTTCCGATGCAGACTACCATCCGTCAAGTAGCAAAAGAAATTAGAGATAATCCCGGCATAGAACTTACTCACAGCATCTTTGTCTTAAGCGATGAAGGGGAGCTTGTAGGTATTGTGCCATCAAGAAACCTTATCGTTAACCCCAAAGACGTAAGCCTCAAGCAGGTTATGCGGCCAGTATTGCATAAAATACATCCGGATGCGCCGCGAGATGAGGTTGTAGACCTTATCGAGCGCTATAACCTGCCTATACTTCCTGTAGTAGATCACAATAAAAAGCTCGTTGGCGTTATCACAAACGAAGATATCGTAGAAGTTATGGAAGACATTGCCGATGAAACTATCGCAAGCATCGGCGGTACTGCTGAAGCAGTGGGCGAAGATGACCCCATATGGACGCGTTTTATCTTGCGCGCCCCCTGGCTTTTGGTAACTCTTTGCGCAGGGC
Source organism: uncultured bacterium (assembly GCA_964514655.1). GTDB lineage: Bacteria > Chlamydiota > Chlamydiia > Chlamydiales > FEN-1388 > SZAS-7. The sequence goes on from CAZEQY010000002.1 coordinate 165,028, forward strand.
TTTTGATGGCAACAGCTTTAGCGCACTTTCATACATCGCCATGGTTTGCCGTAGTGCCATTTTTCGTGCCGCTAATTACAGGCATGTCCGGCAATGTAGGCATTCAGTGTAGTACGCTTTTTGTGCGCGGTATAGCAACAGGTGAAGTCTCATCAGGAAGAAAGCGCGAGATGGTAACGCGCGAAATCTGCATTGGCTCGCTTATTGGGGTAATTTTTGGAATACTCTGCGGAGTTGTTGTCATTGCCCTAAACCGCCTAGGCGCCCACCAGGTAGGTCACGACCCTGTTGTAGTTGGCATCATAGTAAGCTGCGGCATCTTTGGCGCCTGCATGACAGCCACGCTTCTTGGCAGCCTCTCACCATTATTTTTTGCCCGCATCGGCGTAGACCCTGCGGTCGCAAGCGGCCCCATCGTCACCGCCTGCAACGACGTCCTCTCAACATTCATGTACTTCCTCGTTGCCAAACTCGTCTACATGATCGTATTTTAAATGACAAAAGGGACATAAAAGACTTTCGTCTCTTATGTCCCTTTTGTCCCTTATGTCCCTTTTCTGGACTCTTCTACTTGCTTGTCTTAATTGTATTAATGAACTTGATGACGTCGCCAACAGTCTTGAGCTTTTCAGCTGTTTCGTCGTTGATTTCGATTTCGAACTTTTCTTCGAGTGTCATCACGAGCTCTGTGAGGTCTAGAGAATCTGCATCTAGATCTTCAAAAAATGCCTTTTCAGCTGTAACTTCGCTTTGATCACGGCCAAGCTGTTCTGCAACGATTGCAATTACTTCTTTTTCTACTGACATGGTTTTTCCTTATATATTGGTTAGTTTGCGAGCTACGATAGCAGGCTAAATCATATTTTGCAAGTGGGCATAGCCAATCAAGTTCAAGAGTTGATTTTTTTGCTGCGCGAAAGCCTCGGGCTTGAAAGATTGAAAACCTGCTCATATTATAATATGGACAGGTTTTCAATCTATTCAATCCCGGGTCTTTGGCGCGCAAAAAAACCAACTCTCGAACTTGATTGGGTATATTACATTGCAAGTCCGCCATCTACAACAATAACTTGTCCGGTGATGTAATCAGATGCCGGCGATGCCAAAAAGAGGCACGCCTCAGCGATATCTTCTGGCTTGCCCATACGGCCAAGGGGTATGTGGCTTATTGCTTCAGCACGTTTTGCCTCAGGAATTTTGTCCGTCATGCTGGTGTCAATATAGCCTGGAGCTATACAGTTTACTGTAATATTGCGAGTTGCCACTTCTTTTGCTAGTGACTTTGAAAAGCTAATAAGCGCACCTTTTGATGCCGCATAGTTTGTTTGACCAGGATTACCCATGAGGCCAACAACAGAGCTTACATTGATAATTTTGCCGCGCTTTGCCTTCATAAAGGGACGCATAATAGCACGTGAGGTATAAAAACAGGAGTTTAGGTTTACTGCAATCACGCGCTCCCAGTCTTCGTCGCTCATGCGCATAAGAAGACCATCGCGGGTAATGCCGGCATTATTTACTAGTATATCAATTTTTTGAAATTTAGCGAGAACATCATCTATTGCCTTTTCTACCTGCTCTTTACTAGATACATCTACCTGCATAAAGGTAGCATTGCCATTAAGCTCGCGCACAAGCTCATCGCCGCGCTCCTTATTTGTTCCTAGGGCAATTACATGGGCTCCAGCATCCGCAAACGACTTGGCTATTGCCTTACCGATTCCTGCTGTTGCGCCTGTTACAAAAGCTACTTGATCTTTTAGTTGTTGTTTCATAGGTGCTCTATAGTTGTTATGATTTTGTAAGCAAACTTGATCCCCAGGTAAGGCCTGCTCCAAATGCCGTAAGGAGAATGTGTTCACCTTTTTGTGGGGCATTTTGTTCATCAAGCTCAGCTAAGGCTATTGGAATCGTAGCCGAAGAGGTGTTGCCATATTTGTGAATAGTTCTAAGAGTGCGTTCCCAAGGTATATTAAAGCGCTTTGATATTGCTTCAATGATGCGAATATTGGCTTGGTGGGGGATAAGCCAGGCAATATCCTGCTCAAGCACTCCCGCTGCATCCAGGCACTCTTTTGCCGACATCTCCATGCGGCGAACGGCGTGCTTAAATACTTCCTTGCCTTCCATCTTCATATAGTGCTGACGAGCTTCGTGGGTATCTGATGAGGCAGGGTTTCTTGAGCCACCAGCTGGAATTGAAATAAGATGTGACTCACAGCCATCAGCGCCTAGGCATATATGCCTAATCTGATAGCCACTGCCGCCAGCTTGTACAAGGCATGCACCACTGCCATCGCCAAATAACACGCAGGTATTTCTATCCTTATAGTCAATAAAGGCAGAATTTTTTTCGGTGGCAACGACAAGCACGTTGCGATAAAGGCCGGACTCAATCCATGCCTTTGCTATAGACAGCGCATATAAAAAACCGCTACAAGCAGCTTGAAGGTCAAGACAACATGCTTTTGGAGCGCCAATTGCGCTTTGGATAATAGCTGCAGTTGACGGCGTGATAAAATCAGGCGTCATGGTAGCGCAGAGTATAGCGTCAACCTCAGATGCCGGAAGGTTAGCTTTTGCAAGGGCGGCCTGAGCTGCCTTTGCACCCATTGTAGAAGGAAATTCTTCTTCGTGAGCAAGGCGCCTTTCTTGAATGCCTGTACGCGTAACAATCCATTCATCGGACGTTTCAACCATGCGTTCAAGGTCGCTATTTGTCAGCACCTTTTCAGGCAGATAAGCAGCGATTGATGTGATAGTAGCAAGCACGAACTTTACCTCATTTCAAGCCTATTAATATATCACATCTTTCGCTATAATTACAAAGGATTTACAACGTAAGGTGCTATGCAATACCCGCAACGACTTGAAAAACTCTTTTCCCTCTTACAAAAACTCCCCGGCGTTGGAAGGCGATCAGCAGAACGCTACGGCTTTGACATGCTGCTTCACTGGCAAGAGCGCACCCTGCACGACCTTGCAGCTGCCCTTACAGAAGTAAAGAAAATAATACAATGTAACGAATGCGGCTGTCTATCAGAAGATGCCCTATGTCACTTTTGCAAAAACCCCGCACGGCGACAAGATGTACTTTGCGTAGTTGGCTCCCCAAAAGAGGTCTACACCCTTGAAAACACGCGCGAATTTACTGGCCTCTACCACGTTCTACCCACACTACTATCTCCATTAGATGGGCGAGGTGAAGAAAAGCTGAATCTACCAAGACTGATACAACGAATCCAAAAACACGAGGTGCGTGAACTCATTCTTGGTCTAGACTCATCACTTGAAGGCGACGCTACATGCCTGTACCTAAAAGAAAAATTAGAAACTTTGCCACTTAAAATCTCGCGCCTTGCTTTTGGTATACCAGTTGGTAGCTCGCTGGAATTTGTTGATGGCGGCACTTTAGCAAGAGCTCTTGTTGCACGAGGCTCCTTTTAGCTTGCAATTTTCCCAGGATTGCCCTAACGTCTTAGCGTAATTCTTACTAATAGACGAGCTATGCGTACACTATTTTTTGTCTTTGCTTCACTGTTTACCCTTCCTCAGATGCCGACTTTTACGGCAGAACCTGCTCAGCATTATGAGCACCTACGGGTGCATAAAATCCAGGTCATTTTAGATCAAGATGGCCAAGAAACTGACGGCGAAAAGCTGCTTGGCAGGCTTAAAACCAAAGAGGGTGGAGTGTTTTCGCAAGAGGAGTTTGACGAAGACCTCAAAACGCTAGCCAAAGAGTTTGACCGCATTGAGCCAACAATTGAAACGCAAGCTGGCGGACTAGACATCACCTTGCACGTCTGGGTAAAGCCTACCATCATGTCAATCTCCTGGCAGGGAAACAAAGAAATTGCACAAGATAAGCTTGTAAAAGAACTTGGCATTAAGCCTGGCCAAGTGTTCGACCGCACAACCTTTAACAAGGCTTTTCACAAGCTTAAGAACTTTTACATAAAAAAGGGCTTTTTCGAAGCTGAACTTGACTACACCGTACACGCAAAACCACCAACAAACGATGTAGACGTCCGCATCTCAATCAAAGAAGGTCGCTCAGGAAAAATTGATGAAATCGTCTTTCATGGCGTAAGCAAGAAAGAAGAAAATGCTATGCTCGACCTCATCTTTACAAAGACCTATAACTTCTTTACAAGCTGGCTGACAGATGAAGGCACGCTAAATCCTGAAATGCTAAGACACGATGAACTCACCATCATCAGCTACCTACAAAACGAAGGCTATAGCGATGCTAAAGTGAGCGTAAAGATGCTTCCTGCAAAGAAAAAAGACCGTATCATCATCGATGTTGATGTTGATAAGGGCGCTCTTTACCACATCAAAGACATTTCACTAAGCGGCAACACCGTTTTTGCTAGCGATTTTATTTTGTCAAAGATCGACTGCAAAAAAGAGGGGATCTATTCTCCGGAAAAGCTGCGTCAAGCTGTAAATACCATCAAAGATCTCTACGGCAGCCGCGGCTATATTGACGCACAAATCATTCCCGACAGCAAACTCTTGCCAGGACAAAAGCAGTATGACCTTCGCTTCCAAATACAGGAAGGCACGCGCTTTAGAGTAGGCCTTGTAAAGGTCTTTGGCAACCAGCGAACAGACTCACAGGTGATACTGCACGAGATATTGCTGACGCCGGGCGAAGTATTTGACACAACGATGCTCCAAAAATCTGAAGAGCGCCTGCGAAATATCGGCTACTTCAAGAATGTAAACATCTACGCCGTAAAGACAAGCCGCGGCGGACAAAATGTCCATTTTCGAGATGTCTATGTTGAAGTAGAGGAAAACCCCAATACTGCAAATCTCCACTTCTTTTTGACCTTTAACTCTACAGAAAAACTCTCTGGCGGTATTGCTGCAACAGAATCTAACTTTAACTCTAAAGGCCTTCTCACACTCTTTAGCAAAGGTCCAAAAGGCTTGCGCGGGGGAGGAGAGTACATAAGCGCCAATGTTACCGTTGGTCAAAAGCAGCTCGTATATAGCCTCTCATGGTCTAAGCCACACTTTATGGATACTCCATGGATTGTCGGAATGGAAGCAAGCAAGATGCGCAATAGCTACTCCCAAAAAGACTATGATGTAAAAGCCTACAGCGCTCAAGTATTTGCAGACTATCCTGTAAATGCCTTTGTTCGCGCAGGTATTACCTACCGCATCAGACATTCCTTTATTAACTTAAAGCATATGAGCCACGACCATCATAGACGCGAGCTAGAACGCGAGTCAAAAAATGGCGGCCTCATCTCGGCAATAGGCCCGCACCTTACCTACGACTCTACAGACCATCCACAGCTGCCACGTAGAGGTATACGCTCTAGACTTGGCCTTGAGTATGCTGGCTTAGGCGGCGATCACACCTTCATTAAGGCAAGCTACACAAACAGCCTCTACTGGACACCATATCAGTATGGCCTGTTTCGCCTTCGAGGCAACGTGCAGTTTATCCAAACGCTCGATCATACGCATCCAAAGAATCTGCCGCTTGATGAGCGCTTCTATATGGGTGGTGAGCAATCTATTAGAGGCTATCGCTTTAACAGTATTGGACCGCACTTTCACGACTCATTCCGCACAGCGCGCGGCGGTATGTCAAGTATCTTGCTTTCTGCAGAATATGACCAATACCTCTTTAAGATCATGGACGGCTTTGTCTTTTTAGATGCCGGTAATGTATACTTTAAGCAGCTATATCTTGGCGGCTTGCACTATTCTGCAGGCTATGGTATTAAATTAAAGGTTCTTGGCAACGCCCCTCTCGTTTTAGGGATAGGCTACCCACTAAATCCACAAAGCAAACACGATGTAAAACGATTTTTCTTTTCAATAGGCACAGCATTTTAAGGAGTTATCTTATGAATAAAAAGTACCTAGTTCTAGCATTCGCTGCTCTTAGCACGTTTGCTCTAACATCAGCTACAAACACAGCGTTAAAAGTTGGCGTTGTTAACTTTAAGACATGTTTTGAAGGCTCAAAACTTGGCAAACAAGAACAGCAGCGCTTTGAAGAAATCAAAAAGCAGCTAGAAACCACAATCGAAACTAAAGAAAAAGAGCTTAATGAGCTCTCTTCTAAGTTTTCTGAAGAGTATCTAGATACACTATCACCAGAAGCTGAAGCAGAACTTAAAGGCAAATACCAGCGCCTTGCTCAAGAGCTTTCTCAGCAGCAAAACCAGTACTACAACATGCTCAACCAGGCAAACTACCAGATCGTGCATGAAGTAGGCGAAGCAATTGGCGAAGCTGCTAAAAAAGTAGCTGCTGCTAAAGGTCTTGACCTTACGCTAAACCAAGAAATATGCTTCTCAAACAATCCAAGCCTCGAAATTTCAAAAGAGGTGATTGCTGAGATGGATGCTGCATTTGCAACAAAACAGGCAGAATCTGCAAAGCAACAAGAGAAAAAATGAGCACATATTCCCTTGAAGAGCTAGCAAAAAAAACGGGATGTACGCTTGTGGGCAATCCTCAAGCGCTTATTACTGGTGTTGCAGACTTAGAGTCTGCAACAGAAGGCGATATCTCCTTTTTAACAAATATGCGCTATCATGGCGCTATGCTGCGCTCTCAAGCCGGTGCCATCGTTATTAAAGAGGGGATAGAACGCCCCTCTCATAAAAACTACCTTATCTCAGAAAACCCTGACAAGGCTTTTCAGGAGCTTATTGAGCTCTATAGAACAAATCGCGCGCCGCGCTCATACTTTACCGGCATACACCCAACGGCCGTCATACATCCAACAGCGCAAGTGGCAGATGGTGTCACAATATGTCCCTACGTTGTTATTGATGGCAATGTACAGATTGGTCAAGGCACCTTTATTGGTGCTGGCACAACAATTGGCGCTGATGTATCAATAGGAAAAGAGTGCGTGATCTATCAGCAGGTTACGCTGAGAGAAGCTTGCGTCATTGGCGATAGGGTTGTTATACAGCCTGGCGCTGTTATTGGCTCTTGTGGGTACGGCTTTACTATGGATAAAGAGGGCCGCCACATAAAGTTAAACCAGGTAGGAACGTGCGTTATTGAAGATGACGTAGAGATAGGTGCAAATACAACTATCGATAGAGCGCGCTTTAAGGCAACGACTATAGGCCAAGGCACAAAAATTGATAACCTCGTGCAGATTGCACACGGAGTAGGTATAGGCAAGCATTGTCTGATAATCGGACAAGCGGGCATTGCCGGGTCGACAACTCTAGGAAACCACGTAATACTTGCAGGCAAGGTAGCAGTAAATGGCCATATTAAGATAACAGATCAAGTTATCGTGGCTGCGTGCTCCGGTGTTTCTAAGTCTATTACCAAGCCAGGACGCTATGGAGGCGTACCGGCAGTTGAGCTATCCCAATACAACAAAAATCAAGTTTTACTAAAAAACATAGAATCTTTTGTTGAAGATCTTAAAAAATTAAAACAAAAAGTAGATAGTTTGTAACTATTTATAACTTTTTTCTTGACTTTTCTGAAAAATATGCCATAGTGAGGATTATAAGCACAAATATTTAAGGAGGTGCACAATGGCATATTCATATAGAGTTGAAGCTCCCCGAAACTTTGGATCTTCAATCGAGGCCCTTAAGCAACAAGAGGGACTACTAGACAACGCGAAACTCGCACGCAAAGAAATCGCATCACTTCAAGCTGGTGTAAAAGCCCTACAAGTTACCCTATCTAGCAACAAAGAAGCAACAAGAGCGCAAATTACAACCATTTTTTCATCGCTAAAAGAAGTTGAAACTGTTGTCGCACAAGCACTTCCTGTAGTACGCGAAAGAGCTACACAAGTAATGCCTGCTCCAAACACTCTACCATTCGTGGGCAGAGTCGTTAACAAAGTAAACCGATTTATGCACAAAGAATTTTATGCTGTAAGTGCTGCTCAAAACGAACTTGAAAAAGTTCAAGCACAAATAGCAAAAGCCAAGCTAAAGGCTGAAAATAAGCAAACAGAATTTACTTCTAAAACCGATGCACTTGCTCTTAACACTCGCAGCAAAACGCTTGAAGCACCAAAAGAATCAAAAGTTACCTATCAAGAACTAAAAGAAGGCATGCCAGACGTAAAAAGCGTTACCGTGAATGGTAAAAGACAAAACTCTCCAAAAGAACTTTTCACCGCACTTGAACAGCTTTTTGGCATGGCCCACGACGAGTCTCGCATTAACGCTCGCCTTGAGACATTTGGCGATAAGCAAGGGTCAGCTCCAGAATCATTTGCCGGCGATACTAGAGATCTACAAGCTCTTAAGTATGCAGCTCAAGGCCAGTTCTCTTTAGCTACAAAAGCTCTTGCAGACTACTGTAAGCAAAAAGAGTTTCGCCTTCATAACACAAGTGGCCACTTCTTTGTAGCAGGATCTGGTGACAAGGATAGAACTGTTTCTTTTGCAAAATCTGCCGATGGTGATGTAGTCGTTACGATCAAAACAAAAACATCACTTTTACGAAAAGAAGGCGATGAGTCTTATGTAGCTACTTTAACAGTTTCACAGGTAACAACTCTTGGCGCCGATGGGACTGCAAAATCAAGCAAGTTCGTGATTTCAGACATCAAACCAACGATGAACCTCATGAAATACGACTTTAAGCGCCTTGAACTTTTTGCCCCAGAACAGGCAGAAATCATCGCAACAGAAGCCCAAGCTTCCGCTAACTAATTCATTCTATTGCCCTCACATTTCTTGTGAGGGCATCTCGAGTTTGGGCATTTGCAATTTGCGAGCTTAAAGCTCGCTCTGGAGTGCGGTAATTTTTTTACCGCTCTTAATTTTCGACCACACACCTTGCCCTCGTAAACGTCCAGTACATACAAATACCCTCATTACCTGCCTTTTAGCTTTGGAGGCAATTGTTGCGACGGCACGTGGTCGAAAATTGAGAGCGGTAAATAATTACCGCACTCCAAAGAAGCCTTCAGCTTCACACGCAAATGCCCTCACACCTCTTGTGAGGGCATCTTTATTTACTCAGATAAAAATAAGATAGGGTTTTCGATAAGTTGCTTGAGCGTGCGCATAAATTGGGCAGCTTCAGCGCCGTCGATAATGCGGTGGTCACATGAGAGAGTAAGCGTCATCCTCTTGCCTGGAACTACCTGGCCATTCTTTACCACAGGAACGTCGCTCGCCGCGCCTACGCCTAAAATGGCGCCCTGAGGTGGGTTGATAATCGCTGACATCTCATCAATGCCAAACATACCGAGGTTTGATAGGGTGAAAGAGCCGCCCTGATACTCTTCAGGCTTGAGCTTGCCTTCGCGCGCCTTAGAGGCAAGGAGCTTTACTTCTTGCGATAGCACAGTAAGGCTTTTGTTGCTTGCATCAGCGACAATAGGGGTAATAAGCCCACCGGGGATTGTCACTGCAACACATATGTCAACGCGGTTAAAGCGAATTGCCGCTTTCTTTTGAGCGTCGTAGCCAGAGTTTACTTCCGGATGTTTTTTGAGGGCAATAGCACACGCTTTAACGATAAAGTCGTTAATCGTCACATTGCGCTCTAGACGCTTTAGCTCTTCTCGAAGCTGCGATATTGGCAATGCGTCAACCTCTTGACGTACATAAAAGTGGGGGATTGTGCTCTTTGATTCCTGCAGCCTTGCACCGATAACAGCGCGCATTGGCGATAAAGGCTCATAAGTAATACCTGCTTTTGGAGCTGCAACTTGAGGAGGTGCTTGCTCTAAATCGCGGCTCATGATGCGCCCACGAGGGCCAGTGCCTGCAACCTGGTTCAAGTCGATTTGCTTATCTTTAGCAAGCTTTTTAGCAAGAGGAGAGGCTAAGACGCGATCTTGCTTTGCAACTGGAGCTGCAACCTTTGCAGCAGCTGGGGCCTGAGCCTTTTCTTCTTTTGGTGCCTTTTGGCCAATAGCTTTTGGCGTGTAGCCTTCGATGCTCTCATCCATCGTTTCTGTAAAGATAGCAATAGGGTCATTTACCTGAAGAGACTCGCCCTCTTTGCCAATAATTGCGCGGAGGTAGCCTTCATCTAACGCAGCGTGCTCAACAGTTGCTTTGTCAGTTGATATTTCTAACATGACATCGCCCGATTCAACGCGGTCTCCAACTTTTTTATGCCACTTGGCAATAACGCCTTCGGTCATTGTTGGGGAAAGTTTTGGCATATAGACTGTAAATGGCATAGGAAGTTCCTCTAGTTCACGGCTAATGTTGTAAGACAGGTATTTAAAATGCGCTCTACTGTTGGCAGGGTCTCTTTTTCAAGCACCTTGGAGTATGGCATTGGCGTTTCACGTTGGCATACGCGGGCAACTGGTGCATCGAGATAGTCAAGGCAATGTTCTTGAATCTGGAAGCCAACTTCAGCGCTGATGCCTGTAAAGATATGACCCTCTTCTACGCATACGCAAAAATGGGTTTTTTCTACTGATTCGCGGATTGTATCAAGATCTAGTGGCTTAATGCTCTGAAGGTCGATCAGTTCAGCAGAAATGCCGCGCTCTTCTAACTGGCTACATACCTCTTTACAGAGCTTTACCATGCGTCCATGAGCTACGATGGTAATATCGGTTCCTTCAATAACCCTATTTGCTTTGCCAAAGGGGACCAAATACTCTTCAGTTGGAATTTCCATCTTGTCGTTGTACAAAAGCTCTGACTCCAAATAGATCACAGGGTTATTGGAGCGAATGGCGCTCTTTAATAGCCCTTTTGCGTTGTAGGAGTTTGACGGCGCCACGATAATAAGCCCGGGCAAGTTGCCGTAGATAGCCTCTACACAGTGAGAGTGCTGGCACGACACCTGAGCTGCAGCACCATTTGGCCCACGAAAAACAATAGGCACTGAAAATCGACCGCCAGACATATAGTACATCTTGCAAGCGTGAGAGATGATCTGGTCTGCCGCAACGAATGAGAAGTTAAAACTCATAAACTCGACAATAGGGCGAAGACCTGTCATAGCAGCGCCGACACCAATACCTGCAAACCCATTTTCTGAAATTGGTGTGTCGATCACGCGTGTGGGGCCATATTTATCCAAAAGGCCCTTAGTTACTTTGTAGGCGCCATTGTATTCAGCTACCTCTTCACCCATGATGAAGACTGTGCTATCTCGACTCATTTCTTCGTCAATTGCCTGACGGATGGCTTCTCGCATTTCAATAAGCTGCATGTCAATATAATCCTTTATGGTGCAAATACATCTTGTTCAAGGGTTTCTACATCAGGCCATGGGCTTTCTTCAGCATATTCCAGGGCATCCACAACGATATCTCGATTCTTTTTGTCCATTGCCTTGTATTCATCTTCTGTAAGAATCTCGCGATCAAAAAGCTCATTTCTAAAGAAGATGATAGGATCTCGTTCCATAGTCTCTTTAAGCTGTTCTTTTGTGCGATAAAGGCCCGGGTCAGAAATAGAGTGGCCACGAAAACGCTCGCCAACTACTTCGATAAGAACAGGTTTTCCGGTAGCTACGATCTCTTGGTAAGCCACTAAAAAGCCGCCGTAGCAGTTAAAGAAATCCATACCATCAAGACGGTAGTGGGAGATACCATAGGCCTTTGCGAGGTAGTAGGTAAGGTATTGATAGTTTGCAACGCCCCGAGAGATGTGCGTACCCATGCTCCACTGGTTATTTTCTACAACATACATACATGGTATCTTCCAAAGCGCTGCCATGTTGAGCGACTCGTGAAGAGTACCTTGCGGCATAGCACCATCGCCCAAAAAGCAGAGGGCAATTTCGTCCTTTTTGCCAAGGTATTTGGAGCTAAAGCCGGCTCCTGTCGCAATAGGAAGCTGTCCGCCAACAATTCCAAAGCCGCCCAGCAGCCTATCATGGTACAGGTGCATAGAGCCACCGCGACCTTTTGCATTACCGGTAGCCTTGCCGAATAGCTCTGCCATAATATCTCGTGGCGATACGCCCAAAAGAAGCGCAAGGGCGTGGCAGCGGTAGGTAGTAACAAACCAGTTATTGAGACCTACTGCCTGCAAACATGATGTCTGTATAGCCTCTTGCCCAACGTAGGAGTGAAAAAAGCCGCCGATGTTGCCTTGCTGGTAAGCAGCTTCAGCTCGAGTTTCGAAGTTGCGGATAAGAAGCATCTTGTCTAATCGGTCAAGAAGGATTTCCTTACCCAAAGCATCAACCACCGTCTGGTGAGACACATTATAAAATTCTAAAGGTTTTTCGCTAGTCATCTTCCTCTCTCAAATCAAAGACCTTATCATCTCTAAATTGGGCAAAAAAAGCAATGAAGGAAAGCTCCAAATCTGATAAGATTGCTACCTATGAAATTTTGGAATAAGCTAATACATTTGTGGCGCAAGGAAGTGAAAGCTGAAATCGCCCCACAAAATACAGGGCAAGAGCATATTGATAAAGTCATTCGTGGACTGCAAAAGCAGGGGTTTTTGCTGCCTTTAAATGACCCTAAAAACTATGAAGCCTTACTGCAAGATCTTGCTATTTCAGCAGCCTTTACCTTTCATATCATCGATAGAGAACAGGGTGCATTAGAGCTTATTGTGTTTTATCAAGATGGCAAAGTTGCAAACCATGCTGTTGATGCAAAAGCCCCCTTTGATGAAAAGGCCTTTTTAGCAAAACATGCACCTGATGCAATACCTCTTAGCCAGCTTCAAGACGTCTCTGGCTGGCTTGACAACCATAACTGGCAAACAAAATCGCCGCTACTTACCCTTGATGCAATAGAAAAAAAGCTTGCTAAGCTTATGCGATCATGTCCTCACGGCGCCTACATGCTGCATACGCAAAATAAGTCTCTCACGCTATCGAGGCTAAGCCCCGGAGGCAAAATTGAGCACATGATCATCAACTTACAAAAGCGCCTTGGCTACTACTCCCTAGAAGTAGATGGCAAAGCCGTTGCAAGCACTAGATCAGAGTTCAAAAAGCGCCTGCAGCAGATGGGAAAGCCAATTAGACTGGTGCATGCAAATGACCTTCTGGGATGATCTTAGCACCTTTATGTGGGTGCGCTACTTTAACTTTATAGACTTTGTCAAAACGGTCTTTCGCTATTACCGCAAGCCCAAATTTGCTCTTGTTGACAGCACGCTTTTATTGCGCTATTTTTTTAAAAGCCCTTATAGGATAGGTAGGGAATACAAATCGAGTGAACCCTACGGCGAGACGCCGCTTGTGACCTTAGACACCATCTTGAGCCACTGTCCTATCGGTCCAGATGATGTTGCCTTTGAGCTTGGCTGTGGGCGAGCTCGCGCATGCTTTTGGCTTAGCCTCTACAAGGGCTATAAAACTGTCGGCATTGAATATATACCGGCATTTGTAGAAAGAGCTGAGCAGCTTGCCAAATTTTATGATGTCAAAAACATTGAATTTCGGTTGGGAGATATTCTTACAGCTGATTTATCAGAGGCTACATGGATCTACCTCTTTGGCTCAGCCTTGCCGGATGAAACCATCACCAAGCTCACAAAGCGCCTTGAAAAGCTAAAGCCGGGCACCAAAATCATCACCATAAGCTACCCACTTTCAGCCTACACATCTAACGACATCATCAAAGTTAACCAAACCTTAGATGTCTCGTTCCCATGGGGAGAGACCCAGGCTTTTATCCAAGAGGTTGGGGGATCTTGATCAAAAACAAGATAAGCAGGATCGCAAGCGGCAAGATATGCAGGATAAACACAATCGATAATATCGTTATATCATTATTACCGTTTTGTATTTGATCCTGCTTATCTTGTTAAGTACTAGCCGCGGGCGAGGCCTTGTTTTTGGCCTTCTGTTTCGCGGATGAAGTCGTAGATTTTGCGGAGCGCTTCTTGGATTTGGGCGTCGCTATTCTTGACGTCGTTGAGGTTATATTCGTATGAGGACTTTGCAAGTTCGCTAAAGGCCTGATACTGTGTTTTAAAGCCCTGATCTCGCGTATCAAGAAACTGCTTAGCAAGCTCTGCAAGCTTAGAAAAGCCTTCCATCTCTTTAAAGGCTGCGTTGTTTTGAAGATCGAGGTTTTTATGCAGAGTAGAGATTGTAAGGATCTCTAAAGCAGCCTTTGCAAGTGGAACAAAGGTTACAGGAAGTCTTGTCCAGTCATAAAGAGCTGCGTGATCACGCACTGAATCCATCCAGAAGGAGCGAGTTTTATTTGCTAGATCGGATGAAAGCTCTTTCATTTCAGCTGAATACTCAATCAGCATCTGGGCAATCTGCTGCACAATTTTTTCGTAGTTAATATCATCTTCCTCTTCATACAGCTCATAGTGCTGGTTGAATGGATCAATTGGGCGATAAGAGTCAATTATACCTGTCATACTACACCTCTATTTTTAAGACATTGAACGCGCAATTTCGCGCATTGTATCGTCATTTCGCTCTTCAACTTCATGAGTCATCTCATTATGCTGAAGAAGAGTTCTTACTGAATTTTGGATACCCAAAATCCAGTTATTTACATCCTGCTGGCTGATTGTTGCAAGGCCGCCAAGGGCTACCATTACCGATTTATGAACGTTTTGGCGCCATTCGTAGACACTTTTTACAGCACTAGTTGCTACTTGTGCTACTTTTAGACCGTATGTTGCAGCATGAGCGGGAGAGATAGCAAAGGCAAGTGCCATCGAAACGCCTGAGCAAAAGAGGTTAATGCGCATCATATAGGTCTCTTGTCGCTCGTTATCTCCTTTTGCAAGCCACGTAGCTACAGCCCTTTTTGCAGCATCATCTAGCGCATGATCAAGGATAAGGAGTGAGCCTACCAAAATAGCACTCGCTCCAAGCGTTGCAAATCCCATAGCAACACCTACTACGCCGGCTGCAATAAGGCCAAGAGATAAAAGCGACTTTTCAACCTTATCCCAAAGACCACGCTTTTGGTTGAGATCAATTTGTTTTTGCATCTCTTCCATGCGTTCATTTTCAATAGTTTTTAAAAAGGCGCGCTCAGAGTTAAATAGGTCGCGCTCAATCCTTAGATTTTGTGAAAACACCTTTTGCGTGGCAAGGTAGAGTTCATTGAGGACATTTTCTATGTTAGAAAGATCCGGCTCGTCACTCCCATGAATAAGCTTCTTTAAATTGGGGTCAGCATCAGCGCTTAAGGGCTTTGGCACATCTAAGACGGGGATAGAAGTTGGCTTAGAGCGAGTAGAAATAAGCCCGGACAAGCTATCAAGAGCCTTTGATGTAGTGTCGTAGGTAAAAACTTGAGTGACAGATGGTGGGGGAGTATATCCGGCGCCACGCTTATAAAAGTCTGTCTCTAGTGCTTTCATTCTTGTATCAAGATCAACACCATCAACCATGTGATACCTCCACAATTCTCTCTTTTATTACATCAACTTGACCTAAAAAGGCAGCAAATTTTTCTGTTTTTGCTTTTTTTTCAGCTTCTTTTATTACTATCTCGGCAAGATCATGTGAACCAAGACGACTTAAAGCCTCTGCCCAGTAAGCATATGGACGGGGATCTTCCGGGCGGGTAATGCAGGCTATCTCAAAAGCATGCGCTGCATCTTTATCGTTACCTGTCATCATTAAACTTGAGCCTAGTCCATACCAGTATTCGCTTTTATTTGGCAGATACATCACAAGCTGGCGAAAGGTATCGATAGCCTTTTGCCACTGTCCTTGCTGGTAGCAGCCATACGCAAAATTGTGTAACACAAGCTCTGTAGACTCATCCATGTATGTTAGCTTCTCCCAGCTATTCCTCGAGATATTGCCTGACATGCATCTCTTCTATTTTTGTGAAGAGTATTAAGCTCAGCGTATAGTGTGTTTCGCTCAGACATTGCCTGCGTAGCATCGTTTAAGCCCATCTTCATATCTACATCCAAACTTCCGGTTACGGTTTTGAGGTTGGAGATGAGGCTTTGAGTATCATCACGCGTAAAATTTTCTTTGTCTTTACCTGGTACCTTTACCCCAAGTTCTTGTGCCGTTTTAAGCAGCGCTTTTTGATCTTTGCTTGTAGCCTTATAGTTACCTTTGGCATCAGAATTTGCGGCAATATCCTGTAAGAGCTCGTTCAGAGGAGCAATTTTCTTACGGGCTTCTTGGGCTTTAAAGTAGGGGTCTGTCACACGTTTTCCAAAAGCACCTAGAGCATCTAGATGCAGAAAAAAGAGCTCTTCTTCGAGTGAAACACCGCGACGTATAGGTGTAGGTGCTACAGCAATGGGGTTAGTGTCTGGAAGATCATTTTCGTCAGAATCTTCTTCTACAACGTCTTCAACTGGCTGAGGCTTGCCCGTAAGCCAATTCCATGAGTCTTTTATCCCTTCAGTTAGGCCTGGAAGCATTTCACTACTCATACAACACCTCATATTTTGTGCATAAATAACTGCCCTCCATGATACCACAATATCCTAATTAAATGTAAATCCTTGTGATTTTGTCCTATATTTTGTATCGTAGCTCGGGATAGAAGGGATGTAACGTGTCAGAGAGTTTTGTAGAATCTTCGTTTTGCGAAAAAGATGTTGCGTATGAAGTGCCGCTTCGGCCGCAGAGTCTTGAT
Source organism: uncultured bacterium (assembly GCA_964514655.1). Classification (GTDB taxonomy): domain Bacteria; phylum Chlamydiota; class Chlamydiia; order Chlamydiales; family FEN-1388; genus SZAS-7. The sequence goes on from CAZEQY010000002.1 coordinate 181,535, forward strand.
CATTTTATTGGGCAAAATACCGTACGCGACCAGATGCATGTGCTGATAGAGGCTGCAAAGGCTCGTAAGGAGCCACTTGGGCACGTGCTTTTTTGCGGACCGCCTGGCCTTGGCAAGACGACGCTATCGCACATCATTGCCCAAAGTATGGGTACAAATATCATCATCACATCGGGCCCTGTTATTGAAAAGGCAGGGGATTTAGCAGGCATTTTGACAAAGCTAAAAGAGGGCGATGTACTCTTTATCGATGAAATTCACGCGCTAAATAGAACAATAGAAGAGTATCTTTATCCAGCTATGGAAGACTTTGCTCTTGATTTAGTTATCGATTCCGGAACATCTGCCCGAAGTGTAAAAGTCAAACTCAACCGCTTTACGCTAGTTGGTGCGACAACGCGTCTTGGACTACTTTCAGCACCACTTCGCTCGCGCTTTGCAAGCAGCATGAGACTAGACTACTACACACCACAGACTATAGAAGCGATACTGCTACGCTCAAGCAAGATCCTCAACGTAGATGCTGATCAGGAGAGCCTAAGAGAAATTGCCATGCGATCGCGCGGCACGCCGAGGATTGCCAACAGCTTGCTCCGCTGGGTGCGGGACTACGCCCAGATTAAAGCACGAGGCACATTAACCAAAAAGGTCGCCCAGGACGCCCTGAAGATGATATCCATCGACGACAAGGGTCTTGATGAGATGGACAGCAAACTACTACGCGTCCTTATAGATCACTATCAAGGCGGCCCTGTAGGCATACAGACACTTGCTGTAGCGGTTGGTGAAGAGCCTCACACGCTCGAAGAGGTGCATGAGCCCTACTTAATCATGCAAGGACTTATTAAAAGAACGCCCCGCGGGCGTGAAGCTACAAACCTTGCCTACAAGCATCTGGGCAAGCAAGAACCAAAATCACAATCGGAGGTATAAATGAAAAGAATACTACTTACACTACTCCTCTCAATATCAGTTCAACTATCAGCAGAGCCAACATCTGATGGCAAACACCTGCAAGAAGAGCTGAGAGAGCGTTTTAACGGACCATCTATTCGCGTACAGCTTATGAGCGATCAAGATGGCTCCCTAGTAGAAGTAAAAGGTAAATATAACGTGTATGACCCAAGAACGGGCAAAAAGCTAGATAGTGCCTATACGTCATCTAGCTACTACATGTACCCAACAGTTGACGGCATTAAGTGGGGCCAAGAATTTCCTGGCATCTACCAGGTATTGCTCGTGCCGGACTCACCAAAAACCACACTTTTAGTTGGCGGCACTGAATATCTTGGCATGGCATATATGTACCAGATTAAGGGCGGGCTCGGAGCTGTTAACGAAGTATCGCTTGAAGACTTTGTTGCATCGCTTTTAAGCTCACATATACCAAGCGATATTACCGAAAAAGAGGCTCTTGCTGCTTTAGCAATCGCCCTACGAACAGAGGCTCTACACTGGGTAGCTATTGCTACAAACCCCTACTGGGACGTAAAGGCAGGCACAGTTGGCTATAGAGGATCATCAATAGAGCGCCACGACAGCGGCTTTGAAGAGGCTTTACGCCAGACAAAGGACCTTGTAATGAAGAAAATGGGCATAAACGACCTTGTTACTGTCCGCTGGTTTTCAGTAGGAGAAACTATGGCTCCAGTACAAGAGATGCAAAACCTCGCAAAAGAGGGAAAAGATGCCCGAGCCATACTTGAGAAGCTTTTTGGCGAAATGCAAATCGTAAAAACCCAAAGCTTCAAACCCTAATAGAAAAAACTTCTTGCTAATTAAATTGAAATATTGTTTAATATAGATAGAGGTTAGTGTTTCCTGGGTTTAGCGTTTAAAATGCGCTGAACCCAGGGCCTTTATTTCGGCTCTATTCCTTGTTCTCGTTCGTCGAGACACGCTCTTATAACCGGTGCTTGTCTGCATAGGTTATATCTGCCGGCAGTAAATCTAAGGAATAGAGCCCTTTTTTATCCCTATCCGTTATTTTTTTTAAATGTTAGTTCAGCAGTAGGTCGGCAAGATCTTGCCTTTGCCAAAAGTCTTCGACAAGTTGGCAGAATTGGGCTGCGGTACAGCGGGTGGCGGGATCCGGATCCAAAAGAATAAGTGCTGCTAGCTGTAAAAACTTATCAATTTCAGTTACTTTTTTAATTTGCAACCAAGCATCAGCTGCATCTTTAGCATAAGCCTTTTGCATTTTGATAATTTGTTCTAATAGGTGCTCACCTCGATGTTCGAAGTAAAAATTAAGGCTTTGGACCATTTGTGGGTATTTCCTGTGCGCAAGAGCATATACTAAATGGCCAAAAGCGTACATATCTGCCGGGGGATAGCCGCCCTTGGGATCTATAGTATCATTTAAAATTTCTGGGGCAGAAAAGCAGCCTGTTCCATACCTTCCTTTTCGCCAAGGAGCTTCACCCTTGTAAAAGCTAAATGCACGATCAAAATCAATAATTTTTGTTTGAATGCCGTCGGTAAGAATATTGTGATCTTTTAGATCCCAATGAACGTGCCCATTACTATGTAAAAGGCGTAGATCCCTTGCGACATCAGAAAGGCCAGCAAGCTGCTCTATTCTATCTTGCAATTTCGATAAACGCGATGGAATATAGGGATAGACCTTACACTGCTTTACAATCCTCTGTCCAGTACCTTTCTTTATTTTAGTATACGTAAATAGCTCATAGCGTTCTAAAAATATCGGTTCTATTGCCCGATATTCCTCTTTTGAAAGCCTTTCGTCAAATGGCTTTTGCGTGACAGTTAGACTATCTGCCTTATCATCATGAGGCACAAGCTGAAAGCATTGCTGTACTGTTTTTGTTACCCAGTCAATACGTAGGGCATTTCTTCCTCGCCAGTAAGCCCCGTCCGCACCTTGTAGTTTTTCTTTTGATTTTAAAAACACGAAGGCAACGCGCTTATCAAAGTCATAGCGTATTGTGCGCGGAACGTAGCGATCCTTTTTCACAAGAGAGCAAGAAGGCTTAACTCGAGGGGGCGAATCATCATCCCAAACATTCATCTGAACCGGTGATAGCGACCATTGCAAGGAAGAACGCTCTTCCTGAGGCTCAAAACGCCTAGTAAATGTATCAGCAACCTCGCCAACAATTGCTTCAATTTCCTCAGCAGAAAGCCCGTGAAACCCCGGATCTAAGGCACGCAAGTTCTCCGTAATGAATTTTTCAGGATTACTAATATGAAATTTTTCAAGTAATGTAGTACACTGAGTAACAGCAGCACATCTAGCCTGTACATTTTCATTAGTTGTTGGAATTCTAATTGCTTTTGTGTGTTGTGGTAACATAATTAGAAGATAATACAGAAAATTAGACTATAATGCAACAAGTAATTATAACGAGGCTCGCATTAACAATCCTGCAAGCGTGTAGCGATTATGAGAATTGCCGTCGCGAATGACTTGTAAAAGAACTTCTATACCTTTTTCATCTTGGGATTGAGCGAGCGCTTCAAAGGATTCTATTAGCAGCGCCGAAGTGTCTTCCAAGGTAAGCTGGTAGCGATCAGAATCAAGACGTAGGCGCCAGGGAAGAACCGGGCGAGCCTTAAAGACCTCTTTATCCTCATGCTTAGCCACTAGCTTGCGGATCTGTTCAGCATATGGGCCTTCTTGATGCAAGCGATAAAGGCCTAGGCAACACCAGGCTCTTACAAAGGGCATACCTACCTTCATCTCGTACGACTTTAACAGCGCAATTGACTTATCAGAGCGCATATTTTCAAGAAGTCGCACCGTGAGGGGAATAAGGTCGTACTGATTGCTTTCAAGTACACCTTCAGCTACAGCTAAAAAGTCATCTTCTGCAAGATCAAGTGTCTTTATCAGTATTTGCTCTCGCACCTTTAGCGAAATCTCAAAAAAATGAGGCTGCTTTTCAAAGAGCTGAGAAGAACTTGGCGTAATTTTCCACGCATGTAAAGATCCTCCATGCGATGTTATGGGGGCTATCGTATAGTCTTTATGAGAATCTATCAGAACTTCTAAAACACCGGGCAAACATCGACTATCTTTATGCTCTAAAAGAGCAAGGCTAGCATTTGTCCTCACCTGCACATCATCACTACGTTGAAGCATAGCAAGTAGCACTTCATCGCCCTGCAGGGCATTTATGGCAAAAAGATCACCTTTACGTGCTAGATCGGCAATTGGACGTTTTGCATCTTGAGAGCCAAGAGAATATAGTGCCATATTTGCGGCAACTATGTGAGATTCTGCAAGCTTTTCTAAAATTGGGCGCGATGATTCATCCTGAAACACCCCAAGAGTATAGGCACAAGCCTCCTGTTGCACGGACGAGGGCTCTTTAGCTAGTATGCGAATATCGTCAATAAAGTCATCTCGCTGCAAGTGAGCAACGGCCAAAATAGCCTCTTTTCTCACAGCTTCATTTTTATCGTAGAGTAGACGCTTAAGCTCAAGGCTAGAGTTTGGGCTTGCTTCCATAGCAAATAGGCGGGGAAAAAGCTCATGAAGCTCTGGGGGCACCTTTGCCATCAACGCTACGAGCTGCCCGTGGGCAGATTCAGACTGTTTATTGGCAAGACAGTATGCAGCTTCCAGGCGGACAAAGATGTAGTTTGACTTCATAGCCTGCTCAAGGATCTCATACGCGGCTTCCGTATCAAATGATGCAGCTACAGATACAGCTAAAAGTTGAAGCTCAGGATGATCAAACTCTAATGCCCGCGAAACGATGTGCAAACCGCGCTCATCGTGGGCAATGCCAACACCATAGAGGCAGTTGACAACGTCCTGAAAGTCGCGACTTTTAGAGCCTTGCTCTAAAAGTGCAAGACCAAGCTGCTCGAGTGTGCCTTCATGAAACAAGTAGGGATCTTCACTTCTCAATACAAGAAGCTGATCTATTGCCTCTTGAATTCTATTAGACTGAATCATGTACAAAACTCTAGAGACCTTGTTTTGCAAAAAGGCCTTCTCATTAGGCTTTGTAGAAAGGGGAAGGGTATGCGCTATGCTAACGTCATCATCATCTTGATGGTGTGTGCAGGATGCAGCAAGCATAAGTAACAATAAATAGCGCATACTAGTCAAGCTCTTTAAGATAGTCCCATAGATCTACGCCAACATCTTTAAGCACCTGTCTAAGAGCATTTACGGGCAAGCCTAAAACATTGTAGTAGCAGCCGTCAATGCGACGCACAAATATAGAGCCACTTTTTTGTATAGCATAGCCTCCAGCCTTGTCAAAAAGGCCGTGTACGCGCATGTAGCGGTGTAGCTCGTCGGGAGTTATAACATTGCAAAGAACTTTTGTCTCTTCTTCTTTGCAGTAGAATTTACTAGCCTTATAGGCAACAACTGCTGTTATCACAGAATGCCACCTGCCGCTTAGGCGATTAAGCATAGCGCGAGATTCAGCTTCTGAGGAGGGCTTTCCAAGGGAAATGCCATCTATTGCAACGACAGTGTCGGCAGTTAAAATGATATCATCTGGATAGCGTCCAGCAACAGATTTAGCTTTTCCAAGAGCAAGATCCATAGCCAACTTTTTTGCATCGCCTGCGTAAGGAATACTATCTTCATCAAAACCGGATGCTACCTGAGTAAATGGCAGCGAAAAGTAGCGCATAATTTCAGCGCGGCGAGGAGAGTGCGAGCCTAGTATAATATCTTTCATAACTTTTCTGCGGTAAATAAAGTGGCAATGCCACCTGTTTGTGGATAGACCCTACAGCGACTAAAGCCGGCTATCATCTGTTCTTTTACAAGCTCATCCGGCACGATAAAAGACTCAATACTTGTGCACAAGTATTTGTAGGCCTGTTCATTAGCAGTTATTGCTCTACCAATAAGGGGCACCATAGTTTTGAGATAAAAGCTGTGTAGCGCTTTAAGGAGGGGAGGCTCTGGTCTAGTAAGCTCAGCAATACAGACCCTGCCGCCCGGCTTTAGCACGCGATAGAGCTCTTTAAAGCACCTGCTTCTATCTTGCACATTGCGTATCCCATAGGCAATAGTCACAGCATCTATACTCGCATCTTCAAGCGGAAGCTCCTGAGCATCTGCCTGATAAAAGCTGGCCTGCGTATACGAAATCGTCTCTTTAGCAATAGCTAGCATCTCTTCAGAAAAGTCGACAAGATGGTAGCGAGCATTAGTTGCCTTTTTAAGCATGCGCTTAGTAATTTCGCCGGTTCCTGCACAAAGGTCAAGAATCACCTTTGGGCTATTTGCAAGTGCTAATGCGACAAGGCGTCTATTCCAGAGGTGGTGTAAGTAACCAGAGAGAATAGCATTTCCAAAGTCATAGCGCGGCGCAATGCTGTTGAAAAGCGCACGGATGGTTATGGGGTTATTTTTATCATACTCAATCATGTGCTGCACGTAGAGTGAAGGTGGGCAAATTGTTCTAGTCCCTGAAAATGAAGAGAGTCTAGGTAGTAGTCAACAGACTTGAGGTAGTCTTCTAAAAGTTTGCGATCAAGGCCTGTTTTTGCCTGAGCAGAAGCTACTGTTTCACTAAAATGAGCTGTAGAATAGTCATAGGCACTCATGAGTTTTTGGTGAAACTCACGCACTTCTTCCGGCCAGTCCATCCATGCATCTATACGTGTCGCAAAGACAGCAAAGACAAAGGGTTTTTGGGTGTAGGTATACCACTCGTTGACAAGATCGTATGCGTAAACCGTTTTATCAGGTGCCGTATGGAGGCATTCATCACCTATTATTAGGGCGGCATCATATGTAGATAAAAGTTCGTTCACGGATAGGCCAGGAGGAGCGTCAATATATTCCGGGGCGATATGCCAAAAATGGTGCGCAAGCACCTTCATAAGCATTGAAGATGTTGTAGAGGTATGCGGCATAGCAATTTTTTTGCGATCAAGGTCCTTAATGTCGTACTTGCTATACAGAAGAACACTTTTTAAAGACTTATGTGCGCCAATTCCAAGGTTTGTAAGCAAGATGTAGCGGTCGCGATTTTGCATAAAGGTGGCGCTACTTACGAGGCCTATTTCGATTTTGCTAGCTTCGAGAAGTAGATTGACGTCTAGAGGGGTGCCAAAAGTAAAATCACCGGAGAAGAGTATGCGCTTTTCAATAAAGGGATTGAAAAAAGGCAGGGCGTTCAGGAATGATAGAGCACCAACTTTTATCATCTACTTTCCATCATCTTGGCAATAATCATACCCGGAATGAATTTTTTTTGGTACACGAGCTGCACTTGAAATAATGTTTTCCAGTGTTTCGTTATTCATAGCAACCTTAATTCCACCTGCCATCACGATAACTTTTTCCTCCAACGAGGTAGCTGAGATGTCATTTGCACCCCAACTAAGGATTTCCTTGGCTTCATCGATGCCTACATAATTCCACAAAACTTTTATATTGCGGATGTTATCGAGCATAAGCCGCGATACGGCATAAATCCTTTTGATATCTTTTGGCTTAAGTCGTTCTTTTCGTTTGCCAAGGGCGTTATTTTCATCGTGATATTTCAGTGGCACAAAAGTTTGAAAGCCCTTTGTCTCATCCTGCAACTGTCTAACCTTGATAAGGTGTTCGACGATATGTTCAAGCTCTTCAATATGTCCAAAAAGCATTGTGACATTAGAAGGCAGGCCCTTAGCATGGGCTATTTTGTGGATTTCTAAATAGCGATCAGATGATATTTTACCGGGCGCTATTTTCTTTCTGATCTCTTCAACAAGTATTTCAGCGCCGCCACCGGGAAGTGACCCCAAGCCCCACGAAATCATCCTGTCAAACACCTCTTCGACAGATATGTTATGTAGGCGAGCAAGAAAATCATACTCTACAGGAGTTAACGCCTTTATGTGCAGCTTCTGATCGATTGCTTTTATGCGGGTAAAGACCTCTTTGTAGTAGTCTAGGTCGCAGTCTCTCCAAAGACCTCCCACAAGGTGAATTTCAGTCAGGTCCTTGTGCAAATTGGCGCGAATTTTTGCTTCCATCTCTTCTGGCTTAGTAAACCACGCATTTTTCCAGCCAGGCTTTGCATAAAAAGAACAAAAGGGACAATTAAGCTCACACAGGTTTGTGGGGTATATATAGAGCGTAGATGCGTAATAGACAATATTTCCGGCGCGCTCTTTTCGTTTATAGTCAGCAAGTGTTTGTAGCGTTTCAAGATCATCTGTTGCTAAAAGCGTTAAGGCATCGTCTTTATCTAGACGCACTCCACGATGCACCTTGTCAGCAATTTGAGTAAGTGTAGGCATATCACACCTTGTTAAATCTGAAGCAGTATGCAACAAAAGTGTTTTTTGGTATTACTGTATTTTATGGTAATTTGCTTCACAAACGCCCAAATTTTTCAGTCTGAAGGTTTTGTTCGCGGTGAGCTCTATGTAAAAGATGGAGTCATCATTGCACCTGAAACTGCTGACAAAGTCTATGACTGTCAGGATATGTTTCTTTGCCCGGGGCTGATTGACCTGCAGGTAAATGGCATAGCAGGTCACGACTTTACAACAAGTCTTGATACAATTCATGAGGCATCACTTGCTCTTGCTGCCGGCGGCGTTACAAGCTTTTTAGCCACAGTAGTAAGTCAGCCGCTTAACCGCTATAGAGAAATCATAAAAAAGGCCAAAAAGGGCGATTATGGATGCCTTGGGCTACATTTAGAGGGCCCCCATATCAACCCCAAACGAAGAGGGGCCCATCCTTTTAATGCCGTACTAGAAGAATGTGCCATAGAATTTTGGGAAGAGGTGCTTGATCCATCTGTGGTAAAGATGGTTACTCTTGCTCCAGAATGCAAAAGAAGCTCTGAATTTATTGAACTTCTTACAAGGCGAGGCATTTTAGTAGCTATAGGTCATACGCAAGCTAGCTTTGATGAAATCAACAACGCAAAACTTCATGGCGCAAAGCTTGCAACACACCTCTTTAATGCCATGCAACCCTTTCACCAACGCTCTCCAGGCGTTGTAGGCTATGTGCTTGGCGAAAAAAAGCTCTCGTATTCCCTCATCGTAGACGGCGTACATCTGCACGCTGACACTGTTGCCTTATCATTTAATGCCCACCCAGAGGGACTCGTACTTGTAAGTGACTCAAGTGCAAGGACGCTCGCAGGACATGAACTTGCGCTACATGAAGGCCGCAAGGTGCTTCCCGGCACAGATATCATTGCCGGCTCAAACTGCACGCTCTTAGATGCTGTAAACCTGCTGCATAGACAGACAGAGTGCAGCTTTCACTTTGCAATACGAGCTGCAAGTACAAAACCCGCAGAACTTCTGGGTCTGCCCACAAAAGGCAAGCTCCAGGAGGGCTTTGACGCCGACCTCATTGTCCTGGACGAAACGGGTTCCACCGCCCGCACCTTCCTCGCCGGCAAACAAACTTTTCCTTAATACGCGCAATTTGCTATCATAGAGGTCTTTTAGTGGTAGGAGCTGTATGCTGTTTTCGCTTTTTTATGAAATTGGGCTGTTTTTGGCATTTTTGGTGGCGCTGCCTAAGGCGCTATATGAGTGCCTTCGCTATGGTAAGCATAAAACTAACTTTTTAAAACGGCTTGGTTTTGGATTTCCTAAGGTGGTAAAGAAGGCAAATGGCCCATTAGTTTGGGTGCATGCAGTTTCGGTAGGGGAGTGCCATGTTGCAAACCCCTTGATAAAGCGGCTGAAAGCTGAAATGCCTGACGCCACATTTTTGGTATCATCTGTCTCAGAAACAGGCCATGCTGAAGCAAAAAAGAGCATTCAGGCAGACTATCATGTCTATTTGCCTTTTGACTTTTACCTACCTGTCAAGTACGTGCTATCTCAAGCAAAGCCCGATATTGTTATACTCTGTGAAGGGGACTTTTGGTACCGCTTTTTAAAAGAATCAAAAAAGCAAGGTGCCATCACATGCGTTGTCAACGGCAAGGTGTCAGAGCGCTCTATGCAAAACTTTTGCCATTTTAGCTTTTTTACAAAGCGCTTATTTTCGTACATTGACCATCTTTCCTTACAAAGCGAGCTTTATAAAGAGCGCTTTTTGCGTATGGGGATTGCAGCTTCTAAAATTGCCGTCACAGGCAACCTAAAGTGCGACGCATTGCCTACACCTGTTAGCGAAGCCGAAATTCAAGCGCTTAGAGTAAAAATGCAGCTCACAGCTGATGACAAGGTACTTGTTATTGGCTCTACGCATGATCCAGAAGAAGAATTACTCTTGTCCCAACTTGCGCCACTTCAGGCCAAATTTCCGAACCTTAAGCTAATTATCGCTCCAAGGCATCCTGAGCGCTTTGAAGTTGTGAAAACGATATTAGAAAAGCACAACCTCTCATACGGCACATGGACCCAAGGATCTAAGACAGAACGGCCCCAAAGCTACCTCATAGACGCCATGGGCATCCTCAGAAAGTGCTACCAGCTAGCAGATATTGCCATAGTTGCAGGCAGCTTTACCGACAAAGTGGGCGGACACAATATTATGGAGCCACAAGCCTTTGGAATACCCGTTATATCAGGCCCACACATGCACTCCCAGCCACAGCTTATAGAATGTGCTAAATTTTATAACGCCATACTCCAAATTGAAGGCAAGGATGTTGCAAGCGCTGTTGAAGAGCTTTTACAAGAACCAAAAAAATGCCAAGACCTAGGAAAACGTGCCCTAGATATGGTGACAGCTCTGAAAGGCGCAACCGACCGCACGCGAAATGAACTATATCTGCTAGCTCCGCAATTCTTCACTTGTAATAAACAAGCCTAGCAGGTTATACTGATTGCACAATTACCGCGGGGTGGAGCAGGGGTTAGCTCGTTGGGCTCATAACCCAAAGGTCGGAGGTTCGAATCCTTCCCCCGCTAATCAGGCCTTGGGCTAC
>CAZEQY010000003.1:0-182512 GCA_964514655.1 uncultured bacterium
AAGGGACTTGCACCCTCTAGTTTTGCGACATACCGGTCACACGAGTGCGGCAATTCTTTGCCGCTCTTAATTTTTGACCATTAAACCTAACCTAGATACTCGCCAAATCCTAAAAAGACCGGAAAAACTTTACGTTAAGGTCCATTGTAAGCTTTGGAGTACATCAAGGATACACTATGTGGTCCAAAATTAAGAGCGGCAAAAAATTGCCGCACTCCAAAGGCCTTCGGCCTAAGGCGCATTTTTTCATTGCTCCATAGTTTTGCAAAAGGCTCTTTAGTGTATACTTTTGTCCATGAATACAACGACACCACTTGCTGAACGGCTTAGGCCAAAAAGCTTTGATGAATATGTAGGCCAAGAGCATTTAGCTCAAAGTTTGCAAAAGCTCATCAAACGAAAAAGGCCTGTGTCTATAGTTTTTTGGGGACCGCCAGGATGCGGCAAGACCACACTTGCTAAGCTCTACCTCAAAAGCTTTTCTTTGCCTGTTGAGACAATTCACGCAACATCGGCGGCTTCTAGCGACTTTCGCCGCATCATAGAAAATGCCGAAAAAGCGCCTCTTTTTTGCCGGCCTCAGATGGTGTGGATCGATGAAGTGCATAGGCTGACGCGCCCTCAACAGGACTTATTGCTCCAAAGCCTAGAAAATGGCACGCTCGTTCTTGTTGCTGCAACGACAGAGAACCCTTCATTCCAGCTAGCGCCTGCGCTTCTTTCACGCGTGCAGGTGATGATTTTGCAGCCTCTTGGCAATAAAAGCCTTCACACACTTTTAGCACGCTTTGAAGAGCTATATGGAAGACTTGCCCTTACTGAAGAAGCAAAAAACCAGCTTGTAGAATGGGCACAAGGTGATGCCCGCTCCTTTTTAAACTGGATCGAAGAGCTTGAACAAGAAAAGCTCGATCACGACCTCAGTGCCGAAGAACTTGCCAACCACCTACAAAAAAAGAAAGCGGCTATAGACCCTGCAGGAGAAGGTCGCTACCAGCTTATATCTGCCCTTCATAAAGCTGTTCGCGGCTCAGACTGCCAGGCATCTTTATACTGGTTTTGTCGCCAGCTAGTAGCGGGAGAAGACATGCGCTACATCGCGCGTCGACTCATCCGCATGGCATCTGAAGATATTGGCCTTGCAGACCCTCAAGCTTTGCAAGTAGCCCTAAACGGCCTTCAGGCCTATGAAACTCTAGGCAGCCCCGAGGCAGATCTTGTCCTCGCTCAAGTAGTTATCTATCTAGCTCTTGCTCCAAAGAGCAATAGAACCTATGTTGCCTTTGGTGAAGCAAAAGAGCACGCTGAAAAAACCACCCACGCTACCCCTCCCGCCCACATCATCAACGCTCCAACAAGCTGGATGAAGAAGGTAGGCTTTGGCCAAGGCTACTTGTATGATCCGGATCAGCCAAAGGGATTTTCGGGCCAAAATTACTTTCCGGAGAGCACAAATCGCGAGGAATATTACACCCCTGTCGAGCGCGGCTTTGAGCGGGAACTTGCAAAACGCCTTGCCTACTTCACAAAACTTCGCGAGGAAATAAGCAGCCATACTGAATGAAGGAGACACTTGCGCTATTATTTAGTCACGTGCATATAACGAGTATGAGCATTCAGTTTAATCCACGATTTTCCCTCTCGCGGCGCATCAAAGAGCAGATAGCTACTATTGAGCGTATAAAGCCTGTGAAAGGTCGTTGTACAGCCAGAAGAAGGGCAAAAGAGCTCTTTATTGGCATGGAAGACCAAAGTTCCCTTAAGGGATACCTTGCTGCATATGACCAAGTAATGAAATGGGCAGATGCCAAAGAGCCTCTTACAGAAGCTCTAATCAAAAAGCTGCACAGTCTAATACTTGGTCACAAAAAAGCAGACAGTTATAGGAAAGGCCAAAACGCAGTACTTGACCCTACAGAAAAAGAAATACTCTACCTTCCGCCCAAACCAAAAGATGTAGCTCCCCTTATGAAAAGCCTTGTGAAGTGGATAAATACCTCTTCATATATGGATGTAATCACCGCAGGCGTTGCTCACCTTGGGATTAACTCTATTCATCCCTATTACGATGGCAATGGGCGACTTGCTCGACTGCTTACCAAATTTTTGCTGCGAAAATCAGGCTGCGATCTGGGTGGTCATTTAGTGCTAGAAGACTACTACTGTAAAGACCTTAACGCCTACTACGAGGCCCTCACGATAGGGCATTCGACAGATTATTACTCGGGCCCTGCAAAGCATAAAGTAACTGGGTGGTTAGAGTATTTTCTTGATGGGTATCTGTATTCGGCAAAGATGACGTCAACGTAAAAACAATCTATCTTAATCTTAATCTTAATCTTGATCTTGGTCTTGATCTTAATCTTGGGCTTGGTCTTCTTTATGGAGCAGCAAAGATTAAGATTAAGAGAAAAAATTCGGAAGGGGTGGGATTGACTCGCGCCTTCGGCGTCTCGCCCCCTTTCAGGGGGTGATCACTAAAGTGATCATCGACCTTCACTTCGCTACGGGTCGAACCCTGGTGGGTTCTCATCCCACAGATATTTTTGGGAAAAAATTCGGAGGGGGTGGGATTCGAACCCACGGTACGGGATTAGCGTACACACGCTTTCCAAGCGTGCTCCTTAAGCCACTCGGACACCCCTCCTTGACGACATGGTCAGACATTCTACAGATTTATTCAGAAAAATGCCAGTTTGAAATCTAAGGAAGTTCATGGTATGCTATTTTTAATTTTTCAAGGATACATCCATGCGTGCGCTATTACTTGCTCTTCTCCTCTCAGTTCCTGCGTTTTGTGAAGATCGCCTCGTCTTAGTCAGCATGGCACCTTATGTTGAAATGGTTGAAGAGCTAACTGCAAAACAAGTAACAGTTACTCTCTTAGTGCCTCCGGGCTTTAGCGCTCACACCTATGAGCCCACACCAAAACAAATACTTAGCTCCACAAAAGCAAAGCTGTGGTTTACTGTAGGCGAGCTTTTTGAGCCTCGCGTACAAAAGGCACTCTTGGCCGAAAACCCAACACTCTCTGTCGTCAATCTGCAACAAGGCCTAGACCTTATCGACGCACACGAACACTGCTGTCACCATCACCACCATGCATCAAGTGCTGACACGCACATATGGATGAGCCCAAAGATGATGCAGCAACAAGTACAGCTCATGGCAAAAAGCCTTCAGGAGGTTTTTCCGGACCTTGCTCCTACTATCCAGCAGCATGAAGGCCCGCTTTTAGAAAAGCTCAAAAAGCTCGATAGCGATATTCACAGCATGCTAGACTCTCATAAAGGCAAGGCGATTTTTGTGTCTCACCCATCCTACGGCTACTTCTGCCAGGAATATGGCCTTGTTCAAGAGTCCATAGAGTTTGAAGGCAAAGACCCCACTCCAAAGCACCTCTACAAGCTTATAGAAGAAGCAAAAAAAGACCATATCACCACGATATTTATACAAAAGCAGTACAGCACAAAGGCTGCAGAGCTTGTGGCAAAAGAAATTGGCGCTAAAACCGTTTTGCTAGACCCCTATTCTGAGCACTACTTTGAAAGCATGCGCCAAATAACAAAAAGCTTTCAGGAGGCTACTGAATGAAGGCTATAGTGGCAGATGGCGTCTCATTTGGCTACACAAAAGATGAACCTGTCTTACAAAATGTCTCCTTTGAAGTGCAAGAGGGCGAATTTGTTGGCTTAATAGGCCCAAATGGCGGCGGAAAAAGCACGCTACTAAAACTGCTTATAGGCTTTTTAGAGCCTTGGCAAGGATCTATTAGCATCTTTGGCAAGCCTGCAAGCAGCTACCCAAACGGCGTAGGCTACGTACCTCAGGCGCTACACTATGACAGACACTTTCCAATCTCGGTGCTAGACTTAGTACTTGGAGGCAGACTCTCAGAACTTTCTTGGACAGGTAGATTTTCTAAGCTAGATAAAGAAATAGCCCATCATGCCCTTGAACAGGTAAATCTTATAGACTTTTGCGATAAAAGCTTTGGTACGCTCTCTGGCGGCCAGGCTCAGCGTGCACTCATTGCAAGAGCCCTTGCAACAGAGCCAAAGGCATTACTTCTTGATGAGCCACTTGCCGCGGTTGACGTTCAGGCAGAAGCTGACTTTTATGATGTGCTGCATAAGATCCGCAAGTCGCTCACCATCATGATGGTAACGCACGACATTCAAGCTATCATCCAGCATGTAAAACGCATACTGCTCGTGCAAGGAAGCGTGATGAGTCTAGAGCCTGGCCAGGTATGCGAACACTTTGCACTCGGGCTTTACCACTACCCTCTTATAAACACCCCTGAACAGCATTTTGCCAAAACAAACTTTACACGATGACAAGCTTTTTTGATGCGATTCTTTCTAACCACCTGCTTCTCTACGCACTTATTGCCGGACTTGTGGCATCAGTAGTTGGCGGCATCATAGGCTCATATGTTGTTGTAAAGCGCGTAGCCTTTATTAGCGGCAGCATTTCGCATTCAGTAATTGGTGGTCTTGGCTTTTTCTTATGGCTTGAGCGCACAAAAGATATCGCCTTTGCATCGCCCCTACAAGGTGCCCTATTGGCAGGTGTACTTTCTGCAGTTATTATAGGCTGGGTGCACCTTAAATATCGCCAAAGAGAAGATGCTGTCATTGCCGCCATTTGGTCTATCGGCATGGCAATTGGTATTTTATTTATCTCTCAAACTCCAGGCTACAATGTAGAGCTTACCAACTTTTTGGTAGGAAACCTCTTATGGGTATCTCCGCAAGATCTTGTGATTTTAAGTATACTTGATGCCTGCGTAATTGTGACATGCTATCTATTACACTATCGCCTGCTAGCTATTTGCTTTGATGAAGACCAAGCCCGCCTTCAAGGGCTTGCAGTAAATAGGCTCTATCTACTGCTACTATCACTTATCGCGATTACCGTGGTCTTGCTCATGCAGGTTGTGGGAATTATCCTTGTGATGACAATGCTCACTCTGCCGGCTACTATCGCAAACCTCTACACAAACAAGCTTTCTCGCATGATGGGCATCAGCATACTACTCAGCATGGCATTTTGCTTTGTAGGGATGCTGCTATCCTTCCACCTTGACTGGCCAGCCGGCGCCACAATAGCCCTAGTTGCAGGCATCTGCTACGGCCTAGCACTAACAACTACTTTTTGGAAAAAATCGACATAAAAAAAGCCCCAAATTATATTTGGGGCTAGATGCGGAAAGAGAGGGATTTGAACCCTCGGTACCCTTATGGGGGTACACGTCCTTAGCAGGGACGCGCTTTCGGCCACTCAGCCATCTTTCCAATTCATAAGAGTGCAGCTATATTATCTAGAAATCTGTTTTACTCCAATAGAAATCTACATCATTGACTGGAACTTGGCATGTCACTATATTCTTGTGGTATGAGCGAAAGTCTAGCAAAAGTAAAAATACCTCCTAATTCTAAAGAATCCGAGATGATGGTGCTTGGCTGCATGCTGACGTCCATCAACAGCCTAAATATTGCCGCTGACAGCCTTGACGAGCACGATTTTTACTTCACTGAACATAAAATTATTTTTCAATCATTAAAAAGTGCTTATAGAAGCGATAAGCCTGCAGACTGCCACCTCATTGCCGAAGACCTCAAGCGCCAAAATACCCTTCAGGCAGTAGGCGGCGTTGCCTACCTTACAACCCTTGCTCAGTATGCCGGAACATCTGCATATATCGAAGAATACGCCGAAATCGTAAAAAACAAGGCCATTCTTCGTAGAATTATTTTTGCTGCACAAGAAATTGAAAAGACAGCGCTTGATGACCCACCGGATGTTCACGTTTGCCTAGACGATGCACAGGCTAGCTTTTTTAAAATTGGCCAGCAGACAAATAACAAAAATGGCGTGCTTGTAAGTGAGTTATTATCCGGAATTAAGTCTCAAGGCAAGCTTCCCTTCTTAAAAGAACTTGAAGAGCGTCAAGAAAAGTACCTACAGCGTGGCGATGAAGACCCCGGCATCACCGGTATACCGACCCACTTTCTTGATCTTGACCGCATGATTAACGGGCTTAACAACTCCCACCTACTCATACTTGCCGCACGCCCTGCTATGGGTAAAACAGCTCTTGCCCTCAACCTCGCAGAACAAGTCTGCTTTACAAACAACATGCCCGTTGGCATCTTTTCGCTTGAAATGACTGCTGAGCAGCTTGTGCACCGCCTTGTCTGCTCACAATCTGAGGTAGAGTCTGACAAAATACGAACAGGGTCACTAAGCCACGAAGAGTTTCATCGCGTAGTAGATGCTGTAAGCAGCATGCAAGAACATGTGATGATCATTGACGATCAGCCAGGGCTTAAAATTACTGACCTTCGCGCTCGAGCGCGACGCATGAAAGAAAGTTATGACATCAAGCTACTGATTATTGACTATCTACAGCTTATCTCAGGTAGTGCAAGCCACAAAAATTCAGATAACCGCGTTAACGAAATCTCGGAAATATCCCGAATGCTTAAAAACCTCGCGCGTGAACTCGATGTTCCTGTCGTATGTCTATCGCAGCTATCAAGGAAGGTAGAAGAGCGAACGGGCCATAGACCGCAGATGTCAGACCTTAGAGAATCAGGCTCTATCGAGCAAGATGCTGACATCATCATGATGCTGCTTCGCCGCGAATATTATGACCCCAACGACAAGCCAGGACAAGCTGAGCTCATCGTCGCCAAAAACCGCCATGGTGCTGTTGGCAGCGTTAACCTCACCTACCGTAAAGAAATTGCCCAGTTTGCAAACTACGTCCCAATTTCTTATTCATCAGCCCATACAGTCGACGACGCCGATGTCGATAGCTTCCGCCCTTTCTCCAACTCACCTCGGTAAATCACCGCCGCAAAAATCGCACGCACCTATGCATTTTTGGCCTGAAGAAAAAGTGGCCGATAGGTATGATGTGAATCTCTAATAATTTTCTCCTAAGGATCTAGTATGGAAGTATTACGCGTTACTGGCGGTAAGCCATTGAAAGGGCAAGTGCGCGCATCTGGCGCCAAAAATGCAATGACAAAACTGCTCGTTGCGTCGTTGATATCTGACAAAAAATGCACCTTTCACAATGTTCCAAACATTGGTGACGTGGAAATAACGCTTGCTATGTGCAAAGAAATAGGCATGGAAGCTATCTGGGACAAAGAATCTCGCGTTCTACAGGTGCAGACAAAGGAACTTAAAACAACATACGTTCCACAACGCTTTTCAGGCTCAAATCGCATTCCTATCTTGATGATTGGCGCGCTACTTGCCAGAAGTGATCAAGACATTATCGTACCCACAGTAGGCGGTGACCGCATTGGCGCTCGTCCTGTGAACTTTCATACAGAAGCTCTAGAAAAGCTTGGAGCACAGATTGAATATCGCCAGATGAAAAAAGAAGGCGCCTACTTTGCATATGCCCCACATGGCCTTAAAGGGTCAATCATCACGCTGCCATACCCTTCTGTGGGCGCTACAGAAAATACAATACTAGCCGGCGTAACAGCACGCGGCACAACAGTCATCAAAAACGCAGCAAACGAACCAGAAGTTGTTGAACTCATCCTCTTTTTACAAAAGCTTGGTGCCATCATCACGCTCGACACAGACCGTACAATACGCATTCAAGGAACGCGCCACTTTCACGAAGTAGAACATCACGTGATGACAGACCGCATTGAAGCTGCCTCATTTGGCATGGCTGCAATTGCAACAAAGGGACGAGTACTCGTAGAAGGTGCTGATCATCGCCATATGATCACCTTCCTCAACAAGCTGCGCGAAATTGGCGGCGGCTTTGCCGTTAAAGGTAACGGCATCGAATTTTTCTGGGACAGCACCCTCCATGGTGGCTTGCACCTTGAAACAGACGTCCACCCAGGTTTCATGACAGACTGGCAACAGCCATTTGTTGTGCTTCTTACTCAAGCTCAAGGATCATCAGTCATCCACGAAACAGTATACGAAAACCGCTTTGGCTATGTTGATACCCTTGTTGAAATGGGTGCAGACATCTCCACCTTCCGCCAGTGTTTAGGTGGTAGGCAGTGCCGCTTTGCATCACAAAGCTTTCCACATAGCATCGTCGTAAAAGGAGCCACCCCCTTAAGTGGCCGTACAATTGAAATACCGGACCTTCGCGCAGGCTTTGCCTATGTCATGGCAGCACTTCTTGCAAAAGATGTAAGCATGATAACAGGCCTTGGCTATCTTGACCGCGGCTATGAAAATTTAGCCAAAAAGTTGATGGCTGTTGGCGCCGAAGTAGAACGCGTTACGATCGAATCCAAAAACAAAGACGACCTAGATTCAGATCACATCTCAGTAGATACGCCATTCGTCTTCGCCGAGCGTTAAATTATTATTTAGACCAATGTCTACTAAGTAATAATTTTACCTCTAGAAATTAAATGGCGGGTTCGACTATCATTTTTTGCACAAGTTAACAATTGACGGAGAAGATTCATGTCATCGGTAAAAAAGAAACGACGCTCGAAAATGTCAAAGCACAAGCGTAAAAAGCGCAGCAGAATGAACCGCCACAAATCTAAATAGACGTGGTTTCGTTCGCTTTGCCGCCAGTATAAATAAGGCACTATGGTCTGGAAATACCCTCAAGAATATGATGTTATTGTAATTGGCGGCGGGCATGCTGGCTGCGAGGCTGCTCATATAGCAGCAAAACGCGGAGCAAAGACACTGCTGCTCACCATGAACATTTCCACTATTGCCCAGATGAGTTGTAACCCATCTGTAGGCGGCATTGGAAAAGGCCACATGGTGCGCGAAATAGATGCCCTTGGCGGCCTCATGGCAAAAGCTATAGAAGCAACCGGCATACAGTTTCGCATGCTTAACACCAAAAAGGGCCCTGCCGTACAAGCACCACGTGCACAGGCAGATAAAGACGCCTATAGGGTAGACGTTAGACAACGCCTAGAAAAAATCCACAACCTCGACATAAAGCAAGCAACCTGCGAAGAGCTGATCATCGAAAATGATATCGCAGTTGGCGTTATCTCTAAAGAGGGCCTTGCCTATCATGCAAAGACAATTATCATCACCTCAGGCACCTTCATGCGTGGCCTTATCCATATGGGCGATGTCAATATGTCCGGCGGAAGAGCAGGTGACCCACCCTCTGTTGGCCTCTCAGCAAGCCTAGAACGAAATGGCATAAAGCTTGGCAGACTAAAGACAGGTACGCCCGTACGCATCCACAAACGCTCAGTAGACTTTTCTCTTACAGAAGAGCAGCCAGGAGATGAAAATGTACGCTTTTCTTTTGATCCGCGAGAAACAAAAGAGCTACCTCAAGTGCCCTGTCACATCACCTACACAACACTTGAAACAAAAGCCATAATCCAAGAAAACCTCCACCGCTCTCCCCTCTATTCAGGTAAGATCGTTGGAATTGGCCCACGCTACTGCCCATCGATTGAAGATAAGGTTGTTCGCTTTAGCGATAAAGACCGCCACCAGATATTTTTGGAGCCAGAAGGCTTAACAACAGAAGAGATATACGTCAACGGCGTGTCATCATCGCTACCTTTTGATGTACAGTATGCCTTTATACGATCAATCCCCTCTCTTAGAAACGCCGAAATTATGCGCCCGGGATATGCTATAGAGTATGACTATGTCACATCAGGGCAGATGCACTTTTCTCTAGAAAGCACAAAAATTTCAGGCCTTTTCTTTGCAGGCCAAATTAACGGCACAACAGGTTACGAAGAAGCCGCCGCTCAAGGCCTTATGGCAGGCATAAACGCCGTGCAGAAAATTCTCTCAAAACCACCGGTCATCTTAAGCCGCTCTGAAGCCTATATAGGCGTCATGATCGACGACCTCGTCACAAAAGGCGTAGATGAGCCCTACCGCATGTTTACAAGTAGAGCGGAACATCGCCTGCTTCTTCGCCATGACAATGCAGACCTACGCCTTCGTAGGCTTGGCTATGAGCTTGGCACCGTATCTGAAGATCAGTATCAGCGCCTTATCGCAAAAGAAGAAGCAATAAAATGCGAACAAGAACGTCTACCTCACATACACAAGCCCTTTGAAGGAAGGGTCTCTACCCTTGCTCAGCTCCTTGCAAGGCCAGAATTAACCTATGATGATCTTTTATCCCATTTTCCCGCAGATATAAAAGACTATGGCGCTGAGACAAATAGGCAAATTGAGCTTATCATCAAATATGCCGGCTACATAAGCCGCCAAACCGGCGAAGTAGAAAAACTTGCCCACGTTGAAAACATCCGCGTACCGGAAGAATTTGACTATCACAAGATATGTGGGCTACGTACAGAAGCTCGCCTTCGCCTTTCCAAGGTGCGACCCAACAACTTGGGTCAAGCCTCACGTGTTCCCGGGATATCTCCTGCTGATATTTCTGTCTTAATGATTGCTCTTAGTCGACGAGAAGATGATGAATTTTCCCTTAGTTCGGCTCCTTGCGCTTGATGGCGTAAGCATCTTTGAGCAGCTTCAGCTTGAAGAAGCACTCGTTCGCGTAGGACAAGAAAACTATGTGATTATCAACCACAGCAGCACTCCGGCTATAGTCATGGGCATATCAGGCAAGGTGGATGAACTTGTAGAGCCTAATCACTATGCAAAAGCTCCCGTTCCCATTATACGCCGCTTTAGCGGCGGTGGCTGCGTGCTCATAGGCCCCGAGACACTCTTTCTTACCTTTATATTCAATAAGGCAGATGTTGCCCTTGGAACATGCCCAAAAATGCTTCTTGAACTTACAGAACAGCTCTTAAAGCCTGCATTTTGCGGCCTTTCTTTTCAGCTTCGTGAAAACGACTATGTGATAGAAGACAAAAAATTCGGCGGCAATGCCCAGTACTTTACAAAAGATCGCCTGCTACATCACACGTCGCTTCTCTGGGACTACTCAAGTGATGCAATGAAGATCCTTAAAATGCCCCCAAAAATACCTGAATACCGAAAAAACCGCCCTCATAGCGACTTTTTAATGCGCCTAAATGAACACTTTAGCTCTAAAGAGGCCTTCTTCCAAAACATCCTCTCAGCCCTTAGCACCCACTATCAACTTGTCCCCATAAAGAAAGAAGAGGTGTTCACCCTACAGCAAACACCTCACAGAAAAGCTACAGAACGTATCGCTTAGCTATCTGCCAGCTTCAAAACAAAAGGGCTCAGCATACTAAACACAGGCAGACCAAGGTTACCATAGTAGTACTTTCCCTCTTTGCTAAAAGAAGAGGTGCTCACTTTTAAAGCAAACACCTCATCAAATGGTTATTGCTTAACTACTTTTGATTTAGCTACTTTTTTCGCAACTGTTTTAACAGGCTCTTTGATAGCTTCAGCTGCAGCTTGAATCTTAGGCTTTACTGCTTCAACAACCTTAGCTGCCGTTGTGTTCGTGCTATTGGTTACATTGAGTGTTTCTTGAACTGCTGCGGGCACTGTAGCATTTACCGCTTCTGGCTGAATAGCTTTTACAACCTCTTGGGTTATATTGGTAGTATTTGTTACATTAATAGTTTCTTGAACTATAGCAGGCAATGTAACATTTACAACTTCTTGAGTTGCATTGGTACTATTTGTTACATTACTAAAGCACTCTTCAACGACGCTCATTGGAACTTCTTTTACTCCTACTACAGGAGGAGGTAGCGCTACTGGAGTTACAGGAACAAATGTTTCAGGAACAGGTGTTTCAGGAACAGCAGCAGCTGGACGAGTAAGTGAATAGACTGACGCAGCTCCAAACACAGCAAGTGCACCTCCACCTAGTGCAAACGCCGCATGTGAAAGAAAGCGTCTTGAGCTAAATTCTTCTACTTGCTGACTCGATCGTTGCCATATGGTATATGCTCTATTTGTATGGTAGACAGTAAGTCCAATACCAGTTGCCGCAAGTAAAACGCCGCCACCGATGACAGGAACCTTACCAACTGCGTCTACACCTTTAGCAAGGACTTCGATGCCATCTGCTAGCGTTGGACGCTTCAAAGATGAAAAAAATTCGACAGCTCTCTCTTTATTATTGAAAACAAAGGATCTCGTAGCATTATTTGCATATGCTAGAGTATCCCACCATGTACCATTAGTTGCATTAATTGCTTCAGCGGTCATATCATTACTCCTTATTTTATGATATTACATACAGCACTACATACTAGGTTCAATATTTATTTGTGGCAAGAGGTTCTAAACCATTGTAGTGTACAGCATGCAAAATGATGGCAACTTTATCTTGGCCATAGAGAGTTTGAAAAGCAAGTACTGTAACTTCAGAAAAATAGGGCAAAAGCTTTTGTCTCAGTCGATCTATATCCCCTGCAGCATTGTTTGGATGGCAAATTTCAACAAAGTAGCCACTTTGCCCTACGCGCTCATCCTTCATTTGGGGCCATAGGTCAAACTGGTTATGCCTAAGGCCGTGGATGTTAAAAAAATAAGCTCTTTTTTGCTCAGGGCCATAAAACGATAACAAGCTTGTCACCTGGTAGCGATCAGAAAAGAGAAAATCACGATTCAGATTATAGCCAGAAGCAATAAGCGCTTTATCTAACCTACTATTGCCAAGCCCCTGCTTCATAGGATTCATCTTATACGGCAATGGTAAAAATAGCGTGGCGGCAATGAGCAGAACAGAAACTATAAGCCCCGCTATTACCCATCGCCTTGTAGCATAAAGCATCATAATGACAAAGCCTGTGGGATAGGCTGCAACTGCCCAGTTACCTTGCACCTTTTCAAACCACGAGAGCAAAAATATCGCACCCAAAAAAAGAACAGATGTCACCCAAGCAAGTCTCAAAGGCATTTCTTTACTTGTAAAGCGCATAAGTCCATAGAGAATTAAGACAAAAAATACTGGAGAGACAAGAGCAAATTGCGCTCCCAAAAATTCAAGCGGATTGCCCCTACTTGCCACGTTATCAATACTTGCAGCAACATGCTGGAAAGTCACAAATCCGGTTTTTATATTCCATAATAGGCTTGGCAATAACCCCAAAAGCGAAATCAGCATCACCTTCACAAGCTGCCATGGTCTTTTGTAGTAAAAGAAAGAGATTGGTATCCATACAGCATATATTGGCCACTTCCAAAGTGCTCCAAGAGCAATCACAAGGCCAACAGATAATGTAAGATCCTTTACAGCAAGGGCAAGAGCTACAGTCCAAAACAGCACATAGGCACAGTCAGTAGTAGCAAAAAAAGCAGAAAAAATGCCTAGAGGGCTATAGGTAAAGCAGATCGTTGCCCAGTAGCTTTTTTTATGATCAAGCCCACAAGAGCGCGATAGCCAGTAGATAGCAAGCGACAAAAAGAACGAAAGTATAACACTACCAATGCGCACACCAAGCTCAGTATCTCCAAAAATAAAGCAGCCTGCTGCTATCTGCCACGCTATACCCATGGGCTTACTGTAATAGCCATATGAAAGCTCTTTACTCCACGTCCAGTACTGGGCTTCATCAGGCATAAGGCCAATACCTGCAAAAAGAATAACTGCTACTACAAGCAGTTTAGAACATGCTATCCAAAAAAGTAGTGATTTCATCAATTAAATAGGTCTTTTATTGCTTGTATCGTTGCATCGCGCCCAATAGCTGCAATAGCATCAGTGAGCGGAACCTCTCTTGGACATACCCGAACACAATTTTGTGCATTGCCACAGCCTGAGACTCCGGATTCTGTCATCATCTCTTTTATCCGCTTTACCTTTTGCATGCCGGCCACGGGGTGCAAATTAAAAAGCTGCACCTGGCCAATGACAGCAGGCCCCATAAAGCTAGAATGTGGACTTACCTGGGGACATGCTTCTACACAGCAGCCACAGGTCATACATTTAGAAAGAGAGTACATCACCTCTTGAGTATCTTGGCTTATCTTTGGGCCAAAGCCAGCATCGTGAGAGCTATCAGCTTCTACCCAGGCTGCAACTTTTTTTAAGTTATCAAACATCGATGTGCGATCCACAATTAAATCGCGCACTAAGGGAAATTTTGTAAATGGCGCAAGCGTAATAACGTTTGATGAACTTTCTGCCAAAAGCTTGTCAATAAGCGCTGTACAGGCCTGTCTTGGTTTTGAGTTTATGATCATTGAGCATGACCCACACACCTCTTCTAAGCAGCCAGACTCATAGGCAATAGGTGCTACTACTTCGCCCTTTCTATTTACGGGATTGCGCTGTATTTCCATAAGCGCCGATATGATATTTGCATGTGGTTTGAGAGCAAGCTCAAATTCTTCCCAGTACTGCTTTGCCGGATGACCGCGGTAAATTCGTAAAACGTATGTATCTGTCATACAGGTAATGGAATCTCCTCAGGAAGGTTTTCAAAGGTAGGAAGGGTCTTTTCATGCTTAGAATAGTCCCTAAGTACCGGCGTTACATAGCGCACATCGACTGGCAGGTACTCAATGTCCGGCTGCAAGGTTTTTGGGTTATATGTAGCAATGGTAGTTTTGAGCCACTCTTTGTCATTTCGCGCAGGAAACTCATTCTTTGCGTGAGAGCCTCGACTTTCGTTACGTAGCCTTGCGCCGATAGCAATAACAAGAGCAAGTTCAACCATAGGGGCAAATTGGCTTGCAAAAATAAAGCTTTGGTTTGCAAAGCGCGCTTCATCGATAAGCGAAATGTGTTTTTGCCGCTCGCGAAGCTCCTTAATCTTCTCTATAGTCATATCAAGATCTTTGTTACTTCGCGTTACAGTGACATATTTTACCATCCAGTCTGCAAGCTCATCGTAGAGCTTAAAGATATTTTCAGGACCTTTTCTAGCCAAAATTTCACTTCTAGAAATTTCTTCTATCTCTAAAGCATCAGAATAGGCGCCAATAGAGAGTTCGCTCCTTGGGTGGTGATCAATAAAGCGATCTACTTCATGCGCACTTACAAGCCCACCAAATATGCAAGAAAGTAGCGAGTTTGCCCCAAGCCTATTTGCTCCGTGATAGAGATAGTCTGACTCTCCGCAGTTGAAGCAGCCAAGTAGATTTGTCATCTGTCGATAGCGCAAAAAGCGATCTTTATCTTCTGCTGCCGGCCAGTCTACCCACGCTCCTCCCATAGAATAGTGAACAGCCGGATAGATCCTCATGGGCAACTTAGCAGGATCTTGGCCCGTAAACTTTTCGTAGATATCAAGTATTGACTGTAGCTTCTTGAGGCGCTCTTTTGGAAGGTGCGAGACATCAAGATAGACCTGCTCTTGTCCATCAACGCCAAAACCCTGCTCACAGATGCGCAAGATCTCTCGTGAAGCGATGTCGCGTGGCACCAAGTTGCCATAAGCAGGATAGAGCTCTTCAAGAAAATACCAGGGATGGCCAGACTTTCCTGCAGAGACTTTTCGCCCATCTTGAGCAATATATTCTTTCTGAGAGTTACCATAGACCCAAAGTCTTCCGCCTTCTCCTCGGCTAGACTCCGACATAAGACGCATCTTATCCTCTCCTACAATAGCTGTAGGGTGAATCTGTATAAACTCGCCGTTAGCATAGCGCATACCCTGCATATAAAGGCGCCCATTTGCAGCCCCTGTACAAAATACAGAGTTTGTAGATTTTTTAAAGAGAACGCCAAGACCGCCGCTTGCTACAACAACAGCATCAGCCTTTAGCACTTCGAGCTTCATGTTAAAGTGATCCATCATCACAATGCCGCGTGCGCGTTTATTTTCATCGAGTATAAGGCGCATAAATTCATGATTTTCATACTTCTCTACAAGGCCTGCAACCTCGTAGCGACGCACCTGCTCATCAAGCGTATAAAGTAGCTGCTGGCCAGTAGAGGCCCCACAAAACACTGTGCGATGAAATAAAGAACCACCAAAACGGCGAACGTCAATATTGCCCTCAGGAGTTCTATTGAAAGGGCATCCTAAACGATCCATCATGCGTATGATGCCAGGCGCTGCAAGGCACATTTCAACAACTGGAGGCTGGTCTGCTAAAAAGTCGCCTCCTTTTAATGTCTCGTAGGCATGTATAAGTGGAGAATCGCCTTCATTTTTGAGGTTTAGTGCTGCGTTGATGCCACCTTGAGCACATACTGAGTGCGACCTTTTTACTTTAGTAATGCTCACAAGCTTAACATGTATGCCAAGCTCACATAGTCGCATCGCGCACGATAGCCCTGCAAGACCACCTCCAACTACAATTACTTCTTTTTTATGCGACATGCTAGTACCTTAAATTTATCCAATACACACCCCACACACAGGCAAGGCCAAAGAAAATAAGCAGGGCCATTAACGCATTAGATGCTATGCGGACAAGCTTTTGAGACCTTGCTGAGAGCGAAACTCCCCACGTTATTGCAAATGTCCAGAGCCCATTACAGCCATGAAAGCAGGCGATAATAACAAATAGTGAGTAAATACCGCACATCCATATCGACTTATAGGTATCTCGAAGCATAAGTAGCGATGCCGTGCCAAAACTATCACACATTACTACAAGCTCATCTTGAGCAGGATTCAGTTTACTCATCTGGGCAACAAAGCGCCTTTCTAAATCTATATGCTCGTCCTTTTTTACAGCATCAGCAAGCGCCGCATTAAAGGATGGCCTCTCAAAAAGTGGCTCTTGAAGAAGTGGCAAGGCTTGCGACTTTAATACATCTTCAGCGCGCTTTATCATGGTAGCATCAAAGAGCATAAGATTTAACCTTGGAGCTATAGAATAGAGCCCTGGGTCAATATCTACCTTGACAAAATGCTCGCTGAAGACGCCATAATGAACTGTTTTTGGTTCTTTTAGAAAGCGCATATAAAGCACATGAAGCCCTATAAGAACTATAAGGAGTATAGAAGTAATACGTTGCCAAGTGAAGGCGATATTTCGCTTATACTCTAGCGATGTCTTTGTCCCATCGCTTGGAACAGAATTTATCTTTGCCATGCGAATGCGCTCAATGCCAAACCATACGTGTACAAGAAGTGGAAGCGCGATAAACGTAAGTTCTACTACCTGAAGGTAAGGTAAAGAATGAATCCAGTTTACAGCATCAATAAACCCCTTGCCATCATCTCCTAAAAAGAGTGTAGCCTGAGAATTTGTAAAAAGATGCTCACATAAAAAGAGCAAAAAGAAAAATCCCGCTATTGACTGAAGGCGTCTTGCGATAAATTCTCTCATCAGTCCTGCTTCCTCACATCAAAAAATGCTAAATAGCCCGGAATATAGATAAAGGGGTGATCCTTTTTGGGGATAAGGGCACAAGCTTTAATTTCCTCTAGATGCATGTTAAGCTCATTAAGCTCTTTATCTAGTGATATTTCTTTATGTTCCGGAATCTGTTCAAAAGCAGCAAAAACCTTTTTCATAAGAGGCTGAAGGGCATCATCACGTTCAGCTTCTGGCTCAAAACATTCGATGAGTGATCGCATATTGTGGCATTCTGGTATCCAGGGAGTTCCCCATTCAGCCTGGTGCTGCAGGCGCTTTTTCTGTAAAAGGCCTTCTATATAACCCTGAAGACTTCGCAATTCATTTATAAACTCTAAGCACTTTGGCAAAAGCATATTTGCATTTGATCCCAAAAGAACCTTGGTGTCAAAAAGGTAATGACAGTAGCTTCTTAGATGTTCGAGAATCAAGTCTGTAGGCTGTGTGGCATCTACAGCAACCTTTGACCAAGCAACAAGGCCATCTTGCAGATCTTGCAGCGTCTTAACGCATAATGGACCTACCGGATGAGAATGACCAAGGGTTGCCAAAAGGCCATACTTTGGCTCAAAAATATGTTCCTTAGCCCTCGTAGCAGCAAGAACAAGCGTCTTATTAAGCTCAACCGGATCCACATCCATAAGAGCATGTCTATCTAATAGCCCAATATCCAAAAAGATTTCATCCTCAACAAGGCGAGCTGCCCTATGCATGCGCTCTATATATAAGCTCCAGCCCTTATCGTCTTCAACGAGGTGCTGGTGCTCAAATGCCTCAAGGATAGTATCCACGCGCTCTTCTTCAAAGGTCTTTACATACTGCATTGCCTTTGCAAATTGCCACATGGCTTCAATATGGCTATCGAGCGTTAGCGCTTCTTGCATCATCTGCAAGCGCGTTTTATGGTCTTGAATTTGCATAAAAAATGAAAAAGGCTGACAGAAGCTATAGCTCTTTTCTACAGCATGCATATGGCGAATAATGGCATTATAAAGCTCGACATCTTGTGCCACCTGCAAGTCGCGCTCTACCGGCACTACAAGCTGTTTTCTTGTGCCAACTTTCTGGCTTACCACCTCTTCAAGAGTATCTAGCGCCTGCAAAAAGGCCTTTTTGAGTGTAACAGCTGCTTTTTGCAATAGGCCTTCTGCAACATCCATACCGTGCTCTATTTGAGGCTGTATCTCTTCGATGCGTATCCAAAAACTACGAAAGACATAGTTTATATCATCTTTTGTTTCAGCCTTTGAAAATGCTTTGAAGGGGTTTTCTACGTCTTCCACTATCTGACGAACCACCTCTTGAAACAAAATAAAATCGTTATGTACCTTATCTTGCTCAAGTCCTGCAACCTCCAAAAGACGCCTTGTATTTAGCACATCGCGATAAAGGCGTATCGCCTCATCGCGAAGGTCTTTAAGGCGGCTTGAGCGGTGGGTGATTTCATTTCGCAGCTTTACAACATCATGCTCGTAGGGCATCTCTTGGCAGACCTCTAAAAACTCTCTTGAAGTAGACGTTCCGGTATAGAACTTTTGCATAGCATCTACAAGTTGGCTTGTAAGCATCTTGCGCATATCCTGAAAGCTTTCTAGCAAATCCTGGTAAGGAGAAATATTCCAAAAAATCTCAAAAAGTCGCCTCTTTATTGCAGACTTTTCATCTTGTGCGCGCTCTTCGCTCTCTAAGGCTCTCTTGCGCAATCTATCCATTGTCTTTGGCATGCTGCTTTTAAGCTCTAGATAGTGATCATAAGCCTTTTTAAGCTTTTCCTCGTTTTCACTAAATGTGCCTGTAACAAGATCTTGTTTAGATAGATGCAGCTTGTGCACTTGCTCTTCTAGGGCCTGGTATTCTGCATGAAGGTCTTTAAAGGCCTTTAGGGGGCTAGAAACAGAACTAAATGCCCGTATAAATAGTGCAATTTCATCTATTTTTTGCCCTCGAGACTTAGCCTTTTCTACAAGCTTTTCAAGAGATTGCAAGATGCCTTCATGAAAGTCTATGATTTGCTTTTTATACTGCTCTACGAGTTCATCAGTAAGTATTGGTCCATCAATTGACTCCCCTACAAAGCTTTGCATGATTAGCCTATTAGCCTCTATAGGAACATCTGTATAAACAGCAAGATCAGAGCCATAGAGTTTTTGTATAAAGGGTCCTGTCTTTACCTTTGTGCTATCTGATTGCTGGCGAAGAAAGCGATCTATAGCAAAAACATGCTCTTTTTGCTTGTGAAGAAGCTCTGGAATTTCGCTTTCATCAATATGCTTCTCTTCAAGTTCACGTAAAAAACCTTCAACATGCCTGGATGCTAAATAGGCTGGCATACCACGTAGCTCATTTGCAAATGTATCTACAAGGGCGTGTGAATTTATTCGGGGAGCCTCTTGAACTTTTTCTTGCTCCTTTGGCGCCATCTTTTGCACCTTAACGGCAACGAGCAAGTCGCTTGCCACCTTTTGAGAAAAAAGACGACGCATAAGGGCATTAAATGTATCGCAAATTTTAGGCTCTACCGATAAGAAAAGGTCTGGATTTCGTTCTTTTACCTTGTGAAATAGGGGTGCTAAAATGAGGTCTCTACCCCACTGAAATTGCGTGATGCCAACAAGCATAGAGAGTGCGTCGCGAGCTGATAACGAATCTAAAATCCCTGCATCGAGATAGACAAGGCATCTTTTGACATCTTTATCCGAATAGCGTTTCAGTAGCCGCGCTGCAATATAGCAAAATGCATCCCAGTCAGTCATCCAATAACCTTACGTATTTCCCCCTTTTTACAGAAGTCTCCACTTCTCTTCCACACGAAATTCTATGCGTGATCATTTTCGTAGAAGGGCTCGATGTGAACGGTGACATCTTGAACTTGGGGCCAGGCTTGTTGGATGCTGCGACGAACGTGCTGGCTAATTTTATGGGCAACTTCAACGCTTAAGGTAGGGTCTACTTCAACATCAATATCAACGTGAGCATCAGGACCATAATGCTGTATGCGTATCTTTTCTGTACCTAAGACGCCATCAACTGCAAGGCTTGCCTCTTTTACCTTTTTAAAGAGGTCTTTTTCGGGCGTTCGATCAAGTAGCTGATTAAGATTTTTTTTAGCTGCATAAAGCCCAATCACAGTCATGCACGTTGCGATAAGTATTGCCCCTATCCGGTCTAAAATGCCACTTACCTGCGGAAAAAGGGCCGCACACCCCAAGGCGATAAGCGCTAAAAAGCTATTGATGCTATCTGTTCTAAAGTGTAGCGCCTCAGCAAGGAGCGCCGGGCTTTTTTGCTCTTTTGCTACCCGTTTCATCTTGATGTATGAAAACTCAAGCAAAAGTACAGATGCGAGTGCAAAGAGCCAGACGTAGCCATTTATCGGATTGGTTTCTGGAGCTCTATAAAGAGCTTGCATCTGCTGAAAGAAGAGCCCAATACCCGCAATAGCCAAAAAAAGGCCAAGCTGAAGACCTGCTATTGGTTCATAGCGGCCATGGCCAAAGGGGTGCTCTTCATCAGGAGGCCTTTCAGCAAGCTTTACAGAAAACACAAGCACCAAACTTGATATCACATCAGCAAGCGTTGCCAAGCTATCTAAAAGCAGCGTTTTACTATCAAAAAGCAAAAAGCCCAAAAACTCTGAAAGCACAATCACAAGCCGAACAGCAATTCCCATAGCTGCAACGCGTATGATAGCGCGATTTCGCTCCTTTCTTGCTTGGAGGATAGAATCAGCAAGTGGCAGTTTCTCAGGAAATACCATGAAAGAGCCTTTTGACGTTTTGGGTGGTGGTGGTTGCAAGCGACTCTACACTTTTACCGCGAAGCGCTGCCACAAACTTTGCCGTTTCTACAAGATATGCAGGCTCATTTTTTTTGCCGCGATGCCCTTGTGGCGCAAGAAAAGGACTATCTGTCTCTATAAACATAAGATCATCAGGAAGATACTCTGCAACCTTTTGAAGCTCACTGCTTTTAGCAAAGGTAACAATGCCGCTAAGAGAAATGTAGTAGCCGCGATGTAGGGCTATTTTTGCCTCCTGAAGCGTTCCTGTAAAGCAGTGAAGCATAACGCGCGCTTCTGGATGCACTTCGTCGATGATGCTGATAAGATCGCTAAATGCTTCGCGGCAATGTATCACTATGGGAAGATTGCAAGCCTTTGCAAGCTCTAAATAGCGCCGAAAAACATCATGCTGCACAGCTTTTGGTGCAAAGTCATAGTGATAATCAAGGCCAATTTCACCTATGCCAATGAGCTTTTTTGCTTCTATCTGGCGCTTAATCTCTATAAAAAATTCAGG
The DNA here is from genome assembly GCA_964514655.1 of uncultured bacterium. Taxonomy (GTDB): domain Bacteria; phylum Chlamydiota; class Chlamydiia; order Chlamydiales; family FEN-1388; genus SZAS-7. The sequence continues at coordinate 21,477 of CAZEQY010000003.1, forward strand.
ATCTTCTTTAGCTGAATCGTGCGGCGTACAGCTTGCTACCGTATATATCTTAGGTATATTTTGCGTATCGCTTAAAGCTACACCGCGAAGTAAGTCTTGAGCACTTGTACAGACGTTGATTATCGCTGAGACCCCCGCCTTGTAGGCACGCTCTAACACAGCCTGCAATTCTGGAGACTCTTCAGAAGTAAGGTGTGCATGTGCGTCGATAAAGCCCATCGCTAACTCTCTTCGTGTACTTTTTTAAGTGCATCAACAACCATATCAGAAGTAATAACTTCCGGAAGTATAAGCGGAGATGCTGCATGGTCCTTTCCGTATAAGGCATAGACAGGAACGCCATTTCTACCAAGGCTGCGGATATAACGCGTAATGCTTTCATCGTTTGTAGTCCAGTCTGCCTTCATCTTCACAATGCCGTATTTGATAAAAGCTTCCTTTACCTTTGCTGACTCTAAGACAATAGCATTTGTCTGGCAGGTTAAGCACCACTTGGCAGTAACATCAACAAAGACAGGGATTCCCCTTTGGATATAGCGCTCAAGCTTCGGCAAAGAAAAGGCCTCCCACTCCTCTCCTACAGCATGCACAGTAGATGTTTCAACTTTAGCAGGGAGCGCTCTTGCCATCTGCACAATATGAATAAAGTACCATGAGCCCGCTACGACTATGATGGACGCAATAATTCTTGCAACAAGCCTTATATTTTTTGAGCGGTCATAGCTTGCCCAAGTTCCATATACCCAAACGCCAAAAGCTACTATAAAGAGGCTTAATAGCAGCTTGAGATTTGACAGCCCTTGAGTTTCTGCATCAAGCACCCAAACAAGCCACAGCACCGTTGCAAGCATAAAAAAGCCCATAAGCTGCTTAAAGGTAACCATCCAGCGACCAGGCTTTGGTAGCAGCCTTGACAATCCCGGAAAGAGCGACACAAGCAAAAAAGGAAAAGCCATTCCAATACCAAGTGCAGAAAATATGGCAAATGAATATGACGGCTGTAATGTAGCTGCAAAGCCAATAGCTGAGCCTAAAAGCGGCCCCGTGCAAGGCGCGGCTACAAAGGTTGCAAGCACGCCACTTAAAAATGATGAGGTAAGCGATGGGGTATTTTTAGTAAACGACTGCTCCCACGTGCCTGTAGTTGATGAAACAGAAATTCCAAACTCAAAAACGCCAAATAACGATAAAGACAAAATAAAGAGCACAATTATCAAAAAGGTCACAAAAACCGGTTCTTGAAGCTGAAAGCCCCAGCCCACAACATGTCCAAAAGACTGTAACAGATATATCATCCCGGAAAGTACCCAAAATGAAATGAGCACACCAAATGAATAGAAAACACCGTGCTTTGCCACAAGCATGCGGCTATGGTCTTTAAGCTGCACAAAGTGCATAAGCTTTAAGCTGATTACCGGAAGCACGCAGGGCATGACATTAAGGATAACGCCGCCCAAGAATGCCCAAAGAAGAATTTTTGCAAATTCAGACTTTAAAAAGAGTGAAAATTCGTTGAGGAGCTTACGATACCACACCTTATTTTCAAGCTCTTCTAGGTGCTGTTCAACATCTGACATCTTGCCTTGAGTAGTAGCTTGGTACTTTTTTTCAAACTCGCTCGTACTTGCTGCTTGTTTTGGCTTTTGTAGCTTAATATTCCACGATGAGACCTTAGTATCTTCATCTACTACAACAACACCGCGAAGTGGATATATGGCTACTGGCGAAAGGAGCTTATCTGTCTCTATGCGCACTGTTAGCGTTCTTTTATCGTGAGATAGCTCCCATGTTGGCTTGTGAGTAGTGGGGATAAGGTCTTGCTGCTCAACAAAGAGGCTAACTTTTGTTATGTTTGTAAAGGGTACATTCTGATGTACACGCACTTCTAGGGATGTAGAATCAGCTTTTGCTTTTGTCTCTTTTGCATCTAGCGGAAGTGCCTTTTTAGCATCGCGAAAAAGTGATAGAATATGTTTTGAGGCCTGCAGCTTTTCACGCGCAACATCTAGCTGCATAGAAAATTTTGCATCTCCCGGCACGCACACAGTGCTGCAGCCAAACCAGGCTACATCTGCCTTGATGTCTATTTTAGAGCCTAATTCTAGATCCTGAGGCGGAAAAATCTGTGCAAGTAGCATGAGCTTGTTTGAATAGCCATAAACTACTGCTTCACTTATCTCAAGTCGCTCTGGAGGTGGCCAGTAAAGGTCCGACACGCGAAATCCCGGTGGTAGCATCCAATGCACGCTTGGGGCCTGGCCGGCATCACCCGGATTTTTCCAGTATAGATGCACATCCTTTCCCATATCAAAGATAAAAGAAACCCAAAAAGCCTTTCCTGGCACCACTACAGGATCTTCTGCCACCATCTTTACCGACACGATTCCTTCATTTGTCGAGCTAAAAGGTGAAAGGATTTTTTCATTATTTGTAACATGCACGAAGCCTTCGGCCAGTTGATCATAAGGCTCTATGGCTAAAAGATGTACGGTCACAAAAATCAGCAGAAGAGAGAGCTGTTTTATCATTCTTAGTTCCTCTAAATTGACAAATCTATGCCTTTTACGTTACCTTTATAATAACTACACAAAGGTACTTACTATGATGGCTTTCTTTCTTTGCGAAGGCAACCCTTTTTTTGATGCTTACACAGAATCTGATCTTCTGGGCAAGATTATTTTCATTGCGCTTATTGCCCTTTCTGTCGTTAGCTGGAGTGTGCTTTTACACAAACTATGGCTTACAAAACAGGTAAAGCAAAACTCTGCACAATTTCGCAAAAACTTCTTTGACTCCAAGGAAGAGCCCTTAGCTGTTGCTCCTCTACGAGCTTCAAAATCAGAATACCCTAACGCTTTTGGCATTATTTATGACGTATTGAAAAATAAAACGTTAGAAATTTTCGATAAAAATCGCAAAAATGAACAGCCTAATAAGAAAAAAGAACAACTAGACCAGCTCTATACGGCAGATATTGCCCTTTTAGAAACCCACGCAACTTCCACGATCGCAGCGCTTACCAAGTTTCTAGAAAAAAACCTGTATATTCTTTCAACAATTGTGACCCTAGCCCCCTTTCTTGGTCTTTTGGGTACGGTCTACGGAATTTTAGTAACATTTACAGAGCTAAAAGCCCAAACCGGCGGCGGGGGCTCTAACCAGATTATCTTGGGCGGCCTGTCGCTTGCCCTTTCTACAACAGTTATTGGGCTCATCGACGCTATACCGGCTCTTATTGGCTACAACTACCTCAAGAACATGGTGTATGACTTTGATGCCGAGATGGACCGTTTTGCAACAGATGTGCTCTCGACTTTAGAGATTCACTACCGAAGAGCAGGTGAATAGATATGGCAAGAAGGCAATCCTTTCAAAAGGCCTTAGAAATACCCCAAGAGCCAACAATCAACATCACGCCCTTAGTTGACGTCGTGTTTGTTATCCTTATCGCCTTCATTGTCATAGCTCCTCTCTTAGAGATGGACCGCGTTGAACTAGCATCTGGGGGGCAGATTCCTTCGCATATCCCCGTGCGCTTTGAAGATGCGAGCCCAATCCAGATACATGTACAAAAAGACAATATCGTTTTGTTCAATCATGAGCCGGTAACACTTATAGAGCTAACAAATCTCCTAAGACGTGCAAAGGCAAACTATCCAGATACAAGAGCTCAGCTTTTTCATCATAGAGAAGCACATTTTGGCACATACCAGGCGGTAAAAAATGCTCTTGAAGCTGCTGAATTTAAAGAAGTGGACGTTGTCCTTTCGCCATCATAGGAATATGTCGTGCAAGCCATTGATGTAGCTACAAAGCCAGCCTATAAAATTCCCACTCTTGATCTGCAGCTAGAGTCAAACTGGCTGATCACGTTTCTTGTTAGTGCAGGCCACATCCTTGCCTTGTTTCTCATCGCCTTGAGCCCCATAAAGCACGATGCAAAAAAGCCTCCTAAAAAGCTACTCGTCCACACAGTAAGCTTAGTAGAGCCAAAGCCCATCGACATCATTAAAGAGGCACCAAAACCTGCCGTCAAAGCTGCCCCTAAGCCACCGGCTCCTGCACCAGCTCCTGCTCCAGTCGTTGCTGAAGAACCGCCTGCACCAAAAATTGCGGCCCCCAAACCTAAACCAGCTTCTAAACCCGTTTCTAAACCAAAACCCGCTCCAAAACCAGTTGTAAAAGCCAAAATAACTCCCAAACCCCAACCTAAAAAGAAAGAAGCAGCCCCCAAGCCAAAACCACAACAGGACCAAAAAAAGCAGCAACAAGAAGCGGCGCGCAAAAAAGAAAAAGAACGAGCCGAAAAAGAAGCAAAGGAGCAAAGAGAAGAACAGGCCAAAAAACAGGCAATACTCGATAAAGCCCTCTCATCATTAGACTCAAGCTCTTCTATAGAAGGCAAAAAAGCATCTATTGCAAAGAACGTCGCAAAAAGCACATCAAAAGCCCCATCATCAATATCAAGTCTTGCTGCAGAATCACTTGTTGCCATTGAAGCAGAAGATACAGGCGATTTTACGCCCGCAGAAAGAACTTACTATGATGAACTTGCACGCCGCCTAAAGCTTGCACTTAAGCTACCGGAGTATGGGGAGATTAAACTCCAGCTTACTATCGCTCGCTCTGGAAGCGTCGTTGCCGTAAAAAATATCAAATCCAAAAGCAAAAAAAATAGTGACTACCTCCAAAAGGCTATTCCTAAACTGCACCTACCTCCTTTTGGCCAAAACTTTTCCGGTGAAAAAGAGCACACCTTCCGCCTCACATTAAGCAGCGAACTTAGTTATTAACCTGTAAAAAAATGACGCCTAAGGCTATATTTTTTTGGTAGATTCTCATATGGAGCTAAAGGTATGCGCGTTCTATTTTCACTTTTGTGTCTATTCTCTACAGTATTGCTACAGGCCGAAGAAGAAGAAATTTTTGTTCAGCTATCAAACGAAATAGAGCTCATGCCTATCTTTGTAAGCTCTGTAGAGCAAGAGAACATGACATTACCTACCGGCTATCCGGAGGCAATACGCCAGGTTTTTCTTTTCGACATAAACCATAACGGCTCTACATGTGCGCTTACTCCTAAAGAAGTAAACACATTCCCCTCGCTAAAAAATCAAAACAGCTTTGGCGCTGAGCTTGACTTTTCAAAACTAAAAAATGACGGCATCCTCTATCTTACAAAGCTCAAACTGAAAGATAAAGAGCTTATCGTAAAGGTAATCTCTGTAAACAGCCAGACCGCAAACACCATAGACCGTGTCTTTTTGACAGGCGACTTAAACCGCGACCGCCAAAAGGTGCACCAAGTTGCAGATTCTATCCACAAATTGCTCTTTGGCAAGCCCGGCATTGCAACATGCCGCATCATGTACACGACAAAAAAGAAAATCGAACACCCAAAGCAAGGCACAAAATGGGTCTCAGAAGTATTTATGAGTGACTACGATGGCTATAACGCACGCCAGCTTACACAGGACGGCTCTTTAGCTGCAAATCCGCTCTTTTTGCCCTCAAAAGACGCTAATAACCCGCAATTTCTCTATGTCTCATACAAAATTGGCCAGCCAAAGATATATCGCGCATCAAGTGCTGACAAAAGACTTTCTCGCGTAAGCCCACTTAAGGCAAACCAAGTTACTCCTGCCATTAATTCTTCAGGAACAATGCTTGCCTTTTCATCAGATGTTTCAGGAAGAGCAGACATATTCATACAGCCCCTCACAAGCCCTCAAGGCGAAGAAGTGAAGCCTCGCCAGATATTTACAGCAAAAGGCTCTGCCAACGCCTCCCCAACCTTTTCTCCTGACGGCAAAAGGATTGCCTTTGTCTCTGATAAAGATGGTTCACCAAAAGTGTATATCATGAATATCCCAAGCCCAAATACAAAACTCAAAGACATCAAGCCCCAGCTCATATCGATGCGCTGTCGAGAAAATAGCGCCCCATGCTGGTCACCAGATGGCAAAAAAATTGCCTACTGCTCAAAAAATTCAGGCGAAAGACAAATCTGGATTTACGACCTTGAAACAAAAAAAGAGCGCCAGCTGACGCAAGGCAAAGCAAGCAAAGAAAACCCGGTCTGGGCACCAGACAGTCTGCACATCTTATTCAACGCCATAGATTCTCAAGGCACAGAGATCTACTTAATCAACCTCAACCAACCAGAAGCAGTAAAAATTACTTCAGGCCCAGGAATAAAACTCTTCCCTGCGTGGGAACTAACTCCACGATAAACACCTAACAAGATAATCTTTGACGCCGCTTCTGACTCCCTCTAAAAAACAATGATTGCACCATTGGCAGGCCCAAGATATGCTCGTGAACTTATTTTTCAGTATAAATTAACAGGATCCCGCTTCGCTGGCAGGATCGGGCAGGATCAAAAAAACAAGCACAACATCTTATTGATTTATTTTAGAACAGTCCTATAACCTTTGTCTGTCACTTATAGGAAAAAATTTTGAATCAGAACGTTTATGACCATTTGCCTCACGGCGAACTTACCGGGATTATTTTAGAATGTTGTTTTGAAGTAATGAATGAACTCGGCGCTGGTTTTTTAGAATCTGTATATAAAAATGCCCTCCTGATAGCTTTAAGGCAACGAGGCCTGGCTGTTCAAATTGAACAAACTTATGAAGTCTATTTTCGACAACACAAAGTAGGGCTGTATAAGGCAGACATCGTTGTCGAAGGAACAGTAATTGTCGAACTGAAATGTTGCAAGTGCTTACTACCCGAACACCAAGCACAAGCAATCAACTACCTCACTGCTGCAAAGTTGCCCGTTGGATTACTCGTGAATTTTGGACAAAAAGACCTGGAATATAAGAGAGTCCGTAACCCTTTTTTTACAACAGACTTTTCTAGATTATCTTCTTCTCTTTGATCCTGCCCGATCCTGCCAGCGAAGCGGGATCCTGTTATTTATAGTATTTTCTAGGGTCGGCCTCAATGGTGTCAACTTAAGGTCATTTCTTAATCTTGATCTTGTCCTCATTCTTCAAGCAGTCTGTGAGAGAAGAAAAAAAAGATTAAGATTAAGATCAAGATCGAGATTAAGAGAAAATTTCTTAAGTTGACACCATTGGGGTCGGCCTAATGCCTATGTCAATTTACCCTCATCTTTTCGAAGGCCATTTGCCCAGTCGTCACATCGTGAATTTCTGTTACATTTAATGTCGATTATGCTAGACTCATCTCGTTTTATCACAACTATTCTGAGGATGGTATGAAAAGGCTTTTCGCTCCTATGTTGCTGCTAGTGGCAGCTATCTCTTTTACTACAAGTTGTCAAAGATCAACTGATGATGTCTGGAATGACACACAGTCTGCTGGCAGACACGTGGCTCGCGGTGTAAAAACTGCATTTGGCTATCATGGCGAATCTCGCGAAGTAAATTCACGCGATGATTTTGACTCTCAAGCTGCAGGACATAACCCTTCAGAATTTATAGGCTTTGAAGAAGAGTCAATGCGCGTAGGTGGACCAGACACTATCCAGCAAGCAAGCGAAACACCTGGCGAATCCGGCTCCTCAATTCCCGGCATCGAAGCATTTAGTGATCCAAGTTTAGATCCAGAGCTTGCTGAAATCTTTAAGCACATCCACTTTGACTACAATTCAAGCCTCGTAAAAGGCAACGACAACATGGCCATCATCATGCAGATGTCAGAATGGCTTAACAACCATCCTAATGTCTACGTCTTTGTAGAAGGCCACTGCGATAGCCGCGGTCCAAGCGCTTACAACTTTGCCCTTGGTGCAAACCGCTCAAACGCTGTACGCAATATGATGATCAAAGAAGGCGTTGGCTATGATCGCATCTTCACTGTTTCCTACGGCAAGGAAAGACCCCTCGTAGAAGGTGATGGCGATGAAATTTGGCAACTAAACCGTCGTGCACAGTTTAAAGTATACACAAAAAACTAAGCTATGCGACTACTTATCGCTACAGTATTTCTTTATGCAGGCACACTATTTGCTGATGTGCCTGCCTCTTCACCTCAGTCAATGCAGCGTACGCTGCAAAATTTAAGCCATTCAGTAAGCAACAACGATCAAGAGCTTGCTCTACTCAAACAAAAGATCACAAATCAAGAATCCATTCTTGATTCTATGCATACTGAAGTAACAGCGCTTATAAAAGCTGCTAAAGAGTCCCAAAAATCAAACTCCACACAAGTTGACACGCGCCTTAAGGCGATGGAAAAAAATATCGACAAACTTGTGTCAGACCTCAAGCAGTTTAAAAAACACGCAAATGAAACCTCCACGAGCTTTAGCGAGCTACAAAAGAAAATTGCCGAACAGCAAGAGCTCACCACTTTGCAAGCCCAACAGATAAAAGAGCTAGAATCTGCCCTTAGACTTATTGCTAGCACGCTGCAAACAAAAACGACAAAAACTTCAAGTACAAGCGGCAATGAGTACAAAGTAAAAGCTGGCGACAGCCTCGAAAAGATAGCAAAAGAACACAATACAACGATAGAAGCTATCAAAAAAGCAAATAATCTCTCAAAAGATGTCATCTACCCCGGCCAAAAACTCGAGATTCCCTAATGACAAAGATAGGCGTGTTTGATTCTGGTGTAGGCGGTCTTACAGTCTTAAAAGAACTTATCCATTACCTTCCGCATGAGTCCTACGTCTATTTTGGCGACACAGCGCGCTGTCCCTATGGCGGTAAAAGCCAAGAGACTATCGAGCGCTACTCTATAGAAAATAGCCGCTTCTTACTTGACCAAGGCGTTGAACTTATAGCAATAGCCTGCCATACAGCAACCTCTTTAGCTCTTAACACCCTTCAAAGCACCTTTTCGATACCTGTTTTAGGCGTTGTGGAACCTGCTATTGAAAAGATGATACAGGCAACAAAAAATAAGCACCTTGGCGTCATTGGCACAAGGGCTACCATCGCTTCTGGCATGTACCAAAAAGAACTTAAAGAGCGTCTGCCTGATGCTACTATCACTGCCTTAAGCTGCCCCCTCTTTGTGCCACTTGTTGAAGAAAAGTTCACAAACCCCGACATCCTGCGCCTTGTGGCATCAGAGTACTTACAGCCTCTAAAAGACAAGCACATTGACACCCTACTTTTAGGCTGCACGCACTACCCCCTTCTTGAAGAGATCATACAAGATGAGATGGGGGCAAATTGCCAGCTTATAAACCCCGCAAAGACCTTTGCTGAAAACCTGATAAAACTTCGCGGCCCGGTATCTAAAGATAGAGTCGGCAGCACAAACTTCTTTGTCTCAGATGACCCTGAGCGTTTTAAGTCTGTGGGTGAGACCTTTTTGGGCTTTCCCATGAGCCGGGTGACAAAGGTATCATTTACATGATTGCTTCTGAAGCTTGCGCAATAGGCCATCCTGACAAAGTTGCAGATCAAGTTTCAGACGCCATCTTAGATGCCTATCTTGCCCATGATCCTCAAGCGCGCGTTGACATAAGCTGCATGCTAAGTCATGACACTGTAGTCTTGGCCGGAGAAATAACAAGTCATGCCAAGGTAGATGCCGTTAATATAGCCAAAGATGTACTTGCTGACATTGGTTACACTGGCTTTAGCTACATCACAAATATCGTGCAGCAATCACCTGACATCGCTAAAGCTATCATGAGCTCTGGAGAGCTTGGCGCCGGAGATCAAGGCGTTATGGTTGGCTATGCAACAGATGAGACAGAAGAGTATATGCCACTATCGTGGGTGCTTGCCAATAGGCTAATGGTCCACTTACCAAAAGAGTATGGACCAGATGGCAAAGCCTTAGTCGCCGTAGAGAATGATCACATACCTTTTATCGTACTCTCATGCCAGCATAAACCCTCTTGTGAACTACAGCAGGACATTCACCAGCACATAGTACGTCACATTCCCGAAAAGCTGATTACAAATGCTACAAAAATTCTCATCAACCCCGGCGGACCTTTTGTGCTAGCAGGCCCAAAAGCTGACACCGGCATTACGGGTAGAAAGCTAATAGTAGATACCTATGGGGGCGCTTGTCCTCATGGAGGAGGCGCCTTTTCAGGTAAAGACCCTACAAAAGTTGACCGCTCAGGCGCATACGTAGCTCGCTTTATTGCAAAAAACATCGTAGCTGCAAAACTTGCAAAACGCTGCGAAGTGACGCTATGTTATGCAATAGGAAAACCTACTCCCCTAGCACTCACAATAAACACCTTTGGCACCTCAAAATGTCCTTCTAGTGCAATTGAAGAAGTAATACCCACCCTTATAGACCTTTCAGTCTCGGGTATCATCAAGCGCTTCAACCTCCAAAAACCCATCTACCGCCAAACCTCTTGGGGCGGCCACTTCGGCCGCACTACCTTCCCCTGGGAGGCCCTCGACCTTGCCAGCCTGCTCCAAAAATTACTGTAAAGTTGCAATTCTGCTGTTGACATATTGAATATAGTTCACTATACTGAATATCAGTACAAGGAGAACATATATGCAAGTATATAGAGGAATGACAGAAGCAGAAGTCACAAAAGCGTATGATGTCTTGGATAATGACAGCATAGCGTGGCTTATGAAAAACAAAGAACGTTCTTTAGAAGTAGAACAAAAGCTAAAGCCAATAAAAGATGTTGCGTATGGCGATGATCCCCTCCAAAAGCTAGATATCTATCTGCCACAAGGAGCAAAAAAGCTGCCGGTTTTGATTGACATACATGGCGGAGGCTGGTGCATGGGCTCAAAAAGTGCACGAGCAATACCGGCAGAGCCCGTTACAAAACACAACATACTTTGGATATCAATTGACTATGGCCTTGCACCAAAACACTCTCTTGACACGATCATCGATCATGTGCGCCAAGCTGTAGCATGGGTGTACAAGAACATTGCAAGTTATGGTGGAGATCCTGAGCGCATCTTTGTTACGGGAAATTCTGCAGGAGGCCACCTTGCAGCAACAACGCTCATGCCTGGCTGGCACAATAATCACAAGGTGCCACACAACGTAATACGCGGGGCAATTTGCGTGTCCGGAATTTACGATATGGAATCGATGATGCATACCAACATCGAATCAAAGAATGCCTTACAGTTGACTCTAGAGGATGCAAGAAGAACAAGCCCACTTTACAATCTACCCAAAGAGCCAGTTCCAGTCATCCTTGCCTATGGCCAAAATGAGCCTAAAGGGTACTCTCTTGAAGCAACAGTCTACGCCCAGGCTCTTCGTCAAAAGGGCCTAGAACCAACTGTCATCGAGGTAGCAAACTGCGGTCACTTCACCATCATGAACGAATTTGTTCACGAAGAAAGAAAGCTCTTTCAAGCTTTATTGAGAATAATACTCAATTAAGTTATTATGCCGCGGCAATGGAACCTGTATTACCGCTAACTGAACACATTGAAAGACTAAGGCGCAATACTCATGATTGTGTAAACAGCCTTTCATCTGCAAAGCTCCTGCACGCGCGCTTTCTCGCAAAAAAAAGCGGAGCTGTTTTAATGCAGATCAACACCGCCTCTGAATCTCTTGAAAGCTTATTTAAGGGCGTTTTACAGGGCCAAGAACCTACGGCTGTTGCTCGATCACTTCCACATATTGTTCAGATCTATCTAGATCTACATACAAGCAAACGTATAGCCACACTACTTAATACGGTTGAATCTGACAGTAGCGACGAGCTCTATTCTACTCTTGAAGATGCTGTGAACACGGTAATCGCCATGACAGACTCTACAAAAACTCGCGATGAAAAATTCCAGATTATCAATAGACTCTGCACTGAAAGTTCCCTCGAGCTTGCCGATAGCTCTCCCCGAAGAATGGGTGTTTTGCTGCTAGAATTGATGAAGTTTGCACTCGTTACGCTACATGACGATCACCCATCAGTTCAGGAGCTACATAAAAGACTAGAAACGCGTATTGGAGATCGTCGCTTACTATTTGGCAACAGCACACCGCGATATGAAAGCGCTCTTAACCTTCAAGTAGTGTCAACCGTTCACGAAGAAGAAACACAAGAACTTACACGAAAGGCCGCTATCTGCAAAAAGCCTATTACCTTTTGGAGCCAATTTTCGCGCTCAACACGCTTTATCAGCCATTTTAGATCCTTAAGTGCTTGTGAGCGATACGGTGACTCCATGCAGCAAGCTTTGGGAGCTGCTATTGGAGGTCTTGCTATAAAACTCAATAGAGAGTTTCAGAGGGTTATACAAGGAAAAGTAACTCCCGGCCAAAACAAAGAATTTGGCCATAAAATTGATATCTACATAGCTGTCTATAAAGCTCTCAAAGAAAATCTAAAAACTATGCGCAAAGAGCTATTTACCATCGCTCCGGACAATGCGCTTTTAGCACTTTTACGCTATAGCTCTGAGCTTCGCCTTGCACTATCTGAGATAGGCCTACGTCTAGACATCCTCAAAAAGCATTCGAGCACATCTTGCCTACAAGTATTTCAAGCAGTAAAGCTCGTAACTAAACAGCGCCCCAGCATAAAAGCAACAGAGCTTGCAAAAACCGCTTTGCAAGATGACACCCTACCAAATGGCGTGCGATCGATCGCCGAATCAGTACTCGCAGCAAACCCGCGCTAGATTTTTTGTTGACGCGATTTAATTGGCGTGTAGTATTAAGCCATGCAACAATAAAAATAAATAAAGGGGGCATAATATGGTTAGTGCAACACCTGCAGCAAATACTGGTTGCTGCTCAGATAGGCTACTCAATACAGGACGAGGAATCATATTTTCAGCGACAGTATTGTCAAACTTTGTACATGGCTATTTTTCTATTTCCGGCTTTTTAACAGCTGTGAAAGTTAACGATATATACGCCGAGTTCTGCACCAATGGTACTGCTACAGCCATGTGCAGCGCTCTCGCTTCAACTGTAGACTCTACACCGGTAAAAACACTTGTGTGGGATCTTGGAACAATTGCAGCAAACTTTGCTGCAGGCTGGGCTCTATGCCGCCTTTGGGATGCTGGCTGCTGGCCAGGGAGGCTCGGCGGACGTCGGGTGACATCTCTACGCGGGTCGGCGGAGTATGACGCAGTAAGTGGTGATGTATGACAATACCTCTCGCTTTTTGAAGATACCGAGTCTATACTATCCGCTCCATCACCCAAGGAGAACCGCATGGAACCAACAGCACCTCCACATTCATCACAAATGCCTCAAGCAGCCCGCGAAGAAGAAGTTGGCTCTCTTGTAATTAACGGTAGGACTGTATCTGTAGCTGCCCGTGAAGATACTATCCTCCTAGAGCTTCAGGGGCTAAATCTAGATGAGGCTTCACCGCCAAGACAAAGACGCGTTAGGCCACTACGTGTTGACAACGACAACAACAATCCGGCTGTTAATGAAGATCCCAAAGACCCAGACTTACAGGTTTTTACAAGAAAAATCTGGAACAAGTTCAACGTTTCTTACGAAGTCACAGCCTCACTGATTTCATTCTTGCCGGACATCCATGAAGAAACCCTAAGCTCCCCAATGCATATTGTGCTTAAGTATTTAAAAGAGGCACCTACATCTTCGGTGTTTACCGTGCTGCTTACCTGTTTACTCGAAGCCGGCCATGATAAAGAATTTGTAAATGCAGAAGGAATTACTCCCTCACTTCTTGCTGAGCAAATAGACGATAAACTCGTTGCAGAACTTATGAGCCACAAAAACCCATGTAAAGCGACACTTTTAGAACTTGCTAAAGCCCATAAAAGAGAAAGTTTACTCGAATTTTTGGAAACTCCGGAATGCTGGACCAGGTTTTATGACGCTGCCCCAACATTTGTAGACTCAATCACCCACAATCGGGAGGATTTATACAAAAAGGTCTTTGCCTTTTATACAATTCATGAGCAAGTTGTACATTTTGCCTTTCCATCAACCGGCCGCACTATTCTTCATGGCGCAGTAAGTAGCTTCTTAGCGGGCAATCCAGTAGGGATTTTTGAATGCATGGCCATTATGCAACTAGGTGGAAACAAGCATGCACAAAATACAAAAGGCGAAAGCCCGTATAGCCTTGCAAAAGCCTCTGACAACCAAACGCTTATTAGCCTCTTTGAAATGGAACACCCGACAAATGATGAATTCAATCGACTTGTCCAGATGGATCCAGTGCTCCCCGTTTGGCTAAACAGCAGCGATCTATAGAGTAATTATGATAGCTATTCTTGCCGCCACATGTCTATTTACCTCTGCATTTGATAATCAAATGCAGACGCTTTTGAACGATCATGTAACAAAATATCGCGAACTAGAGTATTTTTCTGGGGCATCGCTTTCTGTTTTTAAACCGGGTGATGGCATTCACAACTACTATGCAGGCAAGGTATCTCACGAGGCTACAAGCCCTGCCGTTAGCGAAAAGACACTCTTTCAAATTGGCAGCATAACAAAATCATTTACTGCTGTAGTTATGCTGCAACTAGAAAAAGAGCGCATGCTTGATCTACAACAGACGCTAGATAGCTACTTACCACAGTATCCAAAATGGGCAAAGTACACTCTTGATAGCCTCCTAAACATGACAAGCTGCCTACCAAACTATTCTGATACGCCATTTTTTAATGTAGCTGCTTACGAAACACCTGAAAAGGTCTATTCTAATGAATCATTAATAGCCTATGTCTACCCCAAAACCACCTTCACACCCCCGTTACGAAGTGGGTATTTTTATTCAAACACCGGCTATGCACTAGCTGATATGATCGTTGAAAAGACAACCGGACATACCTTCCGGCAGGAACTAGAAAATCGCCTACTTAAGCCATGCGAGCTAAAAAACACCTTCTATCCTGTGCCCACACTCCAGCGAGAGCAGTTTGACCGCATGGCACATGGATATCAATACAATATCTATGACAATCCCCCACTTGTTGGAGTTGATGTAAAAAAAATGAACCTGAGCTGGGCTGGAGCCGCTGGAGCACTTGTATCGACAACTGAAGATGTAGTAAAATGGGTCCAGGCCCTATTTACAGGCGACCTTCTCGATGAAGCGCAAAGGAAAAAGCTCCGAGCGCTACACTCTACAAAGACCGGCAAGCCAATTTCTTCGCTAAGCGAGGATGATCCGAGCGGCTTTGGCCTAGGAGTTGCATCCAAATATTCATCTGATGATCCAAAAGAGTCTTTTTGGTTTTATGAAGGACAAACAATGGGCTTTCGAGCCCTCTACATGTACGTCCCTTCGAGCAATATTATTATCGCTTGTGCATTTAATAGCTCTCCAGACAGTCAAAATGACCACGCACATGAGCTGCTAATCAACGTATATAAAGCTCTAATGCTACCCAATATCAAGCTTGCTTAGATTTTGAGCAGCGGCAATATCCTGCACTACTTCTAAGAAATAGTGGCCATGAGGAAGGGGGGCAAGAGTCTCTTTTGCCTCCTCAACAAAGCCTGGACGAGTCACTCTCTTTGCAAGCTCTTTACGAATCGGCTCAGGCAGATGCGTAATTTCTTTATTTTCGTGCCTTTTTAGCGCATGAAGTGCACGATTATAGTTGCGAACTTGTAGATCCTCGTTAACATTAAAGAAAAAAAGTTTTAGCAAAAGGTCTGTATCAGAAAGACCTCCCACCTTGTCCATAGGAATAGGCTCTAATACTTTGCGTTTTGTCCCGAGCGCTACTAAGGCGTTGTGGACATCGTTAATAAAGTCGGTAACAATGCGTACGTTTTGACGGTAATGTGCGGGCCTATCTTCAACATAAAAAGTCACTATCTCTTCTGGCAGTTCAAGCTCCGGGTGGTTTTGCGCTGCGAGCACTAATACAACGCGAGCACCATCCAACTTAGCATTATTGTGGCCCATCTTCCAGAATCTTTCAACAAAAGGGGCAAGAGCGCTATTTGTTAACGGACAATCTAAAGCTCGAAGACGGGGACATGTTGCCATGGCAGTTGCCACGCGTTTAATTACAGTTTGGTAAGCGGCATTTTCTTCGCCTTGCAAAAGCTGAGCAAGATCTTCTTGTGTAATAACTCTCCAGCCTGATTTAGGTACATCTTGTTCACTCAAAGCGCAAAGACCTGATTGTCGATCAAGAAGTGTTACAGCTGTTATACGTTGTCGGCTTTCTTTAAGGTTTTTATCTTCAATCGTTTCAACTGCCATAGTAAAAGCACGCGTAAGATCAGCACTAATTGTATCTGAAATCATGGTAGTTCTCTCGTATTTTTTAGGCGCCACTATACGTATTTCCGGATCAATTTGCAAGTTTGCTTGCATAGATCTGGGCAATAGCTTTACGATAACTAGCACCTATATGGAGTTGAGCTTCCGATGAAATTTTTTGCCCTTATTTTGGCTCTTGCAGTACAGTACGCCCACGCAGATACCATCAACTGGACCACAGACTATCCTGCAGCTCTTGAGCAGGCAAAGAAAGAAAACAGAACGCTCTTTCTTTGCTTTACCGGCTCTGACTGGTGCCCATGGAGCAAAAAAATGCAAATCGAGATACTCTCTGATCCACAGTTTCTAGAGCAGATAGACAAGAATCTGATCTTTGTTAAGCTTGACTATCCACGCAAGAGACTTCAAGATGAAGAACTCAAAAAGCAAAATCACAGGCTCTACGAAAAATTTCATATTAAATCACTTGATGTAGGAATGAACCGCGGCCTTCCGGCTGTCATCCTCCTAGACCCAAATGGCAATAAAATTGGCGAGCTCGGCTATCAAGTAGGCGGCGGCGCACCCTTTGCCAAACAAGTTGCCGATCTTTTGGTGCATTGATGAGCTGGTCACTTTTAACCGGAGTTGCAAGCGGCGTCCTTGGAACAGCAGGCGTTGCAATTCTCACAAAAATTGGGTGCGAGAGGCTCTTGACCTCTACATTTCCCAGAATGGGACCCATTGAAAAGGCAGTAAAATCTAACATTAGCGTATTTTTACTTTCTCAAACAATCGCCGCATGCATTGAACATAACTATTCCCTCTTTTGGAAAGGTGTTCAAGCTGGTGCAAACTTTACGACAAACTTTGAAGTCTTCTTTTTTGGGGTAGACTTAGGCATTACCGCATTTCAACATCAACATAACGATCAAAGTACACCTGAACTGAAGCGAGTTCTTACAAAAGAGGTTGCCCTTCGAACGATGGAAATTGCCACCCTACACCTACTAAAACCCGAAGATCCTATCTCCACTTTATTACTGGATGTCCTATCCTTCCATTACGGCTTTCGCATCATGCAAAGAGCCCACGCACTCTTGCACCAACCAGCCCCCAACAACTAAGAACATGAATATCTCGAGAAACAACCGTTTTTGACAAAAATGCCGTTTAGTTTAACTATTTATCTTAAGGCGCTTTTTGATTGAGGAAAATAATGAGGGTTTGATGTGGCGGTCGAGGATTTTTTCGAGGATTTCACGTTGGAGGTTAAGTAAGGCTTGGTTTTCTGGCTGCAAAAGAAGGCCGTGAGAGGTAAGCATGTTGGCGCGCTGCAAGTTGGCAGGAACACCATCTATTCCATCTTTAAGAACCGATACAACAAATCGTATTGCTTCGATATGATTGGGGTTAAGAGATAGTGAGTTGTGATAGAGCTCAAAAGCCTTCTTTGGATTAGTTTTTACACATAATTCGGCAAGTTCAACGAGTGAAAAATAGTGCTTTGGATCTAGCTCTAGGGCCTTTTCAAAAAGCTGGCGAGCTTTTTGTTGATCTCCCATGTGCTTGTGGACATAGGCGCAAATTGCAAGTGCAAAAGGCTGGTTGGGATCAATTTCTAAAGAGCGTTCTACCAAATCTTTTGCTCGCTTAAGATCGCACTCAGCCCCTTTAGACCCTATACGAAGTACTTCAGCAAACCAGTTGAGCACAAAGGTGCTATTTGGGTTTAACTTGTATGCAGTTTCTAACGTAGTATACGCACGAGAAATATCCGGAGGAATATCAGGAAGCGCTCCTGTACATAGTATCTCGCCAAGGCTTGCAAGGGCATAGCCATAACTTGGAGCAAGCTGGACAGCTTGATCCAATAGCTCATACGCGCGCTTTCTATTAGCCATAACGCCATCGCCGCCAATTCGCAATAGCTCTCCATATGTCGCAAGGGCATATGGATAATCCGGCGTAGTTGCAAGCACCTTTTCAAGGATCATCATTGACTGCCTTCTATCGCGCACAACGCCATCTCCGCCAACAAGAAGAAGCTCTGCTAGCGTGCACAAGGCAAATGGATTATAAGGGCCAAGCTCGCATGCCTTTGTGAGGTATCTATAGGCAAGCTTCATATCTCGCTGCACGCCAGAAGCCCCTGTTCGTAAAAGCGCGCCAAGTGACCCAAGGGCAAATGTATTTTGTGGATCTGCCTCTACAGCACGTTTAAGATAGTGATAGGCAGCTTGCTGGTCTACTCCAACTCCGGGAGCGCCTGTTCGTAATAGCTCACCTAGATGTGCAAGGGCAAATGAATAATCCGGATTGATGCGAACAGCTTCTAAAAACAGGCTATAGGCCTTTTGGGGATTTTTGCCACCATCGAGGTTAAGAGCTGCAAGGCTAGCGAGTGCAAAAGGATACTGCGGATCAACTGCAAGAGCGCGCTCTAAAAGCTCTGTTGCCTTATTATCATCTTTATCGATTGCCTTACCGGGGCTTGTAAAGAGGTTTGCAAAGGAGACAAAGGCATGTATGTTTTCTGGAACAGGGCCTTGAACTGGATTATGAAGCACGCACTCTTGCTGAATCATCTTTAATAAATCGTAGAGCCAAGATAAGAGCGGGTGATCTTGAGAACCTTCAACCCTATCAATTTCTACAAGCAGGTGGTTAAGATCACATTCTAAATCTTCAGAATGTTTGAGCTTTTCTGTGAGTGTGGCAACAGGTATCTTGCCTTCTAATAGAGCTTTAATTTCGTGTGACATGCAATGAGTGTAGCCTGAAAAAACGAATAATGCAAGCCAAAGAATATATAAGGATTTTTTTGTTTTAACTTATTTACTGTAAATGGCTTATTTTTGCTTGAGTTTTTGCGTTAATCATGTACCATTCCAATTATATGACGTACGAACGAGAAAAAAAACCACTACTACTTTCTGCCGATGCTGATGCTACTTTTGCTGAAGAGAGCTTTCGTCATGAATCGATGAATCTAGCTCAAGAAGTAGTGCAGGATGAAGAGCAGCGGTTTTTATCTTTTCGCCTCCCTCTTGTAAAATGGAAGAGCTTTCTTCTTTTTATGACCATCTCGATGGGACTACTCTTTCACTGGTTTTCAACATCAGAGCTTTTTAGCGTGCCAGAAGATGTAGCCATCTCGCGCTTTAAATTTAGTAAAGCGAAGGAAAGCTACTTTCAAAATAGCACCTACTGGGATGCTAAGCAGCGCCATTTTACCGAAAGGCTCTCTGATGAATTGAGCGTTCACAACGACACAGAAGTGCTACGCGAAATACAGGAGATGCCGGGAGAGATCTTTATTTCGTTTTTACTAAAAAAATTGCGACTCGGCTTAAGCACGCTAGAAAAGACAGCTGTCTTTTCACGTGATGACACCTCAGGCTGCTCGCTCATTATCTCCAAGCCCGAAAATAGCATATGGCCGTTTGGCATCATGCTTGCGCTTGAAGTTGAAGTAAAGGTGCAAAAAGAGCGTTTTTCCCTCGGCGTTACGAGGCTGCGCCGCGGCACGCAAGACATCGCCCTTGGCCTTGCCTGGACCTATTTTGGACCGGAACTTGAAAGCATAAGGCAACTTGAATCTACAACAAAACAGTCATTTATTCTTTTATCAAAAAGTGAAGACCTTAAATGAATACTCAATTTGAACTTGATAAGAAAAAGACCATACAGGCTATCCAGAAAAAGCTTTCATCTTTTGAAACGGCAATAAAGCAAGCCAAAAGCGAATATGAAAGCACAAAAGAGTTTGAACATGTCAAACACCTTGCAGAGCTTGTTAAAGCTGACATTTCTCAAGCAAAAGAAGAGCTTAGAGAGCATGGTGCACATGTTGAAAAGCAGCTTTCAGAGATGGTGGAAGATATCTTCGACAAAAGCAAAAAGCTAGAAAAAGCCTTGTCACCCATCACCGCCATTTTAAAGCAGTTTGATAAAGATGTTCATTACTGGCTAGAAGCTTTAAAAAAGGCTCAAGAAGCATCTGACGCTGACTCCCTGCAGGCACTACAAAAGTCTCTTAAGCTCTTTGAAACTCAAGAGCCCTATCACCTCTATCATTCTGAGTCAGGTCATGAAATTTTTGTCGGCAAAAATGCAGACGGCAACGAGGTTGTCACCTTTACAGTAGCCCATGATCACGATCTTTGGCTACATGCCCACTCAGTAAATGGCGCTCACGTAGTTATACGCAAAAAAAGGGGACAAGAAGTTGACCCGGAAACCATTCAAGACGCTGTGCAGCTTGCACTCCACTACAGTAAAGCTAAAGGGTCTTCTACCAGTGTTGACATATTAGTTACTGAAAAAGATCAGGTCTCTAACATACCTAAGACCCCAAAAGACAAGGTAGTCGTTGGCAAGCATAAGACTATCAGCGCAACGTATGATCTAGAGCGCGCCATGAAGCTCATTCATCAGAACGAAAACGATACCCAACACCCCTAACGGTATCGATATAGTCAAAACGTGGTCCAAGTTTTTTTCTTAAGGCTGCGATATGCACGTCTATATTTCGATCCACCACAAAGGCATCGTCGTTATGCAAATCATCTAAAAGCTGATTGCGCGTAAGGACCTTGCCGGAGCTTTGCACAAGGCGACGAAGAATGCCAAACTCTGAGAGCGTAAGCTGAATAGGCGCCCCCTTCTTTTTTACGATGTAGCTATCAAATTCGATATGAAAATCACCAAAAGAAGCTACCCGTGGAGACTTTTGCTCTTCCATATTGCGCCTTAGCACCGCTTTGATACGCGAAAAAAGTACGCGTGGAGAAAAAGGCTTTGTCACATAGTCATCCGCCCCAAGTTCAAGCCCTAAGACAACGTCTGTTTCTGAACTTTTGGCTGAAATCATGATAATAGGTATGTCTTTAAGCAAGCTATGCGCTTTTATCCTACGGCAAACATCAAGCCCATTTTGCCCGGGCAGCATAATATCGAGGATAATAAGATCCGGTTTTTCACGCTCTATTAGGTCAAAGCCATTTAAGCCATCTATAGCACTTACTAGCTTATAGCCCGAAATATCTGCTTGCAGTTTTATTAGGGCAGCAATGTCTTCTTCATCCTCAATCAAGGCAAGTCTTGTTTTCTGCATAGTATTACCTTTATTAATACGCCATCTAGGGTATCGCAAAAGGTAATATTTCATCTACTTACTCGTTAAGAGGACTGAAGATAGCCTTTATGAAAAAAAGATAATCCTGTATACTGTCACCATATGTTTTACGTTGTACTGCTATATGCTTTATTTGCGAGTGTGTTTACCGCTTCGAAACAGGCGCTAGAATATGCTCCTCCCTTCTTTTTGGTCGGCGCGCGCATGATGCTTGCGGCCGTTTGTATGCTGGCGTTTTGTGCGATTTTTAAGAAAGAATCCATAAAAATTAGGCCAAATAGCGCTAAAAAGCTCTTTGGACTGGCAATTTTCAATATTTATCTTACAAATGTCTTTGAATTTTGGGGCTTGCAGTATTTAACCTCTTTTAAAACATGTTTTATATACAGCCTTTCACCTTTTCTCTCTGCGCTTCTGTCCTATTTTATCTTCTCAGAAATAATGACCCGCAAAAAATGGACAGGGCTTGTGGTAGGCTTTTTAGGATTTATCCCCATCTTGCTAAGTAAAACCTCGCAAGAGGAGCTTGCAGGAGATTTATGGATCTTTTCATGGGCAGAACTTGCCGTTATCGGAGCAGCCTGTGCCTCAGTGTATGGCTGGATCTTGCTTAAGCAGCTTGTAAACGAAGAGGGCTACTCCCCCTTTAGCGCAAATGGCCTTTCTATGCTTATCGGCGGCTCCATTGCTCTTTTACACTCGATGTTCACCGAAAACTGGAACCCGACACCTATCCATGGGCCAATTTTACCCTTCTTAGAGTGCACCATATTCTTAATTATTGTGTCTAACTGCATTGCCTATAACCTCTACGGCTTTCTTTTAAAGCGCTTTTCGGCAACGTTTATGGCTTTTGCAGGGCTTACAACGCCTCTTTTTTCGGCTCTTTTTGGCTGGTTTTTCCACAACGAAATACCTACAATTAGTTTTTACATTTCGTTCTTTATCGTATTTTCTGGTCTCTACCTATTCTATCAAGAAGAACTTGTTAAGCAGCCCGCATTACAACAGAGCTCATCTCCATGACAGCGACTCAAGCAAAACAAAGCAAGAAGCAAAAACAACCCACTCCTCCTCCTACACCTACAGTTAACATCGAGCGCCTATCTACTAGCGCATTTAGCTGCTTTCAGGATATTGTAAAGCGCGAGCTCTTCTTTCATACACTCTTTTTTGGCTTGGCAGGTATATCCCTCGTCTTATTTTTGGTCTTTTTTTCGTTTCTTTCTGACTCATTTTTGATGGGCATCTTTATTGCCTGCTTTTTCTTTGCCCTCGTGCTCTACTTTGTACTCAAGATCTACTTTCAAGAGCAAAAGCCACGCGAGCTTATGCAGCTGCGCGATGACTATCTAAAAAATGTAGCCACAAATATAGCTGAAGCCGCAACAAGCTTTGCAAAGCAGCTTGATCAAAGCAGGATGCAGTATTTTGCTCTTCCCCAATTTCTTGACTTTTTAAAGCCATCACTTGAAAGGGTGCTCTCAGCATATCACTTTCGCGATGTACACCTCTTTAAAGAACTTTTTTTGCGTACAGCCATTGATGAAAAGGTAAAAGCCGTAAAGCTTGCCCCTACAGAAAAAGCCTCTCACGCTGATCTTGCAAATGCCTACATCGCACTTGCAGGGCATTTTCAGGCGCCTTTAGATACAATGAACAGCTCTTCAAAAATTGCTCAGGTATTTTGGGAGCACTTTCAAACCTTTTCAAGACTTGCTATCGAAGAACTTTTGATTGTTAAAGAGTATGCCCCAAATGACCTATGGGCCTGCACAAAGCTTGCTGAATGCTACCTTGCCCTCGGCATGCTCGATCAGGCGATTATTGAATATGAAACAATACTAGAAGAAAACCCCCAAGACTCTGAAGCGCTCTTTAGCTTAGGTACGCTCTACTTTAAGCAGGGGCTACATGGAAAGGGGCTCAAAATATATGCAGAACTTTCTGAACAGGGCTCTTCGAAAGCTCAGGAATTAATCAGCCTTTACGGATCTCATGATTCAAGTCATTTCGGGTGTATTCCGCCATCGACAACTCATACTGCCTAAAGGCACCCATACGCGCCCTACTACATCTCAGGTGCGCCAAGCTGTCTTTAACATCTGCCAAAACGAGGTCGAAGACGCTTGTTTCTTAGATATTTGTGCAGGAAGTGGCAGCATGGGCATAGAAGCCATTAGCCGCGGCAGCGCATCTTGCACCTTTATCGAAAAAGAGCCTCACGCTCTTACAGCTATTCGTCAAAACATCAAAAACTTGGGACTTGAAGCATCAACTCACATTATGGCTCAAGATGCCCTTATAGCTTTGAAGCTTCTTGAAAAGCAGAATAAAACCTACTCACTCTGCTACTTTGACCCTCCCTACAGCCAAAAGGGCCAAAATTCTCTGCTTACTGAAAGTGTGCTTACTTTTTTGGATAGGTCAAGCCTGCTTGCCCCAAATGCCACACTATTTATGGAAGAAAGTAAGTATTTCACTCTAGAAACCATGAGCCTTAGCCGCCTTACCCTCAAAAATACGCGCCGCTTTGGAGATTCTTATCTATTGCATTTTATATCAGCAACTGATAAAGTAATCACTCAATGAGTGATAGGTATAGAATGAGCTCCCTGAGACAGCAGCAGAAGCTTGCCACTAAACAAAAACTTTTAAAAACTGCGTTTGATGAATTTTCTACTCATGGCCTCCTTGCGACAAAAACGCTAGATATTGCGAAATCCGCTCAAGTATCACATGGGCTTGTATTTGCGCACTTTCCCACTAAAGAGGCGCTTGTACTTGCCGTGATAGATGAATTTGGCATGCAGCTCGGACACAAGCTTGAACACGAAATTAAACGCGGCACGCTAGAAGCAGTACTCACCTGCCACGTCAAAGTACTTGCAGAGTGGGAGCCCTTTTACAGGCAGCTTGTACTTTGTGGACCGCACCTTCCTGAGAATATCCGTGCAGCCATCTTTACCATTCAGTCAGGCGTTGCCTACTACCTTGAACAGGCACTTATGATCACACCTAAAATGCCGCTTCATATGGTGATAAACTGCTGGCTTGGCCTACTGCATTACTACCTTGCAAACAAAGATCTTTTTTGTCCAAACGGGTCTCTGCTTGCCACAAAAGGCCCTGAACTTATTCAATTTTATACACACTTAGTAGATGGAACAACTTATGAAAAAATGTGAATCTTGCACATCGTGCGGAATGCCCTTTCAAAGTGCAAATGACCATGCACTAGGAGACAGCTCTATCCCCTACTGCTCAAGCTGCACTAATAGTGACGGCACCTTAAAGACCTATGAAGAGGTATTAGAAGCAACAAAAGGCTACTACATACACGCTCAAGGACTTGATCCACAAGCTGCAAACCGCATGGCAGAAACGCTCCTCAAGCAGCAGCCTGCCTGGCGCACAAAGTAGAGTCCCTGATTGACGTAAAAATGCAGTTTACTCCATAACAAAATGCATAGTCATTGGAGGATTGTTATGCGAACACTAGCTGCTTTTTTGCTCATGCTTTTATCGCCTGTAGGAGCTTCAGAGATAACACTTGCAGGACACATCCACTACTCGCCAATTACAAACGACAATACGCTCTACCTCACTATCCATAAAGAAGGCCTTGAAAGTTCTTCTATCGTCGCTATTGAATCAGGAAAAATTCTCTGGCAAGCACCTCTTCAGACAGAGTTTGGAGCAGGCCTTGCCTACGCAAACAACCAGGTATTTGCGCACATAAAATCAATGCTAGACAATCCCAATTCGCTATCTTCCTATCAGGCAAATGACGGCAAACACAACTACACAAGATACTTGCCAAAACATGCAGAATGGACTGATCCAGTCATAGC
Source organism: uncultured bacterium (assembly GCA_964514655.1). GTDB lineage: Bacteria > Chlamydiota > Chlamydiia > Chlamydiales > FEN-1388 > SZAS-7. The sequence continues at coordinate 46,576 of CAZEQY010000003.1, forward strand.
AAACAATAAAATCTACATAGTTTCCGGCGATGACATCTACTGTTTTGACACAAAAACTGGCCGCGATGTCGCAAAAATGCAAAACGCCGCTCACGACATGGTTGAAACGCCTATACGTGCTAATACCGCTCTTGTAATGATGGTGTGGCGGGGGCTTGATCTTTATGATTTAGAAACAGATAAGTACCAATTTCACATTAACCTGCCACAAGGTAGCTACTTTATAAATAGCAACATAAATGCCCTACCCATCTTTGATGCTTCTCAAAACACTGTTTATGGCTTTTATCGAAATGAATCCGGCAACTGCTTGCATGCCTTTGACCTTTCTAGAAAATCCGTAAAGTGGATAAGCGCGCCGATATCACCTAACGCAGCGCTTATTGGCAATGAACTATATGCCCTTAAAGCCTTTGAACAGGTGCTCTATAGCATTGATACGGCAACCGGCCAAGTAAACTGGCAATGGACACTAGACGATCCAAACAGCGTACTCTTTGAGCCAGTACTTACGCATAACGACCTTGTCTTTGTGCAAAGCAACACAAAAACCTATGCTATCTCGCGAACCACTCACACGAGCGTATGGGAAATAGAAAAAACAGGCTCCATGGTGCTCGGTAAAGACGTCCTTTACATTTTGCACTATAACAACACTAATGACACAACTGAAGTAGTAACCATACCACTAGTTGCCAACTAAAATTTTGTTGCACTATAAATGAGGTATTTTTATATCTAGCAAAAACTCATTTGGAGGCAACTTGTGGATATTTTAACTATAATCACTTCTTTAATTGGTGGTGCAGTTGGTGGCAACGTCGCTGGCCCTGCAACACAGGAAAAAAACTTAGGCCCTGTAGGCAACACAATTTCTGGTGCTGTTGGCGGAGCTCTTGGCAGCTATATTGTACAGGCTATGGGTATAATCAGCGCTATCTCAACAGGCTCATCAGCAGATGTTGCAAATGCTATGGCGGCAGTAGACTGGACGTCACTTTTTGCAAACCTTGGCGTTGGAGCAGGTGGCGGAGCAATCCTTACAACAGTTGTTACCTATATAAAAGACGCAATAGGTAAGAAATAACCTCTAACGACCCCTAGCAATTATAGTAGTGCCAGCTGATGCAATGAGCAAAAAGCCGACAAACTCTAGTAAGCTGGGGGTTTTTCCCCAAATAAGCCACTCAATAATCCCTACAAAGACAACCGTTGTGTACTGAAATATGCCAATCTTTGAAGGCTTTGCGTATGAATAGGCCATCGTAAGGCTAAGCTGCATGCCAATAAGAGATAACGCCGTCAATACTGCCATGCCCATGCTCTGCCACGAGGGCTTTTCAGCATAAAAAAGGGCAAAAGGCAGCATCATGAGCGTAGAAAGCAAAAAAAAGTAATAGACAATTCTAAAGGCAGGATCTGTAGAGTTAAGCTTTTTTATATAGATAAAGGCTACTGCCAAGGAGGCACCTGACAAAAGCCCCAATATATCTGCAGGGTTGTCAAAAACTGCTCTACTAGGATGTATCACAAGTATAATGCCAATAAAGCCCACCAAGATGATGAGCCAATCCCTAAGTGAAATTGGCTGCTTAAGCAAAAATATGCCTAAGATGGGAATAAATAGAGGCGCTGTATTAAAGAGCAGCGTGGCGTTCATAACAGGAATATACATCATAGCATATGCATAAAGCAGCATAGCCACAATGCCATAGGCTGCACGAAAAAAGTGGTAGGAAAAATGCTTTGTAGCTAATGCACCTTGCCCTTGAGCCATCACGTATGGGGTTGTAAAAGCTGTTGCTGCTACATAAACCATAAAGGTAGAAAAAAATGAAGATGAGCCATAGAGACTTACCCCCTTTAAAAAGAGCCCCACAAGGGCACAGAAAAAAAAGGCCGTTATGCTGTACAGAGAGCCCTTGATGAGATTTGGTTCAGGTTGTGTCATAAAAATACCTTTACACAATCCGCAGAAGAATGTAAATACGAAAATAACAAGGGGCAAATATGAAGAAGCTAAATCACGAACCTGTTATCGGAAAACTCGGAGCTGATATTGTCGGCCCTACAAATCCATCTCGCGAACGAGAAAACCAAGATGTTATCTGCCCCCCACGAACAGATAAAGGTATTGTAGCAAACCTCCGCTGGAGCTTTGCCGACAGCCATATGCGCATCGAAGATGGCGGCTGGGCGCGCGAGACAACAATACGCGAACTTCCATCTTCTCCCCAAATTGCCGGCGTAAATATGCGTCTAAAAAAGGGCGCCGTCCGTGAAATGCACTGGCATAGAGAAGCTGAGTGGGCCTACATGCTAAAGGGAAAGGCAAGGCTCTACGCAATAGATGCTGAAGGCAAAGCCTTTCAAGATGATGTTGAAGAAGGCGATCTATGGTACTTTCCTGCAGGCATACCACACGCCATACAAGGCCTAGAAGATGATGGCTGCGAATTTTTGCTCGTCTTTGATGATGGCGACTTTTCTGAAGACTCGACATTTTTGCTGACAGACTGGCTGGCACACACTCCAAAAGAGGTTCTTGCCAAAAACTTTGGCGTGCCTGAAAGCACCTTTACCAACATTCCAAAAAAAGAACTCTATATCTTTCCGGCAAAAATTCCACCAAAAAATGGCAAGCAAAAGACTGCCTCTTTTACCCACCGCATGCTTGCTCAAAAACCACTCAAAACAAAAAGCGGCACTGTGCGAATTACCGACTCATCAAATTTTCCCATCTCAAAGACAATCGCTGCTGGGCTTGTAGAAATAGAACCAGGCGGCATGCGCGAGCTACACTGGCACACAAATACTGATGAATGGCAGTACTACCTTTCAGGAAAAGCCCGCATGACAGTGTTTGCTTCAGAAGGCACAGCGCGCACCTTTAACTTTCAAGCTGGCGATGTAGGCTCTGTCCCCTTCCCCATGGCGCACTACATCGAAAATATAGGCACGACAACATTGCGGTTTTTAGAAATTTTTAAAAGCGATCACTTTGCTGATGTCTCTTTAGCCGAGTGGCTTGCCAAAACCCCTCCAGACATCGTTATGGCACACCTCAACGTCGACGCCTCATTCATCAAAAAACTCCCCAAAACCAAAACCCCGGTCGTCCCAGGCTAAATGTCGTCAACTTAAGGCTTCTCTCTTAATCTTGATCTTGATCTTAATCTTGACCTCATTCTTCAAGCAGTCTGTGAGAGAAGAAAAAAAAGATTAAGAGACCCCCCCCCTACCGCTTTGGTTTTTCAGGAACGCCTGCTAAGTCGTAGCTCTTTTTGGAAATAAGCACATCGTGGTCATATTCCTGAAGAAGCCTTGGCTTGCCGTCGGTGTAGTACTTATTGAACTTGCCGTTACGTAGGCCGTTTGTGTATTCGCCTTCAAAGACCAAAATACCTTCCGGGCTCCACTGCATGGATGTACCGTGAAGTTTGCCATGCACGTAGTGGTTGACGCCTGCTTTTCTGCCGCTATCATAGTAGGTAACTTCCTCACCTTCTTGAAGGTCATCCGTATAAAATGCCTCCTTAAAGATAGCGCCGCTTGGAAAGTACTGAATAAGCTTGCCATTTTGCTTGCCATCATGAAATTCTAGCGTCATGAGCGTGCTTCCTTCATCAGAATAGCACGTAGTAAGACCTTCTTTTTTGCCATCTACAAATAAGACGCTTAAGACCTTGGTGCCCGCTTCATTATATTCACATACCTCACCATCAATTTTGCCGTGCACATAGGTAGCTTCTTTTGCCTTTACCTTACCAAAGACGTTGTGGTAGGGGTAAAATAGCTGGTAAAGGCCATGTGGATGGTTATCTTTAAAGTACTGCTTTAGCTCTGAGCCGTCAGGAAAGTGCTGAAATAAAAAGCCATCAAGATTGCCATCTTTATAGGCAGCTTCATAGAGGAGCTCTCCCTTTTCTGACCAAAGTGACTTTTTGCCGGATAGCCTGCCATCTTTATACACAAAAAGTGCCTTCATGGTGCCATTTGGGAAAAAAGCAACCTGCTGGCCATCAAGCACACCATCTTTAAAGCGCGCAATAAGTGATACTTGCTGTTTTGGATAGTATTCCTTGCCTTCACCCACCGGCTTTCCTTTGACATAGCTATATTCCTTATGCAGCTTGCCATCTTCATACCAAGCAAGATATTCACCATCGATCTGGCCCTGTAGATAGCGCGTACGCACCTTTGGCTTACCGTTAGGATAGTACTCTTCTTCAAGACCATCTTTAAGGCCATTGATATAGTGCACCTTAAATTTAAGGCCACCTTGTGGATGCCACTCTTGGTGATACCCATGTGGCACACCGCGCATAAAGTCTTGCTCGATTACGCACGTACCTGTTGGATGCCACTCGCTATGCTTGCCATGAGGATCTCCATCGATATAAGCCTTGCTAGACATGATCTTGCCATCTTCAAACCAGCACTCTTCATTTCCATGAACAAGCCCCTGCTTAAACGTTGCCTGATACTTCTTTTTGCCATTTTGGTACCAATGCGAGCAAAGGCCATCTTTTTCACCATTACCAAAGATATAGGTAAGGCGCTTTTTGCCATCTTCATACCACTCATTTTGCTCGCCTGTTCTTTTGCCTTCGTCATATACAACGCTTACTGCAACTTCTCCGGAAGGGTGAAAGCTCTTTTGCTGGCCGTGAAATTGGGAATTTTTATAGTGAAGCTCATGCTTTAGCTTGCCATTTGGGTACCATTCAAGGTAGGAGCCATTTTCTAGCATGTACTCCTTAGCTTGCACTCCATCTTGGTAGTATTCTGTAATGGGAGCAGCTAGCTTACCTGAGGCATCATAAGTTGCAACGTACAAAAGCTGTTTGCCATCATCACTATTTCGGTAGTGCTTACCCTGCGGTTTTCCTTTTTGGTAGCTTGCTTCGCCAATAAGCTGGCCATTTGCATTCCAGTAACACTCTACACCATCTTTTTTTCCTGAAATGTACTGGACCTTGTGGCTTTCTTTGCCATTTGGATGATAGTGCACAAGATAGCCCTGTGCAAGCCCCCACTGAAACCCTTGAGTCTTCTTTACTGCCTGATCAGGATAGTACTCAGTGACTGCATTTTTTCCTTTAAAGTCGTGCAGCATGCCCTGGAAGTAAAACTTTACCTGCACTACCTGGCCATTTTCATTCCACGATGTCATCCTTCCCTGTAAAAGCCCATGGACATAGTTGAACGCCTGCTTTTTTTGTCCTGATGGGTAGTAGATATATCTATCAGCATGTAGCTGGCCATTTTGATAAACGCCAGTCTCTTGAAGGTGTCCCTCCTCGTCATATATGCTATAGGGGCCATGCTGAAGGTCATCTTTGTAGCTTTCTTGGCATGAAAGTACTTCGTTTGTATAAAACCACTGAAAGAGGCCATCTTTTTTCCCATCGGCAAAACTTGCAATGCTGCGCACGGTTCCATCCGGATAATAGCTCACGCACGATCCATGAAGCACTGTATCATCTTTTCTATCCTTAAGGTCCATTTCTGCAAGTAGTGCGCCTGCCGGATAGTACTGAATAGCCTTTACAGCTATATCGCCATCATAAAAAAAGATCTCCTCCACACCACCTTCTGGATAGTGTGACTGCACCTTTGTGATCCATTGAGGTTCAATGGTTTTAAGATGCGCTTTTACTTCGGTAGCATCTAAAGAGAGTGAGAAAAAAAGAATGTAGAGATAGACAAAACGTCGCATGAGAAGATCCTTTACACGTTTACAACTTCATACACACGCTTAGGAAGTTGCATATTCACATAACAAGAAATAAGTTGCACTGCTCCCATAATACTTAAAGAGATAGCAGCTGCATGTTCATCAAAAAGCGTTGCCAAATAGCCACTTACGCCAAGGCCCAAACTTTCAGAAAATAGCCACACAAAGCCCATCAAAAAGGCAAGCACCACTCCGCGGTGCTGGGGCACCATCTGTGAGCCTAAAGCCCAGATAAGTGGAGGCACACTCCCAAGCGTAGCACCTAGCATAAACAAAAGGACAAAAAGAAGCTCTACAGAAAATGCTGCAGGAATCAAAAGAAGGTAGTAGCTTATAAACGTAAGAGTAGAAGCTACTATGATCACAAGGCGAGTAGAGGCCTTATCAGCTACATACCCAAATAGAGGCGGCCCAAGCGTTGCCCCTATCATCAAAACAAGGTGACCTCCTCCAAATACTACCCAAGGGGCGTACCCCCGCTCTTGAAGTAGATCAGGAAGCAAAAAGACAAGCGACCAGAGGACAATTTGGTTGCCAAGCATGCTCACATATAGTGCTCGAAGCTCTTTTATCCGTAAAAAGCGCATGTATAGGGTTAATGAACCCTTTTTTTGCTCCGAATTAGCATTAGAGCCTGTTCTTTGACCTATAAAAAAGAGCGTTGCAAGCGCTAAAACAAGCGATGGAGCCGCTAGGTACGCAGTCTCGCCATCTCGACTAGAGTGCATCCACGAAAAAAGTGACTGACTAATGCCAAGCCCAAGCATGCCAGAAGCAGTAAATAGCCCCATAACACTTGAGCGGTTTGTTGTGCTGAGGTTCGATAATATGCTTGCAGCTGTAGGGTGAAAGGCTGCAGAGCCCAAGCAGGTACATAGATACAAAAGAAAAAACAAAAGATAGCTTGAGGTATAGCTAAAAAAGCATGCAGCACAGGCAAAACTTAGCCCAAATACAAGTAGCGCCCGCTGAAACCCTCTATCACAGAGCCCTCCCACATACCCCTGAAGCCCTTCTCCAATGACAACACAGGAGCCTGCCACAAGCCCTGCAATGGCAAGGTCGAGCCCTGCCATAGTCTTAAACACTGGCCAAATGCCAAGCATAAAGTCTACAGAAAAGTGCCCAATACAAATAAAGGCAATAAGAAGAAGTGTTCTATTCGTATTCATAGGAGACCGATAATACCAAAAAAAAGATTTTCTGTCTCGCAATCTCCTCGAAAATTCGTAATTTTTACATTTTAAAATTGACAAAAAGATGAGAAATCTTAATAGAGGGGGAAAAGAGCAATAAAGAAATAATAGATCATGTCTATACTAACAAACTCGATGCAAAAAACAGCATCAGAAAAGCCAAAGAAAACAAAGAAACATCGCGTTGATATGTCGCGAGTAGCGTGCGTTATTTTAGGTGGCGGCCAGGGTACTAGGCTTTATCCCCTCACAACTCGCAACTGTAAGCCTGCAATTTTATTTGGCGGACGCTTTCGCTTAGTAGACGTGCCACTTTCTAATGCCTTAAACGCTAATATTAATAAAAATTATATTGTTACCCAGTTTTTGGCAGCATCACTTCACCAGCATATCTTTCAGTCCTATCGCAATAGGTCTCATGGCCAAGGATTTATTGAAATTCTAGGCGCCGAGCAAAAACCTGAAAAAGGCGGCTGGTATAAGGGCACTGCAGACGCCATCCGGCAAAATCTAGAGTATCTTATCGAAACTCCGGCAGATTATTTTCTTATTCTTTCAGGTGATCAGCTCTACCATATGGACTTTCAAAAAATGGTTGAAACTGCTCAGGATAAAGATGTTGACGTTTTAGTTGCCACCTTGCCTGTAAACAGAAAAGATGCAAGGCGCATGGGCATTATGAAAGTCAACGAAGACCAATCTATAATAGACTTTTTTGAAAAGCCACAGGATGACGACACTCTTGATCGCTTTATGACAATGGATTCAGCGCTAGAAAAGATGGGGCTACCAACAGGCAGCGATCGCAACTTTTTAGGCTCAATGGGCATCTACCTCTTTAAGCGCTCATGCCTGCTAAAACTACTGATAGAAGATATGCGCGATGACTTTGGCAAGCACCTGATTCCTACAAAGGTGAAAGCCGGTAGCATCGGAGCCTTTGTTCACGACGATTACTGGGAAGATATCGGCACAATAGAATCATTTTATGAAGCAAATATCGCCCTTACCCAAAAAAATCCGCCCTTCAACCTCTATGATGAATCCTATCCTATTGCAACATCGCATTCTTGCCTGCCGGGCGCTCGCATCTTTAATACAGCCATTAACGACTCTATCATCTGCGAAGGATCAATCATAGAAGCTGAAAGCATTACAAACAGCATTCTTGGCCAAAGAAGCATCGTAAAAAAGGGAACCCTCATAGATAGCTCCTACATCATGGGTAATGACTTTTACGACCTTCCTCACCAAGAAGCTCATGGCCTACCCGATAGCCTCATTATCGAAGAAGACTGCCACATAAGGCGCGCAATCATCGATAAAAACGTCTACATCGGAAAAGGCGCCAAGCTCATCAACAAAAACAACCTTCGCGAATATGATGGCCAAGGCATCTACATCCGCGATGGCATCATCGTTGTTCAACGCGGCGCAACTATTGCTCCTGGATTTATTCTCTGATATTATGTACGCTACCTACCATTATCCGGGCACGAAGGTATCTTAGGACAAGATCATTATGGCTATTTGGGCAATCGCAGATTTACACTTATCGTTTGGCATTGTGGGCAAGGAAATGCATGTCTTTGGGCCAGAATGGCTTAACCATCATGAAAAGATAAAAGCCCACTGGGATGCGCATGTGTCAAAAGATGACCTTGTGCTGATTCCCGGCGATATATCATGGGCAATGCGCCTTGATGAAGCAGCAGCTGATCTTAACTGGATTGCCGAGCGTCCAGGAACCAAACTTTTTATCCGCGGCAATCACGACTACTGGTGCGCCGCCCCTACAAAGGTGAGAAAAGTACTACCGGATTCTATTCACCTCATCTGGTCAGATGCCTTTTTATGGAACGATGTAGCAGTATGCGGCACGCGCCTTTGGGATAGTCCGGAATATGACTTTGGCCCCTACATCGAGATGAAAAAGCCCATAAAAGAAAGTACTACTGACAAAGATCAAGAAGATATGGAGCACGTCTTTCGCCGCGAAGTAATGCGCCTAGAGACCGCCCTTAATGCCATGAATAAACAGGCTCGCCTCAAAATTGCCATGGTGCACTATCCCCCCATAAGTGCTGACCTGCAGCCCTCAACAGTATCTAACATGTTTGAAAAAGCAGGCGTCACCCACTGTGTCTTTGGCCACTTACACAACGTGCGACCCCATCACACCATGTTTGGCACACGAAACGGCATTCACTACCACCTCGTCGCCTGCGACTGGCTGGGCTTCAAACTCCTACAAATCGCCTAAGCAGGTCGTAGCATCTTGTCGAAAAGGGCAAGGTCGGGATCCGACTTAGAGAAACAAGTTGTGTGACTCTGGCGTTTTTCTCGCAATTGTTCTAGCGCTTCAGCTTGATCGTGAAGATCAAGGGAATGCATGATGTCACTTGAGATGTGCAATAGCTCCTGAAACTCCTCTTCCTCTTGCACAAGGGCAAGGCTGCGAATAGCAACGTGACGAAAGAGTTCAAAGTCCGGCAGACTCACAAGGTATGAGAGAATATCAAAATTAAACTCTAGATCAGGCGACTGAGACTCATGGCGGAAGATTTTAGCAAGTAGCTCATGGCCCTTTCTGATGTCATTTACCCCAATAATGCGGGCATGGATAAGATCAAACCACTTTTTTTCCGGCATAAAAGGATAAAACTGCTCTAAAAGTTCTTCAGCATAGGCATATTCATGATGCGCAATGAGGTCGCTAAAATAGTCGATAAGAAAAGACTGCACATCGTTAGCAAGGTATTCAGAAACGGCTTCATAGACCTCATCGCGAGAAAGGCCTTGATCCACATTTTCTTCAAGTGCTGCATGAAAACTTAAAAGTGCATCTTCTAGAGTCTCATCACTTGCCAGCTCGCCCTGGTCATATAAAAATATTTGATGATCAAGCTCATCGCATATGATAGAGATGCTCTGCTTGTCATTGGCAAGACGGCGCCAAAGCTCAAATACAACTAGGTATAACTTATCCTGGTTCTCTTTATCATCAGCAAGATGGTCAAAAAGCTCTTCTGGGCTATCATACTCATCTGCATAGGCTACAAAGCTATGGCGATCTAGCGCAATCTCATACGATTGAAGGCGACTAAATAGCTCTTCAAGTGAGAGGGCACGATAATCCTCAACCTTCCAAGGTTCTACAGAGAAGGTAGGATTTTGTAAAAAACTCATTCGTAATGAGTTATAAAGGGCTTTTGGCGAAATTTCCATCACATGACCATTCTAAAACAACAATTTTGCCAACTTTAAAATTATCAATCAAATTATTTCCGCGTTACATACACTTTAAAGATATATGGAGAAGCAGCAGAATCACTTTGATCATTAGTATTTGGCAAAGTACTCATAATACCTCCCACGATATATCCTATATGCGTTTTTTTCTTCTTTAATTGATCAAATTTAACGACATAATTTGGGTATAAAGGAGCTTTAGATTTAGGAAAAAAACCCGCTCCTGCACCAAAAAGCAGTGTATTGCCAGGGTTTGACCCTGTGCTTACAATCGTAGGAAATGTAGCGTCCATAAGGTATTGCGACTGGCGCTTATTTCTATCTCGCTTAATGGTTGTTATCTGGTTTATAAATGGAACTTCAGCATCGGTTTCAAATTGGCCATCGTCAAAATAGCCGTAACTTATGCCGCCAAAGAGCAGCGTGTACATCTCCTTTTCACACTCTGAATATAATCCTAGCGTTGCAGAAACGTAGTTATTCATGCCTTGTTTGAACGCAAAAGGATCATCAATCGACTCCATACTATTTGAACCATCCGGCATAATAGTGACAGGTACAGTCCAAATACCGGTGGTAAGTGTAAACACTCCGGAATAGGCCATAAGCAAAGGGCGAGTCCTACCCTTATAATGCTCCATCATAGGAAGGACGTTTAGGTCTCGTCGGCGATAGTTTGGATCAGGAACTTCAGGAATAGCATCTTCTATAGTTGCACTCAAGTGTTTGCCATCATCATGTATTCTAAAGCGCCTCACTTGCTGCGTATAGACGCCATTTGAACCAGATTCATAAAAGCCTACAAAGTTTTGCCCAAAAATTAAGAGCGTAGGCTCATCACCAATTTGTGCCATCTCGCCGCCTGTCACCTGAAAGGCACTGTCATGTATCTGACGAATGTACTTTGATGCTGGATGATCAGTCTTCTCAAGCACCCAACGAATCATACCGGGAATATCGATAGCAGTAAGTGTATCTTTAGTTGAAAACTGCCCTGTAGCACTATCCACGCCGTAGCCGCCAGTAATATAAAGCGTCTTATCTTTTTGATAATACTGTGGGCTTGTAACAGATAGTGTATCTATAACAGCTTGTGAAAGACCAGATGCAGGCTCTTGTAGATCTCGACTCCACGTTCTTTTTTTATGAGGGTCAACAACATATACGCCGGTATTTTGCTTATCCGGCGGAAAATTATTATCATCTGGGCCAAAACCATGCATACCATTTACCCTACCAGCAAGAATCAGCCATTTACCTTTATAAAAAGCCTGCACAAATGAGTGTAGGCCATTTGGCAAACTAAAGCTTGCCTGCTCTACTTCTACCGTAAAGGGAAGGCCACCCGGAGGAAAAATGGGAGTAAGAGTAGGCGTTTGATTATCTGCAGATAAAAATAGGGCCGCTACGATAAACAATATATTCATTGCTAGTTTTAGCATAATTTCTCCTAAATGATTCTTACATACTCTTTAGACACATATCCCACGTCGCCAGATGCCGTTCTCACCTTTAGCCAGTTGCCATTCTGCAGCACTTCGATAACGCTCACACGCGTTCCAGAAAGGGCCGGAGTACCAACTAGCGCGGCATATTGATCACCGGCATCTCTTCTTAAAGCAACAGGCTTAACTACGATAGCCTGTGGAGGAGTAAAATAGTCCACCCACACAATGCTTGCCACAAAGACTAAAGAGACCCAAAGTAAGATAAGCGCTACTTTTTTAAACACAAGCTGTGGAACCCAGAGATACACTGACAAAAGCGTAAAGGCAATAAAAAAGAGAAAAAGCACCGTTATTTCTTTTTCGTTATGTGACATTTTATAGTGAAAAAAGAGTAAGTAGCTTTGCAAAATATTTGGCTCGCCATCTTGGATATTTGCTTTTTGCAAAGCTATATTGAGGTTAGTTCTTGCTTCAGAAAAACGAGGAGCTTCTTTTAGCGCCTTATTGTAGTACAAAATAGCATAGCCATACTCATTAAGCTGGTAATAAGTATTGGCAATATTGTAAAGCAATGTGGCAGACGGGTTGTCTGTTTGCATCTGCAAATAATAGGTCAAGGCCTCATTAAAGGCCCGCTTTCGCTCATCAGTATTAGAAGCTTGCTCACCTTGTCTATACTTTAAAAAAGCCTGATCATCAGCCTGTATGAGGAGTGGTATAAGTAAAAAAAGTAGTGCAAATTTTCTTAACATTATTTCATCCGGTAATAAAGCTGCGATGCTTCGTTAATGATTTCTTTTATTTCTAGCTGGGATTCTAAACCCATAAAGCGTTTTTGCTCTATCGAGATCAGTAAGCTGCGAATTTCTCCCTGCAGTCCATCGGTACCTAGCTCTTCTGGAAGCTCTGCAAGTGTAGAAGTCATGCCCTTTTCATACAGCCTTAGCAATAGAGCCTTGCGAAGCAGCTGGCAGCACATATCTGGATTTTGCTTTTCTTTAATAGCCTCCATGATAATGTCTCGGCTTGACTTTCCCTTTTTTTGACTTTCTAGCCACAGCTTTTTACACATAGCTTGAGCAGCAAGTGCAGCAAGCAAAAAGAAGCCGGCATATAAAAGTAGGACGTTTTGTAGATGCTTTGTCTCTCTTTGCTGTGGCTCAAGGCTGATATTTCCCTGCACCTCTATAGGCCACACTGGAGGCGGCATGCCTTCGAGATTTGGCTCTTTAACATCTCCTGATTTACCAGGCCGTACGCTAATGACGATAGGATCGCTCTTTCTTGTGATATAGGTTTTTGTGATGGGATCAAAAGAAGAAAATTCAATCGATGGAATCATCTTCAGCCCACCAACTAGTGGGCGCATGTTCACTGTAAAACGCTTTTGCCCACTTTTCATCTCTCCAACTGGCGATAGATCACTTAGGCGAAAGACATCTTTAAAACCCTTTTGCACACTAAGGTCAGGAAACTGAACTGTATCATAATCGCCACTACCCGTTACAGACACCTGTAGGACTATTTTTTCACCGACGGCAATATTTGTAGGACTTATCGGTTTGACGTTCCAGTAAAAATCGCCAATCGCGCCGTTAAATGACACAGGCATACCCTGCTTTGGAAAAGGGGCAACAACAACCTGAACAGTCGGAGCTTCAGCGCGCATGAGATTTTTAGAGACGACCTTATTTCCATACGGGTCTTGCCCATACATATATCCCTCTATCGAAGATATACCTGAATTGTAGGTGCCAGGCTCCAAGGCAACAGCAGTCTGAGAAATCAACTGCACAGTGCTTGCACCTTGAGGATAATCTTCTATCTTTGGCGCTCCAACAGTTCTAAACCCGGAAAATTCTAGTAGCGGCAGCGTCTCTTTTGTAAGCTGTATAGGTGTCTGAAAGGTAATGAGGTACTGAAAGGTAATCTTCTGGCCTGGATAAAAAGGACCCTTTTCAGCAATGCGCGCATCAAGCTGCAACTGCCCAGAAATTTGAGCTCCTGCCACTTCGTATGAAACAGGGGGAGAATTTATAACACTATCTCCAACCTTTACCTGTATTGTAGGAAAGAGATAAAGCCCTTGTTGCTTTGCAGGCAGGCTAAAGGTATAGGTTGAAAGCACTAATTCTCCTACGACACTATCTTTAACCTTAGCTACCACTAAACGTTGTCCATCTACAGAAAAGCTTGAATCATCAATCTGTTGCCACGCAGGGTGCTGGATATCGATTTGTCCCTGGATAGTATCATTTGGCATAGACCTAGGGATCTGAACTGCAATTTTTGAATCAACTGCAGCAAGCTGCAGAGAAATTGCCATAAACAAAACAAGAAATCTAAACCACATAGTGAAGCTCGAGCATTTCCTATTTATGTAAGAAAATGTTGGATTTGTGTCAACAGCTTACACCTTTTCTCAAAAACAACATCCCTATTGTATTTTTCCCGTAAATTCATAATAGTCCCCCAGCCATGTCGAAATTACTAAAATTATTAAACCCCTTAAACAATACACATAAGCGAGTAACATTTTATGAATTACAAATTTATAATTTTTTGCCTTGCCATGGCATCTTCACTTTCTGCAGACATCTCAAGGCCCATTATCTACATAAAAGGCAATAACCAAGAATGCCCAAACTGCCCAACCGGCAGTAATACTAAACATGAAAGTGGCCCCACAGGGCCAACCGGACCACGGGGCGCTGAAGGCCCAAGAGGATCTATAGGACCAACAGGACCTCGCGGCACTGATGGCATTGGAGGACCAAAGGGTGATGCAGGTCACACAGGTCCAATGGGCCCTTGTGGCCCCACAGGGGCCATTGGAGAACGAGGCTTTGATGGAACCATCGGGCCAACAGGTCCTTGCGGCGAAACAGGCGCATGCGGTTCGACAGGACCTACTGGAAGCATAGGAGTAACCGGAGATACGGGTCATACCGGGCCAACAGGGCCGCAAGGCTTTGATGGAAATACCGGAGCAACAGGCCCAACAGGCACACCTGGTTCAGCAGGACCCACAGGAAGCACCGGAGCAACTGGATATACAGGTCATACCGGACCAACAGGACCGCAAGGCCCAAGCGGCACACGCGGTTCGACAGGGCCAACTGGAAGCATAGGAGCAATTGGTGATACGGGAGCAACAGGTCCGCAAGGCTTAAGCGGCGTGACCGGCCCGACAGGACCTACAGGCTGCTGCCCATGTCAGCAGGCATTTTTTGTTGGAAGCATGCATGCATTTAATCCTGCAACTTCAACCTTTGGACCTATCACCGCTTCTGCTTGGAACCTTACCGACAATCCACCAACTCCCCTTACACTCAAAGCAACAGCAAACAACACACTTGGTATCGCAGAAACAACCGCTATCACCGAACATACTTTTGTTCAGTTAGACTTGCGGGATATCATGCGCACAGTTCCAATGCCTGATAGCATCTCGTTAACTGTACACAGCATCTTTGATGGAGAAGGTTATGAAATCTATGAATCATCTCGAGCTGGTCTTCTTGGGCACTTTGTGGCAGAAAGTATAAGCCATAATACAGATGGTATAGATAGCATTGTCATACCAATTTCACCTCGATTTCCCTTTATTAACATCACTGCAGCTGCTCGTGGAGCCGGCAAGAGATGTGACGTGCTACTCGGGGCCATAACAATTCCTAAAAGTGATCACAACCAAGGGCCAATGCTTGTTGTTATTGATGAGTCCATCACAAATACAGCAAACGTAATAGGCAGTTTTGATGGCCAAATTGCGATCTTTAAAGGCATTGATTCGCAAAAAATGCGTCATTGGGATGCAACTTTAGGCAAGTGGCTACCATAACATAAAGGATTCCTATGAAAAACACCTTCTTATTACTATTTATTATGTGCTCATTGCACCTAGATGGCGCCTATATTTTGCGCTATAGCACTACAGATAACGGGGGTATTTCCTATACGGGAAATACCTTAGGCCTCACAAAAGCTGCAGGTAAAAACACTCCGGGCACCGATGATTCAATCGGTGTTTTTATCACCACAAAACAGCCCCTACCGCCACCTGTTGGAACATACCCCAATGATGGCTCCCACGCCGGAACCACCCTAAACTACACCCTCAATAGCTCTAGCGGCGTACTTGACCTACCAGCCGGCGCTCAAGTACTATATGCAGAGCTTATCTGGTCAGGTAGCTATTCGTTTTATAGTGAAATTACAGGTAAGCAACCTGATGGCCCTGTTACCTTTACAACGCCGCTTGGAGAAACATTTCAAATTAGTGCTGATCCACACACTGCTCAAAATGCAATCACGCCATCCTATGAATGTCCCGGGCCAACACCAACCCCATGCACGTGTCCCTGCGGAAATTATGTGCGAAGTGCCGATGTCACGAGCATCGTCCAGGAGGCACTCGATGGCACCTACACAGTAGGAGCTATAGCAGGAACAGTCAACAAAGGCGATGACACACACAACGCTGCCAACTGGTCGCTTGCCGTCATCTACCACCACCCAAACATGTTTACATACAATATGACGCTCTTTATTGGATGTGAACAGGCATCATATACAACAAATCAGCCAGCTACGGTGACAGGTTTTTGCGTACCGCCATCGGGAAATGTAAATGGCAGAATTTTTGTAACGGCAACAGAAGCTGACGCCAATAAAACAGGCGACACCCTGCTCTTTGGCAAAACCCTTCCCCTAACAAATGCCAACAGGCTATCAGGAGGCAATAACCCCATCACAAACTTCTTTGCCTCACAAGTCAACACCCTTTTGCCTCTTAGTGTTGATGCAAACACAGGAAAGCTTATAGCTATCGGCTCATCGCAACTAGACACAAGAGGAAGCTATGGAACCTACAACAACAATGCCTCTAGCGGCACAAACATCTCCGGAGGAAGACAAGGCTATGACTGTACTAGCATTGATATAAGCAATCTACTTGCCTACAATCAAACTACTGCCTATGCCTTAGGAACAACTAGCAGTGATGACTACACGATAAGCTCTATTGCTATGCAGATAGAGGTTGGTGCACCCATTTTGTCAGCAACAAAGTTAGTAAACGAAGCAACCGCGGTACATTCCGTCGTTGGCGATGATGTTACCTTTACATTTAGCATAACAAATAACGGTACGGCAGATGCCTATTCTATTATCTTTTCTGATGAGCTTGAAGAGGGCCTAAGCTACATTCCCGGAAGCTTTTCCTTTAATGGGATTGCGCAGTCTGACCCAAATCTACAGTCAGGATTTTCTATGGGCAATTTAAGTAAAGACTCGTCTGCAACGATCAAATTTCATGCGCATATTGACTCGTTTCCAGAGGCAGGCAATGTATTTGAAAACCAAGCTCAATTGCAATATAACTTTCAACCATGCCAAGGAAATAGAGTAAGCCTCAACGCGGCAACGAATATAGTCGAAATTATTCTTCCTTGCACATGTAGTTGCTGCCCTTCGTAGAAACCGGCGCGCCTTTATAGGCGCGCCAAATCTGAAAGCACGCGTAAACGCATATAGCTTGCATCAGCTTGTGTGTAGTCTAAAGGCTTGTTCTGAATAAGGTAATGCACGGCAAGGAGCACAAAAATGCCGCAATCGGCACTATTTTCTTGTTTGGGGCAGGGCTCAATGTTCAACAAAAAGTCATTATCGTCCAAAATTACGCACTCTTCTAAGGCAATTTTTTCTAGATAGACGCGAATGGCCTTTATTGCAGCAAGTGGTGGCGGACATGAAAGAGAATCGTAGTATCGAAACCTTCGACTACGAATATCTATAGCAAGAAGCCCCCAGTGATTGCCATTGATATGCAATGGGGCAAAGAGCATTTTTTTTGTTTCAAAAAGATTGGCGGTCTTTTTACGGGTCACTCTGCTAAGATTTACAAGAGAATCAATATAACCAAACTCTTTTTTGCCCTCTATTTGCAACCTGATATGTTCATTTACGCATACGTCATTTAGCCAGGCTTTACCAAAAAGCCTTGAATAGTCCTGGTGGTCGCGAAATTTTTTACTTTTTATGATAGTGGCATTTGTTAAGCCATACTTTTTAAGACATCCTTTGCAGTATCGATCATCAAACAGCCTCTTAAATGCTGGAGGTGCCGTGATGCAGGGAAAGACTCTGTCAAGAAAAGGTCCAAATATACTCATCAAATAATTTATACACTATCATAGGCATAAATGTCAAGAGCGTCAACCCTTTAGCTAGATATTTCTACTGACCCTGTGCCGACTTAATCACCTCTTCGACCTTAGCTTTGACGGCTGAAAGATTAAAAGATGCCGGATCCTGCATTGGAGGGTATTCTATAGCAGTTTGAGCTAGCTTTTCGACTTCCTTTTGCACCATTACAAAGCGCCAAAACTCTCTTGCATAAAAGTCGTTCATATAGCCACCACCCATGTTGTTGAGGGTCTCTCCACGTATCGAAGGAGTTCTTTCGAAGGGATCTTGGCGTAGATTAACGATCGTAGGCATATCAGTAGTTACCTTCTCACCAGGCCATCCAAAGGGCTGTTGGTAAAACTGAAACTTAAAGTCATCTATTCGCAATGCTCCTAGATTTGGCCCACCAAAATAAAACACTTCGTGACGGTTAGAAGGACCTTTGCCATGTAAAAGATCAAGCTGGTTATAGCCATCTAGGTAGTTTTTATAGGTTCTTTCGCCAACTTTTGCACCCTTTAATAAGTCTGCTTTGATGTTGGGGTTTCCTGCTGCTGCAACAAGTGTTGGAAACCAGTCAAGCCCAGAGAAAATGCCATTTTCAACTGTGCCTGGCTTGATGTGGCCTGGCCACCTGGCTATGCACGGCACGCGAAAACCGCCTTCAAACACTGTGCCCTTAGTAGCTCTAAAGGGTGTCATGCCTCCATCCGGCCATGTGAACACTTCTGCACCATTATCTGTAGTAAAAATAACAATGGTGTTTTCAGCTTCTCCAATATCTTGAAGGTGCTGCAAAATCTTGCCCACGCAGTCGTCAAGATCCGCCATGCCAGCTTCTTCAACGTTATAGTTATTCTTAGCGTTCATCAAAGACTGATATTTTGGTGAAAGGTAGGTAAACACATGCATGCGCGTGGTGTTGTGCCAGATAAAAAAGGGCTTGCCATCTTGCTTTGCCTTATCCATAAAGTCATTTGTGCTCTTAACAAGCACCTGGTCAAATGTCTGCATATCATACTTTGCTTTAGGTCCCTCTTGCCAGCCTTGCATATCTTTCATATTAGGAAATGGCGCTAATGGACCCTCATCTACAATCTTCTGCTTGCCGACTTTTCCCCAGCGAGGCTGTATTGTAGGATCATCTTCTTGCTGCGCCCACGAGTGCACAAGGTTGCGAGGGCCTTTTGTATTAACCCATTCTTGCGGATAGTCAAACCAGTAGATGTCTGACATAGCATCAAGGTGATATAAGTAGCCAAAGTATTCATCAAAGCCATGGACTGTTGGCAAGTACTTGTTAAGATCGCCAAGATGGTTTTTACCAAATTGACCCGTCGTATACCCTTGCGCCTTTAATGCTGTAGCTAACGTGCAGGCTTGATCTGGAAGGCCAACATCGGCGCCTGCTTGCCCAACAGTTGTGAGTCCTGTTCTTATTGGTAGCTGTCCCGTAATAAAGTTTGCGCGACCTGCAGTGCAGCTTGCTTCAGCATAATAATCTGTAAAGATCATGCCCTCTTTTGCAAGTTTATCTAAGTTTGGCGTTTTACCGGACATAATGCCCCTATGGTATGCCCCGATATTAAACCAGCCAATATCGTCTCCCATAATGACGAGAATATTGGGCTTTTTATCTGCAGCAGATGCGCTTTGAGCCACAGCCACAAAAGCAATAAGCAAAAACAGTGCCTTGAAGTTTCGCATGTGTATATTTCCTTTTTTATTCCCCATATCAGAAAAGAAATATTTATATACACAAGAAAAGCGTAGCCGCTACAAGGATTGTTGTGTAGAGCATTGCACCGCTATTGCCGGGCGCTTTGTTTTTGTTCATTAGGCGGTACCTAATGTGCGTGTAGGCACATCCGGTAAAGATTATGGCAACTGTTAAGGCAACCGGGATGCGCCATTCAGGATGATACCAGCTTAGTATACCGGTGATACCTAGAGCATATCTACATAGCTGTTCAAATGTAATTCTCATTCGCGTAAAAGATGTTTCAAAATTTCGCTACCTCGCCATCCGATCATTAGAGCAGATGCCGTTGTGTTGATATCAGGAATTTCTGGACAGATGGAGTTGTCAATTACATAGCAGTTCTTTGTGCCATAAACGCGTAAATTGCCATCTACTACGCCGCCATCGCATAAAGGTGCCATCTTGCAGTGCGATGTAAAGTGGCGCGAATCTTTATCGAGGTTGGTGTTATTTTTTATGTAGTCGATAACTGCTTGATCGCTATAGCCGGCAAGAGCAACCAAATTAATAGGGTCTTGTAAAATGGGTCTATAGTAAATTGACAAAGGCTTTGCAAGGGCAAGCTGAGTAAGTAAATCACGAATATAGACCTGAATTATCCGCTTCATATTCTGTAGATCTACTGGATCTTGATAGACGCCATCACCTGCTGCTGCTATCTGAAAGGGATTATCGCTTTGAATGTTGACACTGCCCTCACTTTTTGGATTCAACAGCTCAAAACCAATAACAAGTAGAGGTGGAAGAGAATCAACTGCCGGAACGTAATCAAACAAAATCTGCAGCGCTCGGGGGTCGCTTGCACTACCACCTACGTCCGGTAAATACGCATTATGAATAGCAAATGCATATGAAGCTCCCGGCGGTATACCGTTATCTGCAGGATCTGCAAGCATCGTAATTGACATCAATGGATGGTTCTTTAGGTGTTTACCTACATTCTCGTTGATGTATACAGGTTTAATCCCCGCATTTTTTAACGTGCTCTTTGGGCCGATACCAGAAAGCTGAAGTATCTTGCTACTGTTGATGCCGCTTGCTAAAACAACGGCTTTTCGAGCGCGCGCTTCTAAAAGCTCTCCATCTTTAATAAACAGTACTTTTTTGGCTCGTCCATGTTTATTGAACACCACTTTATCTACTACTGAATTAAAAAGCACATGTAGTGTATGCCCGTTAACACCGTGGCCTTTCGGGGTCATGACATCACTTGGTAAAAATGCTGTTGCACTACTTACCCGCTTATTGCCGGTAGGATCAATCAACCACTGCGTGCGCGTATCTAGGCAGTTTTCTACACTTGGATCATTATAGTCTACTACCGTAGGAATGCCGACAAATGCAGCTTGCGTTGCAGGCAGTAGGATGTTACTTGTTATCCCGCACACTGTAGGTGTCTGCAGAACATTGACAGGGCCATTTGTTCCCCGTGCCCAGGGTGTAGCTGTTAAGCCTTGGTAATTCTCTAACGCGGTAAAGGCTTTTAAGATTTTATGTAGACTCCAGTTATGACTGCCGGAAAGTTCTTCCCAGCGTCCATAGACAGCATTTGAGCCGCGACCATAATATAAGCCATTAACCGAGGAGCCGCCGCCCAGCATCATCCCCGTTACCCAGTCACCACCTACTCGACCATTGAGCATCGGCTGTGGCACTGTCTGTCTCCAGCCCCACCAGTAATACTTATAGGCATCTGTTGCAGGTAATAACAGTGCAGGCAGTCCAACGGCCTCTATTTCCGGATCATCTGTACGGTTAGCTCCTGCTTCTAGACCAAGAACAGAAAAGCGGCCATCTTCAGATAGCTTGTTCATCAATACACACCCTGCCGCACCGCCACCTACGACGATGATATCAGCTTCTAAACACTTTCTAGAATGCTTAGCGCCAAAAAGGCTTGTTGTAGCAATAAGTAAAGCAAAAACGCTACTCTTGAAGTACATATTTGATCTCCCTGTCTTTACCGATTTGTATTCTACAAGAACTTAATCGTCAAGAAGGATAACCCACAAGGCGTCCTGAGTTTCTGCTCTTTCTAGAGGGCCTCCATTCGCGGTCAGGATAGTGAAAAAAAATAACTGTAACTACCGCAATGCCCATTGTTGCAGCAAGAAGCAAAAAGGCTGCTTGATAGCTACCTGTCTTGTCAATAAGCCAGCCAGTAAGAATGGGCGCTAAAATACCACCAAGCGATAGACAACTTGTATTAATACCCTGAGAAGATCCTGCACGCTCTTTAGCAATGTCAATGTTCACACTAAAAAAGGCAGGCTGCGCCATGAGTCCAAAACCAAGGCCAAGGCTCAAAAAGAAGGTGGCGGTCCACAAAGAATCAGCACAGCTTAATAGAACAAAAAAGGTGCCTGCAAGCGCTTGAGTTACCCAAATTAGGTTAGCTCGTGCAATGCGGCCACTACCTGTCTTTTTGTAGAGCCAGTCTGAGAGAATTCCGCCTGCCTTTAAGAAAATTGCGCCCACAAGCCACGGTATTGTCAAGTACCAGCCAACGCTTTTAAGATCGAGGTTATGCTCGTGAAGAAAGTATCCGGGAAGCCAAAGCGTTGCAAAAAAGAGCATGTAACCAAAGGCAAAGTAAGCAATATTATTAGCAATGAGCGCTGGATGCGTTAAGATAAAGCGCCAGTCGATAGGAGCGCTCTTTTCTGTCTTAACTTTTGCGATACTTGTTTTGATGTATTCTTTTTCTTGGTCGTTAACGAAAGAGGACTCTTCGGGACGATCTCTAAATAGCCAATACCACACACCGGCCCAAACAATACCTACAAGGCTGATACTCCAAAACATTGCTCTCCACCCAAGTGTCGCTACAAGATAAGAGGTAATTGGTGCACCGATACAAGAAGAAAGAGGAATAGCAACAAGGCCAAAAGAAAGCGCCCTTGCACGTTCATTCGGAGTTAGCCAGTTACTTATAGAACTTGCCATTGCAGGAAAGTGAGGCCCTTCAGCAAGACCCAATAAAAACCGGAGCCAGATAAAGCCCCAAAAACCTGATGCAAAGCCCAAAAACGTAACGCAAAGCGACCAGCCAATAGCTGCAAGAGGCCACACTATGCGCGTTCCCCAAACATCTACAAGCCACCCTCCAAGTGCCGAAAGAAGCACATAGCCAAGCCCAAAAGCACCAAGGATCATCCCAAATTGGGTATCGGTAAAGTTAAACTCTTTTTTAAGGGGCTCAATCACAAATGAGATAGCCGAACGGTCGATATAGTTTACAAGCGTTATGAAGAAAATCAGTCCCGTGATCACCCAGCGATAATTTGTACGCATCTTATCATCCGCCCCCATGTTGTTCGTGCGAACACTCTATCATCACCATCGACTTTAGCGGTATATAAATTTCAATACACCCCTTCATAAGCCATTTATGAAGGGGTAGTTATTTTAATGTAGCAGTATATTTGCTGAGACAGCACCTGTTGTTGAAAGTGTGTCGCCATTAGTGAATTTTATATACATAAAGATTCCATCGCCTGGATTCACCGTGCGGGGCAAATTGGTAAGCGGCAGTGTATATATTTGAGCCGGACTCGTGGATATATTAACCGTCCCGGATCCAATTTGCACATTTGGCATTGTAACGGGAGTAAATTGTGAGTAGCTAAAGAGATTAGTACACACTCCTATCCAAACGGTAAATGGTACAGCAGAGAATGTAGTAAATAGACTATCTATTGCAATTGTACCTGATACCTGAGTCGCAGTCATTACCACAGGCTGGACAACTCCTGTAGTACCAGCATTAAAGTATTGGGCAGTAATAATGTCAAAAGAAGAAGGAAACGAAGAGGTGGTGGTGCTATTTTCTAGCAGAAGGGGAGAAGCTACGTTATCCCTAAGCATATAAGCCTGCCCAAAATTTACTCCTGATGATGGAGCAGATGCTGCAAAGTGGTACATAATAGATGCTGTTGTACCTGTAGGTCCTGTAGCGCCGGTTGGACCTGTGCTACCAGTTGGGCCAGTAACTCCTTGCGCGCCGACTGCACCTGTTGGGCCTGTTGGCCCGGTATCACCTACTGCTCCTGTTGGGCCAGTTCCCCCTACAGCGCCTGTAACACCGGTAGCTCCAGTTGGGCCTTGAAGTCCATCGGGGCCTGTTGGGCCTGTAGCTCCCGTAGCACCTTGCGTGCCAGTTGGTCCTGTTGGGCCACCAAACGGCCCTGTGGGGCCTGTAGCGCCGTCACTTCCTTGAACACCAGTTGGACCTTGGTCCCCTTGCGGGCCTGTTGGGCCGGTTACTCCCGCCGCGCCGGCAGGGCCAACTTTACCTTGAGGGCCAGGATATCCTTGCGGCCCTATGCGACCGGAAGGACCTTCCTTGCCTTCTGGGCAGCGAATGCAGGGATCATCGGAGCTATCTGAGCTTCCATGTTCCGCTAAGCCCACCTTAGACATGGCCTTATTTACCTGTCGTTCAATTTTTTGTGTCCAGTCTTTATCTTGGCTTGAAGCAGCAGTAAGCTCAAAAAAAGAGCCAACTGCTATAAGAAACATCAAAGCTTTCATGTGCGATCTCCTAATTACTTGTAAAGGCAATAAAAAATCACAATACTATTTGTTTTGCAAGATTTATTTACGACTTAACGCTTCGAGCCTTGCTGCAAGGTCTAGTGGATTTGGGGTTATGCCGGCAATTTTGCTAAAGCCTTGTAGGCGCTCCTGAACATCTTCTGAGATGAGCTGCAAAAAAAGCGATTCATCGCTTACCTTAGAACCTACAGGCTTATCTTTCAGCGCATGCATGCTCTCATAATCATATTGAATATTCCTTAGCATGTACTGCACATCGCTTGAAGCAGATTCATAAAATGAACCAATAGCACGTTCATCGCAAGTTTTAGGAATATAGTTTTTATCTATTTGCTTTTGGTGAAGAAACGCTAAAACGGTATTGATGTTGTTAAGAGTTGGGCATGCATCACTTTTCGTAAGCTCTTCTATGCGGCAAAAGCGCTCAATTGTATAGAGCTTTATGCCCATTTCTACAAGGTTATCGGTAAAGCCGGCTTTTTTAGCGCGCTTATTCATGTGATCATGCATTGCCGACACCAAAAGTGAAAACACCGCATCTTCAGCCTGAATGACTTCAAGAATAATGCCAAGAGCCTCTTTTAGCACCTCTTTATTGCAATCATCAGGCTCTATAAGTCGTCCACATAAACTCTCATAGACACCGGGACCTTTTAAACAGCCATGATGGGGATCATCGCCAAACCTCAATAAGAGAGCTCCACCCTTAAAAACACCATGAAATAAGCTTATGGCACACCCGACAATATCCGCGTAGAGATTTTGCAGTCCTGCTTGGGTTGCAATATCGCGAGGAAAGAAGTCTGCTTTAACACCATGCAGGTTGGCTCGCGCATTGTCAAAGTCATTAAGAAAGCATTTTTTTGCCTCGTTTAGCAAAATATTCGTGTTGCGCACATCGCCATGAGTATAGCCTAGACTGTGTATAGCGCTAACAGCACGCAAAAGCTTAGCACATATAAAAAGCCTTTCTGACAGCGTGAGCTTGGCTGGGTACTCTGAATGAGCAAGTGTAAAAGGATAAAATTTTTGTTTATACTCCCCACCATGAACGCGGGTGGGGGGCTCGGCAATATTTTCTGCTAGGCCCAAAGCTAAAAGCGCTTCATAAATATAGGTATGCGTTTCAAAGCCCTCTAGTGCAGCAGGGTCCCACTCTTCCAATTTTGCTCGAAGACGGACAAAAGGCAACACTTCTAATGCCGGCAGATGAAGATCCTTGCCGGTTTTTACTTTCTTAAATCCCCCGATCTTTGAGCGTATAGTATGCTCATTTACACTAACAAGTGCACCTTCAGCTGTTTTTGTTATCCTAAATGTATGGCTAAGATCTGCACTTTTCTTAACAGTAACACTAGCTTGAAGTTTTTGTAGCTCTTGATGCACTCTTTGACAAAAATTAACACCAAAAAAAGAACCAAACGCTTGAATAAGTGATTGCATAAAACCGTATAATTGAGCAAAAAATATACTATCTATATTTATTACTGTCAACACAAAGCTTGATCTTAATCTTTGTTTTATGCCAAAAATAAAGCAGAAGGAAATTACACTATGCAACCACCAAATGACGTACAACGCGATTTACAACTAGCTTTTGAAGAAGCGACAAAGCAAAACGGCTTGATTGAATTACTTGCTGAATTAAGAGCCTCCACGACCATAAAATATAAGGTAAAAAAAGATAGAATTTACTCTATCTTTAGCAACTGTCCTCTCTGGGAAGAGGAAAAGACCAAGAACGGCCATGTCAAATTTAAGCACAAAATCACCCAAATTTGTATCGGATATCAGAACCATGGTTCAACGACAGTAGACCCTGGCGGGGTGGTCGCGCTCCTTGATCAAGTACAAGATCATCTAAATATTTTATCTAATCATGTCTTCAAGTTTAGCGCAAATCACTGGAAAACTGCTCCCGATTATGCACAAGCAGAAGCCAATTTAGCCGCTTGGAAAGGTAGGATCTAGAGCACACACAGAAAAACATCAACAAAGAACTATATCCTTTATAGCTTCTTGCCAAAAGTCCTCCGTGAATCGGCACCTTCTTCGCCCCAGTCATCTGCTTAGGGACTCCTATTTTCTGCCCTCTGGTCACGTCTTAAAGTGGTATATGGCAATCAATCCTACGCATCCCAAGCCCAAGAGCTTTTGGAAGTTTACGAACCAATAAAAACCCCTAAAACACAAAGACTACTTGCCCGCCAGTGGATTTTTTCTTTGTAGATTGCTTGCGCCCAAAGATTGCAAGCGATAATAAGGCTTATAGAGAAGGTGGGAAAGAGAAATGCTAGCTCTAAATCTTGTGCACTTTGTATCGCATGCATGAAGAAGAAGGCGCATGAGCCGTTTAAAAGGCCGCCTAAAATACCCCAGATGGTTTCAGTGCTAGTAGGAAGCCTTTTTTCTTTATAAGCATAAATGGCCATATGCATAAGGCATGCTGTTAAAAAGATGAAGGGAAGGTACCATTCTGAATAGACCTCCTCTCGGCTTATATGCCAAAGATGAGAGTTATCAAGTATAAGTACGTGCATCTGGGTACAAAGCAAAAAGAGCGTCTGAACAATAAATGCCCCGACTGCAAACACTACCCATATAGATTTTTTTGCGATAAAATTTTCGTTGCATATTGCCCAAAAAAGGCCGGTGACAACAAGTATAGAGCCAACGATATGAGAGAATGTATAGGGATAGTCAAGGCTCGTCCCAAATACAAGAGCGATAATGCACGCCGGGGCAACTGAAGCTGAATTTACAGAGGCAAATGTAAGGCCTGCAGGGCCCTTTTTAACAGCATAGCTAATCATATACTTAAGGCCTCCAAGAGCTATGCCTGCAATAAGGCTGCTAAGCACTGTAAACAAGTTTATGGAATAAGAACTTGCGCGTATAGGATGCAAAAAGGTGACAACTACAAATGTTAGCAAGAGTTGATAGAAAAAAAATGCAAAAAGGCTACCCTTTGTTTCCATGCTCTTTCGCATGCAAAGATTTGAAAGCGCCCCTAACGCACCTGAAAGTACCATCCAATACATACTTTTCTTGTATCAGATATATACTTTACATTTCAATCATCCTGCGCCGCATAGCAATTTTGCGTAATTACAATAAACAAAACTCTTCGCTATTTTAGAGAACGTCTGGTAAAATCGTTGGTATGATTAAAATTAGAGTTATATTTGCAGGGCCAAATAACCCTGAAAATCAGTTTAGAACGTTAGAAGATCTTCTACCGTACCAAGATGCAGGTGTAGAGCTCAGTCTTAGTTATAATATCTTTGGCCCCCTTCATGGACAAACTGACATTGAACATTCCCTTGCAAGAGGTGGAATGGCTCTTGCCGCAATCACGGCTGAAAAAGAGGGCGCTGATGCAATTGTTATTGAATCTATGGGCGATACTGGGCTTTTTGAATGTCGAGAAGCTGTAAAAATTCCAGTTATTGGAATGTCTGATAGTACATTGCGTGTTGCTCAGATGCTTGGGAGAAAGTTTGGCCTTATAACCGCAGGCAAATGGCATGGGTATGCACTAGAGCGCCTTATAAAACAGTACGATCTTTCTTCGCAGTTTATCGGCTTTGAAGCATTAAACCTGCAGCCGTTTACCGATTTTACCGATTCAAATAATAGCCTTAATCATTCCATACGTACCGCTATTGATGCACTCATAGCACGTGATGCTGATACAATAGTCTTTGGCGGTAGCTACTTTATTGGCAAAGATAGCGCCATTCAAGACCTTTTGCGCGATGAAAAGTATAAGGACCTTGTCATAATCGATCCGCTTCCTCTTGCCATTCGCTTTGCCCGCATGCTTGTCGATGCGAAGCTTTCACACAGCAAACGCATCTGGGCAAGTCCCAAGCATGCCACTCAGGTTCTTGGCTATCCCCTAATCCAAACTACTCCCGGCCTAGAAAGTTGATATTGGAGCTGAAACTGTGACACTGAAGGGGTTTAAGCTCTTACAAACCTTCAGCCCCAAGCGGTCGCTACAGGTTTTTCTAACGGCCTCGTAAAACTTTGGGATCTTCATGAAAAGCGTTATATCGCCGTCCACACCTTGAAAGCCTTTTGCAAAACTCGGGGGACTCTCAACTTTTGAGTGATTTTCTAGGATAGTGAACCTATCTGTCCAGCGCCTACAAATGAATCTGAAATTCCCGCCCGCCTGAGTGCATGCCACAAAAGTACAGCGTTAATACCTAAAATTGGGATCTTTACTACAGGCTCAAGCTTCTGGGCAACTTGCGACATGCTCATGTTGG
Organism: uncultured bacterium; assembly: GCA_964514655.1. Lineage (GTDB taxonomy): Bacteria > Chlamydiota > Chlamydiia > Chlamydiales > FEN-1388 > SZAS-7. The sequence goes on from CAZEQY010000003.1 coordinate 75,000, forward strand.
TGCCACACTGTACAATAGCATCAAGTTTATTTTCTTTTGTGGCAAGAAAGTTGAGGATAGCCTCTTCTTTTGCCGAATCGGGAATGTGAGCAATATGCAAAGCATTTGCACAAGAAAAACCAAGATTTGCCACCACGGTAAAGCCTAAGTCCTCAAACATTTTGGCAGCGTACGAGCTACCTGTTTTGTCAAAGGGCGATATAATGCCAATACGCTTTGCACCGACTTTGCTAAGAGCTTCGCTTGCCGCATCATGCCAGAACGACCACGCAAGCCCTGAGTACTGCTCAGCTGCTATAGCCGGCGTGCGCACGTTATCAAGACCTTCAATAATATGCTCAAGGCTCATTCCCATAATCATATACTGTGGCTGGGCAAGTAGGGCAACATCAATCGCTGCTTTAACTCCCTGTAAAAACTGCTCCTTATACGCCATGAGGTCCGCTTCAGTTTCAAGCTTTGGCTTTGGCGTAATAACGTTAGAGGTATGAAAGCCCACGCCAGGCAAAACTTCAGGGTTTTTACCGACAATGGTCCAAAGCTCATGTTCCATGCTTGTGTTTGTAGCCGGAATAATAAGACCAAGCTTTAGCCTATGACTTCGTACATCCGGATGACCAATGGTTTGATCGATGGCAGTAAAGCCTTCGGCCTTTTTGCCATTGTAGATAATTCCGGGACCTCCAATTGCAGGCATTGGCGCTATATTTACATCGGGAAGAGTAATATTCTTTTTAAAAAGATGATTGTCCATGATAAGCCCCCTCTCAGATAAAGAGCAATTTTCGCATAAATTCCGTAATTTTACAACAGCCTCTTTAGGGCATAAACTCGCCTTTATTTGTCATCAAACTCGCGATATGCTTGAAGAATGCGCTCTATTCGTTCGGCTCTATATTGCGTTTCAGCTTTTGCCACCAAGATGGGGCGCCAGTCTCTTGTTCCGGTTTCGAAATTGAACCTTCCTGCAGGAAGCGTATCTGCTACGCAACTTTTACGCTTTGCAAAATCCATATCAGCAAGTTTCCAGCTCTCTTTTACTTTATTTTGCAGCAAAGGCACACTCTTTTTAGGAAGCACAGCTTCATAGGCATTATGGTTTACACTTAAAAGCTCTTTTGGGTCAATTTCAGCCGTAAATATGCACGGGTCATCAAAATGAAGTATTGGTGTTCGTGTAGCATACTGTACGTCGCGTGATCTATATGCATCTATAGTTGTTACAAATATTCCCTTTTTTCCTGCTTCAACGGCATAGCCTTCATGCCCTTTCTCTAAAAATTCCTCAAGAAACCGCGCACCACCGCCCCAGGAAATTTGTATTTTTTCCTGAGTGCTGCCAGTTTTTTCAGCCCATGAGGGAAATGTTTGAACTTCCGCTTTTGTCGTCTGCTGTTCAGACGCCGGGCGCGTTAGTGTTTCACCAACCGCTCGCAAAAGAGCAGAAGCGATATCTGTTTTATCGCGAGTATTAGAATAGAGAACTACGCGAAGCGCATCTGTATGAATGCTTTTTATATTAGAGTGATCAAGATACTTGTAGGCAATCTCCTGAAACCGTTGATAGGCAACGTTTGGGTTTTCTTCAGTAATAGCCTCAACCACTGCCTCAAAAACAGGTAAAAAGCCCGGATTGCTTAGAAGTTCGGGGTTATAATCCAACTGAAAAGATGCTGCACTTGCTGTAACGCTACTTGTTACCATAGTAAACTCCTATCTTTTAAGAACGCTAGTGTAACAAATAAAGACTTTATTATAAATAGTTTTTAACGAATAAGTCAGAACTTTTGCTTTTAAAAATACGAAAGGGACATCCTAAAAAATTCCCATAGCAGCTAGCATGTGCGCAATGGGAGCAGCTTTGATGTACATGATGTCGCCTTGCATGTCAATGACCTCTTCTTGAAGGTATTGGTAGGCGCGGTCTTCTTCTTGAGGCCTAAAGTCAGGGGGTAGATTAACTTTACACCAGTCAAAAAATTGATCGCGCAAGGGTTGCGATTGTTCTATAACCTGCTTTATACATTCGTAGAGGATGTTTTCGGGGGTGTAGAGGTTCATAAATTTTTTTAGGATATCTGCAGGCTCAATCCCGTCACCTATATAGCGATCTTCATAGCAGCCATACATACTAGCACCTGGTATCCCAAGACGAGTGCCAAGCTTCTGCATCATGGCATTATAGTCGTGAACGCTCTGATCGTTTTTAGGAATGAGGGAGTCAAAAAGAAGCGCGCGATACTCTCCTAGTAGCTCTAAAACCTCACCCTCAAAGGTAGGCGCTTTTCCTGTCGATACAAAGGTATACATCTTGCAGGCAGTAGCAAAAACTCGTCCGCCGCACATGTGAGCAGCCTCTATATAGGCATGCACAACCGTTTGTACAACCACTTTTTTCTTTTCAGACTCGGGCATTTCGTAGATAAGCTTTAAGGTATGTGTGAGCGCTCGTCGTATCACCGTGTAAAATTCACGTAAGCCCTTACCTACGTTAGGCGTACCGCGATAGGGAATGCATTTTTTTATGTTGTTGCCAATTTCTAAAAGCTTCTCTTCGTGCTTCTTACGCTCTTTAGCTGAAAAGGCTACTTCGTCAAATAGAAACAACAAACGCTCTATTGAATAGCCCTCAGCTTCACTGTCAGGTACTTTTACAAGTTCTTTATTTTCGTAGTGCGCTGCATTAAGTGTATAGCCTACATCGCCTATGCGGGTTTTTGGATAGGCTGTTTGTAGATCAGTAAGGGCCTGTGTGCGTTTTTCAGGACTCATAGATTCAAGTATTTTTGCCACGCCTCTTTGATCCTGACGAAGAAATGCCCTTTCAAGCTGTGATCTTGCTGTAAAAAAACTCTTCCACTCAAAACATTCATAGGGAGTTTCGCCATAAGCGTTTTTTATCCGAACATTCACTTGTGGTTCAAGCCACAGGAACATTGAGTCTGAAAAAGCCGAATGTAAAAGGCTATTGCCATATCTATCTACTACGTTTAGGTTATGCCCACGATCTACAAGTATTTGCATAAGGCGGATATCATCATAAGTTACTGCATAGTGCAAAGGAGATCTCGACCATCGCTCAATGAGCGTTGCAGCAAGATCTAAAAGCCCCTGCTCAACGCAGTAATCTATAAGACCGCTAGTTTGGCGATGCATGCTATATTTTGGAAGCGCAACATCCTGCATCATAAGGCTTACAGCATAGCTGTAATACTTATTGGCTATAAAGTGTTCAAGTAACTCCCCCTTTTCATCTTGTGTAAGAGTATCACCTACACCAGCAGCAAAAAGCTCAGCAGCAACATAGGTGAGGGAATATTCTACAGCGTACTTTATGGGAGACATGGCTTCAGCTTCTGCTCCATACATCACGAGAATCATGCGGGCAGCTGCAATATCCACTACAAACTGCTCCTGTACCTTTAGTTCTCTCGCTTTAGCTTCCACACTCGCAAGCAGCTCTATCAGCCCCTTACGGAAATTGTGAGTAATGCAGCTATTTTGAGCATGAATCTCTTTAAGACAAAGCTGTAGGGTGTGTGTAAAAAGTATGGCGCTCTTAGGGTGCTTTGGGTCCGTCTTTACAAGATCATGCAAGATCTTGGCGACATGACATATTTCGTGATTTGCCTCATAGTTCTCGTAAAAAAACCCTTCAGGACCGAGTAAAAGGTAATAACGATACAGTACTGAGTTCGAATTTTTGAGCAATTTTTCGATATGTTTAAGTAATTCACATCCATTTAGAAGATCTAGTCCACGAGCAAGTATTCGTTCACAATGTCCATAGTCTTGCACGCGCAAATAGTAGTCTAATACATCACTTTTTTCATCTGCCGATAGTGTGTCGATGTACTCATCATCTCTAATAACATTATGAAAAAAATCTTTTGAGGCGTCCAGAAATCGGATCACGCCAGTATGTGTTGGAGTTGCGTGATAGACAAGTTTCCACAGGTTTGTAAGAGCCTTGACGTAATCGCTGATAGATCGATCAATTTGATCGATATTTCGCAATTCCTTCACAATTCTTCGAACTGTTTGGGTCTCGTACACTTCTCCATAGTGCAAGCGTCTTACACGGCAGTAGAGGCTATCTAATAGAGGGCCTACAACGTAGGTTGTACATTTGCGACGCAGATGATAGCCCGTTTTCGGGCTATAGGAAAGGTGATAGTTTTTTAAATCATTCCAGTCTAAGGCGGCAAGATTTGTTACCAAACCATCAAAGTTTATCATAGCACCACTTACTAAGGCCGATCCTTAAAGACGGATATTTTAGCAGAAAGGAGCGGCGTATTTACTATTTGAGAGCCCATCCACAATCAAGAGAGATTTCTACGTTAACAGGAATTTTACCTGCTGTAGTCGTACTCGATTATAGGTACTATTAGATGCTTAATCAAGGTAAAAAAAGGAGGGGGCCGCCGGCCTGGGCTGTCAAAAAGTCTAAAATTTTAATATATAAATAAATTTAAGAATGAGTCGATATATCTTCCTTACAAGGCGAAGTTTTTTTGCGCTTTTGGGCTTTTGCGTTTTTGCGTTAAGATTGTTTTCCTAAATATGTCTTTAGGTCACTAAGGGGTTATTGATGTTAACAATTTTTAACGCAAAACCGCAAAAACTCAAAAGCGCAAAAAGATGTAATTTTGACTTGAGGCTCAGCCCATAAATGGAAGAGATATGGACACATTCTTAAATTTATTTCAAAGTCAAAATTTTAAAGTTTTTGACAGCCCACCGCCGGCCCCAATGGCGTCAACTTAAGAAATTTTCTCTTAATCTTAATCTTGATCTTAAGAGAAAATTTCTTAAGTTAACCCATGGCTCCGGCACTGTTGACATTAAAATAATGATTATTTATTATAATTATAAAGGGGGGACACCTCTATGACTTCAAGTCTTGGCCCGGGTCTTCCCCAAGGAAGGGCAGTAAATACTGAGGCGTTTTTTTCTCAGCTCGACAAATGGCATAGCGCCTTAAATAAAAAAATTGATCTCGTTGCCCTTGGCAAATTTGTAGATGCAAATGAAGAATACTTCACTCAAAGTCACACTTTCTCTAAGGAACCAGCAGATAAATGCCAAGTCCTTCGCACCGTCATTCGAGAAAAACTGGGCGGTTTTAGTGAAAAATCCATCCCCTTGCGCGACACCAGGTTCGCTCTCCCATATTGGGAGAAAATGACTCCTACAGAAAAAAAGGCAAGCCTTGAGTGTGTAGAGGCTATACTCTCTTCTGATGATGAGCTTGCATTAAGCATGGATGCTCTCAAACTAACAGGGCACAAAAGCTCTCATCTGTGGAGCTATGTCGGAAATAAAGAGGGGATCAACGAATATCATTTAAAAGACGAGTATGATGAGAGCAAGACTGAAGATGCAAATTGGGCACTTGAAAGGAAACAGAGAAAGATTTATCCAGCCGTCGAAATGAGCCCCAGCAGAGTAAAATTACTCTTTGACACCGAAGAGGCAGATAAGACTACTATACCCCCTGGACTTATAAAGGGAGTATACAAATCGATGTCGCTTCGAGATGCCTACAAGACGTACGGACTAAAACTCTTTAGCTCTTTACCTAACGACTACCGCCAGCGAGTAATGAGCCTTGTCTTTGAAGAGCTTGGATTTAGTGTCAAACAAGGAAGTGATGGCAAAGTTCTCTTTATACCAGATGTCAAGATATTTCTTGAAAGGTGGGCAACTCTGCAGAAGAAAAATCCCAATCTTGCAAATTTTACTATCCTTACTGTGGGGGGCATTTCAACTGACGACCCTTTTATAAGAGCCTATTTTATTTACACCGCACTTGTATCGGCTGACGAGGAATTTATTCACGACATGACCATCCACGTTACAAGCCTCATTCAGCTCCTCGTCAATTTTGCCGCAAACGGAAAGCCCTTTGATGAGTATAAATATATACTCGATCGTGAGCATTTTTCATTATATAGAAAAATTTTTAGCGCTGAACATCACCAAAACCAGCTGGATAAGAGCTTTCCTCTCTCTGCTGCAGAGCTTGCACTGCTAAAGCAATCACTTGGTGTACTAGTCGATACCAGATGGGCGCGAAATACGGAAGATACGAGGTTGTCCAACCCAGGACCCTACCCCCCAACCCCTCTAAGGAATTTGCTAGACCTGGTGAAGGAGAAAGACATCGGTCACGGGAATCCTGAGCGCTTACCTCATGTCTGGGAAAAACTGAATCTAGCTACAGCTCCAATCTACGGACTTCCCGCAGAACTACACTTTACTGTTGTCAATAAACTTTTCGAAGAAAATCCAACACTCCCAGCTATTGCCGACTCACGTCAACTCCATTTCAGAGGCGGTAAATCATTTCATTACACCATAAACAAAGAGAATGATACATACAAACTGCGCGTCAAGATCTCTGGTCATGACTACGAAATAGATTTAGGCAAAGAACGCATAATATCTGCAGAAGCTCTAAAGAAGCTATTAACGCAGATACAACAAAACGAAAAGACGTGGCACTAACGTTGAAGGCTTTGGATCGGCCCGGCTTTAGCGCATCGCTAGAGGCCTTAAAATGCCCTTATAGGCACTTGCTCATGTTGCGTTTGCCCAAGTAAAAGGTTTTTGATATTGTTTACGGCACATTTTCGGAAAAAACAACATTTTTACCAAAGCGCGGATCAGCTGCGTAGTCCTTCAGGTCTAATTCTGGGCCGATGATGAGCACGTTAGGGCTTGATAGGTCCACTTTAAAAAATTTGCCGCCATTTTGTCCTGCAGCAAGAAGCTCATATTCGCCAGTAGCCGCAATTTGTTTATCTCCTATGATGGGCTCAGCGCCACCTATAAGCACCCTCACATAGCCATAACAGCCTTTATAGGAATTTCGAAAGACGCGTATTTCTCCCGCTATTTTATAGGGCTCTACCAATCTGCTGTTTCGCATCTCTTCGAAAAGTGAATGAAGCTTCTGAATGCTAAAGTGTACCTTTCCTTCCTTCACAAGTCTTTGATACACTTCAAATACCTTTGTAAGCTGGGCTTTAAAGCGTTTTTCTTTAGGTAGCGCCTTATCTATCATCATGGCCACAAGTGGGTGCGAATAAAGAGATCGAGGCTTTTCTTTTTCTTTCCATAGGCCGGGGTAGTCTTGCATTATTTCATCTAGTAGGTCCTTAAGATACATACGGTTTTTAAAGTACTCCCCCGTATAACGCTCATGATCCTTTAGCGCATGGCTCTTAAGCCATGTAAATTGTTCTGTTCGCGATTTATTGTTCCAGTCAGCAGGCTTGGGAGTACGAGGTCTAGAGCTAAGAACTAGCTTTTCAATATCCTCATCCGATAAGGCAAATAACTCACATACTTCATCTTGAATTTGCCTAAGCTTTTCAGATGGAATGACATTCTGAGGCAGGTAAACAACCTCTCGGCTGCCAGAAAAAGGGCCGCCTTCAAACTCCACCTTACCGGTACGGCGAAGCACCTGCTCAGCTGGGCGCAAATACCCATCTTTCATTACGGCTTCTACATTTTTAGAGGTAATGCCGTGCGCGACGTAGTCTTGCTGATACAACGAATTCCATTCTGTCAATCGTGAAAGCTGTGTTACTGAGACCATATCACCTAAATAAAATAATGTCTATATTACCAACGTGCAGCTATAAATTCAACAAGTTTGTTAAAATCTTACACGAGCGGTGCTTAGGATAGAGCGCCCATACCCTCTTGTCCGAAACCATCACACTAGCATGTGACTCTCCCTGTTGGTAGATGGTAGAGATACATTTCTTGCAGTGCCTTTTTAGGCGGCACTTATACCGATTTTTGACATTTTCAAATAAATACATTGCTACAAATCAAACAAAAGCATACAATAAATTGTTTAGTTCCATATTAAATTAATTAACCAGGTAGTTATACGGTTCCTTTACAGTGGGAACATCAAATACGTCGTGAAGTCGACGATCAGGTTCGCCGCTCACTGTATGGACATCTCCATAATGTTCTGGGAAGAATTCCCGTTTATGTAGATACTCCGAATTCCACGATTGCCCTGAAGGAAAAAAGTTTTTCCGTTACTAAAGAAACGCCCTTGGAATCTTTAATCACAGAAATTCGCACATGCAATTCCTTTTCCCCGCAAGATCAGTTTATATTTTATGTTGAACGGGGGCCATTTACACGAAGAGATTTTGCTCCGAAGCAACGAGGCGTCTTTGAAGCACTAAAAAATCCTCAAACCCCGGTGCAAGACATCTATGCTACATATAAGGCAGAAGATCATTGCCTTTATATTACTCTTGACACACCCACAGAAGAGCCATAGTATGATAGCTTGCTTGATCGTATTGCAAATATGAATATAACCCCTGTAGATCCTCCGCCACCTAATTGGCCATCGAGATTTAAAGCGACACATGCGTTTGATAAGCGCAAGGCATTAACCACTTCTATATTCGCAACACATCCCACTTGGAAAATAAATGGACCCCTCCAAACGAATTATTTATATATACCGGTTATTGTTGAGCAGTACCCAGCAGCTACTACCATCAAAAAACCAAGGCATCTTGTTGAAACAGAAGGAATGGATGTAGCGTACTTCATGGCAACCCTTAAGAAAAAGCATGCTATTATGCCAGGGGATGAGTTAGTCATGTATGTAGGAAGAGAAACCCTGCAAGCACTTTCTTCATCGATGATGGAAGATATCTACAGGCGACACAAGGACGCAGATGGATTTTTGTATGTTACAGTCACCCATACACCTAAAACATCTTGGCTTCAGTGCCAACTCTTGAACTTGATTGGGTATAATTAGGTCTTTATGACAGGCCTTACCACACAATGATTATTTGTTTTTCTCAAGACCTGGCACTTGTGCCTGCATAAGTTTATAGGGGCCGCTGGATGTAGTGACATCAGATTTACATGTTCGGGTATATACCTGTCTTGTCCACTTGGTAATTTGTCGGTCTGTTGTCAGAATCCAAGAGGTGTCTTTTTCTCCGCCTCTTTTTTTCCAAATTAGAGAGTCAGCACCGACTGGTAGTGTCTTTATAAAAATTGTACCCTCTGGGGTTGCAACATCAGAGAAGGTATGATCATGGCCACGTAAAAGGCCCTCTACGCGATGCTTATCACTACTAAGAAGCTGATAGGCCCGATAGGCGCTTGGTGCAATAGCCCAGCCCTCGTCCGTATCAACATCCGTACTCGTAGAAACTGAATATGCCAATCGATTAAGTTGAGGCCAGCTGTAGCCACTTTTTACTAAGGGCTCTTGAGTCTCACTTTTGGCCGATTTACTTGTGCGAAACCGCGTATTCGACTCATTGTGAGCAAGAGTAAATAACTCATCTACGGCATTACGTAGATGTGGTGGCATCGCATCGGCATTATTGCGTAACTCCTGAAGGCGCTTACTAAACTCAAAATTCTTAGGCACAAGCATAACAGCTTGGTCAGACTCTCTGTCAAGCAGCCCCGCGGGATCGACGGTAGGCTCAAAACCAGTGTGGGTATAGTGCAGATATTCTCGCTGGCCTTCTGTCTTTTCAGCGATATAGAGCGTTAAAGGCATGGTATCGTATGTGCTGGCAAGCTCTCTTCGATGGTCTTGATGCATGAGAACCTCAAGAAAGTTCTCATCGCCTTTTCCTTTTTTTACTTCCTTTTTTGCCCCTTTTTCATTTACGCTTGCCGTTTCATGGTTACCGCGAATAAGAATGACTTGGTCCCTGTTTATCATCTTTATGAGATACAACAACGCAAGAGTTTCTAAATTATATGTTCCTCTATCGACATAATCCCCCAAAAAGACAAGATAGCTATGCGGCTTACACCTATAGTCATCATCCAAAAGCCCTTCTTTCTGCAGCGTTTTTAGGTGTTCAAGCACGCTTTTGATATCGCCGTGAAGGTCAGCTCGCACAAAAATTTTTGTTCCTGGGTGTACATCACGCTTTTCGATAAAGCCAAAGTGTGTGCTTGGATTAAAAATTCTATGAAATACACCATTGTAACACTTCATAATTTTTACAAATTCAGGAACCGTAATACGGAAATTGAAGCCGCCGGTTTCGGGGCTCCATGAAGCATCAAATTTTCTAACAAATTGCTTTAAGCTACTTACCGGATTCAGCAGGTGAACTGCTGGGCTCATAGGTATCCTCGAACTAACAGGGCTAAGGATATGCCTACGTAAAGGAGCCACCTCCGAGCCGTTTAACCCATGCTGCAAGCTACTAGCAGAAAGAGCCTCTACTCCCTTTAGTTGTACATTATGTGTATAAAGTTCTATGTTCACATAAAAAATTATATCACAAAATAGAATTTTAATTCAAGTATTTATTATTATAAAGTGGGGTCAGGCCTGGCATTCGGGCATTTACATAAACTAACTATTTTGATATACTGTACACAAATTGTTATAATTTGGTATAAAAGAATGACCAGTAGTATTGACGGGACACAAGTTCTCCATGCAAATTATATTTTAAAAGAACTACACCCTAAACAACGCATGACTTATGATGTACATAAGTATTATGGTCCATGGGGTAACGAAAGCGTAATTGAGCGCTATAAGAGAAGAAATTTTATAATTGCCGTAGCTACATCTGTAGTTATAACGGTAGCCACACTTGCATTAAGTGTTTTTTCCTTGATGTCATATATCATGAAAAATCCTAATTGGCAGGTCCCGAACACATCTTATCCGGCACTTTCTAACAACCCAACAATGCTTAACCCTGTTGCAGCAACACTAGGAATAGTAATAAGTGCGTTTGCCGGCCTTATCATTGGAACGGGTCAAGGCCTTGGAATAACCGAACTGACAAATTATATATTAGACCGCAATACAGTAGAGCCACTACGAGAAATAAGCAAGCAAATAGCCAGTAAAGATGATATGCAACTTTTAGAAGCTGAACACCTTGTTCCGCTAGTAAAGCGATGCGATACTCGAGCTCAAGAGTGGCTTATCAAAACAATGAATTTTGAGCAGCTAACACACGCACGTGGTGCACTTAGTACAAAAACGTTTAAAAAACTAATAGAACCTGTTAATCAGACTGCGCATCATAGATGGAAGCTCATTTTGGAATTTGGCAATTTAAGTGTTGAGAAAAAACTGGAGGCCCTTAAGAAAGAAGGGCTCCTTAAAGTAGAGCTTTCAAAACAGCCAGAGATGGCCCCTTTTATTCGCCAGGAATGCTACAAAATAAGCGAACAAGAGGCCCGTTTTCAGGCTATTCAAGCACTGGACTTGGCAGAAGGTCTTATTAACGAATCAGATAAACATATTGTTCTTACCTTTCAACCAGATACAAAAAGAAGCTATCCTGTAAGCTGGGTTAAATCTCAATCCACTTGGCTGAACGATCGGGTCGATTTTTATGAAAAAGACGGCATAACTGATAAACTTTCATCTGAGCTTCTAGATTGCTTAGATATCATACAAGGGATTAAGCAACTTCCAGATGATCTTGACGCTCTTATTAAGTTGGCAAAAACGGCAGATTATTATATCGTGCCCGAAATAACAACCATGTTTGGAAATGCCCTTCTTAAAAAAGCGCAAAATAATAAGATCTCAAAAGTTGATTTTTTTACACTAATTGTAAAGAACATACCAAATGAAGCACGTTATAATCCCATAAAAAATAAAGCTATGCAGCTTTCTGAATACAACAAAATTCACACAGTTGACGAGTTTAAACGCTTATGGAAGATATCCGAAAACTGGAACGATATGAGAACCATGTGTACGACCTTCTTTACTAATACTCTTTTATATTACGGTCAATGGTATAGACAAGCCTACGAACTTGCAGATGAGCTTGATTGCCCAAAATTAAAAGAGCTATGCAGTATCAAATTGTCTGAAGCATCACCAGCCTATAAGGAAGATGTAAAAATTTCCTACGGCATCAGTGATATGCCGCACGAAGTACTTATATGGATAAAATAATTCTATCATAATTTTTTTTCAGTCGCTCTGACGAGCTTTAAAATAAAAGGAGCAGTCTCCTCAAAGCTCAAATAAGAGACAAATGCCCGAATGCCAGGCCTGACCCCACAATTTTACCAGGGGCGGGGGTTGGAGGAGGTTTGGGGGGCAAGTTCGGTTTCTAGGCCTTTATCTCGGTTTTCCATTTCTTGCAGCAGGCGGATGGAAAGTTCGGGGGTGAGTTTTAGGGCCTCTTTTTGCATCTGGCTGGATAGGTTTTGGTTTGACTCAGACTCGCCTGATGATTTTGATTGCTTTTCTTGTGATTCAGACTTTAGGCTATGCAAGATTTTGCTTGCTTGCTCTAGATCGTCCTGCACAGCTTGCATGCTTGCTAGCTCTTTACTTTGGGTGACAACTTGAACCGATGCATCATGCATGAGCTCTATCACCTTTGTGATCTTAGGGCCTTTTGTAGGCAAGGCGTTTAGGGCATCTTGCGCCATACCAATTAACCTCTTTTGCATGCGCGAAAGAAGATCGAGCTTTGGGGCAAAATCTGCCTCTTGAGAATAGCGTAAAAGTGTCATTGTCTTTTTTTGGTAGTCTACACCAAAGTCTACTGCATTTGTGATAGTTTCTATGCTCTCTATCTGCTCTGTAAGTATAGCCTTAAGCCAGCTAAGCTCTAGAGACATCGTAAAAAAATCTAGATCGCGCTTATCTTTTATAGTAAACCAGTCTACCTTCTGAGAGAGGTTATGATAGACCTCGTTCAATAGCCCTTTTTGTGCAATCAAACTCAAAAGGTGCAAGGTAAGCTGAAAGTCTGTTTGAGCAATAAAGCTATTGAGCCTCGGGTCTAGATGTAGCGCATTACATTCATCAGATAGCAGCCCAAACATAAATGATAATGCTTTTTGAGGCTCTATATAAAACCAGCTTGTCACAAGATCTTGAAACTGCAGTGTCAAAGAATCTGTTTTGAGCATAGCTTCTAGCTGGCTTTCTGCCTCCTTGCTATCTAAGAGCGATACCCTATCGCGAAGGGCTTCTACTGTAGCAGATACATCTACGTGAGATGCTCCATGAAGTTTAACAGCAAGCTCTGCATAGGTTACACCCTCCTTTTGCGACAAGATACGCCAGTAGTAGCTATCAGAGGATGCATCTTTTAATCTCTTTTTCAGAAGCTGTAGTAAAGCCGCTTCAAAAGGCTTTGAAAGAGCGATTTTTTTATCCAAAAAGTGCAAAGTCCACGTTTCATTTATCTGCCACTCTTTTTGCCAAAATGCCCGTAAACGCTCATCTTGAGCTAGGCTATACTGCATGTCAATGGCTTCACGAATAGTTAGAAGAAGCGACACATCCTGACCTATCACTTCTTGCTGCACCAAAAGCACCATGTTTGAAAGCTGATTGAGTACGCTTAGAGCCTGATCAAGATTGTCTTGCTGAAAGCTATCTGTAAGAGCAATATGCAACTGCTTAACCCGCTGTGCTAAAAAGCCATGCATACTAGCTTGAGCTTCTGTTGCCGGCGCTTGCAATAAGATGAGCAAGCGATCAAGGCACATGGTAAGTAGCTGCACATTGTCACCTGCATACATCTGCATGTAGCCACTTATATTTTGCTCATTTGCATTTTGGGCAAGATAGAGGTCTAGCAGCTCATAAAACTGGCTCTCGAGTAGCGCTCCAAGCTCCTCTAGAAGTCCTGTCTTAGTTAGCGATTCTGCCGCCACAAACGAAGAAAGCTTGCCAAGTGTGCTAGATAGATTTGCAAGCTCTTCGTGAATATAGGTAAGCACAACGATAAATGCCTTTTGCACATCTTGTAGGCTACTTAGTTTTTGGCTATAGCGAGCTGCCGCCTGCAGCGCCTGATAACACTGATCAAGCTCATTTTGTGAAAAGCGCATGTTTTGAATTTCGCGCTTAATATAGGCAATTGAAATAAGCGCTCCATCATAGGCTATCTGCACACCAAGCTGCGGGCTTGTTTTCATCACCGTATCGAACATATCATCGTCAATCTGATCAAGGGTATGAATAGCTTCCCAATACGATAAGGACGCTGCCTGCAAAACTGCTATATTATAAAGAACGCTAGCTCGCTCTTGGGTGGTGAGCTTTGTTTGCAAAAGCTTTGAAAAGGCATCTAGGGCTAAATCCCCACGCCCTGCATTAGCATACTCTATTGCTACATCAATTTTTTGACTTGGACTCTCATCAGCATCAAGACCTACGCTCATAAATAGCATGAGGATACATGCTATGGTCTTTTTCTTTTCATATTGAGGAAGGGTAATACTAGCAAAGATAAGAATAGCAGCTACTGCAATCAAGCATAACACTTCAAAAGATGAGCGAGGAGCAAGCACGCTTGCACTACGCTCTTCTTGCTCACTAGATACTCTTGGACCTGCTTGACTTGCTAAAAGATCGTCAGAAATCTCGGTGATTGGAATGTCAGATTCGGCATAAAAATGACCCTTTCCTGCTTGGGCTATACGCTCTAGCAATGCCCTTTGCATATGAGAAGTTACACTTTTACCCTCAAACACAACCTGCGGAACTTCAGCACCAACCTCTGTTCCTAGGCCAACAACATCCCACTTTAATCTATCTGAAGCAGTTTTTGCAATACGCTCTACAAGCACCTGTTCAGCCTCTTTTTTGGCGCTATCAGAAAGCGCTAAATAGCCTGTATCTTCTCCATCTGTCAATAAAACAAGTCTTACAGACTTGCGATAGGGGCTATCGACATACTTTGTCTGTATGGCATCTACCATCGCAAGCAGGTTTGTGCCGGCTTGATTCGTGTCATTAATCCCTTCTGCCTGCATCAATATTCTAAAGTAGAGATAGTCTAGCGTGTCAGGAACAACTGTTATTGCATCCCCCGCAAAGGCCATGAGCGACACGTTGATCCCTCCAAGACTTTCTACAAGCGATTCAATAATTTCTTTAGCACGAGCTATCCTTGAGCCCCCGTCAGAGGCATCTTTTGCCCGCATCGATGCCGAAACGTCAAGTATAAAAGCTACTTCATCTACCTTTGGAAGGTGTTCAGGCCCTGAAAACTGTTCGGGATGCACCCAGCCTGTCTTTTGCTCAACACCAGGCTGCATAATGCATATTGCAAGCATCACCCAGGCAGCAACAATGCATATGCTTTTAATAAAAAAGGCAAAGTAGCTTCTTTTTGGCATGCTGCTTGGCATGTTCGCTTCTCTCAGATACTGTTCTGTCGTGCGCTTTTTATAGCGTGCAAGGCAAAAGTAGAGATAGGCGATGATACATGCTACAAGTAGTAAAAGCCCTTCGTTCATGGTATTGATCTCGCGGCTTGCGTTTCTAATACCACACCCACAAGTAGCGCCGCCATGGCAAGAACGATAAAAAGACCTACTGCGGACTCTTCTTTAACGGGCAATGTAGAGATGCTTACCTCGGGCGGTAGCTCACTTTTTTCCATCCTATCAATTTGTGATAAAATATCTTCAATTGGCAACCTTGTGCTTGCCAAAAAGAGCTCTCCGCCACTTCCCTGCATCGATTTTTTCATTTTAGCTACGTCATCAGCATATTCACTTTGGCTTAGAACGGGGTCAATGCCAATATAGAAGACGCGAACACCATTATCTTTTGCATAGGTAATTGCTTCATCAGGCGGCATAAAACGAAATGGATTATCCTTGTCATCAGGATGCGGGCTTTGCAATCCATCTGTAATAATGATAATAGCCTGGTTGGTTATATTGTAGACGCCTTTATGCTCTTCAGTTTGGCGCTCTGCAAAGTGCTTTGTTGCAACGATAATATTTACTGCCTTAAAGATCGCATAGCCTATTGCGGTGCCGTTTCGGGTATCTACTTGTATTGGCTGTACGCCCTTAAGCTTATTTTCTATTGCTGCTCTATTAAGTGTAAGTGGTGATAGCACCTCAGGAACTCTCGCAAAGGCAATTAACCCAATAAGGTCATCTTTTCTTCCGGGCAAGTTAAGGCCGCCATTTACAAACTCCATAATAGCCTGCTTTGCAAGGTCTATTTTTGGAGTTTGTATTCTTGAGCCGTGACTGTTAAGGGCTTCTACCTTTTCGGACATAGAGCCAGATTCATCGAGCAAAAAGTAGATAGCAACACCACTTCTTGGCAGCTCATTTTTTACCGTGGCGTAGCGTGGGTGCACCTCTTCAACAAGTCGCGGATGAGAAAGGGCTATAGCCAAAAAAACAATAGAGGCCCAAAAAAACCACTTTGTAGATAAGGCTAGAGCAATGCGCCATGTAGTATTTTGACGCATTTGCATATTTGTAGGTAGCTGTGGGTGCTTTTGATTTCGAGTAACCCTATATGCCAAGTAGATGAGGACAAAAAGTAAAAGGCACGTACCTACATCAAGGCGCATCTATACCTCTAAGCCTATTTTTTCTAGTATCCCGTCAAGCTCATCAAGGGTTGCAAACTGCATAGATATAGTGCCCCTATTTTTTGAGCCTTCTACCATCACGCGCATGCCAAGATGCCTTTTTAGGCGCTCTTCAAGGTCTTTGTAGTAGAGGTGATCAGGGCTTTGCCTTTTTACTATTTTTGTGGCCTTTTCAACAGTTAAATCATCGCTCAGCATCTTTTGAAAGAGCTTGCCTCGCATCTTAGGCTCACACGAAAGTAGCACTTTGGCATGTGCTAGCGTGATTTTGCCACGCTCCAAGGCCTCATGCATCTCTTTTGGTAGCTGCAGTATGCGCAAGTAGTTTGCAACCGTAGAGCGCTTTTTGCCGATCTTTAGAGCAATTTCTTCTTGGCTTAGGCCAAAGTCATCTATCAGCGTTTTTATAGAACGCGCTATCTCAACAGGATTTAAATCAACTCGCTGCACATTCTCTATAAGGGCAAGGTGGGCTATTTCTTCAAGTGTTGGACGCTCCCTCACAACTGCTTGAATCTCGCTGTAGCCAAGGTGTCGACAGGCCATTACGCGGCGCTCACCTGCCACAATTTCATATTTTGTTGTACCCAAAATTTTTGTTACAACAGGCGGATGCAAAAGCCCCATTTCGCGTATCGATTCTGCAAGCTCTTGAATATCA
Organism: uncultured bacterium; assembly: GCA_964514655.1. GTDB lineage: Bacteria > Chlamydiota > Chlamydiia > Chlamydiales > FEN-1388 > SZAS-7. The sequence continues at coordinate 92,049 of CAZEQY010000003.1, forward strand.
GCATCCACAAAGGTCGTACGAGGCTGGTATCGGTTCGACACAACATCATTTAAAGAAATTTCTTGTAGCTTCTGCATAACTTTTTTCTCATAACTCAAAAATCTGAGTTTGCATTTTCTAGGCTTTGTAGTAAACTTCACTTTTTTCATTTTAGAGGATAGTGAAATGCACGATAAAAATGAACTACACACAAAACGCGACTGGTCTGAATGGCTCCTCACAAATAGGAGAATGATCGCCCTATCTTGCGTTGCGATACTTGTTCTCCTTGTTGGCGGTATTTGGCTGCTTCAGTCTAGTGCTAGCCGCAAATTTAAGGACTTTGAAACTGCCGACACTTTAGCTGATGAGCTACAGCAGGGGCAAAAGTTTATAGATGGCGCATCACCTGATCAGGCGCTTGCCCAGCTTCGCGTCCTCAATGACAAATACAGCATACTCCAGCCACGCTTTGATAGCTTAATTGCAGAAGAGATGCTGTTAGCCGGCAATAGCAAAGAACTTGATCCCTATGCAAAGCGCGCAATTAGCAGACTTAATGCCCTTGATCTTACAGATTTTGCTGCGTTTTCAGAAGTATCGCGCCTTACTGGATTAGAAGACTATAAGGCAGCCTTACAAAAAGCTACTGAACTTAAAGCCGCTTTAGCAAACAAACCTGCTGAGCGTCAGTACCTGTTACAGGCCTTTTTGCTTTTGCATATTGCTACGCTCAACCAAAAGCTTGGTCTACATGATGCAATGCTTCAGTCAATTATCGAGCTTAAGGAATTTTTGGGCCTGATGAAGCGAGAAACGCCGCTTACTGCCGAGCAAAAGGCGCAGGCTTCTGAAATGCTTGCTCATTTGCAAGACAGGCAGCATTCATTGCTTGAATATATTGAAGAAGTTCCCCAATCAACGGGCACTTAAAAAAAACTTTGCGAATATAAATCGCAACATGCTAAACCAGAAAAGAGGCAATCTATAGGCGTTGCCTCCAAGAAACCAAAGCCTTATTAGAAATCTTCGCGCGCCACGAGGAGGTGAACAGCGGGTAAACGACGCAAAAGCGGGATATCTGATTACAGTTATAAAGTAGAAAATCACCCACCGAAACAAAGGTGATGAGATGATTGCAAATATGATTGCTAATCCGACGTATACGAAGAAGGATAAACCAGTAAGTTCCCTTCCTCTATACATCAAAGGCGCCTCTTCAAAAAAGCGAGAAACCGCTAAAAAAGAAGAGATCGTCTACATTGAAGGAACGCTCACCGTTGCCTTCTAAGCCAAATATCTTGTGGGATAGTCCAAACTATCCCACTTTTTCTTTAGATGAACTTGAAGCCACACTCGCCTTTCACCTTACGCCAGGCTTTTCACGAAAAAAATTTCAACCGCTTTATGATCACTATGGCTCTAGCTTAGATAGCCTAAAAATAGCCGGCATTTCATCACTTGATAAAGCAAAGCAAGAGCTTGAACTTGCCCAAAAACACGACATTGCCATCATCCCCATAACATCCCCCGAATATCCGAAATCTATAAAAGTTCTTGCAGATGCGCCGATTGTGTTATATGTAAAAGGAAAGCTCCCACCACAAGAGGCTGCACGCGTTGCAATCATTGGCACGCGAAATGCAACACCTTGGGGTATAGAATGCACAGGCCACTTTGCCAAACACCTAGCTCAAGCCGGGGGTTGGATAGTGAGCGGTCTTGCACGTGGAGTTGATACAGAGGCGCATATGGCAAGTACAGGTAGAACTACAGCAATTATTGGGTCGGGGCTCTTACATATCTATCCCAAAGAAAATGAGCCTCTTGCTAAAGAGATTGCTATTCACGGCTCAATAATCAGCGAATTTTCCCTCAACACAAGCCCTACTCGCTATACATTTCCCAAACGAAATCGCCTTATTTCTGCCATGGCGGATGCGCTTTTACTTACTGAAGCCCCAATAAAAAGCGGCGCCATGATCACTATGAACATTGGCCACACTCTCAAAAAGCCCCTTTTTACTGTTCCGGGAAGAGCGATGAATGAAAATTATGGGGGCAATCATGCGCTTATTAAATCAGGCAAAGCAAGGCTTGTTGATAGCCCACAAGAGTTGTTACAACATTTACATTTAAAATTGTCAAATTCGCCCCAAAACTCCATAAATTTGCCTTTAATTTCGCCTTCGGAGCAGAAAATCCTTGATATTTTGTGCCTACAAGAAGTATCCCTAGATGAGCTTTCTGTAAAAAGCTGCCTTCCGATTGCTCATCTTCAAGTTACTCTTACGAAGCTTGTACTCAAGAAATTGGCAGTAGAATTACCCGGAAAGCGATATAAAGGAATAGGTTAGCATGTCAAAGTCGCTTATAATAGTTGAGTCGCCCGCAAAAATTAAAACGCTGAAAAAGCTGCTTGGGCCAAAATATGAATTTGAATCATCGTACGGCCACATTCGCGATCTTCCTGAAAAGGAATTTGGTATCGACATCGAAAATAAGTTCGAGCCAAAGTATGTCCTTTTACCCAAAAAGGCAGATGTTATCTCGCGCCTCAAAAAAGCCGCAAAAGAATGCGACACCATCTACCTAGCACCCGACCCTGACCGAGAGGGAGAAGCTATTGCCTGGCACATACGGGAGATCCTTCCAAAATCTGCAAAAATCAAGCGCATCTCCTTTCAGTCGATTACTCGTGATGCCGTACAAGAAGCAATCAAAAACCCAACAGAACTAAATATTGCACTCGTTGATGCCCAGCAGGCAAGACGCCTTCTTGACCGCCTTGTTGGCTATACAATATCCCCACTTCTCAACAAGCGCCTAAGGCGCGGTCGAGGTAAAGGTGTTTCAGCAGGTCGCGTACAGTCTGTAGCCTTAAAGCTTGTTGTAGACCGCGAAAAAGAAATAGAAGCATTTAAGCCACAAGAATACTGGACGCTCACTGCCAAAGTACAGCCTGATAACGAAAAATCCTTTAGCGCTACTCTTTATGCAATAGATGGTATAAAGCTTGAGAAAGAGAAAATAGAGTCAAAAGAAGAAAATAAAGACTATATCCTTGTAAACACTGAGGGTAAAGCAACTAGCATCAAAAAAGCGCTAGAAAACGCTACCTACACAGTAACGCGAGTAGACCGCAAAGAGAAAAAGCGCAATCCGGAAGCTCCCTTTATCACCTCAACGTTGCAACAAGAAGCAAGCCGCCACTTTCGCTTTTCGCCATCGCGCACCATGGAAATTGCCCAAGGTCTCTATGAAGGGGTGGACTTAGGCGATGAAGGCCCAGAAGGTCTAATCACCTATATGAGAACAGACTCTGTACGCGTTGCGCCAGAAGCTGTGCACGAAGCGCGCGACTACATCATGAAGCAATTTGGAGCAGACTTTCTGCCGGACAGCCCACGGATGTACCAAGCAAAGAAAAGCGCTCAAGATGCCCACGAAGCAATACGCCCTGCAAGCATCATGAGATCGCCTGAGCAAGTTAAAAAGTACCTCACAAAAGAGCAGTACCTTCTCTACTCACTTATCTGGAAGCGCTTTTTAGCATCGCAGATGGTAGCAGCAATCTATGATACTGTCTCTGTAGACATACAGGCTGACATCTACACCTTGCGTGCAACGGGATCGCAAATAAAGTTTCATGGCTTTATGACACTTTATGAAGAAAAAACCGATGAAGATGCAGATAGCGAATCTGACAAACTCCTACCAAACCTCGAAGTAGACCAAATTCTTAACCTACTTGAGCTTGGCCAAGAGCAGTCCTTTACAAGACCGCCTCCTCGCTACACAGAAGCTACACTCATCAAAGAACTTGAAAAGTCAGGTATTGGCCGTCCATCTACCTATGCGACGATCATGAAGAAAATCGAAAGCCGCGACTACACCACAAAAGAGCAAGGGCGGCTTAAGCCAACAGAACTTGGCCGCATTATCTGCGAGATTTTGGAGATAAACTTCAAGACCATCATGGAAATTGCCTTTACGGCAAATATGGAAGATGACCTTGAACAGGTTGCAGAAGATAAAAAAGACTGGCACGTATTGCTAGATGAGTTTTGGGGTACTTTTTCCCCCACACTTAAGGCAGCAGAAGAAAATGCCGTTGTCCCCAAAATCCCAACAGACATCCCCTGCCCCAAGTGCGGCGGCATGCTGCAGAAGGTATGGGCAAAGGACAAGTACTTTTTGGGCTGCGAAAACTACCCCGACTGCGACTACACCATTTCTGTTGAAGAAGCGACGTTTGACAAGAGCGAATATAAAGAAGACTTTGACTACACCCAGCCCTGCCCAAAATGCCAGTCGGCGATGAAGCTGCGTTTTGGCCGCTATGGCCCATTTTTAGGCTGCACAAACTTTCCTGACTGTCGCGGCGTTGTGCGCGTCCCCAAAAAGGGCGAAGAGCCGGAAGAAGAACTTCCTCCCACACCATGTCCAGCAACAGGCTGTACAGGCCAGCTTGTACGCCGCCGCTCGCGCTTTGGCAAATTCTTTATCTCATGCTCAGAATTTCCGGCATGCGATGTTATCGGCAACGAGCTAGAAACAGTCCTTGAAAAATATAAGGGCCGCGAAAAAACCGCCTACGTCGCCAAGCCAAAAGGCCGAGGTAGAGGCCGCAAAGCAGCTGCAGCCACAGAAGAAGCGCCAAAACCCAAAAAGAAGCCTGCAAAGAAAAAGGCCGCCACCAAAAAGACAACCAAGAAAAGGACAAAAAAGACGAAAGAGACATAAGCGACACTTCGTCTTGTCTCTTATGTCCTTTATGTCCCTTTGGTCCCTTTTCCCTCCTCTTGGGGTTGTGAGGGGAGGATTCCTGTCATGACTTCGGTCCAGAGGGCTTCGGCTTCGGCGCGGGCCTCCTCTAGAGTGAGTGCGCCTATCATGGTTTTGCCCTCTTTGTAAGAATAGACGATTTTGAGGACGCCCTTAGGATCGTCATGTTCCTGGGAAAGATGTTTGAGAAAGGTAACTATTTTCTGAGGGGCTGACGCAGGAAGCACTCGAAATTGCTTTTCTGCATCTTTTTCAAAGTAATTTGCGATATTGATGGCTTTATTGTAAAAACCTGTAAGATCATCCACTAGGCCTTGCGCATTTTTTAGGGCAATAGTCGCCTCTACCTGTAGGTCAGAATTTCTATTTTGGGCATCAGCCTTAATGTCTATGCCATAAAGGTCGCACATAATGCCAAGGCGCTTGATTCCAAGATGCCAGTTAAATGTAAGCTTATTGATCTCAACAAACATGTCGTCAAAGAATTCAATATTGCCGTAGCGCTCTAGATGCGGCACAAGCTCTTTTATTTGAGACGCGTTACTGATAAGAAAGTTCTTAAGCTCAACTAAATCTTCAGGCGCTTGCCAGTCAGGTACATGCTTTGTCACGTTGTCAACAGCTGCTAGCAATGCTTCCCTATAACCCTCAAAGTAGCGTACAGATCCATCACCTGTCATCTGAAGCACTACAGTGTTATGCTCATCTTCACCAAGATGAATGCGAGCTGTCATCTGATCTTTTGTTAAGACATTTGCTGAATCAAACCTCTTAAGCTCTATCGTCACAGGAGGAACGCCTTTTGTAAATAGCTGAAGAGGCGATTCTGTAAGCTCCTGCACCTTTGCAGCACTAGGCATATCGCACTTTACTACAAACGATGCTGTGGACTTGCCACTTTTTTCTGCGATAGTGCCAAAAAATGCTTTATAGAGCTCTTGAAGAAATGAATTTTCGCCTGTAGGAAGCACGCGAGCTTCAGCCCCACGCACCTCTACATCTAAATCTACGACCGATCGATCATGAGACTCGCTCAGTACATTGTAGTCACAGGTAACAAGGTCTGCAAGCCATTCAAACGGGCCGTGAATGTCACTTCCAAGCGAAAGAGCCTTGGCATTTGTAATGCGAATTTTACCTTTATCGCCAAGCGTCTGTATAGAATCTATATCTAAAACAGTGTTACCTTCAAAGTGGTACATAGAGCGCGTTGCACCCTCTTTAACAGGTACAAAGATATGACTTTTTCCGGCAATTTCAATGGCCTTAAGCCTAGCAAAAAGCGACCAGCTTGTTGCAAACTTGCCCTCCACATCAAAGGAAAGCGCTTTATTTTCTACATGCACTTTTGGATTTACAAGCGATATTTGAATAGCAAAGGGAAAGCCGCTTTTTTCTACTGAGTCATAGGTAATTTCAGCATCAGGATGTGCTTTAGCAATCTCTTGCTTCAGTGTGTTTTCAATGTAGTAGGCCTGCATATACCAAAATGCTGTATAGCCACCGATAAGAAGTACGATAAGTATGCTGAGAATACGAGTCTTCATAACACCGCCTGTTTTCCTTTCTTTACCTCTTCGCGCAATTCTTCGCGAGAACAATCTTGATAGTTAACCCCCTGACATAGCTCTTTAAAGGGACAGCGCGTGCAAATACTTCTATCGCTCGCATAGGCAAAAAGCCGTGGATCTTGATTGGCATGAAGCTTTGAAAGGCTTTCACAACTTTTTGTAATGTCAGCCTCTAACACCTTCAACTTTTCACCATCTAGTGGAGTGTCAGTACGGGCCCCTATTTTTGTGTAGCTATTTTTTGCTAAATAGAAGGGACTTAGGATGATCTTGTCTATCGGTATTGACCAGACGCGATTTGCAAAGAGAGCATATAGATAAAGCTGCTCTATCGTCTTTTCGCTTTCAGAGCCTGTTTTCCAGTCAAAAAGTATAGCCATATCCTTCCACATTAGCGCAAAGTCAATGACAACAATGATTTTGTAGGTATTTGCAAGTTGGAAAAAGGCAAGCTCTTCAATGCTCAGCCAGCGCGCGTCGCTATGAAAGGCAAGGTTTTGGATAACCGGAGACTCATACCAGTTTGTCAAACAGCTTACGACCTTTTGTTCTGCCTGTGCAATCTCATCTTGCGTTGGTGGTGCGCCGTAGTAGTACTCGAAAAGACTCTTATATTTTTTGGGAGATTCTCGCCATTTTTCTGTCTTTGCTTCTTCAAAGCCACGATAAAATGCCTCTTTGGCATTGTTAATGAGGGCTTCTAGCGTAAATGGCTTTTTAGTCTTTAAAAACTTTTCTATTGACTCATGAACAATGGAGCCCACATAGGTTGCCATATTCTGCATCTGCTTGAGTGCATAGAGGTAGGATGCGAGCGGATCTATTTCTTTTCGCTTATCCCAAGGTGTTTTAGGCCAGCCTTCCCATGACCCATAGTAGGTATACCAATACCGTTTTTGACACTCGCTATAGAGATTTTGGCGTGAAAACGACCAGCTAAATTCATTTTGTAGTTCTGCCATATTGCAACTTTTCTTAGAATGACGTACACTTAATACTGATTTTAGAGTAAGGATCCTACATGTTTTCATTTCTTAAAAGTCTTTTCGGCACTGCCCAACAACGAACACTCTCCCGCTATGACAAAATTGTGGCTCAAATCAATGCCCACGAGCAAAAACTCCAATCGCTAAGCGACGAAGAAGTGCGAAACAAAACGCAAGAATTTAAGGCGCGCATCCAAAATGGTGAGTCGCTAGATTCGATACTGCCGGAAGCTTTTGCCGTTGTAAAAAATGTCTGTCGCCGCCTTGTAGGCCAAGACGTCCACGTTTCAGGCTATGACCAAAAGTGGGACATGGTTCCCTACGATGTGCAGCTAAAAGGCGCTATTGCCCTGCACCAAGGCTACATTGCAGAGATGCAGACAGGTGAAGGAAAAACTCTTACAGCCTCTATGCCACTTTACCTAAACGCCCTAACAGGCAAGCCTGTACATATCGTAACGGTAAACGACTACCTTGCTCATCGCGACTGCGAATGGGTGGGCTCGATCTTTCGCTGGCTTGGCCTTACAACAGCTGTTATCACACAAGACCTCCCTTACGAAGATCGCAAGACCTTTTATGAGTGCGACATTGTCTATGGTACAGCTTCAGAGTTTGGCTTTGACTACCTCCGCGACAACTCGCTATCGATGAAAAAAGAAGAACTCGTACAGCGCGGGCACTACTTTGCCCTTATCGACGAAGTAGACTCTATCTTGATTGACGAAGCAAGAACCCCCCTTATCATCTCAGGGCCATCAAGTGCCACACGCCAGCTTTATGACGTGCTTAAAGACTCTGTCTCTACGCTCGTACAGCGCCAAAAAGACCTCTGCAATAAGCTTGCAACAGACGCTAAAAAGATGCTTGATAAGCATGCAGCAGATGAGTCCTTTGATGAAAAGAACCTCTCAGAAGAAGATAAAAAAGCCTTAAGGACGATATGGCTTGTAGGCAAAGGTATGCCGCGACACAAAATCCTCAAGCGCCTTCGCGAAAATCCTGCCATGCGTCAGGCAATAGACAAATGGGACCTCTATTTTTATGCAGAGCAAAATAAAGATGAGCGTGCCAAGTTTTTAGCAGACCTCTACATCACTGTAGATGAAAAAGGCAATGAATATGAACTTACCGACAAGGGAACTAACGCCTGGCAAGAATGTGGTGGAAAAGATGACGACTTTGTGATGCTTGACCTTGGCCATGAATTTTTGCTTATCGACCAAGACAGCTCTCTTTCTGAAGAAGAAAAGCTTAAGAAAAAGCTAGAAATTCAAGAAGAAGATGCCCTACGTAAAGAGCGCTCACATAACCTAAGACAGCTTCTACGCGCGCACCTATTGATGGAAGAAGACGTAGACTACATCGTGCAAGATGACAAGATCATCATCATCGACGAAAACACAGGCCGCCCACAGCCTGGCAGAAGGTTTTCTGATGGCCTCCACCAGGCTATTGAAGCAAAAGAAGGAGTGTCTATCCAAAAAGAAACTCAGACATTTGCAACAATTACCCTCCAAAACTACTTCCGCATGTACGAAAAGCTTGCAGGGATGACGGGTACTGCCATTACAGAGGCACATGAGCTTAAAGAGATCTACAAAATCGACGTGCTCCAGATACCTACATACAAAAACTGCATCCGCACAGATGCAAACGATGAAATGTACATGACAGAGCGCGAAAAGTATAACGCCATCTTAAAAGAAGTGCGCGAAATTCACGGCCAAGGAAGGCCAATACTTTTGGGAACAGAGTCTGTAGAAGTATCAGAAAAGCTTTCTCGCATATTAAAGATCAACCACCTTGATCACACAGTCTTAAACGCAAAGAACCACGCAAAAGAGGCTGAGATCATCTCCCAAGCAGGCCAAAAAGGTGCAATCACCATTGCTACAAACATGGCAGGCCGCGGTACTGATATTAAGCTTGGCGAAAGCATTGCACAAGTTGGTGGACTGCATGTTATAGGCTCTACTCGCCACCAGTCAAGACGTATCGACCGCCAGCTTCGCGGCCGTAGCGCACGCCAGGGCGACCCAGGATCATCAAAGTTCTTTATATCCCTCGAAGATCCACTCATGCGTCTTTTTGCGTCGCCATCGCTCACCGCGCTTTTGACCAAATTCCGCCCGCCAGAAGGCGAGCCAATATCAGCGCCAATCCTTAATAGATCAATAGAAACTGCCCAAAAACGTATAGAAGGGCGCAACTACACAATACGCAAGCACACCCTTGAGTATGATGATGTGATGAACAAGCAGCGTCAAGAGATCTACTCTTTTAGAAACGACATACTGCACACTGAAGATAGCATAAGCCTTGCTAAAGAAATGCTCTCAAGCCTTTTACTTATGGGCGCTGAGATGTTTTTTGCAAGCCGCTCAAAAGAAGGTGGCTGGAATCCAGAAGGCTACCGTTGCTGGCTGGCTGAATTTATTCCGGTTTCCTTTGAGCCAGGATTTTTTGATGATGACCGCTCTGATGTAGACGAACTTGTTGCAAAGGCAGAGGACAAAATCATTCAAGCCTTTACGCAAAAAGTCGAGCTTGAAAAGCAAAAGGCCCTAAAGCTTATCCAGCACCCAGATTTTGACCCGGACAAAATCTTGAGAGACGCTGTACGCAACATCATGGTGCGCACCATCGACAACCTCTGGCAAGAGCACCTTCTTGCTATGGACCACCTCCGCTCAGACGTTAGCTTACGCGCTGTTGGCCAAAAAGACCCGCTTATGGAATTTAAGCAAGAAGCCTTTATCCTCTTTGAAAAGTTCACCCTTGCCTTTAAAGAGCAGATGGCAAAGCAGCTCTTTAAGTTTGAGATGTTCCCAAGCCACGTCTTTCATAACCGCCAGGCGCCGCTAGAGCTTTTGCTCGAAACAGACCGCTCGCTCGTTTCTGACATGGACGAAGAAGAACAAGAAGAAGATAGTGATGAGCCTCAAGCATCAAGCGAAATGGAACTTCCTGTACGCCCAATCGTTGTAGGCCCCAAAGTTGGCCGCAACGACGACTGTCCCTGCGGCAGCGGCAAGAAGTACAAGAAATGCTGCGGCGCACGCCAAGACGAGCCTGCATTGAGCTAAGAGCAAAAGGATTACCTAAGCACTATAGCACACTTCACCGCAAAGAGCGCAGAGTAAGTTTATATACATCTCTCTCTCTGTGCTCTTAGCGCCTCTGCTATCTCTGCGTTAAAAATAAATCACACACGTTTGCGTAAATAGGTATAAAGCATTTCTCGTATGGGTTTGTGATTTTTTTAACGCAGAGATAGCAGAGGCGCTAAGAGCACAGAGAAAAAAATAAAAAGTTGCCGTCTTTTATAAACAAGGGACTCTCAAAGTGATTCTTTTTCGAGTTTGGAGAGCGTGTAGAGCCCAAGAGCTAGAAGCACTAAAGATGAGCCCACGAAATAGGGCCAAGAACTTGCTTTCCATTCAAGGACAAAGACGCCTTCAACAGAAAATAGCTTGATGATGACGCCAAAGAAAAAGAAAAACGAAGCGGCAAGTAGGGCAGCTAGCGAAATAAGAACGGTAAAGCCTTCAGGAAGTGCACTTGGGGCCTCATCTTCTATTGCAACAGCCTGCGGCATTGCTACTATTGAAGCTGGAGCTACTTCATGAAGCTGGGTAATCTTTTCAGACGTGGGCGCGGGATTGAGATCCTTGCTGCAGTAGGGGCAGCGAACTGCATATGCATGCACGATCTCTTCGCAATTGGTACAAAAAATTTGACTGCTACTTAGGTTTGCTTTCATCATTTCCTATTCTAATACCTCTTCTCTGTTTTCATGCAAGTGCTAAATTGCTATACTGGTATACAAACACGAAAAAGGACAAATCCAAATGGAAGAAAAAAAATTTGACGTTGCAGTGATTGGTAGTGGTCCAGGCGGATATCCTGCCGCTATAAAGCTTGCCCAGCATGGAAAAAAGGTTGTACTGATAGAAGCACTTGAAATTGGCGGCACATGCTTAAATCGCGGCTGCATCCCTACAAAAGCACTTATCGCCAATGCAGAAGTGTTATCACATATCAGAAAAAGTAAAGACTATGGCATTCAAGTAGATGGTGTTAAGGTCAACTTTCCCCAGATGCAAAAGACAAAAGACCAAACCGTAAATGGCCTTAAAAAGAGCCTAGAAGGTCTTATTCTTGCAAATAACGTCACGATACTTCGTGGCTACGCGACATTTATTGGCCCCAATAAGCTCGAAGTAAAAGGAAAAGACGCCTGCATTATCTCAAGTCCTCACATCATCATCGCATCAGGATCAGAGCCAAAAGAAATTCCGGCCTTTGCCTTTGATGATACTGTCATACACTCTTCCACAAGCATCCTCAACCTCGAAAAACTCCCTGAGAAGATGGCTATAGTAGGCGGCGGCGTCATTGGATGTGAATTTGCGTCGCTCTATGCTGAACTTGGCGTAAAAGTATGCGTCATAGAGATGCTTGATAGAATATTGCCCCTTGAAGATCCTATGATCTCTACGGCAATCACAAAGTCCTTTACCGCTCGGGGCATCGAAGTGCAAACGGGCATTGCCGTACAAAGCATACAAAAAAATGCAAAAGGCGTTGTGATCACACTTGCAAACAAAAAAGAAATCACCGCCTCATGTGCCCTTATAGCTATTGGTAGAAGCCTAAATAGCGATAAGCTTGGCCTTGATAAAGCAGGCGTTGCCGTAGAAAAAGGCGCCATAAAAGTTGATGACACCATGAAAACAACAGTGCCGGGAATATGGGCAATAGGTGATGTAACAGGCAAATCCCTCTATGCACACGTTGCAACACACCAAGGCATAGTTGCTGCAGAAAACATCCTGGGTCATACTTCACGCATGAACTACGATGCAGTTCCCGGCGTTATCTTTACAATACCTGAAATCGGAAGCTGCGGCATGACGCTAGAAGCTGCCAAAAAGCGAGGCTATCAGGCAAAAAGCGCTGTATACCCCTTCCAAGCACTTGGCAAGGCACAAGCTGCGCACCAAACAGAAGGCTTTGCCCAGATCATCATCGACGAAAAAACGGGACAAGTACTTGGCGGCCAGGTCATGGGCCACGAAGCGGGCATCTTGCTATCTAGCATCGCATACGCAATAGCTAACGAGCTTACTGTAGAGTGCATCACCGAAACTATACATGCTCACCCAACGCTATCTGAAGCTTGGATGGAAGCTGCATTTTTAGTACAGGACAAGCCTCTACACTATCCTCCCGTAAGGAAAAAATAATGGTCCTCAACGTTTTGCCGGAAAATCCTGAATCGACAAGAGGCCAAGGGCGTTTTCCAAGCTGGCTGCATAGAAGGCTACCGGAAGGAAATGCCCTCTTTGTAACAGATGGTATTATTCAGAAAAAGCGCCTTCACACGGTATGTGAAGAAGCAAAATGTCCAAACCTTTTAGAGTGCTACTCCAAAAAAACTGCCACCTTTTTAGTGCTCGGAAAAAGCTGCACAAGGGCCTGCAGCTTTTGTGCCATAGACTTTTCTAAGGCGCCCCCTCCTCCTGATCCAAAAGAGCCGGATAATGTTGCAGAGTCTGTCAAGGAGCTTGGGCTTTCTCATGTTGTCATCACGATGGTAGCGCGCGATGACCTGCCAGATGGCGGAGCGCTCCACCTTGCAGCCGTTATCAAACGGATAAAAGAGGTAAATCCTGAAGCTACTATAGAGACGCTGACATCTGACTTTGCAGGCAATTTTGATGCCCTAAACTGCATTATAGACATGCGCCCGGAGATCTTTAACCATAACGTAGAAACCGTGAGAAGGCTAACGCCTACAGTACGGCATAAAGCCACCTTTGATCGGTCAGTTGCTATTCTCAAGTACACAAAAGATAGATGCCCAGAACTTGCCGTAAAGTCAGGCATCATGGTAGGCCTTGGAGAGACAAAGGAAGAGGTGCTTGACACGCTAAAGGAACTACGAGATACTGGCTGCAGCATAGTAACAATAGGTCAGTACCTACAGGCGACAAGATCAAAAACCCGTGTCAAAGAATTTATTCACCCTGATATATTTGCAGAATATAAAGAGGCAGGACAAAAAATGGGATTAGAGCATGTATATGCAGGCCCCTTTGTTCGCTCTAGCTATAACGCTAAGTTATTTGTAAAACGCCAGGGAACACTCTGCGAGATTAACTCAGAATGAACGAAGATTATGACCTAACAGCAAAAGCCCTCTTTGACTCACTCCTTTCTAAATCCTTTGAGCGCATCGAAGAAGAAGAGGATTCTGGAGTCTACTATAGCCCTCCTCTAGAGGGAGTAGACATAGAAGAGCTGCCTCTTTTAGAAGAAGAAGATAGAGACATTCTCATGCATAGAGATGCCCACTTTGGCAAAAACTTTGGCCTTATGTTGCAACACTATGAAGATGAAGGTATTGGAGCCGTGCTAGACGTTGAACCAGAACGCATAGCAGCCCTCATGCAGCTAGAAGAGAGCCTTGGCAAAAATTTGGCCCCATACCTTCTTCAAGGTCCGGATGCCGAAAAAGTAGCACAGTCTATAAAACTTTATAAAGCACTTAGCGAACAGCTGCATAACAAAGCAAAAGCTCCCCTTGTTGCCGCTATTAGCGAGCTTATCCTGAGTGAAGAAACTCAAGAAACGGCCGCAAAAAAAGCCGTAAAAGTAGGCCCAAAGCTTATTCCCTACCTCATGCAGCTTTTGCAAACGCCGATTCTTTATGATCCACTCTTTCCGGGCTATGGCCAAGCGCCAATACGAGCTTGCCTTGCCCTTGGCACCCTGCAAGCTAAAGAGGCCATAAAGCTCCTTTTTGGCCTTATAGGGACAGAAGACTTTGACACAGAAAATGCAAGTATCCAGGCGCTACGACTTATCGGAGATCCTGCAAAAGAGTTTTGCCTTGCCCAGCTTGCCTCTCGCCCCATAACAAAAAATAATGAACGTGCAGCAATTGCCTTAAGCTCAATGGATTATGACTATAGAATTGCACTTGCACTTCTTGAAGAGCTAGAAGATCCTCAGATTCAAAAACTCGATAGCCTAACAAGCTATCTCGTAATAGGTGTAGCCAAAATCCCGGCTGATCTCAAAGAGCGATTCATGAAGGTTGCAGCCAAGCTGCCGAGTGGAGCAAGAGAAGAACTTACTACAATACTCAAATCTTGCTAGCAAATAATTTCATTTCCAAATATCAGGGATTATAAGAGACTATTTTCAATATAAAAGGTAGCCATGACACAAGAAACCGAAGATCAAGCAGACACTAGAGGGCTAAAGGGCCTATTTTCCCCATCCAGTTTTTTACGGGAAAAGTCCTTGCTCGTTCTATTCTTTCTTGCCATTTTTTCATTTGCCATTACGGGTTGCGAATCCAAAAAAACGATCGTAAATGGCCTTGACGAGCGCGAAGCGAACGAAATTTTGGTGCTATTAGCTCGCGAAAATGTGCCGGCCTATAAGCTTAAAGAAAAAGAAGCTGGCGGCGGTGGCGGATCGAAGATGGTGCTTTGGGATATTGCTGTTGATGCACAAGATGCTAACCGCGCTATGGCGCTTCTTTCTGCAAACGGCCTACCAAGAAGACGTGGACAAAACCTTATCGAGCTCTTTTCAGCAGGAGGTCTTGTGCCCTCCGACATGCAGGAAAAAATACGCTACCAGGCAGGTCTTGCCGATAGCATTGCCAACACAATACGCAAAATTGACGGCATTGTAGATGCTGATGTGCAGCTTTCTTTTCCGGAAGAAGACCCCTTAAACCCAAATGCCGCAAAAGGCCAGATCACAGCATCTGTCTACGTAAAGCATACAGGCGTCCTTGACGACCCAAATAGCCACCTCATCACAAAGATCAAGCGCCTAGTAGCAAGCTCCGTAGCAGGGCTTTCTTTTGACAACGTTACCGTGATTCCCGATAGAGCGCGATTTTCAGAATTCAACACACAAAAAGAAGCTGTAGGCCAGCAAGACCTTGTAAAGGTATGGACGCTGATACTTGCAAGAGAATCTCTTGGCCGCTTTCAGGCAATCTTCTTTACACTATGTCTTTTAGTGCTTATCCTCTTTTTTGCAACATTCTGGCTTGGCTGGAAAATGCACCCCTTGCTCAAAAAGCGTGGCGGAATGAAGCAGCTCTTTCATATGTCGCCACTTCCTGATGAGTATGAGACAGCAGCAGAAAAGGCACCTACTGAAGAAGTGCCAAAAGAAGAACAAAAGCCTGTTGAAGAGGCAAAAGGCCCTAAAGTACAAGAAAACGTTGAGCCACCATAGGCAAAAGCTAATTTATGCAGACAAATAATGGGCCCATATTTTTGCGCCTGCTTGTAAACAAGTATTACACGGGAAAACCCGATATGCTGGCAAAAATTCTGCCAAAAGAAGATGCTGATCTTCTTGCGGCAACTCTTTTGCCACAAAAAGACCCTAACCTTTTGCTTTTTTTACCCCAAAGTTGGCTTGCATCTTTTGACCGCACATGGCTTGAGCCCGTTGTAGAAAAGATGCCAAAACCGCTTCGCGAGATATACGCCAAGGCTTTTCCAAAGTATTTTGCACCAAAATCTGAACAAAATCAGCCCTCGATATACAACGAAACGGTGCAGGATTTTCTTATTAACCATCTCAAAAAAAGCTGGGGCGACTATGAAGCGCCTCCAAAAGATCTTTTGCCCACATGGGAGTTATCGCCACTACTTGGACTTCAGCGTCAAGAACTCATCGAGATTGTAGATCTTCTTGCGATCTACGATCTTGTAGAAGAGATGCGCCATATTGTAGATAAAAGACTTCTGCAGGCAGTCTTACAGTACTTAAGCGTTGAGCAGCAGCATTACCTTAGGGCGCTACTTCGTCAAAAATCAAGGCAGCTTTCAAGTACCCTTTCTATTCGCGAACTTTTGAAAGAGGGAAAGAAGTTTAAAGAGATGCTGCATAAGCTTGGATTACAAAGACTAAGCAATGCACTCTCAGGCGCAAGTAATGATTTTACCTGGCATATTCTGCATGCTTTTGATTTTAACCGTGCAAAATTCTTGCAAAATCATATAAAGAAAGAGGAAGTACCAAAAGAAACGCCGCTTGCGCTTCTTCAAGTACAGCATGTATTACAATATCTTAAAACAGAAACGGCACCGTGACGAGCAAAAGCAAAAAATTTTTCAGCCTGATCTATGGTGATACCATCAAACAGGCAACAAATGCAAAAGTGATCCCACAAGAGGACTTCAGCAAGCTTCTGACAGGTGAAGAGGCGCTTAAGACTATCCTTGATGAAGCTGAGAAGTACCGCAAGCAGGTCGCTACTGAATGTGAAGCCATAAAAGAACAGGCCTACGTCGAAGGCTTTCAAAAAGGCTATCAAGAATGGACTCAGCAGCTTTCTAAGATGGAAGAAGAAATTGGCAGAGTACAAGGCGAAATGCAAAAGCTTGTGATGCCAATATCGCTAAAAGCAGCAAAAAAAATCGTGGCATCAGAGCTTGCATTGCAACCTGCGGCTATTTTAGATATTGTCTCTAACGCTCTTCGCTCAGTATCTCAGCATAAGCGCATAGTAATCTATGTAAACAGAAACGACCTTGACCTACTAGAAAAGAACAAAAGCAAGCTTAAAGATATCTTCGAAAGCCTAGAATCACTATCGATTAGAGATCGCGATGACGTAGAACAAGGCGGCTGCATCATTGAAACTGAAGGCGGCATTATCAACGCCCGACTTAAAGACCGCTGGAGAAACCTCGAAGCTGCTTTTGAAGCCCTTGCAGACACACTAAGGAAACCTGGTTCATGAATAGTATAGGCTCATACTTTATTACTGCATCTAAATCGCGACTCTTATTTTCGCTTGTTCTGCTTGCATGCCTGCTTTGCTGCATATCGGCTTTGAGCGCTATTTCAACAACAAGCGCACCTACGCCCCAGCCAAGTGCCATAGGAGGGCAGCTACACCCGCTTCCGAGCCAAATTTCAAATTTTACAACACTTTCTCGCCCATCGCTTATCACGCAAACAGTCGCTATTGCGTTTATGTCGCTCATGCCATTTATCGTGATGATTTTGACATCGTTTGTAAAGATAGTGGTTGTACTTTCGCTTTTACGTAACGCCCTTGGCGTGCAGCAAGCGCCCCCAAACCAGGTTATCAACGGCGTTGCCTTTTTATTAAGTATCTATGTAATGTATCCAACCGGCGTTAAGATGTATGATGCAGCTCAAGGCGTACTTGCTCGCCAGAATGTTCCTGAAACGCTGCTTTCAACAGATAGTGCCCAGTATGTTCTAGAGGTAGCATCAGCAGCAAGAGAACCCTTGCGCGACTTTTTGCGCACAAACTCCCTCGTCAAACACCACAGGATATTCTTTAGAACAGTATACAGACTTTTACCTGACGACTATAAAGCAAGCTTAAAGCCTGATGATTTTATTATCCTGGTACCTTCGTTTATTACAACGCAGCTAAAGTCTGCCTTTGAAATTGGCGTGTTGATATACATTCCCTTTTTTGTGATAGACCTTGTAGTGTCAAACATCTTGCTTGCTATGGGTATGATGATGCTTTCGCCGGTGACTATTTCGATGCCGCTAAAGCTCTTTTTGCTTGTGATGCTTGATGGCTGGACCTTGCTTATTGAGGGATTGGTGGCGACATTCCGCTAGCAAAAAAAAGAACAGCATGCTATTAAAAAAGTAATTACAGGATTTTAGGACTTTATGTTTACAAGCCAGATTGTTGCCCTTGCCTACCAAGGACTATTGCTTATTCTCATACTCTCTGCTCCCCCTGTATTAATTAGTATGTTTTTGGGTACGATCGTGGCTATTTTCCAGGCAGCAACGCAAATTCAAGAACAAACGCTGCCCTTTGTCGTAAAACTCGTAGCCGTTACCCTCACCCTCATCTTCATGGGATCGTGGCTTGGCTCGCAAATCATGAGCTTTGCCACCAACATCTTCGTGAACTTCCCGATCTGGAGCATCGGGGGAACCTAGCAACAAAAAACGCTTGGAATTTTCTACTACATCCGCTATCCTTACCACCTAAATCATGAACTTTGAGCGTTTTATGTTTAAGAAGTGCTTCACTTTTCGCAACGTATTTGCAACAATCTGCTTTGGCCTACTCGTCTTTTTGGCTATTTCTACACAGCGAATAAATGACAAAATGACCCTTGTCGTGAAGCCGGCTAAAAGATTTTCTTTAAGCCAGATTATTAGTAAGTATCCCTTTAATCCCGAGTGGGAAGTTGAAACTCCCCAAGAAGTTATCCAGTTTGTGAATATGACTACGCAACAGGCCTTTTACTGGCTTGGAAAAGGCTTTCAGGCAACAGCATTTGTAAGTGAAGATGGCGACTATGTCATGAAGTTCTTTCACCAGGGCCGCCTTCGCGAAGTGCCTTTTTCGCATAACCCCCTTGGATACCTCTTTAGCCAAGAATACCGCAACCAGCTTGAAGAACGCCAAGCTCATCGCGAAGAGATTTTCTCTAGCTCCAAAATGGCCTACGAAGAATTTCCGGAAGAATCAGGCATTCTCTATGTACACATAAACCGCACTGACGACCTTATCAAGGGCATTAAGCTCTACGACTTTAGCGGCCTTTCCTATCGCGTACGTGGCGATGACACAAGCTTTATTCTTCAAAAGCGCGCTGAATATGTGCTTCCGACCATCAAATCCCTTATGGCGCAAGGCAAAACAGAAGAAGCTGAAGCTCGCATAAATCAAATCTTTGACCTCATCCTCATCATGGCCAAAAAAGGCTTTTTAGATGGTGATACAGCCCTCATGCGAAATAACAACATAGGCTTTGTAAAAGATCGCGCCGTCTACATTGACACAGGCCACATTGTACGCCGTGCAAACGTGAACCTCCAAGAAAGAATGCGCTTTGAATTTGACGTGCGCCTGTCACCACTTCACGACTGGCTAAAAGTGCGCTATCCAGAACTTGCAGACTTTTACAAAAAAAGAGAGCAAGAAATTATGGCAAGCCTTCCTGAAGGCACCATAAAAGCACAAAATAAGCTCAATTCAAAATAACTAAAAATTCGTGCGTAATTCTCATATTTCAGCTATATCTGAGGTAACAGGAGCGTCTTAATGGGAGTGGATTACGTCGATATTATGCTGAAAAGCGAGGTGGCTCAAAAGGGCTCCATGCTTTCTATCATGGCACTTATCGTCTTAACAGCCTTTCGCATCATGCCGATAATAGCGTTTGCGCCATTTTTTGGTGCGCGCATACTACCTCACCCAACAAAGGTTGTCTTTAGCCTAATTTTAGTCATTGCTGTGCTCCCTAAGATCTTGCTGACATCGACAGTGCCCTTAGACTTTAATACAAACCTGATAATGCTTGGCCTGAAGGAGCTCTTTATAGGGTTTATCATGGGCTTTTTTTTGGGACTGCCCTTTTTGATCGTAACGTCTGCCGGGGTATTTATCGACCACCAAAGAGGCGCTGCAAGCTTGATGGTAAACGACCCTACGATCCAAAACCAATCATCACCCATCGGCACCGTCTACAACCTGATGCTGATTGTCATCTACTTTGCTATTGACGGCCCCTTTTTTGTTATAGATGCGATACTTGACTCCTTTCAGGTTGTACCTCCAGATCAGTTTTTAAATCCTCTTTTCTTTGCACCGCAAAGCTTTATGAAAGAAAAGCTCATGAAATGCCTACAGGTATTTGCTGTGATGGCATTGCAGCTATCGGCACCATCGCTTATTGCCATGCTGATGACGGATACCTTCTTAGGCGTTATCAACCGTTTGGCACCACAGGTGCAGATCTACTTTTTGGGCATTGGCCTAAAGTCGTGGCTTGCCTGCTTGATGGTATGCATTGGCTGGATGTACTTTAATGACCAGCTACGAAAAGAGAGCCTAAGCTGGCTAAAAGAATTTATGGAGCTAATACCTTTCTTTAATATAGGCAATGCTCCAGTACACCTAGAACCAATTCCACCCTTGCCAAATATACCATGAAGACACTTCTCTCACTTTTACTTCTTCAGTCCGCTCTTTTTGCCTCTACAAAATATCCTGCAGACATCTCATACATGATAGCAGATGTCAAATACAGCCAAGAACACGGCATAAAAATTTGTGAAGTCCAGCACGGCATTTTATCTACTTTCGTTGGCGATATCTTTCTAAACGGCAATCAGGGCACAATATGCCCAAAGATAGAACAAGTACTTGCTGAATTTCCAATTAAAAAGTGGGCAATAAAATCTCAAGTTGCCTTTCCACCACTACAAGAGACCTTAAATAACTCTCCGGAGTGGGACACCGAAACTCTCTTTAGAGATCTTATCTATGACCCGGAGTTTATACGAAAGGCAACGGTAGAGCCCCAAGATGCGCATGACATTAGCTCCTACTACGGGATGATTCTTACAAGGCCAAATGACTTTGATTATGATGACTTTCATAAAACCTATCCCTCCATCCTTATGATCGATAGCCCAAGCCATCCCTACTGGAAAGACAAATACAAGATGTCAGAGCTATTTACCCGCAACGAGACTCTTAGTAAGGTAAAGCCGGAGTGGAAGCTCTATCCAAAACCCTATACGCCTACTCTTGCAGATGAAATCATCAAGGACATCCCGGCAGATGCCTATGTCATTAAACCGCGCAGTGCATTTTTAGGCCATGGCGTTATCATTGTAGCAAAAGAAGAGCTAGATGCTACCCTACAGTATATCCTCAGTAGATCTGAAGCATTGGTGCGCAATAGCGACCGCTCATATAGCTACTGGGCACTAGATCGTCACAACTCATTCATCGTTGAAAAATACTACCCATCAGATCTCATACAGGTAGATGCTTTCGAAGGCAAAACCTTCGAGCCTACAATGCGCGTTGCCTTTATCCTGGTTTATAATAACAGCAAAATAGACTTTCACTTTTTAGGCGGCTACTGGCTTTTACCCTATAAGTCCTTAGATGATGAAGCCTCTCTTAACGAAAAGAAAAAGGCCTATTGCAAGGCCCCCTTCTTTACCACAGTCTCTCAAGACATCCTTCAAACCGTAGAGCAACAGCTAGAAGCCAGCATGCCCTTGCTTTACCAAGAAATGCTTTTGAACGAATAGCTGAATAGATCGTTTTGATTTTTTTTACTTCTTTTTCTTCTTTTTGCTCTGCTTTACCTTTATGGGCTTGTTGAAACGGTGTTTGTGGGAATATAATGATGATGAGCCACATGAAATGGTGGGGCGCACCGATACATGGGGGTCGCATGTGCAGGTGCAAGCAGGACATGCAGGGCAAGCGGGACAGCTTGGGCATGGCTGACAAGGGTCACTACAAGCTACAGGACAACCGTCGCAGCGATTTGGACAGTCTGCAGCAAGGCACATCTCGCAAAAGTCCGGGCAACTTGGACATAATGTACATGGAGGTGTCCAGGTTGCTGCCTGAATAACTTGACGAGTGTCATTTCTCCAGGTAATAACTGCGTAGCCATTTGCTGAAATGCCAATGCGAGGACCTTCTGAAAGCTCAGATACCGTTGAAATATCTACTGGCAATGTCCAGTTCCAGCCTACTGGGAGCATAGATACTTGAATGATCGAATTTCTGCTCCATGTTGCCGTGGCATTTCCGGCAGCATCAAGAGCCACATAGGCCTGAAAGGCATTTTGACCAGTTGCTGACAAGTCTACAGGCACGCCCCAGCTACCGCCAAAAGGAAGGTATGTTGCCTGCACTATGGTGTTTGAGCCATTATTTCGCGACCACACGGCAACAGCATTGCCATTTGGATCAACAGCAAGGTGTGGATCTTGAGCATCGCCACCTGCGGCAGATAGGTCTACAGGAGATGTCCAACTACCACCAAAGGGAAGTGTTGCTGATTGTACAATTGAGTTAACACCACTAAATCGTGCCCATACAGAAATTGCATTTCCGCTTGGATCAACAGCAACATGGCAGGTGATCGCATCTTGACCAGGAGCTGATATATCTACAGGAGATGTCCAGCTTCCGCCAAAGGGAAGTGTTGCTGACTGCACGATATAGTTTGAGCCGTCAAAGCGCGCCCATAAGGCTACAGCATTGCCAGCAGCATCAACGCCAATACTTGTATCTTGCGCGTTTTGACCAAGAGCAGACAAGTTTACTGGACTTGACCAGGAGCTATTGCCAAAGCCAAGAGTTGCGCCCTGCACAACAGCAAATCCGCCAATAATTTTTGTCCAGATAGCAACAGCATTTCCACTTGGATCAACAGCTACTTGAGGCATATCTGCATTGCTTCCTGACGCTGATACGTTTATAGGAGAAGACCAGGCACCTCCAAAAGCACTTGTGGATGACTGTACAACATAATTTGAACCATCAAAGCGTATCCAAACTGCTACAGAATGGTCACTTGGATCAATAGCAACTTGCGGAACAAAGGCATTTTGGCCAACTACTGAGAGAGTGCTTGGCATGGTCCAGCTGCCAACAAATGGCAGAAATGATCCTTCAATCCTAAATGTTGAACCATCTGTTCGCTGCCAGACGCTAACGGCATCACCGCTAGCATTTACACTTACTTCATTTGCAGCAGCATTGCTCGTTGAAAGAGTAACTGGATTTGACCACACTGCCTGCAATGCACTTTGTAGAGAAAGTAGCACTAAAAAGACCATTATGCGCGCACACTTCATGCCTTACCTCATAAGTTGTAATTAAACGTGACGATATGAATCAGCATTATTATTTTCAATAGTTGTCTCGATATGTAGCATATGCTACATTGTAGCACAAGCTACACCAATGGAGAGCGATATGACACTACAGCAACTCTATGCAACAATACGTGCAGATTTTGAACAAAAGCCCTTTTTATCGCGGATTCATGCTTCAGTTTGCGTGGTCAAAAGAGAAAAGGGATTACTGGCAGCTACCCTCACGGCGGGCGCTATGACCATATCCTCTTTAGCCGGTGCAACACTTAGCTGGCTCTGTATGGAAGGGTCAGTCCGTTCAATTATGGATGTTATTACAGATACTCGATCAATTGTGCGCCTTAGGTATTTGGGAGATTTTGCAGGATGGACGAGTTTAGCTATCTTTTCTGTAGTTGCGGTCAAGCAAATATTTGAGCGCTTGATGGCAGAAGGCGAATTCCTTCAAGCTAAAGAGCTCTGCATGCAAGAGCTCCCCCATGGTGCCTACGAAACGATATGCGAGCTTTTTGGCAGCTTAAACGCGCGATGCCTCTTTTCTAAAACCGTTGTGTCAAGGCGCCTTATCGCCCTTGAGCTCTATCAAGAAGAAGAGGCTCCGGACCCAAGCCTACAGCTTGACAGACAACTGCAGGCAGTTTTTGAAGAAGTACAGCAGAACCTTGAAAACGAGCTTAAAGCAAAAAAATACTGCCACCGCTATTGCCTTGCACAAAAAGCTATCCGCAAAAAGGGCTGTTGCCAAACAAGCGTCTTAACCATCTTTGGTATTGTCTTTCCACTCATTCTCGTGCTAAATTTTATGCTATCTTTGGTCGGTGAAGTTGGACTAGGCAAAGAGGTGTTTGGCAATAGAGAAGAGCTTACAGATATAGGGCACTTTGGTGAGTGGCCCATAAACGCTATTGAAGCTATAGCTACAGCCTATCTTTTTCATATATGGTATGTGATAAGTGAAGGCAATAAGCAAGCTATCAAAGAGGCATATCGACCGGCTCTAGTAAACCTTGATGACGATAATGTAGCCTTAAAAGGCCGCCTCTATAATTTGGCAAAAGAAGAGCTAGGCGAACAAGCGCCTCATTCTGCCTACCTTACACTCCCCGGCGACGAAGAGCTAGATGATATAACAAATAGACTAGAAGCCTTATGAAAAAAGCCCAAAATCCGGCAGCTCCATTTATTGCAACAAGGGCGCAGCACCTTACAGAGCTTGCTGAAGACTACGTGGAAGTTATCTACGACCTTATAGAACAAAAAAAAGAGGCAAGAATCTGCGACATCGCTCAAGCTATTGGGGTCTCACACGTAACAGTAATACGCACGATAGATCGGCTAAAAAAAAGAGGGCTTCTTTCTAGCAATCCGGCAAAGTCAATTTCCCTAACAAAAAGCGGCATCACTCTTGCCATTCACTGTAAAGAGCGCCACACCTTTTTGCTACACTACCTCATAAGCCTTGGCGTGCCAGAGGATATAGCCAAAATCGATGTAGAAGGCATGGAACACCATATAAGCCCCGCAACTATGGCCGCCTTTCAGAAGCAACTTGCGAAATAAATTCCATGAGACGCTCTTGCCAGCCTTCAAAGATGTGAGGAGCTTGTTTTATAGGGCGCGGCTTAGCAAGGCAGGCTTCTATCTGGTCAAGAAGAGGTTTTTTGCTGTCATAGTTTGTTGCAAGACCCATTTTTATTAGGTAGTTAGCATTTGCTGCTTCCCAAGGATAGTACCGCATGGTTAAAAGGGGGCAATAGGTAACAAGTGTCTCGCCACATGATCCACTACCAGCTTTACCAATAGCAAGACTTGAGATATTCATAAGTTCGTTCATCTCAGCTGAGCTTAAAAGCCCACAGATTATAAAGCGATCATCACCTTCTGCAAGCTCTACAAGCTCTTTTTTTAGCGATGGGCTATTGCCACAGACAAAAAAGTACTTTTGCCGCTTTACTGAACAGGCCTGCATGAGTTCTAAAAGAACATCCGTCATAGCGCCGCTTCCATACTTACCCATCGATATGAGTATGGCTGTCTCATCCTCTTTTAGACCCCATTTAGCACGTAGGGCTGCTATTTGACCCGAGTCTTTAAGTTGTGAAAATTCAGTATTTGCAGCATAGCCAAAGTGTTCAAACTGCTTTTTTACATCGTCCACAGGAACATACAAGCAGCTTGCGATCTTTTGCATGAGGGTTTCATAATCATCATTTTCATCATAAAGATCGATGCATGTATGCCACTCAAAGAGTGCTTTAAAAATGGAAGGCTCAAAACTTGGCACCCATGAACGCATATACTCTGACGGCATGCGCCCATAAAAAGGATTGAGAAAGAGCGCTACTTCAAAATTATCATGGATCATGCGAAAGGCAATACCTGTTGTAGCAAGCCCAAAATCTTCTGGAGCATAGCTACGGGTCGAAATTATGAGATCTGGCTGCATAGAAACAATGAGCTTTTTGAACTCTCTATTTACGGCTGATGGAATGTACTTATGAATTTCGCGATTCATGGTTTCTCGATCTAATATCTCAGTAAAATCGTCTGTTTGTTGAAACATGCGCGAATAGATCATATCGTAGGTGTGTGTACCGGTAGCAAGCATGATAGGGCAATGTTCTAATGCTACTGTTTCTGCATCGATGATAATTGGCTCAATATTGTCTTGAGTCGATAAGAATGCATGAAGCGCCTTTGGTACAGCGTGATTTCCGCCACTTGCAGATGTAGTGATGATCACGACTCTAAAAGGCTGCCCTTTTGCTTTTTTTGGAGCGGGATAAAGCGGCAAAGAGGCCTCCTCTATAAAGCACTCTAAAGCCTCATTATGCTCTTACAACCATGCTACAGCCACACTTCCCTGATGAAATAGGGCATTGATCATTGCTTCCCGAGGGGACCAGTGAGGATGCCCAAAAAGCATGCATACCTCTAGTAGTGCCTTAGAAAAGCTCTCTTTTGCTGTTGCAACAACCCCTAAAGCCTGTTCTTGAGCTAGCTGAGCTTCAAAATACTCGACAAAATTTTGGTCTTTTAAGTAGTAGAGTGTATCTTCTGGAATGGCATAATCAATCAGGTCGTTATCAACGTCAGTAAAAGTGTCACGAATATATTTTTCATAGGCATCGTGAATCAACTTTGCCTGTATAGGCTAAATCTTCATGCAGCTTACTTGCATAAGGGTAGCGATCATACGTCGTACCATCAAACCCAATAAGAACGTTATCTTGTATCTGCACCTTTTAAAAAGGTCGGTAACTTGCGTTGCATGCAAGGAACATGTAATAATAACAAAAAATAAAAATTTATGCATAAAATCTCCAGGAAATTGGACAGTATGCTATAAACCAAGAAAAACCGCTAGTGGGGGAGAAAATACTATGAAAGCATTTTGCGCCTTATTTTTGATTATATCTCAGACGCTCTTAGCCGCGACAGATAACCCACCTTGGTACCCCTCTTTAGATGCCTTTGAACATTATGATATAGGCCGCTCACATCTATTTCCAGATGCAAAATTTGGCGGCACTTTTGATGGCAATAACCAAGTCGATACACGCTCTTCAAACCCAATATATCCCTCTGGATATAATATGGCCTATTTAGATTGCAAAAATGTGTTTATCTATGGCGGAGGATATGGGGATGAGCCGGGATCAATTGGCGCATTTGTTGCAAAGGTAAACCCCCATACACTTGAGCCAATCTGGTACAATCAATTGATTAATACAGCCCAAAATGGGGAGTGGGACTACCCAGGCTCCATGGCGATTCTTAAAAATGGCTATATCTATGTCATCTATGGCTATCGCCTGTCAAAAATAGATCCTAAAACTGGCAAAACACTAAAGACACTTATCCTGCCAACAGGTGGTGGAGAAAAGCAAAATACGGCATACAACGGCTTTAATGCTACACCAGATGGCATTCTTGTCATGAAGTCACTCTATAGGCAAGCTGGCTGCACACTTCAAGGCCCTGATGCTCTATTAGATTGCCCCGACCCTACAGATGTTCCAGCCTCAATATTAGTCTCTGTAGATCCATGCAGCATGAAAGTACTTGATACCATTACGCTTCCAGCACCGGTTGCTGCTCGCCCTACAATCACAGAGCACAATCATCGCACTTACGTATACTTAGTAGAAGCTGACACAGTGATTCGCTACAGAGTAAAAAAAGGAAAGTTCTTCCTCGATAATTCCTGGAACCCTGGCACCATTACGCTATCCGGACAAACAACTGCCACTTCATTTGTAGCAATGAATGACTGGATCGTTGGACAGGTAAATACACTCCCTTCTGCAACTGCCTTAAGTGTCATTGCCATCAATCAATCTGATGCCTCTTTACAATACTCTATACAGCCTTTTTTAGGAGATCCTATACCTCCGCTTGTAGCTGCCGCATTTTCAACAGCAGCCCAAGGCGGCGTGCCTGCAATTAGCTGGGCGCCAGCATCAGTATCTGCAGATAGAGACAGCTCCTTAATCTATGCAACAGACTCACTTCCCGGCAAACTAGCCGCTCTACGCCTCACACCAACCGGCTTAGAAGTAGCGTGGAAAGTAGATCAAACCACTACAGAATTTACAACCCTTATCGGATCTAAAAAACACCGCATAATCGTTGGCACACATATCCCTGGACCAGAAATTCCCGGCAACAACATAAACGACTTTGCCATATGGAGAGATGCAAAGACGGGAGAAGAACTAGCACGCTCCCCACTACTTCCAGCAATGACTCAAGGCACGATGATACAGCCATACTATTCTGGCGACATGTTTTATGAAGGAGAACTCGGGGAGCTCATCAAATTGCAGCCACACCCTACAGGCCCTTAGTCTTTGCGTTGAACAATCATAGCTATGAAGCGCATGTAGAGGCCAAAGGCCTTTTCATCTTCTTCAAACTTTTTAAGATCTGCAATAAGCTCATCAGGGTTTTTGAGAAGGTGTCTTGCTTCTTCAGCACCGAGACGTAAAATAGATTTCTCCCTCGCAGTGCGCAAAATAGGCTGGGCAATATGACTGTGAAGCACTGTACCGGGTGGATTTGACAAAAGCTGAAAGCCTATGTCAAAGCGGCTTTTTTGCAGGCTTTGCTGTAGGCCTGTTCGCGCTACAAAATGTTCATAGGCCAGATTGCGTGTGTTGCAGTAATATTCTGTGCCCATCGATGCGCCCTCTTCAATGCAGACATAGCCACCTGGACGCAATTTGGACATAAAGCGGTTAAGCACAGCTTCAGCATCTTGTAGATGAGATAGTACAAAGCGAGAAATCAGAATATCACATGAAGCAATCTGATCGAGCGGCATCGTTGTCAAGTCTGCTTCGATAAAGTCATAAGTGTTTGTTGTAATAAGCTGTTTGATTCGTGCCTTTGCTTCGGTTAAACGTGCATTTGAAATATCGATTCCAATAAAATGTGAATGTGAAAATAGCTTCGTAAGACGCTCTTCAAGGTGAGCACTACCGCAGCCAAGAACTATGATGCGCATGTTTTGATTGGGCAACCGCTTCATAGCCTTTATAAATGTATCCGATGAAAGCTCATTGAGTAGCTCAAGACGAAGTTCTGCAGTTGCTGCTGTTCCTAAGATATATCCTGTCATCTGGTTTTCTCCTTTTTGCATCAAAGAATAGAAAAGCCAGCTTCAGAAATGATCCGTTGTATCTACTGAGATAATGAATTATACTGTTTGTTATGCTGAAAGATTTTTTACATGAAGCGAGTAATTCCTTCTGTTTTACAGAAGGCGCAAAAGAAATTAACCGAATTTGCAAACCTTTTCTTGATAAACATGATATTGCAAATTTCTATTATATACGACTCACCAAGCGGGGAGAGCTAGTTTTTCTTACCAATAATGTTCCCTACGCGATGAATTACTGGGAAGAAGAGCTCCCAACGCGAACAGGATGGAATGAAGTTGGTCCATCGGTACAAAACTACACCATTTTGTGGGATGAGTGGAAACTGGACAAAGAAATTCTAAATTTTACCCATGCTTCTGGTTGCTTTGATGGCTTTACCTTTGCTAACCGTTATCACGATGTGATTCAAGCTGTCACCGTTTTTCGCAAATATCCAGTAGATAATCCCGCACAGTACTACCTGCAGCATAAAGATGAGCTGCAGCAGTGGATTCACAATTTTCAATGGAACTCGCGAGATCTGATTGGTCATGCGATAGAGAAGCCCATGCATCTTCCAACAGAGTATTTTGCCTCAGAACAAAAGACCTTCTATCCAGAACGAACGATAGAATGTAGCTTTAGAACGATCCACTCAAAGCTCACGTTCCGTGAACTTGACTGCCTAGCGCTACATGCAAGAGGCTTTAGCTGGCCCCACATCGCCCAGATGCTTGACCTTTCCGTACGAACCGTTGAAACCCATTTCATTTCGATTAAGAACCGTTTTGGTTTAAGCTGTCGAGACGAGCTTTCCCATCTAGCATTGGCGAACCCCATCATCCAAAAATACGCTCCCAGATATGGCTAAAAAACAACCACTACCAATACTATAGGCTCTTAAGCACTTTACGGAGGGCTTTTACAAAGGTGTGTACTTCATCTTGCGTGTTGTAGAAGGCAAGGCTTGCGCGGGCAGCCGATGTGAGGCCAAAGTGGCGCATGATGGGCTGGGCGCAGAGGTGGCCGGAGCGAATGGCGACGCCCTGTAGATCAAGGAGTGTTGCGACATCTAGGGGATGTGCGCCATCGATGGTAAAGGTAATTAATGATCCGCGGTGTTGTCTTGAGCCAAGGATATGGAGGCGATCTATTGATGCAAGCTCCTGCCAAAGTAGCTCCAAAAGCCCTTCTTCATAGGCGTGGATCTTATCCATACCAAGCTGCATCAAAAATTGTATCGCGGCATTTAGGCCAACAACTTCTGCAATCATGGGAGTTCCCGCTTCAAACTTTAGCGGAGGTACGTTATATGTGGTTTTTTCAAAGGTCACCGTCTCGATCATATCCCCGCCGCCTTGATAAGGAGGCATCTGGTTGAGAAGTTCGTATTTGCCATACAAGATGCCAATTCCCGTTGGGCCTACAGCCTTGTGGCCTGAAAAGACAAAAAAGTCAGCATCTAGTGCCTGAACATCAACTCTCATATGAGGAGCACTTTGAGCACCATCTACAAGCACCTTTGCACCGTTTGCATGAGCGAGGCTAATAATTTTTTCTATGGGGTTTATGCAGCCTAAGACGTTTGAAACATGGGTGATAGCTACTATTTTGGTGCGCTCTGATAGCATACTCGCAAATAGCTCTAAATCAAGCTCGCCATTATCAAAAAATGGCACAACTTTAAGATTCGCTTTTCGCTCTTCAGCTATAAGCTGCCAAGGCACGATATTTGAGTGGTGCTCCATCTCAGAAATCAAGATTTCATCGCCTTCACGAATAAAGGCTTTACCAAATGAAGAAGCAACAAGGTTAATACCGTCAGTAGTGCCGCGGGTAAATATAATCTCATCCTGGCTTGCAGCATTTATAAAGCGCGCTACATTTTTGCGGCATTCTTGATAGAGCTCTCCTGCCTCTACAGCTGTAGCATAAATCGCCCTGTGGACTGTCCCGTAGCTATGTTTATAAAAGGTACTCATGGCATCTATCACGCATAAAGGCTTTAAAGCCGTTGCTGCGCTATCTAAATAGACTAGAGGATGATCATGCACAACCTTATTGAGCATAGGAAATTCACTTCGTACATCCATCATCATGACACCGTGATGTTATAGTGCGTCGCTAAGTACTCTTCAGCTTGCGTGCGTATCGGGGCACTTTTTGCCTTATTAATCACCTCTTCACAAAAGCCGCGGATCAATAGCCCGCGCGCTAGACTTTCTGGCAACCCACGCGTCTTTAAGTAAAACGCAAGCTCCTGATCAAGCTGGCCTACTGTTGCCCCGTGAGATGCTTTAACATCATCGGCAAAAATTTCTAGATTAGGCTTTGAATTTGCCTGAGCCTTGCTGCTTAGTATGAGGTTATTATTTAGCTGGTAGGCTTGAGTCTTCTGAGCCTTTTTTCTCACGACGATAGCGCCCTGAAAGCTCGATAGCGCCTCATCGTCTAGCACACCTTTAAAAAGCTGATTAGATCGAGTATGAGGCTCTCTATGTTCAATAGCAACATTTGTGTGGGTCTCTTTTTTGCCATCTAAAAACCATAGGCCACTAACATCTGCCTCAGCACCCTCTCCATCAAGAATAATCTTCCAGTCTCGGCGGCTTTTTTCAGAATCCGTAAGCTGAACGGCCTTGAAGGTGCTATTTCGTTTAAGATGTGCGCGAAAAGCATCAAAGCGATAGCTGTGCGATGATGTACCTGCTAAGTCTGCATGGGTAAGTGTAAGATGCGCTCCATCTTCAAGCTGAAAATCAAATACAGCGTTATAGAAGCTGTTTTTACCATCTACACACTCTGTACGTGCCACAAGTTCAAGCTCGCAAGATGCACCCATAAAAGCAAAAAGACGAGGCATCACCCACGCACTCTCTTGCTTAGCATCAATAAACGAAATAATGCTAATAGGCTCTTTGCAGATAGTCTTTGGCTGCACATACAAAAACGCACCTTCTGGACAGCAGGCGCCATTTAGTAGGACAAAAGGATCACCATCCGTAAGCACAAACTTGTTGTAGTGGTTATTAAGGAGTGTTCCATAGGTTTTAAAGGCCTGGCTTTGGCTCAATAAGTCACAGCCCTTGGGAAGTATAGAAAGGTCTTTTCGCAAATAGCCATTTACAAAAACAATGCGGTGCTGCTCTTTAAGTGAAAAAGGAGTACTTGATGACTCACTTGGCACATACTGCACCTCTTCTAGCCCTTTAAGAGACATATAATCTAAGCGCGTTGGCAATCCTAGCTCCATAAAGCGCTGCCAGCAGGCTTTTGCCATCTTGTCTTCAAGCGGAATAAACGATGCTAAAAAGGGCGTATTAGACATGCTCTTTTTCATCCTCTGGCGACTTTACAAGCCAATCATATCCCTTGTTTTCTAGCTCTTGGGCAAGCTCAGGGCCGCCTGAAGTTACTATCTTACCGCCAATACAGACGTGAACAAAGTCCGGCTTTATGTAGTCAAGAAGGCGCTGGTAGTGCGTGATCATAAGTAGCGCCTTTTCAGGCGACATAAGGCGATTTACTCCGCGAGCAACAATGCGCATGGCGTCTATATCAAGGCCAGAATCTGTTTCATCTAGTATTGCCATATCAGGCTGGAGTATTGCCATCTGCAAAATTTCGTTTCTCTTTTTCTCTCCGCCTGAAAAGCCCTCATTTACCATGCGGTCTTTTAACGACTTTTGCATTTCAACTTCTGCCATTTTTTCTTCGTAGTAGCCATCAAAGTCCTGCTCAGACATCTCAGGAAGTTTTTTTGCCTTTTGATTAGAGTTATAGGCAAGGCGCAAAAACTGCTTGTTGCTCACTCCGGGAATCTCTACAGGGTACTGAAAGCTCATAAAAAGACCAAGGTGGGCTCTTTCTTCAGGGTCTAGCTCAAGGATGTTTTGTCCTTTAAAGTAGATAGCACCACTTGTCACTTCATAGGCAGGATGTCCTGCAAGCACCTTTGCAAGAGTTGATTTTCCGGAGCCATTTGGCCCCATGATGGCGTGTACTTGGCCCTTTTCGATTTTCAGCGAAATGCCCTTTAAAATCTCTTTGCCATCTATTTCACAGTGTATATTTTGTATATCGAGCATGTTATCCAACCGAATTTTCAAGCTTCATAGAAAGTAAGTTTTTTGCCTCCTGAGCAAACTCAAAAGGAAGCTCATCAAGCACTTTTTTGCAAAAGCCGTTGACGATCATATTTACGGCATCTTCAAACGAAATGCCGCGCGAGCGAAAGTAAAAAAGCTGCTCCTCATTAATTTTTGAGGTTGATGCCTCATGTTCTAAGGCGCTTGTATTATTACCCACCTCGATATAAGGAAACGTGTTTGCAGAACATTCATCGCCCACAAGCATAGAGTCGCACTGCGTGTAGTTTCTCGCACCATCTGCCTTTGGAAATATCTTAACAAGGCCGCGGTAGGTATTACTTGAGCGCTCACTTGATATACCCTTAGAAACAATTGTCGATTTTGTATTTTTGCCAATATGAATCATCTTGGTGCCGGTATCTGCCTGCATGAAGCCATTTGTAAGCGCAACAGAATAAAACTCGCCAACAGAGTTATCGCCTCGCAAGATGCAGCTTGGGTACTTCCAGGTTATGCTAGCGCCAGCTTCTACCTGTGTCCAGGATATCTTGGAACGCACGCCCGCACAAAGGCCGCGCTTTGTAACAAAGTTATAGATACCGCCGGCACCTGTTTTGGGATCGCCTGAATACCAGTTTTGGATAGTAGAATACTTAATCTCAGCATTGTCGTGAGCAATAAGCTCTACAACGGCTGCATGAAGCTGGTTTGTGTCAAAAGCAGGAGCTGTACAGCCTTCTAGATAGCTTACGTAGGACCCTTCTTCAGCGATAATCAACGTCCGTTCAAACTGACCGGAATTTCTGTCGTTGATGCGAAAGTAAGTAGAAAGCTCCATTGGGCATGTAACGCCTTTTGGAATATAGACAAACGATCCATCAGAAAACACTGCCGAATTTAGGCAGGCATAGAAATTATCATGCGCAGGAACTACGCTTCCTAGATACTTCTTAACAAGATCAGGGTACTTATGAATAGCTTCTGCTATTGAGCAAAGGACAACGCCGGCATCTTCTAGCTTTTTCTTAAAGGTAGTACCTATTGAAACGGAGTCAAAGACTAGGTCTACAGCCACATTTGTAAGGCGCATCTGTTCTTCAACCGGAATACCAAGACGCTCAAAAGTCTTTAGAATTTCCGGGTCAACTTCACTTAAGTTGCTTACCTTAGGGATGTTTTTTGGAGCAGAAAAGTAGCAGATATTCTGGTAGTCAACTTTTGGGTGCGTGATATTTGCCCACTCTGGCTCTTGCATAGTTTGCCAACGACGAAAAGCCTTTAGGCGAAACTCAAGCAACCATTCAGGCTCATCTCTTTTAGCAGAAATTGCGCGAATAACTTCTTCGTTGATACCGCGAGGAAATGTGTCCATTTCAACATCAGTAACAAAGCCATATTTATATTCAGCACTTGCAAAGGCCATCTATCCCTCTAAAAACCATATAGTATAACATTTTTGCCGGATACGATACATCAAAATAATTATTTTATATCTATAAAAAGGCAATGTCATGGGGCGAGAAGGGCTTTTCCGGATGACGGGCTGCATAGCTTGAAAGAGACCTGCAGTCAGATCGAGCCAAAAGTCTCCCGATTTTCTCGCCCCTTTCCTGAACAAAAAGTTCTATTAAGATAAGGGCGGAATCTCTATCTAATGACTCTAAAGTATCTTGTCGATCTGGCGCTAGAGATATGGTAAGCGCTCCAAAAGAGACTTCAAGAGCTTCTATAGACGCCTCTTCAAAGAGTTTTGTGCTCATAGCATCTAGGGCATTTTGCACTTCAGTAATTCTAACTGCGCGAGCAGGGAATATATTTTTCCAGCTTTCTAAGGCTCGGTGCCTTGCTTCTATTGCCTCTTTAAGTGCCGGCCCTCGAGCTCTATAAAATCCATTATCCACGCCAATAAGCAGTAAATCTCTACCCTCTAGTAGGCCTGCATCAACTGCATCAATTTGCTTTACCTCCCGCTTTGTTAGCCCATAGCGCCTAATAAGTAGCTCAAAAAGGGGCGCATCTTCAAATTCAGCATCTGTTAATGGATAGCTAGCTAGTTGCTCGCTCTCTTTTTGAGCTCCTACATGAACAAAAGAAATAACTGCCGAGACATATTTTTCAAAGATCATCCTATCAAGTGCCTGCAAACTATCTAGCACTTCTTTAGGCTCAGCAACAAGAGCTTTACTGGATAGATATAGCTTGATGATGCCGCTTGCGTTAAGTGTTGATATGAGCTTTTTATGGCTCTCTACTTGAGGTCCTGTTAAGGCATTCAATCTTTCTAGCTGAACTGTCTTTATGTGCCCTAGCAACTTCTCCATAAGCGCGCTGTTATGAAGGTGAGAAAGATCCCGCTTAGAATGTACCGGCAACCTAAAAAAGGCCCTTGCAAACTCTTCGCCCTCAAGCTCAAGGGGGTTTCTCATGAGGCGAGTTAGTGGTATATCATCAAGCTGTAGAATGTCCGGGAAAAACCAGCTGATATATATCTGATCAAGAAGAACATCTATAATTTGAGAAAGACAATCCTCGCTCGACATCCTCTCACATAGGGCTTCAGCCCGTTTTCTCTGGTGCTCGATAAATACGTCTATAATTTCTCGAGAATAGCCAAGCATAGCGCGTGGCAACATATATAGTGATGCTCCATAGCGAAGTAGCCTTCTCACTACGCCCTTATGCCCAAAATGTGCCGCTAGATGAAGGGGAACAATCCCATTCTCATCTCTTCGGTTTATAATATCTGGCCGATCCTTAAAAAGGAAAATAACGCTATCTGAGCCATGCCTTGCAGCTGTGTGAAGAGCGGTTTCCTGCGTAAATTCACATACTCTGTCGAGTGGGGCACCCATGGCTACAAGCTCTGAAGCGGCGCGTGGCGAGTTACTCCAGCAGGCAACATCTAAGGCAGTAAAATCAGCACTATCTAAAGTTGTAAGGTCTATGTTATAGCCCTTGAGACAGCGTAGGAGATCAGCATCATCTCGTTCTGCAGCAATATGAACAACTGTCTCCTTTGCTTTTCCGCCAAGTATGGCGAGGTCTGCCCCTGCTTCAAGCAAAAGCCGAAATGCATCGAGGTGACCATTCAATGCAGCTTGATGTAAAGGTGTTGTTCCATCTAAAGCACGCGCATTAAGTAGCTGTGGATTATGTCTAAGAAGCTCAACGATTAAGGTACATCCATGCTCAGCTGCAGTGTGTAGGCCGTTTTTACCATGGCACTCGCAAGCCAAAAAAGGGTCTACCCCAAGAAGAAGTAGCTCACAGGCTACCTCTAAAGCATCATATCGACATGCGATTAGAAAAATCTTTTCCTCATCAAAGCGCTCCTTCCACCCTTCAAAAAGGGGTATGATAGCTGCTCTATTCTTCATTGCCGCAAATTTAAGAGGGTTAAATGTATATTCTCCATAACATTTTGCCCAAGGATCTGCCCCTCGCGCTAGTAGTAGCCTTGCAGCATCGACGCTACCCTCCTTACAGGCTAAAGCAAATGGGGTTAATTGCTCATCATCGTCAGTTCTGGGATCAATAAAGCCGACATAGAGTTCGATTACCCCTACGTGGTTGTTTGCGGCTGCTATATGGATTGGTCTATAGCCATTTGGACCACACTTTGTATGCCAAGAGGCCCCAAGCTGAAGAAGTCTCTTACAGCCCTCAACATCGCCACAGCGGGCTGCTGTATAAAGAGGAGTTTCACCTTTAGCGTTCAACGTTTCATGAGCATTATCAGGTAGCTCCCGCAACCGATTTACTGGAGAAAAAGGCTGAGTCATTACATCATTCTAAACAACAGTGAGTGGCTCTTAGTTATTGCCGTAAATTTTTCAAGCACTTTAGGAGTAAATGCTTTAGCCTCCCTTGTAGCAAAATAGGCGTCTATAATTGTCTTAACAACACCTGCAGCAATCTTGCTTTCTGCCCAATCTGCTCCAACAGGTATAGCCTTAATAACGCTGTTCACTTGGTCAAGAAAGCAGTCATCCGTTAGTGGTGGGAGCACATCAAATGGCGTCTTATCGCGAGCAATAATGTTAAACTGGATTCCTGTAATGCGCGTTGCAAGTAGCTCTATAGCTTGAGACATATGCGCAGGAAAAGCCTGCACTTGATTTGTAGTCATATAAGCGTTGATGACCTTACGAACCCCTAACAGGTAACGCGCATCTTTTGGCACCCTTCTTACGACTTCTATAGCTACCTCTAGATCAAAGAGAAACTGAGATTCACCAGCAGTTAAGGCCTGTACACTAGCTTCAGACTTTTGGCCCCAAATTGCATCGACAACTTTACCAAGCGTTTGATCAAGCGGCTGAGTAGTTACAGTCCTACTTAAAGCATTTGTAGTATTAGGATAAGATTTATTAACTAAACAAACAGATCCATTTGCAGGCACTTCTGATATCATACTTCTCCCTAATTTGCGCCCTTAGTGTACATGTTTGTTCTAATAAGATTATAGAGTTTTTAGCGTGGTTAATAAAGAATCTGAAACTTCCACAGTTCTATCATAGCGCGCCTTACGAAAGTCGGCTTTGCCAAGCTCTGTCTTTAGAGCCCGTGTGTAGCCTGCACGCTTTAAATAGGCCATAAAATCTCCACATTCTTGAGAAGTTGCAAACTCAATATATTTTTGATTGGGTCTATTTTCAAAAGTTGTGAGTGAGCCCTTTTTATACAGCTCTCGAACTTTCCTAAAATTTTCTTTGATAGATAGTATCTGCGCTCCGAAATCAGGTGAAAGCTCTTTCTTTGCTTCTAGCAAGGCATACTGCTTGTCAATGACGTCCATAATAGCTGCAACCTCTTTGAAGCATGGTCGTTGCGTGGGATCATCAGCGCCCATCATGGCTATAGTTCCAGTAAGTACTTGTCGCAATGGATCAGTCGTTGCCATTTTTTCAAACACATCCGGCAACGACTCTCGAACAAGCGCACTTAGCTGCAAATAGTCTGCTACTTTACCAAAACGCCTCTGTAGCGCATCATTAAATAGCTGATAGGGAGAAGCTTTTATAGCGTTAATCAAAAAATCTACAAGCACGTCATTGCCAAGCGCATTATTTGCATCACTTGCAGTATCAGACAAAAGGGCAAGTAGCTGAGCTTGTTTTTCGGGGTTTTCTATATCTTGAGGAACAACGCTAGCTAAAACCGCCCGAACATCTTCCTCCTCTTCAACTGACACGTCATACTTCGCTTTAATTTGTGCTATCACATGATTTATAATTTCTAGTTGCGAGGGTCTATGCAGCAGAATTGCCGCTAAAAGCCCAGCAGCATAGACATCAGTTTTTGGACTATACGTTACATGATCACCCGTGCTACTCTGCTGCCACAGTTCTTTTGCAATAGTTTGTGGAGTGCCCAAAAATTCGTCGCTGCGAAGAAGCCCTCCTTTCATTTCTTCTGCAAAGCCAAAGTCAATAACTCGCACGACATCCTCTACTTCATCGTACATGATGTTTTCCGGCTTTATATCTCTATGCAAAAAGTTTAGCCTATGTAGCTCATCCAACTTCTTCATCACAAGATTTAGTATGTGCACGCGTTTTGAATCCGGCACCGTCTGGTCTTGTAACAAAACACCAAGATCCACTCCCCAGGCAAGCTCTTGAACACCTACGGTTTGATCAGGCGTCACCTGCTTATCTACAAAGACACCCATAGCACGTAGGGCCTTTTCTTCATTAGGGCTCATAGACCCCTCAGCACTAAGTGGAATTTTCACAGCATAGCCCCTGCCGGTCACTACGTCCATTCCCAACACCACCTGGCCAAAATTTCCCTGGCCAAGCACCGTTTTATCGTAGATGGCAATAAGCTGACCCTCATCTCCAACAAACACAGAATACCTAAGGCCATGCTCATCTCTATCCAGATA
Organism: uncultured bacterium; assembly: GCA_964514655.1. Taxonomy (GTDB): domain Bacteria; phylum Chlamydiota; class Chlamydiia; order Chlamydiales; family FEN-1388; genus SZAS-7. The sequence continues at coordinate 130,698 of CAZEQY010000003.1, forward strand.
CGTTCCCGGAGGAGCTCTATTTTCAAGACGAAGCCTAATAACGTAGTCTCGGTCTTTTTGAGCTAGTATGTGACTTGACCGTTCAGCTAAAATCGGGCCCTTTTCTGCACGAAGCGGCGGAAGCTTTGCAACATCACCCGCTTTAAATTTGGGGTGAATTCTTGATTTTTCGACATGGGCTTTAACGCCAATCGTTTGACCTTCTAGGGGCTCCAGAAGTATCTTGTGCTTTTGCTTTTCATCAGCCGTTATATGAACAACAAGGTGACCCTGATTCCAGTATTTTGCCGCAGTAAGGCTGGCATCTTCTTGCAGGGCATCAAACGTCTTTTTGACAGCCTCACCAGTAAGCGGGGCCCCTGCCTGGTCAGTCAGGTGCACTTCGTGCCTATTCATAGTCGCTTTTTTCTCAGGATCTTGCGTAAAATAGAGCTTATCGCCCTCTAAACTCCAGTACTTTTCCCATTGCATGGACATAAGCACCCCCTAATCCTTCTCCCTCATAATATCACAAAGTAATTATTTTAACTATTGTAATTTGAACCCCCATACGCCACAATATTCCCCTTTTTGGAGGGTATATGTCGGCTAGAATTGGTACAGTGTTAGCGGGAATCGTTATTCCTACACAGATTCCTCAAAGAATCGGCATTTCAGGCTGGGCACGTACAATGGGCGACCGTATTGAAAAAGCCGACGGTATCGTCGTACTTCAGGAGGAGCATAATCCCAAAATCTCGCTACAAGCTGCACAATGCTTGCAACAAGCAACTAACAAACCGGCATATGTGCGCCTCACAGTTGGCCAGATGAATAGCGATGAGTTAAAGCGAGTTCTTGAACAGGCACAGCAGATGCAGATCGCGGGCATTTTTATGTCACAAGGATATGAAGCAGATGATAACCCACTTCGTCTCAGCGTAGCAAAAGCTCTTAGCATTTTTACAAAAATGTATCCACAAAATAGCGAAAAGCCACTTTTAGCATGTCCAGCCCCACTTCCTACTCCTTATAGAACCCAAGAAGAGGCACTTGAAAAGCTGCAAGAGCGAGTTGAGCATGGCCCCGCCCAGCTATTTATCCCTTCTTGGCAAGACCCCCTTTCTACGGTGTGCTTTCTTGAAGTATTTGCAGAAAGCAAAAGACCTCTACCACCAGTCGTACAGACCATCTGTCCGCTACAAACTGCAAAGCAATTCAAGGAAATTAGCGCACTACATACCCCTATGTCGCCTGCTCATAGGTCTCATGAAGATCTTTCAGTAAAGCAAGAAGTAGCCTCACTTCAAGCTTTTGCGAGCCTTACATCAGAAAAAGTAGCTGTAGTTGCCACCTACGCCAATCTTACACTAGCAGGCGATGACAACATTGAAGCCGTCATCGCCCAAGTAAAAAGCCTCTCAGTTACAGAATCAAAAGTCTGATACTGTAAGGCCCGCTTGGCCCGCAAAGGGTGCGCCTACATTTACTACTTGAAGAAGTGTCAAACTGCCATCTTGCTTGTTGACTTTATAGACATAAATAGCCGCATCAACGCCTTCACTCAAGACATACAGATAACACCCATTTGATGTTACTTTCATATCAAGCGGAAAACCAGGGGCACTATCCGGCCCTATTGTCACTATCTCTGCAGCAAGCAGTTCTAGTGTTCCATCCTTATGCACTTCGTAAAGTGACAGTGAATTGCTCAGGTTGTTGGCTGTATACATGAATTTTCCGGAACGATCGTTCCAGCATGTTGCTGACTGACCATTTCCTACTGAACCCGTGATAAGTTCCAAATAGCCATTTGCTCGTAGCTTATATGAGGATGCCGCACTTGCTTCGATAATGCTATTGGGAGGAGTACCAGGAACACCCGCAATTTCTGTAACTAGTAGATCTCCTTCCTTGCTAAAAACAAACGAAAAAGGAAATCGTCCATATGGGGATCGGGTATTGATATTGCTTGTAACTTTTTCACAATCAATAGCACCACATTTATCAACTCTATAGACATCGATACGTCCGGGACCTGCTAATGGAGCAAAAGGATCACCTGCTGTTACGCCCTCTTTTCTAACAACAATCAGCTGCTTGCCGTTTGGAGAAAAGCCAATCTGGCCAGGCACTATAGTAACTATTGGCTGATTTCCTCCAACAATAGGCGCCTCATTTACGGGGGGTAATAGCTCACATGTATCTCCTCTATTGCGGCAAAATGTTTTCAGATGGCCTTTATGGTCTACCTTAAAGCCCGTGATGTTAAATGTATCCGCCGAATTCACTACATAAAGCACGTTGTCGTGAACAGTCAGGCTATTTGGAAACACCCCACCTGAGGATACCTTGTCAACAAGCTTCAGCTTATCGCGATAAATCCTAAATGAAGAAACTTCATTACTACCCGTGTTTACAACAAATAAAAATTTGTTCTTTTTATCAACAATCAACGAATCTTGCGATGCAATTGGATCAGGTGGCAGCTCAAAACCAGTACCAGTGCCTTGGCCTCCTGTTGCAAAAGGTGAGCCTGGCACTGCTGTTAGGGTACCATCTTTATGGCGATGGAACATCAAAACACCATTTGACGTCGGATCATTCGTAGCAACGTAGACCGCACCGACAACATCATCTTCGCTGCTACTGCTAGCAGCCACTTGAAAGCACTGCATCACCCACAAAAGACAAACAAATAACGTACTTTTTTTCATGTTATACCTACATTTTGACAATACATATCTTTTTGCATCAAAGTAGTTTTTATAACAAGAAAAATTTGCTGCTATCGCCGACGCCCTCCCACTATATCTCGTCCGCCGGATGGTGGGGCAAAAGGTGCGGCGGCTGCATTAGTACGCCCTCCCACTACATCTCGCCTTGGGGGCTCTGCAGCTAAAGGCGCTTGTTGCATCTCTGCACTGCGTCCACCAAGTGTATCGCGGCCAGTTCTAGAAGGCTGCGGAGCTGATGCTGCAGCACGGATAGCTACTTGATCGCGGCGTGATCCACCTACATATGGCTGTGGGGCTGTAAACGGCATGACAGGCGGTGGTGATTCAACCCAAATGGTTGATAGCGGCACCTGCTGCAACTGTTGGTAAATCTGCGGTTGGTGGTTTGGCGGCGGCTGGACAACAACCGATAGAGGTCTTTGCCTTCTTGTACCACCTAACGTTAGTATACTAGTGAGAAGCGAAATTCCGCAAATAAAGGCACTAGAGGCCGAGCCTGTTCGCAAAAAAACAGCTGCCGAAATTGCTGTTGCAAATAGGGATGCTATGCGAATAGCTGTTAGGATAAAGCTCCTATTTTCCACCCGATCGTACTGTTCATAACCATGAACTGGCAGGGCAAATATTCCAGGTACATTCATGACTCTTCCTTTGGTTATTGTACTTGATAGGCAGTGACGTAACTGTCAGTCGCGATATTAATCAAAATTTTGTTGTAGCCGCCAGTAAAGTAGCCCTCATTTTCACCTATGATTATTGAATCACCAGGCTCCCAAGTAGCTAGCTCCTTTCGGTTGCCCCAGCTATTTGAAATTTTAAAGTGCGCGTTATAGTTAATCCCATTTGTGACAATGACATCGCCATATGACTTATCAAGAGCATAGGCTACACGAAGGGTGTTTGGATTGCCTATTTCTGAGCCACGTGTGAGTTTTGCACGCACACACTCATGCGTATAGAGGTTTGTAACGTAGTATTCTGCCGAGCTCCAGTAACTTGCCGGGGAGATCTTTATATATGCCCCTGCACTCCAGCGAGAAGCTATTCTCGCATAGTCCCAGTCATTAATCATAAATCCGGCCCCATTTTCGATTTCAAAGGTCTTTTCCTTCGGAAAAAAATCGCGAATTTGGTGCTGGGTAATGCCTGGATAGTAGGGCATCATGGGCAGAGGCCCTGCCCAATCTTTAGTAACAACAGCAGCCTGTTTTGCAAATTTTTTTTCTGGCTTATCGGCATAACATGAACTCATCATAATGACCGCTGAAAGCACTGGGAACCACATTTTCTTAAACATACACATCCTTTGGTTAGTGTTATAAGCAAAAGCGTAGCAACTGAATGTTAAGATTTGTTAAACTTGTATCTCAGATTATAGAAGGTATATAATGATCCCTTTTATTCAGCCGCCATCTCCACCTTCTTCTAATGGATCAACAGCTACTACACACGCCCTAGCAGGTGACCAAAAGACTATGGGGTTTTTATTAGGAAAGCTCATACGAAAAGGCTATGACTATTTTTTCCCTCCTGCTCCTGATGAAACTGATAAGCCAGCAAAGTCCATTCCAATTTTTAATGACGTAACAGAGGGAATACTGAGCTTGATGGGACCATATCAGCCCTTGCCCAAAACAACAAAATGGGCAGTAGTTTCCGGTCAGTCTGTTTCAGGAATGATGGCTAGTATAGTTCTTGCTAAAGCGGGATATCAGGTTGACGTATTTGACGTTCGCTCCGCATTTACGCGAAACATACAGTGGGCGGGACGCCAGGCATTAGTGGATACACTTGCTGATATAGATTCTACTCTAGATGACCTTTTTGTCGAACACGTTGCAAAGCCCATTTATGAAGGCTCTATTCACGTAAAAGATGAAAGTCGCCGTGTAAAAAAACACGAAGGCTTACGAGAGGGAGACCCCTCGCAACTACCTACAAACGGATCTCATATGATGAGTTTTCCTTCCGTTATGACACTTGAAGCAAGAGTATTTGAGGAGTTCCTTAGCAAGTATATACAAACCTTCCCAAACATATGCCATCATACTGAATCGATAACCCTCGAGCAAAATGGCGAAACTTTTGCTGTAACCAAACATGGAACTCCAGATCTTGTTGTTGTAGCTGAAGGCGCAAGTAGCAGAACCCGAAACGCTCTTGAAATACAATCTATCCCTCTGACAGAAGCGCGAAGGCAAATTGCCGGTGCTATCGGTATTGATAGCAAGGGCGTTATGATTAAACAGTGGAAAACAGAAAAAGGCATGCATATGCTTACCGGGGCGATAGGACATGCAGGTCTAAATAAAACATGGATAGTGGCAGATATCGACTCCACAATAGGCGCTGAACAAACAAAAATCGACGCCGAATTTAGGCGACTTGCAGCCGAAGTCCTTGAGATACCAATAGAAAGAGCAAATGCGTTAGAAATTTATGGTCCCTCTGATGGAAAACCTGTCTCCACATTTTACTTACAACAAGCGATTTCAAAAACAGCCGCAGTTGGTAATAATGTCATTTTTATAGGCGACACAGTAGGACATTGCCACTGGAGCGTAGGTGGTGGAATGCAAGTAGCTGCAGTAAGCCATATACACCGTCTGAAAGAGTTTCTTAGCGATTTAGCCTTTGGCGACTCTCTAAAAGTTGCCCTTAAAAATTATTCTGATGGCGTATTAGAAGACACAAAGGCCTGGTGCGAACTTGGCGCTCGTGATTTTTATTGAGATTTTACTACAAAAGTAGCCATAAAGGCTTTTTCTGGATCTATTTGAGCCTGGGCACGCTTAAGGGTTGTCACAACAGAATCCGGTGGCAGCTCTCCAATCGTTTTAAGCATGGGCATAAAGCTGTAATCAGGCAGCTTTTCTAAGATACGGGTAATTTCTTCTAAGAGCACCTTTTTTTCGGAGCAGCGACAAAGAAGAACGAGAAGTTGTTCAAGAACATCTTCCTTTTCATGTTCATCCGAAAGCATAAGGATCGTTTCAAGCAGCGCTGCAGCTTCATTTTTACCTTCTATAATCATCCGCAACAGTGCTATTGCCCGCATGCGCAACGTAAGGTTTGTAAGTATGTGGCGTATAGAATTTAGTGCATCAACTACCTGCTTTCGCTCATCAACAGGTATACCTTCAAGCATATTTAAAATACTATATCGCTCATGCGGCAAGACAATACCCTGCAACACATCTTTTTCAACAAAAGACATCTTAGAAAAGCGCTCTTCTAGTTCACACACTATCCGTGCGGTTGGCGATATCATGATCACTTGGTCATTTGAAAAAAGTTTACGCTTGAGATAGTATTTTGTCCACAGCCCTAGAATTGAAAAAGTCGTATTGGCATATGAAAAAAGCATATCTACTTTGTTTGCTACTAGCTTTGTCACTCTCTGCAGAAGAATATCGCATCACCCTGCCTGGCACCTATATCATCAGTAAAGATATCGACTGGCAAGCAGGCGGCCCCGATCGCACTCTTATCACAATTGCTGCAAGTAATGTCACACTTGATGGTGATGGGCGTACACTTAGGCAAATGGATACAAAGTTCAAGCATGCTACTGGAATTTGCATTGAAGAAGGCGTGAGCGATGTAACAATCCAAAATCTGATCTTATCAGAGCTTTCTGGTGGTGGCATCTTGTCTTTTGGTAACAATGAACGCATAACCGTCAAGGGCTCTACAATCGCAAACTGCGGCTATAGCAGTCTTAAAGAGGGCTTTGGAATACGTTTTGATGGGCCCATAAAAGATGTACAAATAGTAGACTGCCGCTTTGTAGAAATGGGCATTCTACGATCAGTAGAGCCCGCCCGTTACGAAAAAGCAACAGTGGCGATACAAGCGAGTAATGGGTCAAATCTCCTCGTTAAGGGGTCTACGATCGATGGATGCGTAGGAAGAAATTCAGCCCAAGCAATCGCCCTTACAGCTATATCAAACGCAAAAATCTCAGATGTATTTATTACAGATATCTTTTCTGCAAAAAACGCTAAAGGAATTGTTACAGACAACGTCGATGGCGAAGTTATCGACTGTCACGAAGCATCTATTCTCTCAAACATCCACCCTGTTCGCTTTGGCTACTATTTAGATACACATCCGAGCGTAAAAGATGATGTGCCGGATGATGATGGCTATGTTATTGAAGCCTGCCACATCAAGAATGTTATTCCAGATCATCTTGAAAATGAACCTTTGCTTTTTCAGGAACATCCCTGGAGAGAATTTAGGACTCTCGGAAGGCTCGTTGCGCATAACTCACATATAAAATCCAAAACTTCGGCGCTCTATGCAAAGTGGGTAGAGCTCTTTTGTAAACAGGTCTTGGGAGTTGAAGTACGGGTTGTAGCGGGCTTTGCCAACTTGTATACTCATGGCGACACGCCACTTCCGGCCCATAGGGATCAGTATAAAAAGTGGGTAATTGGATTAAGTTTTGGCGAGATGCGCACCTTAGACTTTGTGCCAGACAATCCAAAAAAAGAGATTTTGTCCTATGTCATGGAATCGGGGGACATATTTTTATTTGCTCCCGATGTCAACAACCACTACCAACACCGCATGCTTGCTGAACCAGAAAAAACAGGTAGGCGAATCAATCTTAGCTATTTTATAGACATCCTCCCCGGTCAAGATTGTACGAAATTGCTTAATCCTAGAGCGTTTACCAAAGAAGAAATCCCAACACTCCAAATGACAGAAGCTCTTGTTGACTAAAATTTTAGTCATACATTAGCTTGTGTATACAACGAAAAAAAGGAGTTACATTACATGAAAAAATTGTACCTGCTCGGCATCTTCTGCCTCGCATTTGGAGGGCATCTTTTTGCTCAGCCAAAAAAAAATCACTACAGCCCCAAACCGGCGCCTGTACGACATAAGCAAGTTGCACATGATAGACATCATCATCACCATCCTTCACAAAAAAATTGTAAATGTCACGATGTGACACTGATCACAGAGCGCGACATTAACTGCGCGTCAAATCAAAGAATCCAAGGCTATGTTATCGACACTCCAGGTAACTATAAGCTTTGTGAAAATATAAACTGGGCAGTTAATCGTCCATCAAGCTTTGCTATCACCATCGCAGCTGACAATGTCACGCTCGATCTTGACGGCCACTATATTAAACAGCTAGACCCAACTCTAGGGGGAAATTTTGCCGTACAGGTAGCCGGTTCTAACTACAGCATTATCCAAAACGGCATTATCCAAGAGTGCTCAGGAGGAGCGGTTATTTTGCAGCCAGGCTCAACCGGCGCACTTATCGAAGGCCTCAAATGCAACAGGTGCACCTATAATGGCGCTACAACTCTTATATTGCCTGACCTTCCAATTCCTATTGGCGGCTGGGCTTCTGCTATCTTTGTCAACGGTGCCCCTACAAATGCTGTAGAAGATGTTGTTATTCGCGACTGCATCATCACAGATAACGGCATTTTAGGTACTGCCCCTGTTTCGTTCCTCGGCACGATTTCAGGCACTACGCTTACGACAGAAGAAGTTCCGCTCTACCCCCTCACACCTGGTTTTCTGCTTTTAGGAGCGTCCGTCACTTCCGGCACTACAATTGTAGCAGGATCTGGCACTTCATACACAGTGTCACCATCTCAAACAGTAGCTGTAGCTGAAGAAATGACCGTCCTAGATCAGTCAGGACAATTTGTTTCACCAAACCCAAGCCTATTTGTAGGGGTGTCAGCGATCTTTACATACTTTAGCTCAAATGTAACTGTAGAAAACTGCATTGTAGATGGCCACTTTGGCTACCAAATAGCATTTGCTGTAGAATTTTTCTTCTCTTCAGACATTTTTGCCTCAAATATTCATATAAACGATGTTGAGACCTTTGGTTTAGCAAAAGCGTTTCACTCCTTCCTGAGCGAAAACGTTCTAATAGAAGATTCTACAGTAAGTGGAATGACAATGAATGTTACTTCATTTGCCGCAAATGCTCCGCTTGGAAGCGGTGTAGAGGGGACTAAAGTCTCAGGTGGTAATAACGTTATACTGCGCCGAGTATCCTACACCGGAGGCACAGTACAAACCGAAGTTCCAACAACACTTCTTAGCCCAGCTGCCTATCTTGACTGCGTTGGCTTTGTAGTAGACGGCCCTGGAGCGCCTGCTATCAATATTCTCGTAGAGGATTGCGAAACGACAGATATGCATAATGATGGAGGCCAGATATCTTTAAACCGCGCCTATGCTGCTGGCTTTAACATCATTTCAGAAGCTGGACCAATAGATGGGTTGCATATAACAGGCTCTCGCGCTTCAGACATCAGCGCTCAAGTTGGCTGGGCCTTTGGTTTTGGAGCCGCTCCCGTACCTTCAGCAGTAGAAAACAATATTACGTATACAGACTGTTCTGCAAAGAGCATTAGTACTACAGATGATGGCGTCTATGCTGCAGGCTTTATTGTGAACAGCGCAAACAGCCAGGTGCATAATTGTATAGTACAGTACGTCACCGGTGATGAAGCCTATGGCATCATCCTGGATACCGCAACTTTTGGCGGCGAAGCTACACGATGCGTCATTTCGGACAATCGCATCACAAACTGTGCAACCACGGGTATAATCGACAACACTACAGCAAAAAACAGTGTTATCACAGGAAATTATGCCGCGCTAAATGGCCCTGGAGCTTCAGGGAACTATACTACGCTCAATGCCAATGTGCCTATAGTAGTATGGAGTCCATACCTCACAACTCCAGCTCCTGCTACACCAAGCAGCCTGGATAACCTCGACATCCGAAATTAACAAAAGGAAGTACAATGTTTACAAAACACCTTTTAGGAACTTTACTGGCAGCATCTCTTGCTGCCACCTCCCTCCAAGGGAAGTCCTGCTCAGATAAAAAAGATGAATATGATTATATCATCGTGGGCTTAGGAACAGCAGGATCAGTGCTTGCACGCGATCTTTCAGACCCGGTAAAGGGTAAATATAAAAATAGCGTGCTCGTTTTAGAAGCCGGCCAAAACCGCTCTGATGACCCTGTAGTCTATGAAGGAGAAAACTTTTTCTTTGACAATGGCGATTTACTTGCCTATGACTCTAAGTACGCTGTCACAAAGCTATGTCCCGACCTCAACCCACTATTTGGCTACTTTCCAAACGAACAGTTTTCTTCTGGCAGAATGTGGTTTGGCTCAAGTTCTCACAACTTTATGCTTGCAGGACGCGGCTCTAGCGATAGGTGGAACGACCTTGCTATTGCGGTAGGCGATAATCAATGGAGCTATAATAATCTGCTTCCACTGATGAAGTCTTTAGAGACCTATAATGGAGTTACCGACCAACCTGCTGATAGAGGCACAAACGGACCTTTGCAGGTGAGTCAGTATGGAGCGCCATTTTCTCCGGCAGACCCATTCATCACCGCCATTGACATAGTTACAGGAGCACCTGCTCAGCCTGACTATAATGTGCCAAGCGGCAATATAGCCACTTCACCTGGGCAGATCTATAACTACCCGGATTTTAATACACGCTCCTACGCTTATGATTTTCTTCCAAACTCTATCCTGAGCTATCAAGGAAAGGGACAAAATGGAAGAAAATTATCCGTACGATCAGGTACCTTTGTAAATCGCGTGATATTCAAAGGGACAAAAGCTGTTGGCGTTGAGTACTTTTTAGAAAACAACAGAAAAGGCCAAAAGGTCTATGCAAAAAAGAAGGTAATTCTTTGCGCTGGCGCTCCTTTTTCTGCGGCAATTCTACAAAGATCAGGCATTGGACCAAGCGATGTACTTTCAGATCCTAAGGTCAATATCCCGGTGCTTGTAGATAACCCACTTGTTGGAAGCGGTCTTAAAGAGCACTATGGCATTATATTTGGCATGACAGCGCCAGAAAATGCCATCCCATACCCATTCCTTACCTGGTGCGATGGAAGAGACTATTTTGCACCTGCCGGAACAGGGGATGATATAAGAAGATTCCAGATTAACTACTTTCCTACAGCAATCGTATTGCCAGCTGGCATACTATCAGCAGGAAGTATTAATCCATTCCAACCAAGTATCGGTGGCTTTGTATGGTACTTAAGACCAGAAAGTGCGGGAACTGCCTATATCGTAGACAATAGCCCATTTACTCTGCCCGACATTCGCTTTAACCTCTATTCTGATGGCGATCTTACAGATACATCATCAGATTTGTCTGCCTCAGTTGCAGCATTTAAAATGGTAAAAGCAATTGCCGACGAAGCAGGGCTCACGATGCTCTATCCAGATGCATCGCACTTTGTAAGTGATGACATTCTCGCAAGCGACGCTGGTGGATGCATTAACTTCACGCAGCTTGCTATGACTAACCACTACACAAGCACATGCCAAATGGGTACGAGCATCGCAAACGGCGTTGTAAGTAGCAGCGACCTTCATGTGTTTGGCGTAAAGAACCTAATGGTTGCAGATTCAAGCATCTATCCATTCCCGGAAACAGCAAACACCTCCTGGCAGTGCTATGTAGCTGGCAGAAAGGCTGCTGAAATCATTAAATCGCAACACTAACCTCTCTTAACACTCACAGGTCATAAAAACCCTTTATGACCTGTGTTGTATACAAAATAATTATTTTATTATAATATAGGGGTAGGCCTAGTTAGCATAGGAGCCCCCATGGAAGTAAAGCCTGACGACGCAAGTGGCTATCAGCCTGGTGCGCCCATTTCAAGGCCCCCTCCTAACCCCAAAGATGCAAGTATTGACAAGGTGGCAGAGAGGGTATTAGGAGCCGAGCCCCTCTCCCTCACAGCAATACCCAAAACTAGCATTAGCAAGGTAACCCTTGCTGAGCTTTCTCCAATTCAACGAAAGGCCTATATTAGCTTTCTAAAAGAGCTTCCCGGGAACTGGAAGGGAAAGGAAAAATTTATACAGGGCGTAGAAAAAGAGCACGGCCGGCTCGAAGCACTTGAAAAAGAGGTATTTCAGGCCAAAATTACAGAAAAAGAGGCAGAATGGTGGGACTGTGTCGACTGTAGAGCAAATACCGGGGGTGGGCATGTCTTTGATTATACCTATAAACCCGAGAGTCGACAAAGATCACAGCAAGATATTTATCCGGCAGGTGAACCTGATGAAACCGCCGTTATTAACTGGTATCTACTAAAAAATGACGAAAAACAAAAGCCACTTCCTGAATCAATAGCAAAAAAGCTAGGGGAAAAAGAAGTCCTCACACTTGAACAAGCCTACGCTAAATATGGCGTAAAGCTTATCGAAGCATCTCGCAACACAGATTGTGAAGAGACTGCCATCGTGCTTTTTCTTAATGATCTAGGTATTAAAGCATCCCGGGATGAACAGCACGCATATAAGCTTGTTCTCACTTTGCCTGACTGCGATGCGCTTCAAGTGCGCTGGAATGCCTTGCGAGAAAAAAATCCACAGCTTCCTCCACTCACCTTTAAAAACTCTGCAGGCATTGCGGGAAATCTAGAATTCACATACGCATTTCTTACTGCTGATAGCCTAATTTCAGAGGGTAAAGAGCACGTTCATGATGTTGTCCTCCACGTAACAAGGCTTATTAGAGCCATATTAAGAAACCCTGAAAAGTACTCTAAGGACCATTTTGAGGCAGTTAAGGCTGTTGGAGATCGCTATAACCGCCTCCTTGCACTAGAAGCAAACACCAAAAATGTGGCAAATGATTGGGGCTTTACAGAGCGGGACTTTGAGATACTAGAAACATCCCTTGGAGCGGCTGTAGACATACATACTGCAACTGAGACTGTCCGCGCTACCAAAGAGGGCTTTGCAGATTCTACAAGCTCCATCTTTAGGTTTGAAACAAGCATGCAAGTGTGGGCTAAGAATAAGCTCGGCCCTGATGTGCTTTCGAAAGCGCCGATATTATGGAATAGGCTAGAGGCTGCAACAAGCCCTCTTTTTGGCTATACTGTCCAAATCGATGACATGGAAGCAGACCATCTACTACGAGATGAGCCTATTGGCACCTCTCTGATAGCTGAACATGCATTCTATCTAAAATCTTTTTCTTTCGAAAAGTTCCAAGACACTCAGAAGGTTGCCTATAAGATCACCACTTCTGAAGATGGCATGATGCACGCACGCTTTACAATCGATGACAATACCTACGAAACAAGCGGCAAGAGCCATGGCGAGCTTATGAGCAAAATGTTACATGCCGCCACCAGTCACTTTCAGGCACAGCAAGTGCGGATGCAAAAGCTCCTAGATAGCTACCTGCCAAAGCTTAAAGCTATCGATTTTCGTACAGGCATGAAAGAACTGTCTAAGTTGCAGGATAAACCACCCGGAAGCCTAGTAATGCTACAAAAATCACGACAAAATAACCCCAATGCCTTTACCCTGCATATGAGATCAGGCAAGTGGGATATCAACGAATATACAGTGACCCCAACCGTTAGGGATAAAACTATTGGCTTTACAGTTATCTGTGCCTATCCCCAGTATGACAAATTCTTCCCCGCAGAAACTGTGGATGACGTTCTCGTCGAAATAAAAAAAGATTTAGATCTAAACGCGTAGTAGATTATTCATTCATAATGGTGTGTATAAGCTGAGTGTCAACATGGGCTGTAAGTTCAATAATCTGTAAATCATCAGTAAACCTCATTACCCAGCAGTATGTCTGTGGATAGAAAGTGCCCTTGATTGAAAAAGCTTCGGCATAGTGCATTTCAACTACTGCATAGTCGCCATCTATTAAGATTCGGTCTATGACAATGCGTCGAGGGCGATTTCTATCTAAGTAATGGCCAATTTTGGACCATGCAGAAACAATTGCAGCTTTTCCATGATAATCACCTGACATTTCACAACTACCCGGAATTACCCAGTGGACCTGATCGTGAACAGAATTAAAAAAAGTGAGCCAGTCTGCTGTCAGGACAGGTATAAATATTTTTTCTACATCTTCTTTTGTAACCATACATACTATCTATTACCGTACTCTACCCGTTTCTGTCTAGAAGACTCCGCTCTTTAATTTCCCGCCATTTTTTGATGACTTGGGCAGCAATAGGGGCAGTTTCGCGGCCGTAGCCGCCGTAGCGCTGGTAGACGATAACGACTAAATCAGGCTCATCATTGTCATAAGAGATGCCCCCAAACCAGGTGTGGTTGTAGATGATAGAGGGCTGACCTATGTCGATGCCAATTTTTTCTTGCGACTCAGCGGTACTCGTCTTGCCTATAAGGGTGTGACGTAAGTCTTTAAAGGCGCGGTATTGCTCGGGCCTGCTTATACTAAGGCGCTTTAAAGCCCCGGTACGATCTTCGTGAATATGGGAAATCACCCTTCTCAAACCCTCTAAAAGGGTGTTTTGTATTTCTTTAGGCATAAAGATGTGCATAGGCTCTTGTACCTTTGGCACAACAACTTCCTTTCCTACAACAAGATCTACAATGCGAGGCGATGGTATTGTGCCGCCATTTGCAATGGCAGAAACCATGCAGGCACTCTGCAACGGAGTTGTAAGCAGGCTATGCTGGCCAATAGCCATAGAATATAGCCCTGTACGGTTTGTAGCGATATCTTTGGGGATAGAGCCTGCCATCTCCCCCGGCAAGGCAATCCGCGTTTTTTGGCCAAAGCCAAAATCACAAGCGGCCTGATAGAGCTGCATGGGGTCGTTTAAATAGTCCCCTGCCAAAAGTGAAAAATAGGGATTACTAGACATCTCGATAGCAGCTAAAAGGTCTATCTTGCCAAGATTTGCCGTAAGGCTTTTAGGAATTCTACCACCTTTATAAATCTGCGGTATCAACGCCCCTGATGTAAAATTGCCGACATAATTTTTGCCATTTTGCTTATGGGTGTGATCCACAATTTCAAAAAGCCGCAGGTCTCTATTTGTCACATGGCCTTTAAGCTCTAAATAGCGCTGCTTTAATCCTGCATAGGCAGTAACAAGCTTGAAGAGCGACCCCTGAATTGCCTGATGGCGATAGGCATACGAGCGAAGCGACCCCTCGCCAAGCCCTCGCTTTAACGACATCACAAGGTCCTGCAGGGTAACATCAGTTTTTCCCGGAACAAGCCTATTGTAGGTGCCGTGCAATGGCTCTTTTAGATCTTTAAAGCTTCTTAAACTAAGTAAAAATGCTACCTGCTCGACTGAAGAGAGCTTTTCTAGCTGACTTTTAAGCGCTTCAACATGGCTTGGCAGAGACTTTTGTGCAAGGTAGGCAAAGGTAAGTTTTATCCGCTCTTGTTGCCAAAATAGATCAAACTGACGTGCCTCTTCTTTATCAAGGTAGTCTAGGTATGGTTTTGGGTAGGTTTTTGCCTGCTTTTCTTCAAGGCGCTTTTGCTTCAAAAACTCCTTTTCGTGTTCCTTTCTCCACTCAGCAAAAAAGGATTTTTGCCAGCGCGGGCGCACATCTTTTCTAATTTCATCGCATATTTGCGCATAGGTGCAGCTAAAATCTCTGAATTCATCGATAGATAGCTCTCCCACCTTGTCGACAAGGCCACACGAAAAGTCACAAGCAGAAAGCACAAGGCGGCTAAGATCCACCAAAAGCATGTTTTCTTCATTGCCGGCTTGCTGCAGATGAATGATCTTTTTTATAGGCTCACTAGAATGCAGCGTATCTATGATCTCAGAATGCTCAGGAAGCACAAACTCTAAAAAACGATCCCACGTTAAGTACTCTTGCACGTCCACAATGGTATCTGTGTATCTTTGGTAGGTAAAGGGGATAAAGCCATCCCAGATTTTTCCCACATAGACTTCATTTTCAAGCCAGCGGTGGATATGCTCTTCGTGACTTTCTGAGAAAAAAGCACTTTTGTTTCTGATAAAGTCGTTTGGATCATAGCGTGGAAAGCTTGCAAGAGCAACTACCTCTCCGCTTTTTGGACACATAGCCACAATAGCTCCACCGCGGATGAGGGGTTCTTTTGCCTTTTTTGCTTTTGGGTCGTTAAGATACGCATGCTCGCGGTCAGTTTCTGCTTGAGCAAGTAACTTTTCAGCATATTCCTGAAGCTCAATGGATAGCGAAAGAAGCACCCTCTTTCCTGGCTGTGTAGAACTTGCGCCCGGCAGGTAGCGCACCACATTTCCTTTAGCATCACCAAAGTAAGAACGCTTTCCATAATAGCCCCTCAGCTCATTTTCAAAGCTTGCTTCAATGCCCAAAAGGCCAACGTTGTCGTTAATGGTATAGGCCTGTCTTTCTAGCTTCTCTAGCTTTTCTTTGGCTTGCTCTATAGTGTCCGGAAAGTCCACATCCTCTCCAAACTCCATGCGTTGTATAGTGTCAGAAAGGGTATGAATCTGCTCGATGATAGAGGTGTATTTCTCTCTCGAGATAGGCCCTATATAGCCTATAACATCGCAAGCTGCACGCTCTTTAGGATAGTAGCGGCGCGGCACACACTGCACCTGAATGCCCTGCCAGTCCTTTTCAAGCCCTTTTAGACGATAATACTCCTCTTCAGTTAAGCCCTTTTTGATCACTAGGGGAATGCTGTTGTTCTGAGCAGCGTGTGAGTAGATAACATCTTCTAGCCGTTCGCTATCAACGCCAATGATATCGCTTACAATGCAAGAAAGCTTGCGTATATACTCCCTACGAACAAGGCGACGCTTTTTATTGCCATGCTCATCTTTTTCAACAACGACCCCAGGGATTTCCCTAAACTGAGAATAGACAATAGCCAGGCGATATTCAATTTTATTGGCTGCAAGCAGTATATTAAATCGATCGCGAATGGTGCCCCTAGCTGCAGGCTCTATCAGAGTGCGTTTTCTTGATAAAAAGGCCTCTTCTACCTTCTTATCATGCTGGATATAAGCAAGATGCCACACACGAAAGCCTATAAGCACCATGATGCAAAAGATTACATGAAGAACCTTATTTGCCTTTACAGGTATGTTCTGGAGGGAATTGGGCCCATCTTTTCGCGAGTTATTAAACATAATGCCAAATGCAAATTGTCAAAAAATATCGCCTTAAGATACCCTATTTGTAACATTTTTTGCGCCTGTAGTTCAATGGTAGAACAGTAGCCTTCCAAGCTACGAGTGTCAGTTCGATTCTGATCAGGCGCTTTTCCCTTATCCCCCTCTTAGCTCAAATTTCTTGTTAATTTCGGTTTTTGTGCCATCTATGAAGTAGCTTTGATGAAAGGTGACCTCTTTTGTCTTGAGGTTGTAGTGAGTGTCTAGCTGTAAAGTAACTTCTTTAGTTTCAGTTTCATTTGCTGTGTTTACAAAGGTCTTTTTGTCTTGAGCGGTAACTATCATTGTTTCTTCATCTTGCATCTTCATTGAGACACTTCTGCCTGTTGGGCTATATTCCGCTAGCCATGGTGGCGAAAGGACATTTGTGGCAACTTCAGAGATAATTGGCTGCAAATACTGCTGCATTGTGAGCGATAATAGCTCAACTATTGATTCATCCGAGATGCTAGTCTTAGCATGCTCTCTAATTTCCTGAGCCAAAATAGGCAAAAATTTTGGTGCGATTTCAGGAGCAAAGGTCTTAGATCCGATTGTTATTGAGCACCTTGGTAGTTCAACAGCAAATTTGTCAGGAACCTCTTTTAGTTCTCTAAGAATGACAGCTCTTCCCTCATCAGTGGTACTTTGTGTTCCAAGCTTTTGTATATACTCCTTACTCACAAAATTCTCAGCTACCTCGTCGCACTGCTTTAGGCTAAACTCTAGCCCCTCGCGATCTGCTAAAAGCCTGTCGCCTTTGTTTAATGTTTCAACGGGAAAATCGTCGCTTAGGCCAAGCTCAAATAGGTTTTTAAAAAACAGGGCCTCTTCGTATTCGTCTTTTTGCTCGTTAATTTGTTTTGTGAGGGCTTCTATATTTTCGAGCAAGAGGCGCTGTTCATTTGTCAACCCTTCAAGCGTAGTAATACCCTCATCAGGCTCCTCTTGCTCTTCAGGCTTATTAAATATGTGTTTAAGCGTCTCTTGAATCGTATTTTTTTGACCTGTAAGCGCTCGTATAGCCCTACTTTCACTGCCAAGCCCAATCCAGTTAACAAACTTCCAAAACCACGAATGCGCAGCGATTTTCTTATACAGAAAATCGACACGCTTATCAATATCGCGTAAAGCGTAGCGAAAACCAGCAACAGCTTTTTGTTCAGGAATTTCAGGAAATTTAGGCGATACCGGCAAGGACACGCTGCACCTCCTGCATACCTATCCGTTTGGCAGGGTCTAAATGAAGCATCTTGCAGACAAGTAACTCTACTTGCTCGTCTTTACTTAAGTGTTGTTGGTTTTCAAGCTCACGAGCTCGACTGATGCATAGTTGACCAAAGTTTGCTACCTGCGTGTTTACCTTCCTCATGATGGCAATTTTCTGCTTTTCACTCAGGTCATTAAAATTCTTAGGAATAAGCTCTCGCCATGGCGCATCTTTTTTTGTGGTTAGCTCCAAAAAGGTGATGCCTAAAGCCCACACCTCTGTTTTATAAACATTTCCCTTGAAGTCTTTATTATTAATAAGCTCGGGGGCAGTTGCAAAATTTGTGCCGTAACTTCCCGAGCTATAGGAAACTTCCGGAAATTCCGTCTCTTTACCCTTATCTTCAAAACTCAAGCCAAAATCTGTAACGCCAACCTTGACTGTACCATCGGGATTTTCTCTATAAAGAATATTTCCCAATTTTAAATCACCGTGGATTACCCCATCCTCGTGTATAGCGCCAATGGTCTCAGAAACATCGCGCATCACCTGTATGGTTGCATCAAGACTTAAGTCTCTTTTATTGTCTAATGAACCATCATACCTATCAAAGATTCCCACCCGATAGTAGACAAAAGGCTCATCCTCCAAAGGCTTTAAGTGGCGCACATAATCTTCTTGCTCGGGTTTTTTACCAGTAATGTCCATAAAGACGCGCAATTTGGCAATGCCGGGTATCTGTTTCTCCCTAAAGCGCCTGTAATAGAGCATCTCTTGTTCCACGACTCTTGCCTCGCCCTTATCAGCAAGCGGAATAACCGCTTGAACCTGGGGAGTCACCGTTTTTACTGTCTTTATGATGACTGTTTTCTTGGACAAAACCTCAGAGCCAACTGCATAGAGCTTGACGGCAGAATGCACTTCTTTCCACGTGCCTTTACTTGCAAGAAGAGACTCTTCCGGTTTTGCCAGCAAGATAATACGACCTTTTTTGGTGATAATCATATCGCGAGGGGGCGCTATGCTTTTAAGGGGACGCTTTGGCTTAGATGAAATAAAGCGATCTTTTGCAACACTCTTTACTTTAGGAACTTCTACTTCAATCTGATATGCAATCTGCAGTCGCTCTCGTGGTGTCATAGGTTGTTTTTCAAAGCCTGGCAAATTTGCAAGCTGATGATAGCGCTCAACTATTGCTTGCAACACGGGTTGATCATTAAGATCACCATTTTTAGCCACAATAGCCATGTAACTTTCAATTTCATCATGCCGTGCGGGATCTAGGACAAGCTCGCGAATTTCACCTAAATATTTTTCTTCAGGAGCCTCTTCACGTTCTCGTTTTTTAAGGGCCTTCTTGGGCTGCTCGTGAGGAGAGGCTTTTGGAAGTTTTTCTTTTGCTACTTGCGAGGCTTTTTGCTTTTTCGTGTCGCTTTTAGTTGTTATCTCTTTTCCTGCAAGCCGGGAACTTTTGGCGCGATCCCTCCTCTTAGCCTGGCGGTATACGTAGCCTGTGGCATCGGTTCCTTCAATATTCATATGTACCTCTCACAATACTATAATAACCGAGCCCCCATTTATTTATAAATAAATTTTTTTATCACTTGCGGGCAATGAGAAGAGAGGAGTACTATTATAGCCCTCATCTCTCAGAGTGAGAGAGAGCATTATTAACCCAAGACCGAAATCCTTCTTTCTAAAAGGAGGATGCCGTCGTCAACATAAAGGGACAAGGCTTGGCAGAACAAACTAAAGACCAAACCACTATTAAAGAACTTTTAGAAGCAGGTGCCCATTTTGGCCACCAGACATCGCGCTGGAACCCAAAGATGAAGCGATTTATCTTCGGCGAAAAAAATGGCATCTACATCATCGACCTAGCAAAGACGCTCCATGAGCTAAAAATGGCTAAAGAAGTCGTTAGACAGCTCGCAAAGCAGCACCGCTCAATTCTCTTTGTCGGCACAAAGAAAGCCGCAAAAGCAGTTGTGCGCGAGCAAGCGGAGCGCTCAGGCGAGTTTTATGTATGCGAACGCTGGTTAGGCGGTACGCTTACAAACCTTGCGACACTTCGTCAGTCTATCAAAAAGCTCGACCGCATCGAAAAGCGCATCGCAGCAGGTGGTGAAGGTTTAACAAAGAAAGAACTTTCTCTTCTTACAAAAGAGCAGCTTAAGCTCGAAAAGAACCTCTCAGGTATTCGCGGCATGAGAAAGATCCCAGGACTTCTCATCATTGTAGACCCAAGCAAAGAAAGCATTGCTGTTGCTGAAGCTAAAAAGCTTGGCATTCCAGTTATGGCGCTTGTCGATACAAACTGCGACCCGGATCCTATCGACTACATCATTCCTTGTAACGACGATGCTCAGCGCAGCGTGAAGCTTATTCTCGAAGCGCTTACAGACGTTATCGTAGATATCAAGAACGAACAAAGCATGCTCGGCTACAAAGACGATAATGCTAAAGATGAAACACAAGCAGAATCTAACGAAGAAGATGCTGAAACTGCCCTTGAATGGTCTCAGAAAAAGGAATAATCAATGACAGTTAACATTAGCGCATCACAAGTTAAAGAACTTCGCGATCGTACAGGCGTTGGCATGGCTAAGTGCAAAGAAGCCTTAGAAGAAGCCAAAGGCGACATGGAAGAAGCAATTTCCATTTTGCGAAAAGCCGGCATGGCATCTGCTGTAAAAAAACAGGGCCGTGAAACGAATGAAGGCATGGTTATTGCAAAAGAACATAACGACGTTGTTGCATTTTGCGAAATAAACGCAGAAACCGACTTTGTTGTGAAAAACGAGCGTTTTCAAGAGTTTTGCAAAAACATCGTAGAAGAAATTGCCACTACAAAGCCATCTTCTCTAGAAGGCTTTTTGGCTCAAAAGTATTCTAAAGACCCATCAGTTACAGTTGATCAGCTGAGAAGCTTGATTATCCAGACAATCGGGGAAAATATCCAGATTTCGCGCCTTGCCGTGTGGCAAAAGCCAAAAGATCACTCTGTTGGCATCTACTCACACATGGGCGGCAAAATCTTGACTGCTGTAGAACTTACAGCACCTCAAGAAATTGACCTTGCTCGCGAAATCGCTATGCATGCAGCAGCATGCGCCCCTGAATTTTTGGGTCCAAACGATGTGCCAAAAGACACTATCGAAAAAGAGCGCGACATTGCTAAAGGCCAAGTCCAAGGCAAGCCTGCTCAAATCATGGACAAAATCGTCGATGGCAAAATCAATGCCTATTTCGACCAAGTCTGCCTAACACGCCAAAAGTTTGTTAAGGACAACACAAAGACAGTCGAAAACTACGTTCAAGAACGCGCGAAAAGCAGCGGCAAAAACATTGCCCTCACACGCTTTTTACGCTGGAGCGTAGGTCAAGCCCTCTAATTCCTATTGCACCCTGTAACCAGGGTGCAATTTCTCAAAATCACCCTTCCGTGCCCGATCCCGTGCGCGCATCCTATTCCCCATAAGTCTTAAATTTCTTCCCCACGATAGTTTCTAAAGCTCTTTAAAGTGCCAATTTATGCAACTTTGTCGAAACTTCTTTTGCGCTTTTGGGCTTTTGCGTTTTTGCGTTAATTTTTTCCGTTTTATACATACCTTCGAGGCTTAAAGGTATTTTCGGCAATGTAAGAATTCAACGCAAAAACGCAAAAGCCCAAAAGCGCAAAAGAAGCTTCGCCCCCGCTCAAGTATAGTGTTTTCATTTTTAGAAGGCGCTCTTGTTAGACCTATGGGAAATAGGGGCTCGGGCACGAAGGACAATTTTGACATTAGGTATCTCTCTAAAAATGTCCTCAAATCAACATCCTAGAAGAGCCTGGGAAGCTTATCATTGAGTAAAAAGCTGTTTTAGGATAGTGTAATTTCATGCGACATACAAATCAGTATCAGAGAATTTTGCTAAAGCTTTCGGGTGAAGCGATGATGGGCCAAGGCGCCTATGGAATTCGCGCCGATGCCTGTAGAGCTATTGCCGAGGGGATAAAAGACCTTGTCGACAATGACATCCAAGTAGGAGTTGTTATTGGCGGGGGAAATATCTTTCGAGGCATTGAAGGATCAAAGCTTGGCATCGGGCGCACGCCTGCAGACCACATGGGCATGCTTGCCACTATTATTAATGCAATAGCCATGCAGCAAGCTCTAGAATCTTTAGGCATTGAAGCTGTTGTCATGAGCGCTATATCCTGCCAGCCAATTGCTGATCCGTATAACTTTAAGCAGGCAATTCATCACCTTGAAAAAAAGCGCGTTGTACTCTTTGCAGGCGGCACGGGAAGCCCATACTTTACAACAGATACAGCAGCCGCACTTCGTGCATCAGAAATTCAGGCTCAGATACTTCTCAAAGCAACAAAAGTTAATGGCGTCTACTCAAAAGATCCAAAGCAGTACAAAGATGCTGTACGCTATGAAACCCTCTCTTACGCCGAAGTCCTTGCACAAAAACTAAACGTTATGGATGCTACAGCCGTGGCACTTTGCATGTCAAATCAAATACCGATACTTGTATTTGACATGTGGGCTACACCAAAATTATCAGAAGTGCTGGTCAACTCTAAATTAGGAACACTCGTACATTAACATATAGAGCGAAAACTTATGGATATACTTCAAGATACAAAACAACGCATGCAACAAGCCCTCGACCACTTTAAAGAGGAGCTTCGCGGCCTACGTGCAGGCCGAGCTAACCCAGCACTTTTAGAACCAGTTACGGTAGAAGTGTACGGCGCACAAATGAAGCTGAAAGAAATTGCCACAATAACCTCTCCAGAGCCTCGTCAGCTTGTTATCAACCCATATGACGTCCAAAACGTGCAGCATATTGCAAAATCTATCGACAAAGCAAATCTTGGCGTACGTGCTGTTGTGGAAGGCAAAACTGTGCGCGTTATGTTTCCAGAACTTACTCAAGACCGTCGTAAAGACCTTATCGGGCAGGCACATAAAAAACGTGAAGAGTGCAAAGTCACTATTCGCAACGCAAGACGCGACTCTAACGAACTTGTAAAAAAGGCCAAAGCCGGCGGCACTATCACTGAAGACGATGTAAAACGCCTTGAGAAACAAATACAGGAGCACACTGATAAAGCATGTAAGGATGCAGACGACCTTACGGCAGCAAAAGAAAAAGAAATTTCTACGGTGTAAATTCGCTTGCGTAAAATCCTCGCATACGACTAGAATTGGTGCACTTTTAGGCCCCATCGTCTAGTCTGGCCTAGGACACCGGATTTTCATTCCGTCAACAGGGGTTCGAATCCCCTTGGGGTCATTGCCTATTTGGCAATGTTATGAGTCTTTAGCTCAGCGGTTAGAGCACCTCACTTTTAATGAGGGGGTCGATGGTTCAAATCCATCAAGACTCATAATTTCTTTAGCAGGGACCTTCCCCCTATGAGCTTCAAACACAAATTTTTTCTTAGCTTCTTTGTCCTCCTTGTTGTCTTTTTAGGATTACTCTTCCCCTTTGTTTCAAGCTCTGTTCAAAAAATTGTAAAAAACTCTATGAGCAATCGAGCGCAAGAGCTTGTTGCAAAGCTCCTAGAAGCAGAAGATGAAGAGGGCCTTGTTGCCGTCATTAAAGACCAAAAGCACTATACCTTCTATCGAATAGCGCTCTTAGATAAAGACGAAAGGCTCCTTCATGACTCTCACACCCACAAGATGATGCGCCCTGTCTTTTTTCCCTACCAGTTTACCTCGCACCCTGAGGTGCAAGAAGCCTTAAAAACAGGCGAAGGCTACGCAGAGGAATACTCTCAGATTCTCGGAAGAAAGCTGATATACGTCGCAAAATGCTTTGATTTTCATAATAAACGCTATGTGCTACGAATTGCCTTTCCCTATGAATATATACAGGAACTAAGAAGTAACTTTGAATTTGGTTTTTTACTTTTTTCTTCTGTAGTACTTGTTCTTTTTGTGCTGATAGCCGCGTTTATCGTCAGCCGCCTCACGCTACCCATTCGCCAGATAATCGATACTATACGGCCATTTCAGCAGGGAAAAACTACAGACATCCCCAAAATACAGCTAGAAAACCACCCGGATGATGACTTTAGCCAGCTTGCAAAAACACTGAACACTCACTATAAATTTTTAGAAATGAGAAAGGATTTTATTGCAAATGCCTCTCACGAACTTAAAACCCCTATTACCATCATCCAGGGCTTTGCAGAAACCCTTCACGACAACGTAACTTTGCCAAAAGAGACTCTTGTAGACATTAGCGAAAAAATCTTTCATAGCTCTTTACGAATGGGTAGAATAATCCACAACCTCCTTACGCTTGCAAGCATTGAAAACACCCAAGATGCTCAGATAGCTCCATGTGACCTTGTAGAACTTATTGAAACCTGCAAAAACACCCTGCAAAGCGTGCACACAAGTGCAGAAGTTACGATACACTACAACACAGCCCTTGACTACACCATAAAGGCAGATGAAGCTCTTCTTGAAATTGCCCTCTCAAACCTGCTAGAAAACGCAGCAAAATACTCAAAAGAAACTCCCAAAATAGAAGTGCATATTGATCGCATGGAAGATTTTGTCAAAATTGCCATTAAAGATAATGGTATAGGAATACCGGAAAATGATCTTGAGCGCATTTTCGAGAGGTTTTTTCGCGTAAGCAAGATGCAATCAAAAAAAATTGGCGGATCCGGTCTTGGCTTATCTATTGTAGCTACCATTGTAGAAAAACATTGTGGCAAAATTTCTGTAGAATCAACACTAGGAAAAGGCTCAACATTTACCATCCACATCAAGGAGCAACCTCATGATTAGCGTAACAATACTCGCAAAAAATGCTGAGCGTCATCTCCAAAGAGTGCTAGAAGCACTTAGGCGATTTGATGAGGTAATTCTTTTGGACACAGGCTCTACTGATGCTACCCAGCAAATTGCCAAGCAATTTAGCAACGTCCATATCCACGAAAAGCCATTTACAGGCTTTGGAGAGATGCATAACTTCGCTACAAGCCTTGCTAAAAATGACTGGATTTTATCTATTGACGCAGACGAAATTGCAACCGATGAACTTGTGGACGAAATTTTTGCCCTCTCTTTAGACCCAGAGTGCGTATATACCGTATCTCGGCACAACTACTACCGCGGCAAATTTATAAAAGGCTGCGGCTGGTATCCAGACTGCCCAATACGCCTTTATAACCGCACAAAGACAGCCTTCACAGATGCAAAGGTGCATGAGTCCATTATTTGCAAAGGAATGCAAAAGCGCGCTCTTATTGCACCACTACTACACTTTCCCTACAACTCAGTGTCTGATTTTTTAGCGAAAATGCAGAGCTACTCAACGCTTTTTGCAGAGCAGTACCAAGGAAAAAGAAAATCAAGTCTTGTTACAGCACTAGGACATGCCCTTTTTGCCTTCATCAAAAGCTACATCTTAAAACGAGGCATATTCCTTGGCCATGAGGGCTTTGTCATCTCTCTCTACAACGCCCACACAGCCTACTACAAATACCTCAAACTCCAAGAGCTCAACTTATTCCTTTTTGTCAAAAGGAGAGGAGATGGCGTTGCCCATGAACGGACGGACCCAGGCGCCAATTAGGGTGCCGATGAGTAGTCCCGGTGCTTCGATTAAGAGGGCTAGAACTGCGGCGATGATGATAAAGCCGCGGAAAATGCCTTCGTTTATAATAAACTCTTTAAATGCTGTAACTTTCTCGAGGATTTCTTGTGAAAAGTAGATGCCTAGTATAAGACCAACGAGTGCACCGCCCAAAAATGGGTTAAAAATCGAAAAAATCAAGCCGCAAAACATAATCACATAGGAAATAGACTCAAATAGATTTTCCTTAACAAAGTGAGTCAAATTTTGCTTATTGAGAGTCATTTTTGGCTCTTCTTTCTTTTCTGGCTCTTTTTGAGGGCTTGGCTCTTTTGATTCCGGTGCTGTCATAGCAACTCCTGTAAAGTGTTCATTTTCCCCTCTATTACACGACAAGGATAAATTTTAGCAAGTACTACCAAATAATTGTGTTCAAAAGTTGCACTTTTCCTCGTAATATGGTAACCTAACTATATTTTTTGGTAATTTTAGCATGAAAGTACAACCTACTCGTTTACGCCTTCTTAACCTGCTTCTTGTCGGCATTTTTTTAGGCGTCACTTTTTTTACATGCCTTTCTTGGATAGATATCAAGCATCCCACACTATCTGAGCCCCTACCTAAACAAAAAGTTTCGCTTCCATATAGCTTTCAACAATCTTCTGAAGCCCACAAGGCCGTAGGTCCGCCATTTTTAGCACTTGAAAAAACCGAAATAAAAGTCACACTTCCCGATCTACGCAACACCCTACTTTACTTTGGCACAACTGTGCGACCTGATGTATCTGAAGCTGCTCAAATCGTTCAGCTTGGCATCCGCGGCATCGCCACCCCTCAGCCTGTTTCTGTAGGTGCTCCAGTTTATCTTAAATATGAATCTAAAGGCGCAGCCGGCAAATGGTCGTTTAGCCCTGATAACAAACCAACCCCCGTATGGATACAGGTAAGCCCGCTTGAGAATTCAGCTGAAATTACCGTATTCATGAACGATACTGAAGGCAAAAGCATCACAGAACCCGGCGACTTTGCAAAGTTTACCCTTGGACAGATGAATCTTCCATACACAGCTCAAGGGGCTAATAACTTTGAAATAGGCGGGCAGCGCGCCGATGCTTCTATACTCATCCGCCAAAAGTGCGCATGGTATGGTCAAGACCTCTTTTTACAAGAACTTGGCGATGAAAACACCCGCTTTAGCTTTGAAAAAGAACGCCTAGACTTTCTTGATCCTGAAAATAGCTATTTCTGCTTTGTAGGTGTAGGAGACTGCCTTGTTTATGAAGATGATCACTGGGAAGAAGTACGCCCAGGGCCCGATTCTCGCGGAAAACCACTCTTAGTCGTTAAGAAAATTGACGAAAAGAACATCTCCTTTGATCTATGGGACCCTAAAGGCAAAGTACGTATACCTATTGAACTACACAAAGCGATCATCCAGCCCGGCTTTGCAAATAAGTTTGACCTTAAACTCGTAGGCGCCCGCTCTCGTCAAGACTATATCGCAGAGCTTGGCGGCGTACGCATGCTCCTTAAGGCTGATGACTGGCTTATCCTCCAAGATAATACCTGGCATAAAATAACAACTCCTGACGAACTCGACGATTTTATCGTAGGCAACATCCGCGGCCCACTTCTAGTTTTAGAAGGCTCTGAAAAGGTCGGCAACGATGTTGGCCTTATAGGAAGGATCTACGATGTAACCAGAACGCAAGTTGTGCCTTTACGAATTTCTCTTTTTAAATCCTGGGAACAAGCCGCTCCTGCAGAGACAGTAAAACAAGATGCTGATGATGCAGAAGATGATGACGAGGACGATGAAGATGATGATGACGATGATAATGATGATGACGACGAGGACGATGATGACGACGATGATGATGAAGATCTCATCTAGTTTGTCACAAAAGCCCTCAACAAATAACGGAGCGCCATGAAACAGAAAAATATACTACTCGGATCGCTAGTTCTTTTTGTACTTTCTCTTCCGCTAGATAGCCTTACGATTTCTGAAAAGCGACAAAGCCTCACAAGTGGCTCAAGTGGAACAAAAAGTGCAGATGGCAACAGCCTTGCAGAACTAAATGCTGCCCTACAAGCAAAGCACGATGCGCTCAACAAACTCTATCTCACCTCGCAAGAAGAATACGCCAAAGCTCTTAAACAAAACACTTCCCCAGAACTTCTAGAAGCACTCTTTAAAGGCTATATAGGCCAGATCAACGAAGTTAGAAAAGAAGTAAAAGAACTTGAAGACAACTGGAAGCTCCTTTCTCAAGGCGGCCACGAAGCAGAACAAGAAGGCCTTTGGCACCAGCCGGACACCTCTATAGGCCAGCTTGTTATCGACTATGGCTCCGGCGACTTTATCTACTTGATGCCCCCAGAAATCGCAAGCCTAAAAGTGCATGTAAGCTCGCAGCTATCTGTGCCAAGAGCTATGTGGAGCGAGATGCTAGAGCTTATTCTTGCAAACTACGGCATAGGTGTAAAGCAGCTTAACCCATTTTTGCGACAGCTTTTTTTCCTGCGCATAAGCCAGTCTGATGTTGTAGCCATCATCGACGACGCTGAAGAGCTTAAGCTTACTGCCCCAGATGCTCGCATATGCTTTGTTTTGCAGCCAAATGCCACGGAACTTAAGCGCGTATTTCAGTTCTTGGAAAAGTTCTCACCTCAAGAGCAGATGAACATCCAGGTAATTGGCAACAACATTGTCATGGTTGGCTACGCAAGAGAAATCCAAGAGATGATGAAGATTTACGACTTTATCTCGCAGCCAAAGCTCAGCCAAGAATATAAGCTTATAGCCCTGCAAAAAGCCCAAAGTGAAGAAGTAGCCAAAATCCTTCAGGCAATATTTGAAGGAGATGGCTTTAAGTTTTTTGGCGATGGCGGCGGTGAAATAAGCACAAAGGCAGGCAATATCCCCTTCTTAGGTGGAGATTCCGGCGCTGGCTTTAAAGTACTTACCCTCCAACATCCTACGCAGTCGCTCTTTTTGCTCGGCAAACAAGAGCAAATAGAAAAAGCGTGCATAATCATCAAAGAAATTGAAGACCGCGTAAGCGAAGCTCAAGATAAAACTGTTTACTGGTATGCCTGCCGCAACTCTGAGGCCGAAGAGCTTGCAGACGTTTTAGCCCAGGTATACACCAAAATGATCGAAAGCCCGGATGCTTTTGGCGGCAAAAATAAAGATGGCAAGCGAGATAGATCTCGCCGTTCTGACTTTAAAAAAGAAGAAATTATTAATAGAACAGACAACGATAAACTTATCGTGTCGCCACCTAAAATTAAGCCTGATGAAACGCGAAGAAAGGTCTATGAGAAGCACGAAAACTTTATTGTAGACACAAAGACAAACTCGATCGTCATGGTGGTAGAATCATACGTTCTTCCTAAACTTCGCGAGCTTCTTAAAAAGCTAGATGTACCTAAAAAGATGGTGCAGATTGATGTATTGCTCTTTGAAAAGCGCGTCACTGACAACAACACCTTTGGTTTTAACCTGCTTAAAATGGGAACAGCAGCTTCTCATAAGCATAGAAGAAGCCTCCTCTGGAATGAAGGTGGCCACGAAAAGAGAAAGCGCAGCAAGCACCACAAACACCACCACGACAAGCACGAAGAGCACCATGGTGAACGTGGTATGCTCCAGTTTATCATATCTCGCGCACAAAAGCATGGCATCGTCCCGCCATTTGACCTGGCATACAACTTTTTGCTTCGTCAAGATGACATACAGATCAATGCAAACCCAACGGTGACAACTGTAAACCAGGTTCCGGCAAAGATTGCTATTGTCGAGCAGATATCCATCAATACGGGCGTTGTTGAAATTGACACAACAAAAGCTACGCGCCTAAAAGACTCCTATAGCCGCGAAGAGTATGGTATCACCATAACTATCACACCAACAATCCATGCCAAAATGGATGGCGATGATGAAGAAGACGAAGGCCCTCGATTTATCCACCTCGATACAGACTTAGTCTTTGATACCACCCATGGTGGCGAAGCAAATCGCCCTGATGTAACGCGCAGAAACATCAAAAACGAAGTTCGCGTTGCCGACGGCGAAACAGTCATCCTAGGTGGTCTACGACGTAAAAACGCGCTAGATAACCAAGAACTTGTGCCTTTCCTTGGAGAACTTCCAGGCATTGGAAAGCTCTTTAGCACTACAAGGATGGAAGATTCAACAACAGAGATGTTTATCTTTATCACACCTCGAATCGTACCTGACAAGCTAGATGAATTTCGCAAAATGCGAAAAGAGGCAATTACTACAAGGCCAGGCGATGTTCCAGAATTTTTAGAAGCTCTCGTTGAGGCTCGCGAAAAAGATAAGCGCCACCTCTTTGAAAACAGCCTCAAGCTGCTTCTTGGAAGACCGGACAACACCTTTTTAGAGGGTTCAAAATAATAATGCAGTCGATAAAAGAGCTCTTTTCTTCATTGCCCTTCAAAAAGCACAAGCAAGAGCCTGCTAAAGAAGAGCCATCTTTTTCTCCAAAACCGGCTTTTAACGACGAAGAGCAGGCAAAAGTCTTTGCCCAAAAACTTGGCCTTGCTGTTTACGATGATCTTTCTTCATTTCAAATCGATCGCAGCCTCACGAGAAGAGTACCCTACTCCTTTGTAAAGAAGCACTTTGTTCTAGCAGTAGCTGAAAATGAAGAATATGTGACTGTTGCCACGTGCGATCCGTTAAACCTAGACTCTATAGAAGAACTTAGACACCTGTTACATAAGAGAATAGAAACAGCCTTTGTGCCTAAGCAAGCAATACTTGCTGCCATCCATGAGTTTTACCATAGCGATGACTCTAGCGCTGTATTTTTAGACAACATGCAAGGCTCAAGTGAAGACGATGACCTTCTTGGTGAGCTGCAGGTGTATGACCTTTTGGATGACTCTCACGAGCTTCCGGGCGTTGTTCGTCTCTTAAACTTTGTGATATCAGAAGCTATTCAGCAAGGAGCATCTGACATCCACTTTGAGCCAAAAGAAACAGGCCTCTGCATTCGCTACCGCATAGATGGCGTGCTTCAAAACAGGCTATCCCCATCTCAAGAGCTTACTCAGCAGCTTTTAACGCGCCTTAAGGTTATGGCAAAGCTCGATATCGCAGAAAAACGTTTGCCACAAGATGGCCGCATAAAGATGCGTATGGGCGGTAAAGAAGTTGACTTTCGCGTAAGTACGCTACCTGTAGTAACAGGTGAGCGGATAGTACTTCGTATTTTGGACAAGGGCAATATCGTTTTAGGCCTTGATAAACTCGGCCTGCCGGATAATATGCTCGATGAATTTCGCCGCGAAATTGGCTTTACTGAAGGGATAATTCTTGTTACCGGTCCAACAGGTAGCGGTAAGACTACAACGCTCTATAGCGCCCTTTCTGAGCTTCAAAACGATCACACCAATATCATGACGATTGAAGATCCTGTCGAATATCGCCTAAAGGGCATTGCACAGATGGGTGTTCATCCAAAGATTGGCTTATCGTTTGCTGCCGGCCTTCGTCACATCTTGCGTCAAGACCCTGACATTATAATGGTGGGTGAAATCCGCGATAAAGAAACAGCTGAAATTGCCATCCAGGCAGCTCTCACAGGCCACTTAGTGTTAAGCACCTTGCACACGAACGACGCTCCAAGCGCCATTGTGCGCCTAGTTGACATGGGAATAGAGTCATACCTTATTTCATCTTGCTGTATCGGCATTATGGCTCAGCGCCTTGTTCGCACGATTTGCCCCGCATGCAAAACCTCCTACACGCCAACGGCAAGCGAACTTGCAAACCTTAAAATCACCCCAAGCATGCTTCCGGACGGCAAACTCTATAGAGGAACCGGCTGTGCAAACTGCTTGGGATCAGGCTTTCAGGGAAGACATGGTATCTACGAACTTATGCCTTTGACTCCCCATATCAGAAGACAGGTACTAAAAAGCCCGGAAGCTACACAAATTCAGGCAAAAGCCCTTGAAGAGGGGATGATCACCCTGCGCGAATGCGGCCGTTCGCTTGCAATAAAAGGTTTAACCACTACTGAAGAAGTGTGGAGAGTAACACGAGCTGAAGAAGAAGCGTATTAAGTATGATATACCAGTATAAGGCCTTCACACGTGAAGGAAAGGCAACAAAAGGCACGATTGAAGCTATCAATGCAAAAGAAGCTAAAGACAAGCTTCGCGAGCTTCATCTTATCGTGTCTAGCCTTGAGCCGCAAAAAAAGGGCTCCAAAAAGCTGCATCTATCAAAAGATAATCTCCTTATCTTTACCTCGCAGCTTGCGCAGCTACTTTCTGCCCAAATACCCCTCTACGAAAGCCTTGTAGCCCTTGAAGAGCAGGCAAGACAAGAGCCCTATCACCCCATAATCTTAGGCCTTATGGAACGTATAAGGCGCGGATCTAGCCTATCGCAGGCTATGACGGACTTTCCTGAAAGCTTTTCACCCCTTTATCGCGCCCTTATTTCTGCAGGTGAAGCAGTAGGCAACCTTGAGCTTGCTTTAACCCGGCTTAATAGCTTCCTTGTGCATGACAATGCAATACGCAAGCAGCTTACTTCTGCCCTTATTTACCCCGCACTTCTTACCGGCTTACTTGTAGTTGCCGTTACGGTGCTCGTTGGCTTTGTAATACCTGCGCTAGAGCAGCTTTTTGATGAAAAAAATATCCCTCAATTTACAAAGATTGTCTTTAGCACGGCAAAGTTTTTACGCGAGTGGGGCATCTTGCTTGTCGCCCTATTAGCGCTTTTAGCAACGTATGGCATCTATCGCATGCGCACACCTCAAGCAAAGGCCACCATACAAAAAAACATCCTCCACGTGCCTCTGATTAACCGCTATGTCATACGATCATCCCTTAGCCGCTTTGCTCGCACGCTTGGCACGCTGCTTGAAGGGGGATTGCCACTAACAGTAAGCCTTACCTATGCAAAAGAAGCCCTCGGCAATGCTCGCCTCGACGAAATTATGCAGCGCGTCGAGCAACGCATCATCGAAGGTATACCCTTTAGTACAGAACTTAGCCGCCATAAAGAGGTGCCGCCACTTTTTTCGCGCATGGTGCTTATTGGCGAAGAATCCGGTAAGCTGCCAAACATGCTCAACCAACTTGCAACGCTCTATGAAGAAGAAACAGAACGCACGCTCAATCGCGTAGTGTCGCTTGCACAGCCGGTAATGCTATTACTTATGGGCTGTTTGATAGGGGGCGTACTCTTATCAATACTTATGCCTCTATCGAGCTTTGGCTCAAGTATACAATTATAATTTTAACTCTGAGGATACTTAGATGAAAAAAGATCAAAAAAGAAAAAAGCGAGCCGTAACCCTGATCGAAATGATTGTGGTTATGCTTCTTATCGCAACCATCACAGGTGCTTTAGCGTATAACTACAACGCTAGCCTTGCAGAAGGTAAAGCCTTTAAAACTCGCGAAGGCATTTCAAGGATTAAGACAATACTTGCCCTTGCTTTAGCAGAAAATAGCGAACTTAACCCAAGCGAACTTGGCAGCCACTGGCAAGACTACGTCACAAGCTCTCCTCTTGCCGGCAAGGCCGACGATCTTTTAAAAGATGGCTGGGGAAAGCCTTACGAAGTTACCTTCGAAGATAAAAATGGCGAACAGGTGATCATAGTAAGCTCTAGAAACCTCGACGCATTTGACGCATCAAAAAAGCGCTCTAGATGAAGCGACGCTCGTTTAGCATCGTTGAGATCTTATTGGCGATAGGCATCATCGTTGTCGTTGGCAGCGCGCTTGCCATAAATTTTCACCGCTCTCACCAAGAACGGCAAGAAAAAGACGTGGTAGATATCGTCGAAAGCAAGCTGCGCATGGCGGCAAATCTTGCCAAGATTTCAAATAGAGAGGTACGTGTGATATTTGGAGAAGATGAGGGCAAAACGGTCATCTACCTCTCTCCTGATATCCGGTTTTCTGAAAGGATGAAAGCAAACTTTAGCCGAAAAACTACTCTTGCAAAAGTACAGGATGTACAAATTACACCTGAAAGCGGCAAGGTTACGGCAGTCTCCTATTTTCCTTGGGGAATAGATAATCGCGATACAGAGGTGCACATCACCTTTCAATCAGGGCGCAAGCTCACGAGCCGTCCAGCCAAGTATGTGCCAAACCTGTTAATTGAAGACCAAAGGTTGGTAGAAGATCTCTATCCCCGAGAGGTAGCAGAAGATGAAACCGAAGAAAAATAGCTTTACCCTCATAGAAGTGCTTATAGCCATATTCATCGTGACAGGGTCATGCTTTTTTCTTTTATCTTTTGAAGAAAACTACATAAAAAATGCACGTGCAAGCCTCAAAAAAGTGCAAAGAGAGCGCCTTATCCAAGAGGCATACGTGCTTCTTTTAGAACAGCTTTACACCAACCAAATTCCCTGGAAGCTTATAGAAGACAGCAAATCATGCACATACCCTTTAAGTGAAAAAGACTGGGATGTAGAAGCTATTTTCTCTCCTGCAAAACGTCCAAAAGAGCCTGAACTTATCACTAAAACCACTTTGGACGTCAAAGTGTCGCTTGTGATGCGCTATATGGGAAAAGAAGAGAGCATCCAGCCGGAAATGAGGATTTGTCTTAAAAAAGAGGGGTCGAAACTTGTCGAAGCACCATCGTAGACGTAAAGCCTTTGTCCTTATTGAGGTACTTGTTGCCACATCGCTTTTTATAATGCTGATTGTTGCCATCTTTGGCATTTTTTGGCGCACGACAAAAACTAACGAAGCGCTAAATAAGCTCCGCATCGCTAATGAACAGATGCTTGTTACCCAGGCAAGGCTGCAGAATGTATTTTCAGGCGTTACCACCCACAAAACTCCAAAACCTTACTTCTTTGTTGAGCATGGAACAAACCTTGTCTTCACGATAGAAAATACGATCCAGCACGATCCTGCCTTTTCTGTAAACGCACTTATAAAGCTATATTTAGAAAATGAACAGCTAATCCTTGCTACCTTTCCCTATTTTGAAGAAGAGACTGAGCTGCCAAAAGTAATGCAAAAAGAAACCCTACTTTCTGATGTGACAGACTTTCGTATGGAGTTTTTTCTTGGACAAGATGGTCAACAAGAACAGGATGAAACAGTAAAAAAGCCGCCTATGGGCCGCTGGACGGATAACTGGCTTAAAGAATACGATAGAGCCCCGCAGCTTATTAAGCTGCACATAAAAAGCAGCAAAAACCCCCCATGCACGCTCTGGATTTTTCTTCCGGATATGATAGGCACCATACTATATGATAAGGGATAGGATATGCATATACTCTTAACAACATATGGTCTTTTGCTTGTTTTTACGATGTTCTGTGCCGCTCAGTGGCGCTCAGCGACTGATATGGTATTTTTAGATGCTGCTGCAATAGAATCGTTTGCTGAATCTCGCAATGCAACCTTTCAAAAATTTAACGAGCGCATGAAGCGCCTTGCAAAAAAAAATCAGCCCCCTGAAGCCGCAAATAAAAATTCCCAAAAGAATAAGCCTGAGCAAGCTCAAGAAGTTGTCGAAGACGACGAAGATGAGGAAGATGAAGAGCCACGAGAAGAGCCAGAGGAAGAAGAGGACAAAAAGCCTCAAAAAAATAAGACCGAAAACTGCACAAGCTACTTACATATTGCCGAAATGTTTAGAGGCGAAAACCCTACTATCACGGATAAAAAAGGTAGAGCCACATTCACCTTATTAAAAAATCTGATCTCAACACTATATGAAGGTAACGATTTTTTTAAAGAAGCAAAAGCAGAAGTTCCGGATCTAGAAGAGCGCTTTATAACGACGCTCTTTGAACGAGCAAAAGATGCTCAAGCAGGCAAGCAGTGGATAACGAAGGTAAATAAGCTAGGCAAGCTCGATCTTGAAGATGAGCTGATGACCCACCTTCGCTACAAAACCTTTACAGGTAATAAGCCAAGCTATAGCGCAAGCACAAGAGACCAAGCAGGCTACTTTGCCCTCACCGAATTCACCTCCATGATCCCGCGCAAAACCATAATGAGCCTCTGGCGCGCCCCAAAACCCCTTCTCATGGCCCTTTTTCAAAACAGCGACACTGTGGACGAAGTTTTACAATTTCGCCGCGAAATCTTTAAAGAGGTGAGAAAAAACAAAAGCCTAGCCGCCGGCAAAGAACGAGAATTTCACGATCGCTTTAGCCAAGGTATTGACCTTGATATCGTTGAATTCATCGACTTTAAAGTCTCAACCTCGCCCCCGCCAGACATGCCAAGAACAAAAAAAGAGCGCTAAGGACCTAACTTACGCTTAGTAATGAAAAGTAAAACTGATTCATGCAGCTTGTTCCATTCTTGAATAGAGGCTGGTTTGGCGGCGTAGAGTATCCCTCCCAAGGTGGTGAGGATGGTTGAAAGAGTGGTTTTATCTTCTTCTGTAAGCTGCGCGTTTGTTTGAACGCATTCTCTAAGCTCAAATGCCCCTTTAGTATCGCGCTCGCCAAGAGCGAGACGAAGAGCGTCTACAATCCTTTGCCAGCTTAAGGGTGATGCATCTTCAAGCATGCGCTGAGCTTTATCTATAGGTAGCTCAGGAGCAGGCTGAGGGCGCTTTAGCCGCTCTACAAGTTCGTAATATGAAACTCCCCACAAGGCTATAGAGCCAAAGGATACTACGCCAAGAATAAATGCCAAAACATCCCAGCTAAATCGGTATCTTCCAAAAGACTCCTGATTTTCGTGAAGGGCCTTTTTTAGCACCTCGTCGTTCATTATGCGCACGCGATTTGCCGGTGTTAGCTCTATGCGCCGCTCCGGGTAAAGGGGCAATAAACCTGCCATTGGCAGGCTTGTCACGCCAATTGTTTTGCAATCGATCACAACGGGAGGCACAATATAGGGCATACTGCCAAAGTGTATAACTCCCGGAGCAAATATCAGCTTTCCGGTAGAAAGTGGCTGCAGGGTGATATGTATCTTATTTTGGTCAACTTTAGTGTCTACGAGCTGAAAATGAGGAGGCGGATCGTGCATCAGGGTGTATAAAAAGGCAAAAATATCAGGTGGACTAGACTGTGGATATGACAGGGTAATAGCCACTTCAGCCTTTTCTGATATTGTAAGAGTAGATTTATCTACCTGAGTGTCTATAGAAACATCCCCAAAAGCTTTTGCAAAGACAAGTAAGGCAAACAAAATTGCGTAATGCATCATCTTACCTTCGTTCTTTTCTCATCTTAAAATAGGCTGCAAGCTTTGCTACAAAGCTACTTTTTGTATCAATCGACAAACCGCCTGCTCCATACTTTGTTGCAAGGGCGCTAAAGTGAGCACTTCTTGCTTTTTCCTGCTCTTCTAACTCCTTTTGATAGTCGCTATTAATATCTACTAAAAATGATGAGCCGGTTTCTAAATCCTGCATCCCGCAAAGACCAAGTTTTGGTACAAGCCCTTCTTCGGGATCAACTATGCGTATGGCGACAAGATCATCTTTTTTTGCTGTGTAGCCAAACTGGCGCTCATAGCCAGAGTCAATAAAGTCCGATAACAAAAAGCAGATGCAGCGCTTTTTTGTTGCCATGTTAAAGGTATCAAGAGTTTTAGCTATAGATGTCTTCTGATGCTCCGGCTGAAAGCCAATAAGCTCTCGTATAAGCCGAGCACCATGACGAAGGCCCCTTCGTGGCAAAATACGTTTCTGAATGCCATCAGAAAAGAGTACAAGACCAACTCTATCGTGGTTATATATTGCAGAAAAGGCAATGAGCGCGCCAACTTCAGCAAGGCGAGTACGCTTACTTTCATAATGGCTGCCAAAGTGTAGTGATGCTGAGACGTCTACTATAAGCATCACCGTTAAGTCGCGCTCTTCGCGAAATTCCTTGACGTAGGGCTTTCCGGCCCTTGCTGTCTTTGTCCAGCTTATCGCTCTAATGTCATCTCCCGTCTGAAATTCCCGAACATCTTCTAACTCAATACCCTTTCCCTTAAAAGCAGAGGCATACATGCCGGAAAAGAGATCAAGCACCTGCCTTCTAGCAGTGATTTCAAGCTTTCTCACCTTTGATGAAAGGAGTTCAATCTCAGATTTCACGGCACAGGAATTTTGTTAAAGATTCGTGTTATAATATCGTCAGGAGTCATCTCTTGAGCCTGCGCTTCATACGACAGCACAAGGCGATGACGAAGTATATCGTGACCTACTGCCTTGACGTCAAAGGGCGTCACATAGGTTCTACCCTCTAAAAGGGCATGAGCGCGTGAGCAGCATGCAAGCCAAAGACTTGCTCTTGGAGATGCGCCATACTCAAGCAGCCCCTCAATATCGACATTAGCACCTTTGGGATCGCGAGTGGCACATACAATACTTATAATATAATTTAAAATCTTGTCGTCGATGTAGATCTTTTTTACAAGCGCCTGAAGCGATGCAATATCCTGAGCGCCCATCTGAGGCACAATTTGTGGAGGAGCTGCCGCCCCATAGCGCATGACAATTTCTTTCTCATCTTGAGGCTTTGGATAGCTGATGAGCACCTTCATCATAAAGCGGTCTGTTTCAGCTTCCGGTAGTGGGTAGGTACCTTCTTGTTCTATGGGGTTTTGTGTACCAAGAACAAAGTAGGGCTCTAACGTCTTAAACGTCTCTCCGGCAATTGTCACCTGGCGCTCTTGCATAACCTCTAAAAGCGCTGACTGTACTTTTGGAGGCGCTCGGTTGATTTCATCTGCAAGGACGATATTTGTAAAAACCGGCCCTTTCTCAACGGAAAACGTGCCATCTTTTGGATGGTATACAGAGGTTCCGATAAGATCTGAAGGCAATAGATCCGGCGTAAACTGTATGCGCTTAAAATCGAGCGAAAGCGCCTTTGCAAGGGTGTTTACGGCAAGCGTCTTTGCAATGCCCGGAACACCTTCTAGCAGTATGTGACCACCACATATAACGCCCATAATAAGACGCGTGGTCATCTCTTCTTGCCCGATGATGGCCTTTGCCATTTCTTTCTTAAGGCTTTCGATAAGAGTCGCTGCCTTTTTTACATCCTCTGTGATGTCTTGCACGTGTTTCCTCGTTTTTTTCTAATAACTCATAAGCTTACTTAAATAGCAATATTTTAGTGCCAAATAAGGCGGGCACGGGCACGCATCCTATTCCCCATAAGTCTTACATTTCTGCTCCACAATAGATTGCAACGCTCTTTAAAGTGCCAATTTATGCAAATTTGGCAAAGCTTCTTTTGCGCTTTTGGGCTTTTGCGTTTTTGCGTTGAATTCTTATTTTACTAAAAACACCTTCAAGCCTCAAGAACATGTATGAAAGGGAAAAAATTAACGCAAAAACGCAAAAGCCCAAAAGCGCAAAAGAAGCTTTGCCCCCACTCAAGTGTCATGTTTTCATTTTAAAAGGTGCTCTTGTTAAACTTATGGGGAATAGGATGCGGGCACGGGCACGGAAATTTTGGTTAATGCATAGGCATCCAGCGGCTTTTGACTTGCATGCGCTTGGGGCGTTGTTTTTCGGATTTTTCAGACTCTGGTTTGATTTTTTCGCCTTTAAGGCGCTCCGGCAACAGTTGGTCGAGCATTTTGTCAATGGTTTGACGCTGCATTTCGATGAGGCGCCATTGATCTGCGGTAAAATTTTGGGGAGAATTAAAGTAGTCGTGAAGCTGTTTTGGAGAAATATTGCTTTTCACAAACATCTCATCAAGCTTATCGGCAATCTGGTTGTGTAGCTCTTGGTATTTCTGAATTTTTTGGGTTATCTCTTCGTCAGTAAGGCTTGGGCCCTTTTCGCCTTCTGCCCTGGCAAGGGCGCCAGCGGACAATGCCTTTTCAACAGCCTTCCTCCGTTCCATTTTGGAGGCGGCATCAAAAATATTAGAAAATACCTCTTTTTTTTCCTCGACCATAATTCCGTACCAAAAGCCCCTATTTTAATTTTATCAAGAAAAAAATTAAAACAGAATCATCATTTCTCTCTACAATTGAAATTAATTCAATTCACGTCTATAGTTATCTCCATCAAGGAGAAATATATGGCCTACGTCGAAGAATTTCGAAACCAACTTCAAGCTCGGGATTACTCGAAAGTATTACAGCTTTGGCATGAATACTGTCAGGGAGACATCCCGGATGGGCAAGAAATCATCGAAATCCTGCGACTTGTAAAGCAGTCAGATTTTGCTAAATCGTTTGGCCAATATGTTGAGGCCATCTTACCTCTTTCGCTGTTAGTTGAACAAGAAGATCTTAAACTAGAAACGTTAAAACTCATTTTCGACCTACAGACAACAAATAGCGAAACCCTCTTTCAAATAGCCCAAGAGCTTCTTAAAAGCCGTTTTTCTCAAGATCCTACCTTCAACGAAAAAATTCGCCTCATCGGCATGAGAAACCGAGACAATTTTCAAGGTGCTCTATCAAATTTCTACCTCCTTAACCATATCCAAAAGGGCAACTTTGTTCTGCACACTGCCGGCTGGGGCGTAGGTGAAATTATTGACTTCTCGTTCCTTAGAGAACAAGTTACTATAGAGTTTGAGCATCTACAGGGCGCAAAAAAAGACATCTCCTTCAAAAACGCCTTTAAGACGCTACTGCCTCTTGCAAGAACACACTTCTTAGCAAGACGCTTTGCAGAACCTGACCTATTAGAAGATGAATCTCGAGAAAACCCCGTTCAGGTTATCCACGGCCTACTCAGCGACCTTGGTCCAAAGACAGCAACAGAAATTAAAGACCTCTTTGTTGATGTTATTATTCCGGAAGAAGAATACTCAAAATGGTGGCAACAATCCCGCGTTAAACTTAAAAAAGACCACCTTATCGAAAGTCCGGATAATCCCAAAATGCCTTATGTTTTACGGAAAGGCTCTGTATCTGTTGCAGACCGCGTACAAAAAGCATTTAGCGGCAAAAAGAGCTTTCATGACATCCTTACAAGCGCTCACAACTTAGCTAGAGACTTTCCTGAAACGCTAAGAGATGATGCAACTAAAGAGCAAATTATCTCAAAAATTAAAGGCCTTATAGAAGCCCCAAGAATATCTGAAGATGAGCTACTGCAAGCCCTACTCTTTCTTGAACATACACTAGGCTATACTGCCCACCAAGATACTCTTAAAGCAAAAATTTCTGCTCTTAAAGACGTTGATAGCTGCCTAAAGAATATCGAAGTCATCGCACTCAAAAAGCGTCTTTTGATGCTTATACAGGCTCAAAGAAGTGACTGGCAGGATATCTTCTTAAAGCTCATTCTCACAATAGATCAAAACACCCTTCGCGACTATATACTGAAGGAACTTGACACTCAAGCTACACGTGAGAAGCTAAAAAAAGAGCTTAAAGACCTCTTTAGCCATCCAAAGCGTCATCCGGATGCACTTGTTTGGTACTTTCAAAAGATTATCGAAGCAAATGACCAGTTCTTCCAGGACTCTACCGGTAAAGAATCTGCTTTTGAAGCCTTTTTAATACTCTTGCATGCTCTTGATGCAAAACCAGAAGAGCGCGACCTTGCAAAGAAAATGTATACAATTCTCACAGCAGATCGCTTTGAAGTTGTCCGAGACTTTTTGAAGGAAGCTTCCGTACACTTTGTGAAGGAATTTTTGCTTCTTACTTCCAAGTGCCAAAGCTTTTCAGATCACGACAAAAAGATTCTTCACTCTCTTGCAGCAGTTGCTCACCCTGAGCTTAATAAAGGCAAAGAGTTTGACGATGCCCCAAGC
This sequence comes from uncultured bacterium, assembly GCA_964514655.1. Classification (GTDB taxonomy): domain Bacteria; phylum Chlamydiota; class Chlamydiia; order Chlamydiales; family FEN-1388; genus SZAS-7. The sequence continues at coordinate 171,924 of CAZEQY010000003.1, forward strand.
TATGAAACACTTTGGACAACGCAAGAGGGCTATAATAAAGTCCACGAGCGCATCAAGCACATTGGCACTGTCGAGATGGTAGAAAACGCCCGCGAAGTAGAAGTAGCTCGAGCCCATGGCGACCTTAGAGAAAACGCCGAATATAAAGCAGCCTGCGAAAGAAGATCGCGCCTACAGTCTGAACTTAAGTCGCTTTCTGAACAGTTTCGTAAAGCGCGCATCATAACAAAAAATGATATAGACACCGATTCTATAGGCGTTGGAATCCAGGTAGATTTACAAGATCCAAAGGGACAAAAAACTACCTACACTATACTTGGTCCTTGGGATGCAAATCCTGATGCAAACATTCTCTCTTTCCAGTCAAAGCTTGCTCAAGCAATGATTGGTAAAAAGCAGGGTGAATCCTTTGACTTTAAGAGCGATCATTACAAGATCCTTTCTGTAAAAAGTTTTCTTGAGTAACGCATGGAACTAGTGATTGCTTCAAGCAATACCCAAAAAGTTATGCAGATTCGGGAGATTTTAAAAGAGCTTGCTCCGCGAGCTACTATACTATCGCTCTTTGATTTTCCCGACTATCAGCTACCGGAGTATGACCCTGCTTCTAGCCTGCAAGAAAACTCCAAAAATAAGGCGCTGCATGCGGCTAAAAGCCTGCAAAGATGCTGCCTTGCTGAGCAGTGGGGGCTTATACTGCCGGCACATGCTACTGATATTTTTAATGAAAAGGGTAATACTGTTAGCCAAACTAAAAAAATCTTAAGCTACCTTGCCGGCAAGAATGAACACGAGCGCTCCGCCTACATAGAATCATGCGTTACATGCGCTACAAGCGACGAAAAGTATCGTCAAGCTACTGGTCGTGTCGAAGGCACTATCGCAGAATCTGAGCGCGGAAAAGGAAGCTCTGAGTTTGAATCCATCTTCATCAAACATGACTACATGAAAACGCTTGCAGAGCTATCGCCATCTGTTCGCATGCGTATTTCACACCGAAGAAAAGCCCTAGAAAAACTCGCTGGCTTTTTTGAGTCTCAATGCACTATTACGTAGATGGATATAATCTACTCTTTAAAGAAGCCTGGGCAAGATCAAGCTCCTCGCTAGAAGAAGCACGTAAAACACTAATTAAAGAGCTAGATTCTTTAGCAACTCAACTAAACCTGTCTATCACTGTAGTATTTGATGCGCCCTTTCAGACAGAAGATCTGAAGCGCGGTCATTACCGTTCATTAGAAATTATTTTTACTGCCTACGGCCAAACAGCTGATGACTATTTAGTAGAAACCCTACGTCATCTTGGCAAAAAGGTACTTGTCGTAACATCAGATCGGGGCCTAAGATCGCGGGTAAAAACCATGGGTGCAGAAGTTGAAGGAGTGCACGATTTTCTTGTACATCTTCGCAAAAAAAGCCGTAATAAGCTTGCAAAAAGCGGGCAAAAACCTCTTATCGCAAAGCGGGAAGTTCCTACCCCTGCCAAACTAGAAGTTGCCTCCAATGAACCAGTAGACATGAAAAATCTACCGGCACTATCCAACGTAGAAGCCTGGCTAAAAATCTTTACTAAGCCGCCTGTTCGGTGAGCGGCTCGTCTTTTTGAGTGGCTTTGAGTTGCTGAGATTCAAGCTGCCTGAGCCTGCCTTGCATTCTGTAGGTTTCTCTACGTAGAAGGTCTAGCTGGTGCTGCAGATCCTTAAGCTGCTCTTGCTGGGATGGAAGCCACGAATTACCCCAGTAGTGTACGGCAATAGTTTCTGGCTGTACGCGTGAATAGGGGCGCGGCTTCTTTAAGTTAAGGTCTATAAGGACATCGTAAAACATCTCACGAAAGGCGCGAACTGACGCGCGTCTTTTTGCTGCTTGATCTGCTGCAAGGGGATAAAAATAGCTTGTAGGAAGAGCAATATTTGTACGTCCACCCTCATTATAGGTATCAAAGAAGGCCATCGTGAAGGGGAAGTAGGTGTGGTTGATCACACGTTCGATCGCTGAGTTGTAGTTCTTATTCACTTCATCCCAGCGGGCACGGATAAGCTCTTTCCAGCGCTTCATAATGGGGTGATTTGGTGCAGAAGCAATAATCGATATACCAAGCCACAAGCGGTTAGGTGTCGTTGCAATCTTATGCGGATGCTCTATACCGCAGTAAAAGTCATATTTTTTGTGTAGCTCATCAAGTGCATGAAATGGATCCATGTCAACGTCAAGATAGACGCCGCCAAAGCGGTCTAGTAGCTCTGAGCGTATTATATCAGACTTTTCTGCATAGTTTGGTGAAGCTTCGATAAGGTCTTTAAGCTCAAGATTTAAATCTTCAAGCTCGCTATCTGTCCATAGGTGGTATTCCCAGTCTGGGTGCAACGCTTTCCATTTTTCTTGGAACGTAACAAAATATGCTGGAGGTGTTTTTGGACCTACCCAAATTTGGTGCAGTATTTTTGGAATTTTAGGAGTTTCAGATTCAGCAACCTTTTCAAGACCATTATTTTCGTAAAGACCCTTTAAGATTTCATAACGCTTTACATCATCCGGGTTTGCAAAGATAAATGAGTACTCGTTAGACCCTTTGCCGAGTGAATCATCAAAATCCACAACCATGATTGGTGTGAAGCTATTTGCCTTTTCCTTTTTTTTACCGGAACAGGCCACAAGACCTATCACGAGAAGTACACATAATGATGCGCTAAGAATACGTTTCATGACTCTCCTAACATTGAATCCGAGAAAATGTACCACACAACTCCATTAGACTCAAGAGATTATCTCGACTTTGCAACTTTTTGACGAGTGATTTCTCTTCAGCGGTCATTCAGCGTCAATTTAATTTTTCCGGAAGGGCATTATTATGCCCTCCGGAAAAGTTAAATTGACGATGGAGGGCCGATGTGGAGAAAGCGCCGTCAAAAAGTTACAAGGTCGAGATTATCTCTTTTGAGCTTTCAGGGTATCGAGTTCTGCCTGCAAGGCAATGATTTCCTGTTTAAATTCCTTTTGCATTTCAACAATTTGTTTATGCATATCCCTAAAGCGCTCTTCGCTGCTTTTTACCCAGCTATTTCCCCAGTAGTGAATAGCCATTGTTTCTGGCTGGAGCTCTACAAATGGCGTGGGTTTTGTGATATTCAAAAAGTTAAGCACGTGCCTTGCTTGCTGACGAAAGAAGCTAAACCTCTTTAGGCGCCCTTTAGAAATTTCGGTAAACGTAAGGGGAAAAAAGTAGGTTGCAGGGAATATGATATTCCTTTTGTTATCCGCATGCAGCTTGCTCATACAGGCTTTACCAAAAGAATAAAAGGTGCGCATGAGCACACGTTTTATGCTGTCTGGATACTTCTTTTCATACTCATCCCAATGAGAGCGTATGTGGCTTTTCCATTTTTTGATTATCGGATGGCCAGGACAAGAACCAATCAAGGCATCAGAAATTGTCACGTGCGGAGCAGAAGATGTAATATCACCATTATGCGGCGCTTCAAGGCCTGCATAAAAGTCATATTTATAATTTAGCTCATCAAAGGACTTTACGCATTCAAAGTCTGTATCGATATAAAGGCCACCAAAGCGCTCTAAAAGCTCTGCCCGCAAAATATCTGACTTTTCACCCCAGTTAGGCGTTCTCTCGTAAAGGTCTTTAAGATCAAATTCAAGCTCTTGAACTTCTTTGTCTGTCCAGAAGCGATATTCCCAGTCCGGATGAAACTTCTTCCATGTCTCTTTATAATCCCAATAGTAGGCAGGAGGCGCTTTTGGCCCGAGCCATATCTGGTGGATGATCTTGGGAATTTTTGGTTCATCTTCTCGAGCTACTACAGATGGCTTTATGGCTTCATAATGCCCCTTAAGCATAATAAGGCGCTCGTTAGAGCCTTTGTCATTAATAAGCTGCTGCCATTCGGGGCTATTTTTGCCCATAGCATTTTCAAAGTCTGCATCTATCACCTTTGCAGATTGATCCTTACAGCCAACCAAAAAGAACAGACTAATCAGGCTACATATAAAACGGCTTCTCATGGGTTCTCTTTTTCTGTAGTTAATGCTTCCACCTGGCGAGCAAGTTCGGCTTGCTCTTTTTTAAGCTTAAGAAGCTCGCGCTGCATCTCTTTCATCAATTCCATGGTACCCTTTTGCCAGGTAGCGGCAAAATGGTGCACCGCCATAGTTTCCGGTACAATGCGAGAAAATGGATGATCTTTTCTAAGGTCGAAGGCAATAAGAGCCTTCTTGATGATGTTTGGAGGCTCTGGCGGATTGCGTATGCACGAGGGCTTTATGGGATAAAAGTAGGTAGAAGGAAAGACCACATTTACCTGGTCGCTAACATCAATTTTTTCTTCCACAGCATCGCCAAAAGACAAAAATGTGCGCACAAGCACCTTTTCAATTGAGCTAAAGCACTCTTCTTCAGCTTTTTTCCAGCGCTCTCTAATAATCTGTTTCCAACGCTTTAAAATAGGGTGGCCGGGTACTGAGCCGATAATTGCATTAGAAACAAGCATCACTCGATCACTTTCGGGAATCTGGTGGGGCGGCTCGATGCCGGCAAAAAAGTCATACTTATACAAAACCTCATCAAGAGGCTTTATACTTTCAAAGTCAGCATCCACATATACGCCACCATACTTTAGAAGTAGCTCACAGCGCAAAATATCTGATTTTTCGCCATAGTTATCGCTTTGGTCAAAAAGATCTCTAAGCTCAAAGTCATAACTTGCAAGATCTGCATCTGTCCAGAGTCGATATTCCCAATCCGGATGCAGCCTCTTCCAGCTTTCTCTAAATTTGAGGAAAAAATGTGGTGGCTTTTTAGGCCCTAGCCATATCTGGTGGATTATTTTTGGGATCTTTGATGACTTTGCCGGTTGAACAAATGAAGGCCTATTTCGCTGCCAGACCTTTTTGAGAAGGCGATAGCGCTTTTGGTCAGCTTGCGATTTTTCTACCAAAGAAAACACCCTATGTCCACGTCCTAGGCCGTCTTCAAACTCTACATCAAGTAGACAAATGCGGCTCTCTTCGACGCTAGCGCTTGTTTTTAGATAGCCTAAAGCCATAATGCCGAGGAAAGACACGAGGATTAGGAGTATAGCGATATATCTTTTTTTAATGCTCATAGTAAAGAAACTCACACTCAATGTGATAGACAAAGAATGTAAATGGCAACGACTCTTCTGGGCAAGTAATTTTTGTTCGTTTATCATAGATTGCGACTTTAAGGATTTATATGAGACAGTTATTAAAAATTGCCTGCGGCAAATCGCACTATGTGGCACTTTTTGCCTTTAGCATGGTTGCAAGCCTGCTTTTTACCTTTGCAGGACAGCTTGAAATGTTTTCTTTAGGGGTTATTACAAAGAAAGGGCCTGACTTTTTTGAGCTCTTTAGCCCCATGGAAAATAATCACCTCACAACCGCAAATAGCGTAAATAAAGATATTCTTACTAAGCGCTTTGACGAAATTGACACTTCACAAAAAGGTGTAGTCACAAAAGAAGAGGCTGAAGACTTTGTAAGCGCGCATAAAAAGCAAGGCGTAGTCAATAAAGGCGTAAGCTACATCAATAAAATCCTGCCAATTGAGACAAGCGTCTCCTACCTGATCATTGCACTAGTCTTTGTCGCGCTCTTTAAGGCAATAACGCTATTTGGCTATCGGTTTGGCACAAAGCTTCTTGCGATCAAAGTAAGCCGAGACATGCGCCAAAGCTACTTTGAACACCTTCAAACGCTGCCCATGTCCTTTTATCAGGAGCATAACATTGGCTCACTATCATCTCGCGTTGTAAACGATGCCACGATGATTGCTGATGGCATAAATTCTATGCTCATAAACTACCTACAAACGCCTTTTGCCCTTGTCACTACGCTCACAATATGCTTTTTAGTAAGCTGGCAGCTTTCACTTGCTGTCTTTATAGGTTTTCCGGCGCTTGTGCTTCCTATCATCTTTTTAGCAAGACGCATCAAGCGTATAGCCAAACAGATTCAGAAGAGGCAGGAGGCCTTTGCATCAGTCCTTGTAGAGTTTTTATCAGGCATCCAGACCATCAAAATCTTTGCCATGGAAGACTTTTCACTTAAAAAATACACTGAAGATAACGACCTGATGGCAGAGCTAGAAATAAAAAGTGCCCGCTATGACATTGCCTCAAGGCCCATACTGCATACTATCGGCATATTTTGCTTGGTGGCAGCATTATTATTTGGCTTATACGGCCTAAAGCTGCCCTTACATGAAGTACTTTTTTTCTGCGGCCTATTGACAACAGTATATGAGCCTATAAAAAAGTTTGCAGAAGAAAATGGCCGCATACAGCGCGGTATAGCAGCCTCTGAGCGTATGGGAGAGGTAATACTTCTTGCCCCTCAAGCACTAGAAAAAGATGGCTCTATAGAGCTAAAAGGCTTTACTGAGGCCATCTCATTTAACAACGTCTCTTTTGCCTACGGAAATCACTGGGTGCTACACGATCTTAGCTTTACAATCCCAAAAGGCAAGACTGTAGCTATTGTCGGCCCTACAGGAGCCGGAAAGTCTACTATTGCCCAAGCTATCGTTCGCTTATACGATGTACAAAAGGGCAGCATCACCATAGATGGACGCGATGTTAGAGAATATACAATTAGATCTCTAAGAGACCAAATTGGGTTTGTTCCACAGCGGCCATTTCTCTTTTTTGATACTATTGCAGAAAATATTAGCTTTGGTAGATCCTACAGCAAGGAACAGATTGTAGAAGCTGCCACACAAGCTCACGCTGCAGAGTTTATCGAAAAGCAGCCAGATAGCTATAACACCTTGCTTGCTGAAGCAGGAAAAACTCTGTCTGGCGGCCAGCAGCAGCGCATCGCTATCGCTCGAGCTTTTATCAAAGAAGCTCCAATACTTATCATGGATGAGGCGACAAGCTCTCTTGATGCTGTTTCTGAAGAGCAGATAAAACTTGCTCTTTCTGAAGTTAAGGGTAAAGCAACTCAAATTATTATCGCACACCGCCTCTCTACAATAGAAGATGCCGACCATATCATCTATCTAGAGCGCGGCCGCAAGATTGCTGAAGGCACTAAGGAAGAACTTTTTGTTTCCTGCCCGGGCTTTAAAAGGATGTGGGAACTACTACGCGCAACGTGAGGATAGGATGTTTATTGATCGTCAAGATGCAGGCAAAAAGCTAGCTCTAGCTTTAAGTCACTATAAAGGCTCTAAAAACGTACTCATCATAGGCCTTCCAAGAGGTGGTGTAGTGCTCGCGTACGAAGTTGCAACCTTTTTACATTGCCCCTTGGACGTCATTTGCCCGAGGAAAGTAGGGTCTCCATTTAACCCAGAACTTGCCGTTGGAGCAGTTACAGAAACCGGTGAAGGCTATTTTAATGAAGATGTAATTCGAGCCCACGACGTATCTAAAGCCTATCTTGATTCTGAGTGCGCAAGGCAAATAGAAGTAGCCAAAAAGCGCCTTGCGCTCTTTCGCAAAGGACTTGCACCTATCGATTTTCACAATAAAACCATTATTATTGTAGACGATGGCCTTGCAACAGGCGCCACAATGAAGGCGGCTATACAGTCTATAAAGGCACAAAAAGCTGCGAAAATTGTTGTTGCAGTGCCTGTTTCACCACCCGACACAGCGCGCGAAATTAAAGCCATGTGTGATGAGTTTATTTCTTTAGAAACTCCCTGGAGCTTCCAAGCTGTTGGGCAATTCTACCAAAAATTTGACCAAACTGAAGATGAAGAAGTGGTTACTTTGCTGACAAAAGGTTCTCAGAAAACCACTTAGAGGCAAGATTTGCCACAATATCAAGGGTGCCGGGCTCTTCAAATAGGTGTGTAGCACCAGGAACTATCTCGATTTTTTTCTTTGACTTAAGTGCTTCAAGAGCTCGCTCGTTCATTTCGATAACGGCAAAGTCATTTGCCCCAACAATTAGAAGGGTTGGAGCGGTAACAGCGTCTAAATGGTCTATCGCAAGATCGGGCCTGCCACCACGGGATACTATGGCTTTAATCTGGTCGCCCTGTTCACTTGCCGCCATGAGGGCAGCTGCTGCCCCTGTAGATGCCCCAAAATAGCCAATTGCAAGATTTTTGGTCTCATTTTGCAGCTTAAGCCAGTTGCACGTGCCTATAAGGCGCTCTGCCAGTAGGTCAATGTCAAAACGAAACTGCCGTGTCTGCTCATCGATTAGCTCTTCTTCTTGCGTGAGAAGATCTAGTAGAAGCGTAGCAAGATGAGCTTCTTGCAGTTTTTTTGCGACTTGTTGATTGCGGGGGCTTAAGCGTCCACTACCTGAGCCATGGGCAAATACGACAATGCCAGTAGCACCTTCTGGTATTGTTAGGAGGCCTTTAAGTTCTTCTTGATCTACAACAATCTGAACTTCACGAGCACTCATAACAACCTCACCTATTTTTTACAGTGATACACATAGACTGGTGGAAGATTTTTCCAAATTGGCTTTGTGCGAGAGACTTCTTTAAAGCGCTTTTCGATAAGGCCCCTAAAGCGGCGCCCTGCAGGCATAAAGGGAGCAAAAGTATAGGTAACAGTTAGAAATTCCCCACCTTCTGGCAATACGTCCCAGATAGCGTTAAGAAGGCGGTTTTGTAGCTCTTCGTCAAAGAGCATCCAAGGAAGCGTAGAGATTATGCAGTCGCAGGTGTCTTTGCCATGCTTGTTTAGGTAGTGTTTTACATTCTCAGCAGTGTCGTGATAGACGATGACACTTGGACAGCGCTTTCTTGTCTCTTCTACAAAGTGCTCATTAAGCTCTAGAGCCAAAAAGAGGGTGCCTTCCGGAATACGTTCGACTAGCTTTTGTGTGATAGCCCCCGTGCCGGAACCCAACTCAACAACAGTTTTGGAGCCGCGAAGATTTGCTCGATCTGCAAGCGCAATAGCTACATCTTCAGAGCAGCTTCCGATAGCACCAGTTTTGTTGATATTGCGAATATAACGTACCACTACTTCCTACCTCCAAATCGAGAATTGCCACAAGAAGATACCCTAGTTAGCGATTATTCCCTATCAAAAAAATATCCTATATACCCGCGCTTCGCACAGGCTTCCAAAAATTCTGAACGCGGATATCTGACAAGCGTCTCCTCATCACTTGGGTATGCAGGATCCATACAAAGAATGCAATCTTGATCTTTATCATATCCAATGACTGCAATTAAGTGACCCTGAGAGTAGGGCATCACGGTCCCCGGCAGGGTGCCTCGCACGCTAACAACTGTTGGACGGCCCAGCTTCAAATTGCGATAAATATCTTCAAAAGACAAATACCTTGCCATGTAGACATTCCACCCTTTTCCCAAAAATGCCGCCGCTTCTGCAACATTAAAAATCCAGTTTCCGTATATATCAAAACCGGCATCCCACACTTTTGCAGCAAAATCAGCTGTAGGATACTCCTGCCCTGATAAAAATGAGGCAACAGCTGCAGTAGACGATGGAGAGCAAAGAGAGGTATTGCGAGGATGTTTTAGCGCAAGTTGCGACCTTCCTGCAACAGGAAGCAAAATGCTTTCAGCGCCCTTCCAGCCTATATCCTTAGCAATCTCTTCCTTAAATTTTTTTGTGTCGATACAAGATGCGTGAAGTGAGCGTATAGCGCCGGCTGAAACAATCTTTACTGAAAACCCGCGCGCTTTTAGCCCATCTAAAATTTCAATCGTATCTTCGTTTGTACGCGCCTTTACTACATGCGAAGCTGAAGTAAACGTCCGTTGCCCATTTGGCCCCCACACTGCATATGGAAGCTCTTCAGACCACTCATCCAGCTTCACCCGCACGCTGATGGCAACATCATCGCAACGCGCCCCATTCCAGCTCACAACAAGCTCATCAAAAGGCTCCACATCCTCTACAGTCCACTCTACACTAGGCCCACTTACGCTATGATGAAACACCTGACAAAAGAGCCCCTGACTACACAACAACCCCATCACCGCCATTAACAACCCCTTCATAAACATCCCTCATTTTACCTAGTAGCATATTGCAGCTCAAGATTGTTTGTCACGTAACTTTATATTATGACTTAGATTGTCATCTTAACGAAAGCGAAGAAGTCGGCACAATAATCGCCTACTAAAAAACCCATTCTAGTGCATAATAGCTATCAAGGAAAAATCACTATGCCCTTTACAATAGATGGCCAATGGATACCCTCTAAGGCATCGGCCCCTACATCAAATAAACCTGTTAAGGTGCGCCTCATAAAACGCGGCAAAAGCACCCTTACGGTAATTTTAAACCTTGCCATGACAGCTGCAGAGCTTGCCACTCTTGCCTCAAGCCTAAAAAAGAAACTTGGCTGTGGCGGTGCCGTAAAGGAGGGCACCATAGAAGTGCAAGGCGACAAAGTAGCCCCCACCCTCAAATACCTCACCGAAATCAACATCAAAGCCTCTTAACACCTCATTTTACCTGTTTCAAAAAAGTAGAGAGCTATATGCCACTTTTCTTTGGAGTGGTAAAAATGACAACCACCAACCTTGAAGCGCGATAACTAATTGAATTTTTTGATTGCCTGAAGCCGGAGTCGAACCGACGACCTCCGCATTACGAATGCGC